>CAVQCK010000027.1:0-38966 GCA_963710955.1 uncultured Actinomycetes bacterium | reverse complement strand
CTTCTGCTTTCACGCGAAAGCAGAAGTCAGGTAGCCGAAGCGTGGAAGACGCTCGGGCCGCTACTCTCGCTGCCAAGCAGTGTTCACACTGCTGATCGGCGGATTTCAGAGGAGGCATGGCATGGGAACCAGAACCAAGCTCCTGGCGACGGTGGCGCTGGCAGGCGCGTGCGGAGCGCTCGCTCTGCCGAGTGCGGCGAGCGCGAAGACTCCCTCGGGCGTCACCCTCCACGCCTTTCAGAACAGCGGGTTCCGCGGCTTCGTGTTCAGCCCCAAGCCCGCTAAATGTGCGGACGGTCGCAGGGTGGAGCTTTTCAAGGAGAAGGGGAAGAAGCAGAACCCTCAGCGAGATCGCAAAGTGGATCAGGCGACGGCGTCCAAGTCCTTCGACAAGTACAAGTGGAAAACTCGGAGTTACGACCTTCACCCCGGCCACTTCTACGCCCGGGTCCCCGCGACTCCGGGCTGTCAAGCAGACAACAGCAAGACGGTCCACATCTCCGCGCGACCGAAGACGAAGATCACCGGAATAGAGGAACGTGGGCACGGTGCCCGGCACCGGGTGGACATTGGCTTCAAGGGCGTTGGCAGCATCCCCCGCTACAGCTTCCGCACAAAGCTCGACCATCAGTCCTATCAGCAGCACCGGTATGGAGAAGTGACCTATCAACACCTCAGTGCCGGTGACCACGTCTTCAAGGTCTACGCCATCGCCAGCAACGGAAAGCGCGACCGGACGCCCGCCAAGCTCCGCTTTCACATCGATCACCACGGCCACGTGACGACGTGACTCGCTCGTCCACTTCTGCTTTGCGCGAAAGACAGAAGCGCACCTTGTCGCCCCAGGTCCCATCGCGTAACGTCCGCATCTAGCTGGACATGAACCTGTCGATGGGACAAGGGAGGAGCGCCATGCGAAAGCTCATGCTGGCCACAGTCGTTGTGGGGTTGGGCGCGGCCCTGTCGCCACCTCGGCGTTCGCGTTTGACCCGCACTTCTACGTGCACCAGAAGTACAGGACGGGTCACGACATAAGCCCGAACCGGTTTGTGCGACAGGACACGCTCCGCGACCCCCACGACCGCCAGAGCCGGGTCGGTCGCGACCGTTTGCGGTGCCGTGCGAAGCATGACGGGGGAACGCTCAAATGCAGTGCGCTCGTTCACCTGAACGGGAAGATCGGCGGCAAGGGATACATCCGGGCACGGGGCGAGATCCACCATGGGGACAAGTACCTGCAGGTCTTCGGCGGCTCCCGCCAGTTCGACGGCGTTGCGGGCAGGATGTTCTGGAACGGCTCCCGACTTCAATTCGATCTGCGCTAGCGACCCGCCGAATCGCCAGGCTGGGGGTTCTCGCACTCTGCTTTGCGCGAAAAGCAGAAGCCGCGCCACAACGGCTCGGGGACCCCGTGGCGCGAGGGAGTGTCTGTCATAGGCTCGCCGGCGGGCGTCTACTCTCCCTCGATCCGCATCGAGGAGTCAATCGAGATCGCTCGCTCGCCGCAGGACGTGTGGGACACGGTCGTCGACCCACTCAACGATCCGCGCTGGTGCACCAAGGTCAAGTCGGTGAAGGCATCGGGCGAGGATCGATGGACCGTCACCCACAAGCCCGTTCCTCTTCGGCCCCCGATGGAGATGGTGGTCGAACAGCTGGAGGTGGTGCCGCCGCAACGGTTAAAGCTGCGGGAAGAGGACGAGGCCTCCACCTTCGAGGTCGAGTATCGGCTCCAGGTGACAGATACGGGCACCCGCTTCACGCAGATCAGCGAGTTCGAGTGGAAACGGCTGCCGCGATTCCTCCACCGGACGTTTGAGCGCGGTGTCCGCCGCGACGTTCGGAATCAGCTCCAGGCGCTCAAGCGTCTACTTGAAGACTGACGACGCGGGTCTGCTACGCGGCGTTGCCGATGCGGGTTCGTGTCAGCCCGGCGGCATCTCCGCGAACTGCGGCGCGTCGTCGCCGATCTGATGCCAGCTGGCCTTGTACGCGACCTGCTGGTGAAAACTAGGCTCGAGATCGAGGTCGGGCATCAGTCCCGCGGCGACGAAGTACACATCGCCGAGGTCGTCGAAGATGCTGGACCCGCAGTTGCTGCAGAAGTTGCGGGGCGCGAGCTCGCTCGTGTATGTCTGACCAGGTCGTCGCCCTTGGTGAACCTGAAGTTCTCCTTCGCCACGACCACGCCTGCAAGGCTCGAGCCGGTCCACCGCTGGCAGCGACTGCAGTGGCAATAGCCCAGTGCCACGGGATCGTCAAGCTCGTACTCGACGTTCCCGCACAGGCACGTTCCCGTAAGCGTTTCACTCATCGCGACCCCTCTCCGGTTGGCGTTTTGCGATTCGTGGCAACGCTACCACCGGCAGCGTCAATCCCTTGGTGCGGGCTGCTGGTCAGTCCCGGTCGAACCGGTCGAGGTTCATCACCTTGGCCCACGCGGCGACGAAGTCATGCACGAACTTCTCCCGCGCGTCGTCGCTCGCATAGACCTCCGCGAGCGCGCGCAGCTCGGAGTTCGAGCCGAAGACCAGGTCGACACGGCTGCCGGTCCACTTCACTTCGCCGGTGGCGACGTCGCGAGCCTCGAAGGTCTCCGACTCCTCCGACGTCGGCTTCCACGCGCTGGCGAGGTCGAGCAGGTTGACGAAGAAGTCGTTCGTCAGCGACTCGGGCGTCCCGGTCAACACGCCGATGGGGGATCCCTTTGCGTTGGCGCCGAGAACGCGCAGGCCGCCGACGAGAACCGTCATTTCGGGGGCGGTCAGCGTGAGCAGGTTCGCGCGATCGACCAGCAGGACCTCGGCCGGAAGCCGGTGGCCGTTCCCGGTGAAGTTGCGGAACCCGTCCGTGGTCGGCTCGAGCACGGCGAATGCCTCCACGTCGGTCTGCTCCTGCGAGGCGTCGGTTCGTCCCGGAGTGAAGGGGACCTCCACCTCGTGGCCGGCGTTCCTCGCCGCCTGCTCGACGGCCGCGCAGCCGCCGAGCACGATCAGGTCGGCGAGCGAGACCTGCTTGTCGCCCTGCTGGGCGTCGTTGAAGTCCCCCCGGATCTCCTCCAGGGTGCTGAGCACCTTCGCCAGGTCGTCGGGGTCGTTGACCTCCCAACCCTTCTGGGGCTCGAGGCGGATGCGGGCGCCGTTGGCGCCGCCCCGCTTGTCGCTGCCGCGGAATGTCGATGCCGACGCCCAAGCGGCAGAGACCAGCTGGGAGACGGACGGCCCGGAGGCGAGGATTCGCTCCTTGAGCGAGGCGGTGTCCTCGGCTCCGATCAGCTCGTGCGTCACCTCGGGAACTGGGTCCTGCCACAGGAGCTCCTCGGTCGGGACCTCCGGGCCGAGGTAGCGAGCGAGGGGCCCCATGTCGCGGTGGGTGAGCTTGAACCACGCCCGCGCGAAGGCGTCCTTGAGCTCCTCCGGATGCTCGAGGAAGCGCCGCGAGATCGGCTCATAGACCGGATCGAGGCGCAGCGAGAGGTCGGTCGTCAGCATCGTCGGCGTGTGCTTCACCGAGGGATCCTGGGCGTCGGGAACGTTGCTCTCGGCGCGCTTCGGCTTGTACTGGTGCGCGCCGGCCGGGCTCTTCGACAGCTCCCACTCGTTGCCGAAGAGGATCTCGAGGAAGCTGTTGTCCCAGGCGACCGGGGTGTTCGTCCATGCGCCCTCGAGGCCGCTCGTGATCGCGTTCGTGCCGTTGCCGGTGTTGTAGGCGTTCCGCCAGCCGAGGCCCTGCTCCTCGAGCGGAGCGCCCTCCGGCTCGGGGCCGACGTACTTGTCCGGGTCCGCCGCGCCGTGGGTCTTGCCGAACGTGTGCCCGCCGACGATCAGCGCCACCGTCTCCTCGTCGTTCATCGCCATGCGCCGGAACGTCTCGCGGATGTCGGTGGCCGCGGCGAGGGGGTCCGGGTTGCCGTTGGGGCCCTCCGGGTTGACGTATATGAGCCCCATCTGGACGGCGGCCAGCGGATTCTCGAGCTGGCGCTCGCCCGTGTAGCGCTCGTCGCCGAGCCAGGTGGTCTCGGAGCCCCAGTAGACGTCCTCGTCCGGCTCCCAGACGTCCTCCCGGCCGCCGCCGAAGCCGAAGGTCTCGAAGCCCATCGATTCCAGGGCGACGTTGCCGGCGAGGACCATCAGGTCCCCCCAGGAGAGGTTGCGGCCGTACTTGCGCTTGACCGGCCACAGCAGCCTTCGAGCCTTGTCGAGGTTCGCGTTGTCCGGCCAACTGTTGAGGGGTGCGAAGCGCTGCTGCCCTTCCCCGGCGCCGCCGCGACCGTCGCTGATCCGGTAGGTGCCCGCGCCGTGCCACGCCATCCGGATGATCAACGGGCCGTAGTGGCCGTAGTCGGCCGGCCACCAGTCCTGGGAGGTTGTCAACACCTCCTCGATGTCCCGCTTCAGGGCGTCGAGATCGAGGCTCTCGAACGCCTCGGCGTAGTTGAACTCCTCGCCCATCGGATTGGCCTCCGCGGGGTTCTTGGCGAGGATCTTCAAGTTCAGCTGGTTCGGCCACCAGTCTCGGTTTCCGGGACCGTAGGTCGGGGCCGGCGCGTGCGCGACCGGGCAGCCACCGCCGTCCTCCTCGTTCATCTCTCCGACTACGGCGTCAGTGCTGGTGTCAGACATGAGATCGCCTCCGGGATCGGGATTGCTCTGCGACACGTCACGGAGGTCCGCGCGCGCGGCATCGATGTTAGTCGCGCTTCACCTGCGAGCCGCCGACGATCGCGTCGGAGCCGTCCTCGAACCGGACCCAGGCCTTGTTGCCGCCGTCGTAGTCGGGGGCCCAGAGGATCAGCGTTGCCGGCTCGCGCTCCTCTGCGTCGGCCGGGCCGATCGAGCACGGGCTCGATCCCTCCGGGTCGAGCCCGCGCCAGATCCGCACGAACGGGTTTTGCTCCCACTCGGCGGCGATCGTCGAGGGCTCGCGGTGCCCGGGATGGATTCGCGTCTCCGGTGGCAGCGTCATCAGCTTGTCCATGATCGAGGTCTTCAGATCCTCGAACCCGGTCGCGCCAGGCGCCCGTGTGCCGCCGACCGTGCCCTTGAAGATGACGTCCGCGGTCAGGCAATCGGTCCCGTTGAAGTCGAGCGCGCAGTGGTCGGCGCAGTGCCCGGGCGTGTGGATGACCCTGATCTGCAGGTCGCCGGTCTCGATCACGTCGCCGTCGGTGAAGGTCTCGTCAACCTTGCCCTCGAGCTGCTCGGCCGTGAGCTCGTGGGCGAGCACCGGGACGGAGAAGCGCTCGGCGAGCTGCTCGACGTCGAACACGTGATCCCAGTGGTGATGGGTGAGCAGCACGTGGGTGATGTCGGTGCCCTCGCGCTCGGCGCGCTCGCACAGCGGGTCGGTGACGCCGTTGGAGTCCACCAGCACGCCCGTCCCGCCGATCTCATCGACGATCAGATACGCGTTTGAGAGCCACTCGCCCTGTTCCACCCGTTGGATGACCATGCCCATTCAGCCGAACTCGATCACGGACCGGATGCCGTCCTGGGCCTCCATCAGCTCGAAGCCGCGATTGACGTCGTCGAGCGCGATTCGATGCGAGATGAACGGATCGACGTCGATCTCCCCGGCCAGGTAGCGGTCGACGAACTCCGGCACGCCGTCACGACCCTTGACGCCGCCGAATGACGAGCCCGCCACCCGCCGGCCGGTGATCAGGAGGCGAGGAACGATGTCCAGGGTCTCGCCCTTTCCCGCGACTCCCGCGACGGTGGCGAGGCCCCAGCCCATGCGGGCGGACTCGACCGCCTGTCGCATGACTGCGACGTTGCCCGTCGCCTCGAAGGTGTAGTCGGCGCCGAAGCCGCCGGTCTCGTCGACGATCCGCTCGACCGTGTCCTCGCCGCCGATCATCGTCTCAGTCGCGCCCTGGCCGCGAGCGAGCTCGAGGCGGTCCTCGGAGAGGTCGACGCAGATGATCCGCTCGGCGCCCTGCAGCCTGCAGCCGGCGACGGCGCCGAGGCCCACCATGCCGGCGCCGAAGACGACGCAGGTCGATCCCTCGCGAACCTTGGCGGTGTTGATCGCGGCACCGAGCCCGGTCGAGAGGCCGCAGGCGAACAGGCAGGCGCGATCGAGCGGCGCCTCCGGGTTCACCTTCGCCAGCGCGATCTCGGGCATCACGGTGTACTCGGCGAAGGTCGACGTGCCCATGAAGTGGCGAATCTCCTCGCCGTCGCGCCGCAGCCGCGTGGTGCCGTCGGGCAGGTAGCCCTTGCCCTGCTGCTCGCGGATGGCCAGGCAGATGTTGGTGCGATCGTCGAGGCAATGCACGCACTTGCGGCACTGCGGCGAGAACAAGGTGACGACGTGGTCGCCGACGGCGAGCGACTCCACGCCCGGTCCGACCGCCTCGACGACCCCGGCGCCCTCGTGTCCGAGGACCGTCGGCGCGTACCCGGACGGGTCGACGCCCGATGCCGTGTAGAGGTCCGTGTGGCAGACACCGCACGCGACGAGGCGCACCAGCGCCTCGCCCTCCTTGGGCTCGGTGAGCTCGAGCTCCTCGATCGCGAGGGGCTCGCCGAACTCCTCCAGGACGGCGGCGCGCATCCTCATACCCCAACGGATATCACTCGCGGCGTCCAGACGTCGCCTCGCGAGCGGTTAGAGTCGCGCCCAGATGAAGGCGGCGGTGATCCACGAGAACGGCGGCCCGGATGTGCTGCGGTACGAGGACGTGCCCGATCCCGAGTGCCCGGACGGCTGTGTGGTGATCGACGTCGAGGCGATCAGCATCGAGGGCGGAGACCTGCTGGCCCGCGCCGGGTCCCCGCCACCGGCGGTCCCTCACGTCGTGGGTTACCTCGCGGCGGGCACGGTCGTCGAGGTCGGTGCCGGCGTCGAGCAGCCGGCGGTCGGCGACCGGGTCGTGACCTTGAACATGGCCGGCTCGCACGCGTCCAAGCGGGCTGTCCCCGCCATCTCCACCTGGCCGATCCCGGATGGGCTGGACGCCGCTCCGGCCGCGTGCGTCCCGGTCGCGTTCGGGACCGCCCAGGAGTGCCTGTTCACCGCCGCGAACCTGGAGGCGGGGCAGACCGCGCTGATCCACGCAGGTGCGGGAGGCGTCGGGATGGCCGCGATTCAGCTGGCCAAGCAAGCTGGCGCGATCGTGATCTCGACCGCGTCCAACGACGAGAAGCTCGAGCGGCTGAAGGAGTTCGGGCTCGACCACGGGATCAACTACGCCAACGAGAACTTCGTCGAGCGAACGCGCGAGCTGACCGATGGACGGGGTGCCGACGTGATCCTCGACTCGGTCGGCGGCCAGAACCTCGTCGACAGCATCGCCGCGCTCGCATACCGCGGGACGCTCGTCAGCGTTGGGGTGGCGGGTCGCGGCGGCTCCGCGATCGAGGCGAAGGAGCTGTGGGCTCAGAACAACACCCTCCGCGGCGTCTTCCTCGGCGGGGCGCTGATGACCGAGTATCCCCGCGTTCACGCGATGATCGAGGGCCTGCTCGAGCGGGTTGGGAGCGGCGAGCTACGGGTCGAGATCGACAGGACGTTCCCGCTCTCCGAGGCCGCGGAGGCGCACGCCTACATCGAAAGCCGCCAGGCGTTCGGTCGCGTCGTCCTGACGCCGTAGGACTGGCCGGCTCGCGTAAGCGCGGTCAGGGCGATGCGGGGCCCCAGTCGGAGGCGAACGCCGTCCCCGAGTGGGTGATCTGATGCTGGCCGGTGCCGTTGGCTTTCATCACGAACACGTCCCTCGAATAACCGCCCTCGGGGTTACTCAGGTCGCTTCCCGTGAACGCGATCTGCGAGGCGTCGGGTGAGTAGCTGGGTGAGCCATACTCGAGCTTGGATCCCGGCCCCGTGGCGATCACCTGCCGGCCCTTGCCGTTGATTCCGATCGCCCGTATGTCGGTGACGTCGGCGTTGCTGCGGTGTCGTGCGACGAAGAGCACCCGCTTGCCGCCGGGAGCGAACGAGGGATCGGAGTTCTCGGAGCGGTTGACCACCAGGCCCCGCCTGTGCGTGCCGTCCGAATGCATGATGTCGATCTCGGGCGTTCCGCCGCTACACGGAACTAGGCGCTCGAAGACGATGAACTTGCCGCTGGGGGAGAAGGACGCATTCGAATCGCAGCCACGCCCCGTGCCGAGCTTTCGCACCTGTGCTCCATCGGCGTGAGCGACGAACACGCCCGCCTTGGCGAGGCGCGTGAAGACGATCCGGGTGCCGCCCGGGGAGAAGGATGGATCGGTGGGGGAGCCGCCCTGGATCACCGCACGCCGATTGGTGCCGCTGGCAGTCATGATCTCGATGCTCGAGTTAGCGGGGCGGAATCCGTGTGCGAACACGATCCGTGCGCCGTTCGCCGAGAACGAAGGTGCGAGGTTCCGATGATCGGCCGCGAGCTGGACCTTGCCGCTGCCGTTGGCGTTCATCGTGAAGATCTGCGCGTTCTGCGTGAACGCGATCGGACCGTTGGCTCCCGGAAAGGTCGCCCGACTCGTGGTCGCGAGGACGCCGAGCACCACGATCGAGAGCGCCACGGAGCTCACCAGCGGGACCAGCAAGCGATTGGTGAGCCTCATCGATACATCTCTCAGCCTGGACGAGTACGTGATCCGACAGTAGTCGACCTGGTCGAGAGCTGTCAATGGCCAATTCGATGAGTCCGATCTCTTACAGTCTGACCACACGATCTGGAGGGATTTGATCGGCGTCGGGCGTATGAAGAGAATCCGCGTGGCACGGGTGCCCCTGGCGGGCGTCGTCGTGGTGGCCGCGGTAGGGGCCTTGGGCACGCAACTGGCCGGTGCGGCGCTGGCGTTCGGTGGCGGCGGGGGCCCGACACGATTCACGCTCGCCAATCGCTGCTGGGCTCTTCGGTCGGCCGGCAGCGGCAAATTCGTAGACGCGGTCGACGGCCGCTACAGCGTGACCCTTGATCCGAAAGGGCGTCAAGCGGCCTTCTACCTGAAGCCGACTCGCCTCGGGGCCTATCTCCTCTACGACCAGGACGGAGAGCTCATGGCCGCTGGGGCTCACGGGACCGTCGTTCGCTCTCGGCACCCGGATAAACGCGCGGAGTGGGCACCGAAGCGCGCACCACATGGCACGTTCGAGATCGCATCGACCCAGAAGGGGCGTCGCCTGGGTCTGTCCAAGAGCGGTGAACTGCGTCTCAAGCCACCCGACGCCGCAATGCCGTTCTTCGTCGAGCGCGCCCAAGGGTGCAAGCGATACCCGGAGGCCAAGGCCGATGCCTCCGGCAAGTCGTTCCAGGGCACCACGGCGAACGGGACCGTGAAGGGCTTCGTCGACGCGCACGTCCACATCACCTCCGACATGCGCGCCGGCGGCCGCGTGATCGACGGGCGGGCCTTCGCCCCCTTCGGGGTGACGCGCGCGCTGGGCGGGGACGCGAAGAACCACGGGCCGGACGGCAGCCTCGACGTCACCGGCAACCTGCTTCGAAGCGGCAGTCCGTTTGGGACCCACGACGTCCACGGGTGGCCGACGTTCGCGGGCTGGCCGGTGCACGACACGATCACCCATCAGCAGACCTATTACATGTGGCTGAAGCGGGCCTGGAAGGCCGGGGAGCGCCTCGTCGTCGCGCAGACCGTCGAGGACGCGCCGCTCTGCAAGCTCGAGCCGCGCCGCGCGCACTCGTGCAACGAGACCGCGACGATCAAGCTCGAGATCAAGCGGCTGAAGAAGCTCGAGCGCTACGTCGACGCGCAGAGCGGCGGGCCGGGCAAGGGCTGGTTCCGGATCGTCCGCACGCCGGGCCAGGCCAAGCAGGTGATCAAGCAGGGCAAGCTCGCGGTGATCATCGGGATCGAGTCGTCCAACCTCTTCAACTGCAGCGAGTTCATGGACCAGCCCAAGTGCACGAAGGCCGATGTCGACCGCGGCATCGAGCAGTACAAGAAGCTGGGCGTCCGGAGCATGTTCATCGCCCACTGGGTGGACAACTCGTTCGCGGGCGCGGCGCTCGAGGGCGGTGCCCGCGGGTCGTTCATCGGGATCCTCGAGGCGCTGCAGACCGGCGAGTACTTCACGACCGGGCCCTGTCCCGAGAAGGGCCAGGGCGAGGAGGTGAGCACGCTCGGGCTGCCGATCCTGAAGTTCCTGTCGCAGTTCTTCCCGGACGCGAAGAAGGTCCTGGGCGTCCCGATCCCGGACTATCCGGCCGGTAAGCAGTGCAATGCCAAGGGCCTCACGGACCTGGGGCACTACCTGGTCCGCCGCATGATGGCCAACCACATGCTGATCGAGGTGGACCACATGAGCGAGCGGGCGCGGCTCGCGGTGATGAAGATCGCTGAGGCACACGACTATCCGCTCGTCTCCAGCCACACCGACACCGGCGGCTTCTGGACGAAGTCAGACCTCCAGCGCCTCTACGCGATCGGGGGCTTTGCCACCGCGAGGCTGGACGACCCGGCGCAGCTCGCCGACACGATCCTGAAGTTCCGCCGTGAGAAGAGCCCGAGCCACTACTTCGGCGTCGGGCTCGGCAGCGACACGGGCGGGTTCTCCGAGCTGCCCGGGACACCGTCGGACGCCGCCACGAACCCGCTCGAGTACCCGTTCCACTCCTACATGGGCAACGTCGAGTTCGCGCGCGAGCAAACCGGCGAGCGCACCTTCGACCTGAACACGGACGGCGTCGCCCACTACGGACTGGTGCCGGACCTGCTTGCCGACACTCAGCAGGAGCCGCGCGGCGACAAGGCGATGCGGTTGCTGTTCCGGTCAGCCCAGGCCTACCTCGACACGTGGAGCGCCGCTAACAGGCACGGCTGAGCGCGAGAGGACGTTGCTAATTTGGCCCTATGAGTCGGCTGCGACTGATCGAGGGCGCGGTTGACGGGTCACAGCCCGCCGAGCCGAGCGAGGCACTTCCGGATGCCGAGGCGCTCGACGCCTACTCGCGGACGGTTACGTCGGTCGCCGAGCGTCTGAGGGACTCGGTCGCGAACCTCCGGGTGGGCCGGCGGACGCGACGGGGCCGCGCCGAGGGTGGCGGCAGCGGAGTCGTCATCACCCCCGACGGCTACCTGCTCACTTCCGCCCACGTCGTCGAAGGGATGGACGGCAAGGCGCAGGCGGCGTTCCCCGACGGTCGCTCGTTCGCCGCCGAGGTGATCGGCACCGATCCGCTGTCGGACCTCGCGGTACTCCGGGCGGAGGCGGGCAACCTGGAGACGGCCGAGCTCGGCGACGCCGACGCGCTGCACGTCGGCCAGCTCGTGGTCGCGATCGGCAGCCCACTCGGCTTCCACGGCTCGGTGACCGCCGGCGTCGTGTCGGCGCTGGGCCGCGCGCTGCCGACTCGCTCCCGTTCGACCGTACGGCTGGTCGAGAACGTGATCCAGACGGACGCGGCGCTCAACCCGGGCAACTCCGGCGGGGCGCTCGCTGACGGGCTTGGCCGCGTGGTCGGCATCAACACCGCGGTCGCGGGCGTGGGCCTCGGGCTCGCCGTCCCGATCAACGACGCCACCCGGCGCATCGTCGCGGAGCTGATGGGGGAGGGGCGAGTGCGCCGCGCCTTCATCGGCATCGTCGGCGGCGCGCGACCGCTGCCGCCGCGATTCGCCCCCGACGGCGGTGGCTCGGCGGTCGAGGTCGTCGAGGTGGTGGAGGGGAGCCCCGCCGAGCGCGCCGGCCTGCGCCCGGAGGATCTGATCGTCGAGGTGGACGGACGTTCGATGACCGACGTCGGCGAGCTGCAGCGCCTGATGGTCGCGGAGTCGATCGGCCGTCCGCTGCCGACGCACCTGATCCGCGGCGAGCGCACCCTGACGGTCGAGATCGTCCCGGTCGAACTGGACGTCTGACCCATACCCCGGATGGGGTCTGTCCCCTATCCGTGGACTTATGTACCCCCTACCTAAAGATCGGGTGGGCACCGCCGATGAGGGGGGACGTAAAGGCCAGTGCTCCGGCGCATAAAGGCAAACTCGTCGCGAGGCGAGGGCGCAAAGCCACGGGGCTCGATTAAGAGTCAGCCGGGTTGCCGTCGGGTCACAAGCAGACACCGGACCGGCATTGTCTGGGGCCCTGGCGGAATAGGAAGGGAATCCAAGGAGGGTTCTAAATGCTCCTCAAGCTCCGTCAGAGGTTGGCCCAGGAGGAATCGGGCTTCACGCTCATCGAGCTCCTGGTCGTCATGCTCATTCTGGGCATCCTGGCCGCGATCGCCATTCCGGCGTTCCTGAACCAGGCCCAGAAGGGCCAGGACAGCAAGGCGATCGCGAACGTCCGCACGGCTGAGACCGCCGCCGAGACGTACGCGGTCCAAAGCGCAACTCACGATTACACCGGCATGGACAATGCCGCACTGATCGCCATCGAGCCCGCGGTGAACGATTTCCAGAGCACCCTGACCACCACCGTCACCGGTAGCGGCACGGGATACACGCTCAAGGTGCACTCCACTGCTGGTGGCGGCCGGGACTTCACGCTCACGCGTGACCCGACCACCGGCGCGAAGACCCGCACCTGCACCCCGAACGGTGGGTCCTGCGTCAACGGCACCTGGGGCCAGTAAGTCTCAGCGTGCACGGTCAGCCAAGCTGGCCGACGCGAACTGCGGAAGGGCGGGCCCTCGGGCCCGCCCTTCGCGCGTTCTGGCCGCATAAACGGCTGTTTGGCATGCCCGCCAGAATCTCAAGCGGCGACCCCGCAGGCCGATCTGTCTATGGGATGACCATGCGGAATGGATGCCGCGGGCTGCTTGCCCGTACGAAGCACGACGGGGGGTTCACCCTGCCAGTGGTGCTCCTCATGGTGCTGACGGCGTTCGCTGTGGCCAGCGCAGCGGTCCTCGCGTCGTTCAGCGCGCAGAACGGCACCATCCGGGACCTCCAGAGCAAGGACGCGTTCGCTGCAGCGGAGGCGGGGGCTCACGAGGCGATGTTCCGCTACAACGCGACCACGGTCTCCGGCGACTCCTGGGGGCAGTGTCTCCCCAGCGGGGAAACACCGGCTTCCGATGGAGCCGGGTGGTCGTGGTGCCCGACCCAGCAGGCCACGCTGCCTGACGGGTCGGCCTACGTCTACAGGGTGGGTTTCCCCCAGCAGGTACCCGGCGCGCCGCTCCCCGCCCATACGGCGCAGATCGTCTCGCAGGGCAACACCGACGGGGTCACGCGCCGGATAGACATGACGATTCGCTCGGCCTCGAGCCAGACGCCGTTTTCCTCGGCCGGGATCGTCGGGCTCAACTCGATCACCCTGGACTCGAACGACCAGCTTTACGGCAACTCCGCCACTAACGGAGACGTGACCCTGGCGGGCAACGACGAGGTGTGCGGGAACGTCCAGGTCGGGCCTGGGCGAACCGTTGTGGGAGGCCCTGCGACCTGTACCACCGGATCCTCCACGGTCACGCAGGGAGTGACGTCCCTACCACCCGTCAACCAGGGCGACGCCCCGACCAACAACCAGAACGGCAACTTCTTCTCGGTGAACCCGGTGTCGCCGGCGAACAAGGGCGCGCAGCGGCGCGTCTGCTTCAACGGACGGAACGCTGCGGGAGAGACGGACACGAGCTGCGGGGCCCGGCAGCTCACGCTGGCCAACGGCGCCAGCGGGGTCACCCTGACCCTGAACGGCGGTAACTACAGCCTGTGCAGCCTCACTCTCCAGTCGGGCACGTCGATCTACGTCGCCAACGGCGCCAAGGTGACGATCTACTTCGACTCGCCGGAGAACTGCGGGTACACGGGCGCCACCACGCAGCTCAACATGGACTCGAACACCTCGATCCAGGTGAACGGCGGCAGCGCCCAGAACATGCGGATGCTCTTCGTCGGCTCGGACACGATCCCGACGATCGCGACGATGTCGAGCAACACGATCCAGAACGTGACCTGCAACCAGGACTTCATCATCTACGGACCGCGGACCGACATCGTGTTCGCCTCGAACTCATACTTCTGCGGCGCGGTGGCCGGCAAGACCGTCAGGTCGAACTCGAACACGACGGTGAAGACCAGCAACCAGGCGACCGGGTACACGCTGCCCGGGTGGGTCGACCACTACGCGGTCGACGACTTCAAGGAGTGCGCCCCCGCGATGCCCACCGGGACTGCGCCCCCAAGCTCCGGCTGCTGAGGGAGATCCGGATGCGGCTCGCCGACAGGACGGAACCGGCGCTTTCGTCAGAGCGGGGCGTCACGCTCGTGGAGCTCCTGATCGCGATGTCCCTCGGCCTCGTGGTCATCGGCGCCGCTGTGACCGTGTTCACGGCGAGCATCGGAGTGCAGCCGAGAATCGACAAGCGCGCCGCACAGATCGACCAGGCGCGAACGACGAGCGCCCGGATCACCCAAGAGCTTCGCCAGGGGTCGAACGCCGCCTCCGTCAACCCCTCGCAGATGATGATCCTGACCTACGTGCCTCGGACGACCTGCGGCGGGTCCACGCCGGGCCCCGACATCCGCTGTCGCGTGTTCTACAGCTGCACACAGTCGGGGGCCACCGCCTCGTGCACGCGCATCGAATGCCCGCCGGCTCTGCTGGCCCCGGGGACCGGGTGCGGACCGACGCAGATCGTCCTCACGGGATTGGCGACAAACCAGGTGTTCACTTTCTCGCCCCAGACACCGGGGCAGGCGTACGTCGGGATACGCCTGGTGTTCCCGGCTGAGAACGGGGACGACGCAATCACGCTGCAGGACGGCGTCGCGCTCCGGAACCCGCCTCTGGGGAGCTCATGAGCGGGCACGCTTCGAAACGGCGGCTCGCGGAGGACGGGTTCACGATCGTCGAGGTTCTGATCGCCTCGGTGATCCTCACGATGACGGCGCTGGCGATCGCGACTCTCCTCAACAGCGCCGAGCACAACACGTACCGATCGGAGCAGGACCAGGTGGTCGTGAACCGCCTTCAGGACGAGCTCGAGCGGATCCGCCAGCTGCCCTTCAACCAGGTCGCCCTGACCGCGACGCCGGCGAGCTCGACCCAGCCCAACGATCCCGGGGAGCGCGTGTCGGAGGGCGGCACGCACTTCGACCTCAACCGCAATGGAACGAACACCAAGCTCCTCGCCTACGCGGGTGGCACTACGCCAGACGGCAAGCCCGTGGGTTGCGGTGGAACGGGACAGCCGGTGTGCGGGGTCAATCCCGGACCCCAGCCATTCCAGAGCGGCGACGTGAGCGGCACGATCTACCGCTACATCGCCTATCCCGGGGTGCCCGCCAACTGCACTGGGTGCAGCGCCGACTACTTCAAGCAGATCATCGTGATCATCCGGCTGGACACCAGCCCGGCCGGCGGGGTCCACGCCTACCAGGAGATCCAGTCGGGCGTCTCGAGCCCCGACGCGACGCCGAGCTCCAACCCCGTCGACCCGACGCAGACGACGGATCAGCAGCCGGCGACGTTCTGGCTCACCGACACACCCATACCGTGCAGCAACGCGGCGCGGGTGGCACCGACGAGCGATCACGCCACGCACAACACGCGGGGCGACTGCACCGACGGCGGCCAGACGGGGACCACGCGCGGCGCGCCGGACCTGATGTTCACGCAGGCCCCCTCGGGTTCCAGCTCCGATCCGACCTACAACTACTCCACCGACGTCACGCGCTCCGAGACGCCGCGGCTCGGGCTGACGATGTTGCCGACGCAGTCGGCGGCGGGATGCGCACTCCAGGTCGCCACGAGCACGGGGTTGAACCGGACGCTCGATCTCCCAAATACTGAGACGAACCCCCAGGTCAAGATGCACACCTGGCTCAGCGAGCCGCTCACGTCGACGTTTGCGCCCTTGACGAGCGCCGATGCGACGCTGGAGCTGTGGACGAAGTCGGTGGGAGGGACCGCGTACCAAGGGGATCTGTGCATCTACGTCTTCAAGCGCATCACCGTGCAGCAGACGCTCCCGGGGAACATCACCAACACATTCGTCGTCGACTCACCGGCCACGATAAACCTCGCGCACCCCTACCTCGACATCCAGAAGGCGACGTGGCCCCAGACTTGGACGAAGGTCTCATCTGAAAAGTTCGACGTGAAGATGCTGAGCGTCGACAGTGTCCTGAACGCTTTGAGCACCGGCGGACTGCCGGGCACGCTGACGTCTCCGAGTCAGCGCCTCGGCCTTGGCTTGACCGTCAACGGCGCCGGGACCAGCGGGGACGCGCTGGACCTCATGTACGACCACCCGACGTTCGACAGCAGGTTCGAGTTCGACACCACGAAGGGGACCTGCATCATCCCGTGCTCTTAACCCGGGGCGGGGAACGGCCGATGAGGGTTAACGAAGTGAGTCATCCACCTCCAATCGGGAGCAGGCAGTGGTAGCGGCGTTGGCGGTTCCAGCCGGACTGATCTTCGGAAGTTTCGCGACCGTAGTCGCACATCGAGTGCCTCGACGCGAGTCGTTCGTGGTGGGCCGTTCACGGTGCCCTCACTGCGGCTCGACGATCGCCGCCTACGACAACATCCCGGTTTTCTCATGGGTGCTCCTGCGCGGGCGCTGCCGCAACTGCCATGTGGCGATTCCCGCGCGGTATCCCCTGACGGAGCTGTCCATGGCCGCACTCTTCGTCGCGACCGTGCTGATCCTGGGCACGGATGACGCGACGGAGCTCGCGTTGGGCCTGACGTTCTGCGCGCTCCTCGTCGTGGTCACGCTGACGGACCTCGAGCGGCGCGTGATCCCCAATGCGGTGCTGGCCGCAGGCGCAGTAGCGGCGGTCGCGATAGCCGCCATAGGCGATCCAAGCAGCCTTCCCGACCGCGCGATCGCGGCCGCCGCGGCCGGGGGCTTCCTGCTCCTGGTGGCGCTGGTCTACCCGCGGGGCATGGGGATGGGCGACGTCAAGCTGGCCGCCGTCATGGGGTTGTACCTCGGCCGCTCCGTGGCGCCCGCCCTCCTGATCGGGTTTGCCGTCGGCGCCCTCGTCGGGGTCGTCATGATGGCCCGGAGCGGGGCCTCGGCGCGCAAGCAGGCCGTTCCCTTCGGGCCTTTCCTTGCGCTGGGCGGATTGGTCGCGCTGTGGTGGGGAAACGCGCTTGTCGACTGGTATTTGACGACGTTCTTCCACGGCTGATGGCCAATCGGCCAGGCACCCCGCAGCCCGCTTAAGCATTCGCATTTTCCGTCGATTCAGGGCTTGGAAGCCCAAGCGGACGAATGGACGATGGCAAGGATGCTCTCGACAGCGAAGAACAAGCGATTGGTGGGGCTGGACGTCCAGGCGGGCAGCGTCGCCGCCACCGAGGTGTCGTCCAACGGGCATACGGCGGTCACGAGGTTCGGGACCATGCCGCTGCCGCCCGGTGTGGTGCGCGAGGGCGAGGTCGCCGATGCCGAGCAGCTCACCGCCGTTCTGAAGGAGCTCTTCGCACAAAACAAGCTGGCCAAGTCCGTCCGTCTCGGTCTTGCCAGCCAGCGGGTCGCAGTGCGCCTGCTGCGGCTTCCGGCGATCGACGATCACAAGGAGCTCGAGACGGCCGTCCGCTTCCAGGCCCAGGACCTCGTGCCCATGCCCCTCGACCAGGCCGTGCTGGACTGGCAGGTGGTCGGCCACGTAAACGGGGACGATGGGGATCGCCTGCTCGACGTGGTCGTCGTGGCCGCGCGTCGCGAGGCCGTTCGGAGCATGGTCTCGGCGCTTCGCGGAGCCGGCCTCCGGCCCACCGGGGTGGACCTCTCGGCCTTCGGCATGATTCGGGCCCTCGCGAACGGCGCGCGCGCGCCTGTCGGACCCGGCACCTACGTCGACGCTCCGGCCGCCACCGAGCAGGGCATCGCCGAGCATCTGGGCGGGGACGGCTCGACGGCGATCGCCGCCGTGGGGGAGGCCGGGCCGGCCGTTCTGTACTGCGACATCGGTGACATCACCAACGTCGCGGTGGCCCGCCGATCGGCCTGCCTCTTCACCCGAGCCTGTCCATTCGGCATCGAAGGGATAGCGCAGCGACTCGCGGAGCGGAGACAGCTCACGCTCGAGCATGCACGCCAATGGATCGTGCACGTTGGACTCGAGGCTCCGGTCGAGACGATCGACGGCGATCCGGAGATCGTCAAGGCAGCTCGCGACGCGCTTGCCGAGGGCGCCGGCCGCCTGATCGACGAGCTTCGCCTGACGCTCGACTACTACGCGGCCCAGGATGGGGCGGTCGAGGTCGACGGAGTTGTCGCATGTGGGTCGGGAACGACCATCCCGGGGCTCGTGGAGCGCCTCCAGCGCGACCTCGCCCAGCGATTTGAGATTGGGCGTCCCACCGAGCTGGCCCACCTGGACGACGCAACGGCCGCCCGGCTCACGGTGTCGTTCGGCCTGGGCGTGGAGGGATAGCCGTGCGTCCCGTCAACCTCATCCCGCAGGAGGACAGACGCGGCGCAAAGACGCCGCTCCGTACCGGCCCGCTGTCCTACGCGATCGTGGGGATCCTGCTGCTGGCGTTGGGCGGCGTCACGCTCCTGGTGCTCACTGGAAACAAGATTTCCGATCGCAAGGCGGAGGTGGCAAGCCTCCAGTCCCAGGTCGACGCCGCACAGGCTCAGGCCGACCAACTGAGCACCTACACGCACTTCGCGGAGCTGCAGCAGGCGCGCCAGGAGACCGTGGCGAGCCTTGCGAGCAGCCGGTTCGACTGGGAGCGGACGCTGCATGAGCTCGCGCTCGTACTGCCAGGCGACGTCTGGCTCACCAGCATGACCGCGAGCGCAGCGTCGGATCCATCGTCCAGCACTTCGAGCTCGACCACGGCCGTCGACGGCGTGACCGGGCCGTCGCTTGACATTAACGGCTGCGCTTCGGGCCACGACGCCGTTGGGAAGTTCCTCGCGGCGCTGCGAGACATCGACGGCGTGACGCGCGTGACGGTGCTCAGCTCGGACCGGCCCGGCGCCCAATCCAGTACGAACAGCTCGACGAGTTCGAGCTCGGCGTCCTCCGGCCAGAACACCGTCGAGTGCGCGTCGCGTGACTTCATCGCGACCTTCGAGGTGGTCGCGGCGTTCGACGGTGCGCAGCCGGCCGCCACGACAGCCCCGGCTTCGCCGGGAACGCCGGTCACGTCCCCAACGACGACCACGAGTGGAGACCAGGCCACGACGCCGACTCAGCCCCAGCCGACAGGCTCGGGCGGCGCGAGCTCCAGCGGTGGCGTCTCGGCGAGCGCGGTGGTCTCCAACAACGGGGCCACACCGTGAAGCGCAACGAGCAGATCATCCTCGGGTGCCTCGCGTTCGTGGGCTTGATCGTTGGCTTCTGGCTCGTGGTCGTGAGCCCCAAGCGCGATGAGGCATCGAAGCTCTCAGACCAGGTGTCCCAGCTTCAGTCGTCGCTGAGCGACGCGCAGCAGCAGGTGGCCGCCGGGGAGAAGGCGCGCCGCTCGTTCGGGATCGACTATCGCCGCCTGGTAGTGCTGGGTAAGGCAGCTCCTGCGGACAGCGAGCAGGCGAGCCTGCTGGTCCAGCTCCAGCGCCTGGCGACGAGGTCGGGCGTTCAGTTCCAGGCCATCGACCTGTCGAAGGGATCGGGCTCGGGCACCCCGCCGCCCACCACGCCGCCGCCCTCCGATTCCTCGAGCTCCGACAGCTCCTCGACGAGCACCGACTCGTCCTCCTCGACGACAACGACCGCACTGCCAACTGCGGCAACCGAGGCGGCCGCCGCAGATCTCCCCATTGGCGCCACCGTGGGCTCCGCGGGGCTCCCCGTCATGGATTACGACCTCGACTTCACGGGCGAGTTCTTCCAGATCGCCGACTTCATGAAGGGCGTGGACAGCATGGTCCACACGCGCGGCGGCCTTGTCGACGTGCGGGGACGGCTCCTCACCGTGAACGGGTTCACGCTCCAACCGTCCGACAACACGGTGTCGCTCACCAATCCCGTCCTCAGCGCTCAACTGCACGTCACGACCTATGTGACGCCGGCCGACCAGGGCTTGACCGCGGGGGCCACTCCCACCGGCCCGGCCGCCGACACGCCGACGCTCACCTCCACGAGCACGACTTCGACCGGCTCCACGACGTCCACCACTTCCACCACGTCCACCACGTCCGCACCATGAAGAACGTTCGCCCACCGCAATTCCTCGGAAACCTCTACCGCGACATGCGCGATCGGCATCTCCTGATCCCGGCGGTCGCGCTGGTGGTGGCCTTGGTGGCGGTTCCGGTGCTGCTGAAGAGCCATTCGTCCGCGACCAGCCCGACCGTCGCGGTCGTCAACCCGAGCAAGGCCGACGACGCGGCGGTCCCCGCGGTCGTGACGCAGCAGGTCGGCGTTACGAAGTACCAAAAGCGCCTGGACCGCCTGACCAGCAAGAACCCGTTTCACCAGCAGTTCACCGCGGTCCCCAAGGCCGGACAGGCACACGTGAGCGTCAGCTCGACCGGCTCGTCCACCGCCACATCGTCGACGTCCACAACCCCATCGTCCACGTCCACGTCCACGTCCACCGCCGGCACCGCCGGTCTCCCCGCCACCTCGCCGACGTCCTCGTCGCCCTCGACCGGAGGAACGTCATCGCCGCCGGTCAGCTCGACATCGGCATCCACGGCCTCGAGCCCGCCGGCGACGGTGTCTCACACCAAGCCCACCTTCCATCTCTACACCTATCGCGTCTCGGTCAAGGTGGGGGAGCCGGGCCATCTCGCTCCACGGCCCGAGGTGAGCAGCCTCGCACTGCTGCCGAGCAAGGCCAGGCCGATCCTTTCCTTCCTGGAGGCGAACGGAAAGCAGGCTCTCTTCCTCGTCTCGACCGACGTCGACTCGGTCAAGGGGGACGGTCGATGTGTCCCGAGGCCGGCTGATTGCCAGTACATCATCATGAGGTCGGGGGACAAGGCCAGCTTCCAGTACACGCCGAACGGCAAGCGCTACAACCTGGTGCTCAAGGACATCCACGCGGTCGAGATCGGCCACAAGCCGCCAACCAAGACGTCCAAGGCCTCCGGCAACGCCGACCTGAAGCCCAAGCTTCCGCTTCTCGGACAGGGCTGAGGCTGCCACGAGCCGACCGTCTGAGCCGCCCGCCCGTCGCTAGGGTTGGCGGCCGTGTCGACGCTTCGCTTCACAACCGCCGGTGAGTCGCACGGGCCCGGGCTCGTCGCGATCGTCGAGGGGCTGCCCGCAGGGCTCGAGCTCGATCGCGGGCGGATCGACGCCGACATGGCGCGGCGCCAGCTCGGGCACGGCCGCGGCGGGCGGATGAAGATCGAGAGCGACTCGGTCGAGATTCGCTCCGGTGTCCGCCACGGGAGGACGCTCGGCAGCCCGGTGGCGGTGCTCGTCGCCAACCGCGACTACGCCAACTGGGAGGAGCGGATGAACCCCTGGCCGGTCGATGCCGAGGTCGAGGAGGTTCACACCCCGCGGCCCGGCCACGCCGACCTCGCCGGCCTCCTGAAGTACGGGCACGACGACGTCCGCAACGTCCTGGAACGCGCGAGTGCGCGTGAGACCGCGGCGCGAGTGGCTGCCGGAGCGCTCGCCAAGGAGTTACTGCGCGCCTTCGGCGTGAGTGTCCACAGCCACGTGATCCGGATTGGGTCGGTCTCAGCGCCGGAGCGCGACGACCTGGCGCCGGAGGACTTCGCCGCCGTCGACTCCTCGCCGGTCCGCTCTCTCGACCCCGAGGCCGGCGAGGCGATGGTCGAGGAGATCAACCGGTTGCGCAAGGCCAACGAGAGCCTCGGCGGGATCTTCGAGATCCGGGCCTTCGGGCTCGTTCCCGGCATCGGCTCGCACACGAGCTGGGAGGAGCGACTCGACGGGCGGCTCGCACAGGCGCTCGTCTCGATCCAGGCCGTGAAGGGCGTGTCGGTCGGGGAGGCGTGGGACGTCGCGGCGAAGCCGGGCTCCGAGTCACATGACGAGATCTTCTGGTCGGAGGATGAGGGTTGGCGGCGCGAGACCAACCGCGCGGGCGGCGTCGAGGGCGGGATGACGAACGGCGAGCCGCTGATCGTCCGTGGGGCGCTCAAGCCGATCTCCACCCTGACCAAGCCGCTGCGCTCGGTCGACACCGAGACCAAGGAGCCGGCGCAGGCGCTCCGCGAGCGCACCGATTCGACGGTCGTGCCGGCCGCCGGCGTGGTGGGTGAGGCCATGACCGCGCTGACGCTGGCGCAGGGCTACCGCGAGAAGTTCGGCGGCGACCACATCGACGACGCGATCGCGGCCTACAACGCGTACAGGGAGCGAATCGATTGGCGGCGGTAGAGGGCCGCCGCGCCCATGGCGGCAGCGCGCCGGAGCGCGCCCCGGCACTCGTCTTCGTCGGCTTCATGGGGGCCGGCAAGACCACCGCGGCGGAGGCGGCTCGGGCAGCGGGCCTCGAGGCGGTGGACGCCGACGACATGCTCGAGGAGGAGCTCGGCATGCCGATCATCACCTTCTTCGGCAAGCGCGGGGAGGAGGAGTTTCGGGCCCTCGAGGCGGCGGAGGTCGAGCGTCTGCTCCAGGACGCCGACGGCGGCGTGGTCGCGCTGGGCGGCGGCGCGGTCTACTCGGAGCGCGTGCGCAAGGCCCTCGATCGCCACATCGTCGTCTGGCTCCAGGTGTCCGTCGAGGAGGCATGGCGGCGGGTCGAGGGAAGCGGGCGGCCGCTGGCGAAGGACCGCAAGCGCTTCGAGGAGCTTCATCGCGAGCGCGAGCCGATCTACGCGCGGCTGGCCGACGCCATCCTGCCCTCCGCCGACCCGGGGTTGGTCAGCCGGGCGCTGCCGTCACTCCTCGGCCTCCGCGAGCTTCCGCACGACACACGGATGGCGTGGGGGATCAGCGCCTCGGGCGAGTATCCGGCCTACGTGGGGCCGGGGATCCTCGACGCGGGCTGGTGGCCGCTCGCGAGCCCGCGCTTCCGGGTCGCCGACACGACGGTCGCCGGCCTGTACGGAGATGCCGTGGAGCCCGTGGCCGGGCAGGTCACCGTGGAGCCCGGGGAACGAGCGAAGACGCTGGCCGAGGCCGAGGGCGTCCTCCGCGAGCTGGCGCAGCAGGGGATGACCCGCGACGACCACCTGGTCGCCCTCGGCGGCGGCGTCGTGGGCGATCTCGGCGGCTTCTGCGCGGCCACCTACCAGCGCGGAGTGGAGGTCGTGCAGGTGCCGACGACGCTCGTGGCGCAGGTGGACTCCGCCTACGGCGGCAAGACCGGCGTGGACCTCCCCGAGGCCAAGAACTACGTCGGCGCGTACCACCTGCCGAGTGCCGTGCTGGCCGACACGTCCACGCTCGCGACGCTGCCGCCGGAGGAGATGGCGGCCGGCTTCACCGAGGTAGTCAAGACGGCGCTCATCGCCGGCGGCGACCTCTGGAAGCGGGTTCGCGGACTGGGGGAGCTCGACCCGGCGGATCTCACCGCCATCGTCTTCGAGTGCGCGCGTACGAAGCTCGACGTGGTCGCGGCCGACGAGCGCGACGCTGGGCGCCGCGCGGTGCTCAACCTCGGGCACACCGTCGGGCACGCGATCGAGGTCGCCTCCGGATACGAGCGCTACCGGCACGGCGAGGCCGTTGCGCTCGGTCTGCTGGCAGCGCTCAGGCTGTCCGACGCCGGGGAGCTGCGCGACGAGGTGGCGGAGTTGCTCTCGAGCCACGGGCTGCCAACGAGCCTCGACGACTCGGTCGAGGTCGATGCCGTGATCCAGGCCACAGGTCGCGACAAGAAGCGAACCGCGGAGGGCGTCGGCTTCGTGCTGCTGCCCGAGCCCGGTGATCCTCGCACCGGCCAGCGAGTCGAGCCGGATGCGCTCCGAGCCGCCGTGGAGGAGCTTCGATGAAGAACCGCGTGGAGGTGCTCCACGGCGTCAACTTCGACGTCCTCGGCCGGCGAGACCCGGAGCAGTACGGCGGCATGTCGCTGCCGGAGCTCGAGGTGCAGATCAAGCGCTACGCCTTCGACCTCGATCTCGGGGTGACGTTCTTCCAGTCCAACTTCGAGGGCGAGTTCGTGGAGTACCTCCACCGCCTCCCCGAGCTCGCCGACGCGGCGATCGTCAACGCCGGCGCCTGGACCCACTACAGCTACGCGATCCGCGACGCGCTCGAGATCGCGAAGGTTCCCTTCGTGGAGGTCCACCTGTCCGACATCAAGTCCCGAGAGGATTGGCGCCGTCACTCGGTCTTCGAGGGCCTGGTGCTCGGGGTCGTGTCCGGGAAGGGCGCCGATGGCTACCGCGAGGCGCTCGAGATGCTGAAGAAGGAGCTCGAGGAATGAACGGGGAGCCGCGATCAGATCGCCTGGCCAAGCTCGTCGCCGACGCCGGCCTCGACCAGCTGCTGGTCGGCGACCTGGTGCACCCCAGCGAGACGAGTCGCGAGGCCGGCGCGAACCTCCGTTGGCTCACCGGGTTCACGGGCACCAGCGGCCTGGCGCTCATCGGCGCCGAGGAGCGCCTGTTCTTCACCGACTTTCGCTATGCGGAGCGGGCGGAGCGCGAGGTCGGCCCCGAGTTCGAGCGCGTGCTCGTCGAACGGGGCCTGATTCCCGACTCCGCCAAACGCCTCCGCGGCCGCGTCGGCTACGACGACGCGCAGACGAGCGTCAAGAACCACGCCAAGCTGACCGAGATCGCCCCCGACGGCGTCGAGCTCGTCGCCGTGACGGGCCTCGTCGAGAGGCTTCGTCGCCACAAGGACGCCTGGGAGCTCGAGGCGATCGCGAAGGCGGCACGCATCACCGACCAGGTCTACGAGTGGATCTACGAGCGCGGTGTGGTCGGGCGAACCGAGCGGGAGATCATGCTCGATGCCCACCAGCGCCTCCGCGAGCTCGGGGCCGAGGACCCGTCGTTCCCGGCCATTGTCGCGGCCGGCGAGAACAGCGCCCTGCCGCACCACGACTCCTCCGACCGCGAGGTGAAGAAGGACGAGCTCCTGCTCATCGATATGGGGGCGATCGTCGACGGCTACTGCTCCGACTGCACTCGCACCGTGGCCACCGGCGCGCTGGAGGACGAGGCGCGCAAGGTCTACGAGGTCGTGCGCTCCGCTCAGGCCGCGGCCCTCGACGAGATCCATGCCGGAACGCCCGGGGCCGAGGCCGACGCCGTCGCCCGCGACGCGATCATCGCTGACGGCTACGGCGACGAGTTCGGCCACGGATTGGGGCACGGGGTGGGCATCGAGGTTCACGAGGCGCCGCGCCTCTCCAAGCGCTCCGAGGAGACGCTCGAGGCCGGCGACGTGGTGACGGTCGAGCCGGGCGTGTATCTCGCGGGCCGCTTCGGCGTCCGGATCGAGGACCTGGTGATGGTCACTGACGACGGCTGCCGCAACCTCAGCGGCGTCGCCAAGGACCTGCGGGTCGTCGACTAGCGATCCGGGTGGCGGAGCTCGCGATCAGGGTCCCGTCGGTCGAGGCACTGTTCGACGCGTGGAGCGCCGAGCCGATGGAGCGGCGCCCGCTGAGCGACGAGGCCCGCGAGCGGATCCTGGATACGTGGACGCAGGCCCGCAAACAGGCGACCGGCGATCCCACGGTGTCGCTCAGCCTCCCGGCGGCCGAGCGCCGAAACGGGCTCGAGGAGACGATTGCCGCCGCGGTCCACAACGACATGGAGACCATGGCGGTCGACTCGCGCCGCCACTGGATCCGCCGGAGCCTGCGCCCGCGCGAAAGCAAGATCGGGATCGTCCTCTTCTTTGTCGCCGTGACCATCGCGGCACTCATCGACTACGGCGATAGCGGCGACTCCTTCTTCGGCCAGATATTCGTCGTCCTCTCGTGGGTCGCGCTGTGGGGACCCGCGTACAGGATCATCACCGCGGCGTCGTTTCGCTTCGCCCGCAAATACTTCATCGAGCTCGCCCGGGCGGACGTCAGGGTCGACTGGGACTAGCGGCTCAGGTCCAGGTCCGGGCCGAGCGTGCCTGCGAAGGCCGCGAGGAGCTCGATCGTCGCCTCGACGTCACCCAGGTCGACGACCTCGACCGGCGAGTGCATGTAACGCAGCGGGATCGAGACGAGGCCGGCTGGGATGCCCGCGCGGGCGATCTCGATCGCGTCGGCGTCGGTGTGGGTCGCGCGCCCCGACGCCTCGATCGTGTACGGGATGTCGTTCTCCTCGGCGGTCGCCGCGAGCATCTCGAAGATGTGCGGCGAGAGCGTCGCGCCGCGGCCGATCACGGGCCCCGAGCCCAGATGGTGGCGGCCCTGCTCCTTCTCGTCGATGCCCGGAGCATCCGTGGCGTGGGTGACGTCCACCGCGATCGCCAGGTCGGGCTGGAGCGAGAAGGATGTGGTCAGCGCGCCCTTGGAGCCGATCTCCTCCTGAGCGGCGGCGACGGCGGCCATCCCGCCCGCAAGCCCGCCGCTCTCATGCACCTGGCGGGTTGCCTCGAGCGCCACGTAGACCCCGAGCCGATTGTCCAGGCAGCGGGAGGCGAGCTTGTGCCCCTCGAGCGGGAGCGGGTCGGCCGCGATCACGGCGGAGTCCCCGATGCGGACGCGCTCGAGCGCCTCGTCGCCGTCCGCGGCGCCGATGTCGATGTGCATGTCGCGCAGCTCCGCGACCTTCTTGCGCTGCTCGTCGCGCAGGAGGTGGATCGGCTTGCGGCCGATGACCCCGCTGACGGGGCCGTCCTTGGTCTGCACGCGCACGCGCTGGCCCAGCAGGATCTGCGGGTCCCAGCCGCCGATCGGCGCGAAGTACAGGAAGCCCTTCTCGTCGATGTGGGTGACCACGAGGCCAATCTCGTCGATGTGGCCGACGATCGCGAAGAGCGGCTTCGCATCCGCAGCGCCGATCCGCGCCACGGAGGAGCCGAGCGCGTCGCTCGTCGTCACCTCGGCGAACGAGGCGGCGTCGCGCCAGACGTCGCTCGCCGGGCCCTCGTAGCCCGAGGGCCCCGGGGCCCCGAGAAGGTCGCTGAGTAGTTGTGGCGTTTCGCTCATGTCTTTACGAAACCTATACGTCGACCGCCTGAATCTCGGTGCGGCCTTAGCGCGGCGCGATGCAGGATGCTGACATGGCCAATCCCGTCGCGACCGGAGCCGCGCCCAGCCTCTCGGGCGGGGACGTCCGGGCGCGAGAGCCCTTCGATCTCCTCCTTCGCGTTCGTACGTGGTTCCGGCGTCCACGCCTGGACGCGGCGATCACCCGCGGCCTGCACCAGCCCGACGATCCGGGCTTCGCCCTGCGAGAGGCCCAGCTCGTCGAGGCGCGTCAACGCAGGCGGCTGGCCAGGCGCCTCGAGGAGATCGTGGCGACGCCCAGGCGCCCCTCAGCGCCCAGCAGCACGGCGCCGATCGATCGCCGTGCGGTGGAGATCGCGGGTCCCGTCCTGACGGAGCTCATCCTTCTCCTGCGCTCACAGCAAGCCGTCGAGGCCCGAGGCGTGGCGCTCGGATGGCGATTGCTGACCGACCCGGAAAGCTCACTGTTTGAGCCGGAGGAGCGCGGATCGTCGGGCGGCATGCGACTGTGGCGGCAGTCGCTGGCGGTTCTGCATGCGCTTCGGCCGGCGAGCGCGGTGCCGGCATGAGCGAGGTCACCCGCCCGCCTGCGACCGGGGAGGGTGGGCCGGACGGGAACGGCCATGCTCCCTCGCGCCCCCGCGACAAGCGGGTCTTGCACGAGGCGGCGCACAAGCTCGGGCACCGGGCGCCGCCTGAGTCCGGAGACGACGACGGGCAATCGGAGGCCGTCAAGCGGCGCTTCGAGGCCCTCAAGGAGCCCGATCGCGACGTCATCGCGCACGCGGGCAAGGCCGTGCTGGCGCTCGGCGCCCTCGGGGTCGTGTACGGCGACATCGGCACGAGCCCCCTCTACACCGAGCAGGTGATCTTCACCAGTCACAAGGCGGCCGCGACGGCGACCGTGGCCGGGGTATACGGAGTCGTCTCGCTGATCTTCTGGGCCTTGATGATCGTCGTGTCGATCAAGTACGCCGGGTTCATCATGCGCGCCCACAACCGCGGCGACGGCGGGATCATGGCGCTGGCGGCGCTACTGCAGCGAAACCAGGTGGTGCACGGCGTGGCCCTCGTGACCCTGGGGATCTTCGGCGCTGCGCTGTTCTTCGGCGACGGGATCATCACGCCCTCAATCTCGGTCCTGGGGTCGCTCCAGGGGCTCAAGGTGGCCGCGCCGGAGCTCTCCCATCTCGTCGTTCCACTATCCGTGGGGATCCTCGTCGCCCTGTTCTTCCTCCAGCGGCGCGGGTCGGGTGCGATCGGATGGCTGTTCGGGCCGGTGATCCTGGTCTGGTTCGGCGCGATCGGGCTCCTCGGCCTCAGCCAGGTCCTCAAGGACCCGGCCGTTCTTCAGGCCCTGTCACCCACGTGGGGTGTGCAGTTCCTGTTCAACAACGGGGTCGCCGGCTACCTGGCCCTCGGCGGGGTCGTGCTGGCGGTGACCGGCGCCGAGGCCCTGTACGCCGACCGAGGCCACTTCGGCGCCGCCCCCATTCGGATGGGTTGGTTCGCGGTCGCGCTGCCAGCGCTGATGCTCAACTACCTCGGGCAGGGAGTGCTGATCCTCCACGACCCGAGCGCCGCCTCGAACCCGTTCTACCTGATGGTCCCGGGCTGGGCCCAGTACCCGATGCTCTTCCTCGCGACCGCGGCCACCATCATCGCGTCGCAGGCGGCGATCTCGGGCTCGTTCTCGGTCGCGAGGCAGGCCATGCAGCTCGGCTTCCTCCCGCGGCTCACGATCCGCCATCCCTCGAAGGTCGAAGGGCAGATCTACGTCCCGATCATCAACTGGGCGCTGTGCGTCGGCGTCGTCGCCCTGACGCTCGTCTTCCAGTCGGCCGACCGGCTCGGGGACATCTACGGCGTCGCCGTCACGGCGACCTTCGTCCTGAACACGGTGCTCTTCCTGGCCGTCGCGCGCCTCCTGTGGGGCACGGCGAAGTGGAAGCTCGTTCTCGTCGGAACCCTCTTCCTGACCGTCGAGCTGGCGTTCTTCAGCGCCAACATCGCGAAGGTCGAGCACGGCGCGTGGCTGTCGCTCGCGATCGCAACCGTCCTGTCGCTCGTGATGGTCAACTGGAAGCGAGGACAGACGATCGTGAGCAGAAACCGAAAGGCGAAGGAGGGGTCGCTGGCCGATTTCCTCGAGGGGCTTCCGGCCAAGGATCCCCCCCTGATCCGGGTGCCCGGCGTCGCGGTCTTCCTCAGCCCGTCGAAGGAGACCACCCCCTTGGCGCTACGGGCGGAGGTCGAGTACACGAACACCTTCCACGAGCGGGTCCTGCTGGTCTCGGTCGACCAGGTCAGCATCCCGCAGGTCGACGACGACGAGCGGTTCACGGTCGAGAAGCTCGGCGGGAGGTTCACCGTCTGGCACGTGACGATCAGGATCGGCTACCAGGAGAAGGTCAACGTCCCGGCGGCTCTCAGGCTCTGTCGCAAGCAGGGGCTGCTCGAACGCAATCTCGACCTCGAGCACGCCAAGTACTTCCTCTCGCGCATCACGATCGCGCCGACCGACGCACCGCCGCTCACGTACTGGCGCAAGCGGCTCTTCATCGCGATGGCCCGCAACGCGGCAAGCCCGATCGAGGCGTTCCGGCTGCCCCGGGAGAGCACCGTGATCATCGGATCGCAGGTCGCGCTCTAACCCGGGACGGCGGGTGCTGGGCGCGGATCAGTCGTCGCGGAGCCGGTAGCCGACCCCCGGCTCGGTGATCAGGTAACGCGGCCGTGACGGATCCGGCTCGATCTTCGAGCGGATGTGCGCAACGTGGACCCGCAGGTAGTGGGTCTCGTCCTCGAATCCGGGGCCCCAGACCTCGTGGAGCAGCTGGCGATGGGTCACGAGCTTGCCGCGGTGGGTGGCCAGCACGCGCAGCAGGTCGAACTCGATCGGGGTGAGGTGGACCGGCTCACCGCCGATCGTGATCTGGCGAGCCTCGAGGTCGATCGCCAGGTCGCCGACCTCGATCCGCGGCTCGCTCTCCTCGGTCACGCGACGGAGCGCGGCGCGCAGGCGAGCGAGCAGCTCGCCGGTTCCGAACGGCTTCGTGATGTAGTCGTCGGCGCCGGCATCGAGGGCGCGGACCTTCTCGCGCTCGTCCCCGACCGCCGAGAGCACGATGATCGGCAGGCCGCTCCAGCGGCGGACCTCCTTGCAGACCTCGACCCCGGAGCCATCGGGGAGGATCAGGTCGAGCACCATCGCGTCCGGGGGACGGACGGCCACCGCGTCGAGCGCCTCCTGCTTGGTCTCGGCCTGCTGGGTCGCGTAGCCGGCGCCCCGCAGGATGACCTTGAGCGCGCGAACGATCTGGGGCTCGTCGTCGACGACCAGCACGCGCTGCCCGTCGGTGCTCACTGCGCCTCCACCGGCTGGGCGGCCAGCGGGAACGTCACGGCGAAGGTGCTCCCTTTGCCGGCTGCGCCCTGGAGGCTGATCTCGCCGCCGTTCGCCTCGACCAGCCCCCGGCAGATGGCGAGGCCCAGTCCCGATCCCTGGCTGGCGCCGGCGCCGCGGACGAACGGCTCGAAGATCTCGCTCCGCCTGGACGTTGGGATGCCGGGTCCGGAGTCCGTCACGCGGACCGTCACCCTTCCGCCTCCCGAGCCGCCGCTCACACGGACCGTGGCGCCCTCGGGTGAGAACTTCACCGCGTTCTCGAGCAGGTTGGAGAACACGCGCTCGAGCTGGGCGGCGTCGGCGCGGACCAGGGGCAGGTCAGCGGGGAGGTCCAGCTCGATCCGGTGCGTCCCGAACCGCTGCTCGACCTGCTCCGCGGCACGGCCCACCGCGTCGGTGAGATCGGCCCAGTCCGTGCGCGGGTTGACCGCGCCGGCCTCGATCCGCGACAGGTCGAGCAGGTCGTCGACCATCCGGGCGAGGCGAGCGGACTCCGCCTCGATCGCCTCGAGGAGCCCGGCGTGGTCATCGGCCGAGAGGCCGTGCTGGCGCAGTCCGCTCGCGGCGGTGGTGATCGCCGTCAGCGGCGAGCGGAGATCGTGGGAGATCGCGTGGAGGAGCGCGGTCTTCGTCGCATCGGCGCGGCGGGCCGCCTCAGCCGCCGCCGAGCGCTCGGCCAGGAGCTCGCGCTCGCGGGCGAGATCGATGAGCCGAGCCAGCGCCTGCGCCAAGCGCTCGAGGCTCGCGCGGTCCCAGCCGGCGTCGGGTCTTCCGTAGAGCCATCCAGGGCGCGTGGCCGGGATCCGCACCGCGAGCTCGGCGGGCCGGGTATCCGGCGCGGCGGTGAGCCCGGCGCGGAATGCCGGAGGCCCGTTTGCGCCGTCGCGGTCGGCCAGCCGCTCGAGCTGCGTCGCCACGTTCTCGCCCGCGAGAAACGAGGAGGCCGCCTGCGCCAGGATCATCGCCTCCCGCTCGCGGGCGGAGGCCAGCAGCGCGCGACGCTCGGCCTCAGCGGTCTGCGTGCGGGCGGTGGCCGCGAGCCGTCCCACCACCAGGGCCACCACCAGGAAGACCCCCAGGGCGACCACGTTGTGGGAGTCGGCGATCGTCAGCCGGTAGCGGGGCTCGATGAAGAAGAAGTTGAGCGCCAGGACGCTCACCACGGCGGTGGCCAGCGCGGCGACCTGGCCGCGGCGGACGGCGATGAAGAGGACGGCGAGGATGTAGAGGATGCCGAGCCCGGTGGCCGGCGCGACCTCGTCGAGGAGGGCGACGACGCCGGTGACGACCGCTACGGTGGCGACGATCTCCGCGCCGACGACGGCGATCGTCGCCGCCTCGATGCGATGTCGACTTTGCGCGTCCATCGCCTTCATTGAGTCTAGGTCCGATGCGGCGCCCGGTCGCGCCGCCGCTTCAGTCCGTGGCGGGCTCCCCGGTCTCGGCCACGCGCTCGATCAGGTCGGCAGCTCTGACGTTGCCGGGGTTTGACTGCAGCCGCGACGAGATCTCCCCAAGCTTGGCGTGCAAAGCCTCCTCTCCGAGCAGGCCTTCGATTGCTAGGGAGATCTCCTCATCAGTGAACGAGTAGGTCGGGAGCCGCTCCCCGAACCCGGTCTCGTGGACTCGCTGCGCGTTGTCGTGCTGGTCCCAGAAGATCGGCAACAGCACCATCGGCTTCCCGTGGTGCATGCACTCGGTGACGGTGTTGTTGCCCCCGTGGGTGATCACGAGGTCCACATGGGGGAGGACCGAGACCTGCGGCAGGAACTCCTCGCCGACCATGTTCGGGGCGAGCTCGTAGGCGTCGTGCTGGGGGCCCTTCGAGACGACGTAGCGATGCGGGGTCTTTGCAAGCGACTCGACGAGGCGCTCCATCAGCGGGACGTCGGCCGACCCCAGCGAGCCGAGGCTCAGGTAGATCAGGGCGCCGTCGCCATCGGCGATCTCCTCCGGCACGCTCCACGGCGCGTCGCTGCCGCGGACGCTCGACTCGAGGTTGTGCCAGGTGGGATCGAGGGGCGCGGACCGCGGGTAGTCGAGCTCGCGCGGATATAGGTAGAGGTTGAGCCAGTCCGAGCGGTGGATCAGCTCGCCCTCGGAGAGCGGGGGCGCCCCGCGCTCCTGGCAGAAGTCGTCGAAGTCCGAGTGCATGCCGGCAATCGCTCGCGAGTACTCGGCGCGGAACGCCTCCCATTCGGAGCGGTCGTCGAGGGGCAGCCCGGAGTAGGGAGGGGGGAGCTCGGGGTCCTTCAGCTCGAGCGGATTGCAGGACGCGATCCGCACCCAGGGGCGGCCGCTCGCCGGGAGGGCGGGGAACGCGCAGACGTTGTCCTCGACGATGGCGTCGGGCTCGACCTCGCCGAAGATCTCGACGAGGCGGTCGTCGACGTAGCGCGCGCCGTCGAGCAGTGCCTCCCAGGTGGGCGCCATGAACTCCGTGAGTTGCTCGAACGTGCTCTTGCGGAAGACCGGCGCGGTGTCGCGGATGAAGTCCTTCCAGAACTGGCCGGGCTCCTCCTCCTGCTCCGGCGGCGGGCCGAGCCGCATCAGTCGCTCCTCGAACCCCTTCTCCTCGAGCGTGCCGGCGAACGACTCCTCGATCACGAACACGACCCGGTGCCCGCGCTCGCGCAGGACCTCGCCGATCCCGACGCAGTTGTTCGTCGGCCCGAAGGCGCCCTCGGGGAAGAAGATGACCGTCCGCTCCGGCATCGCGGCGCAGCCTATCCGCGGTGGGCGAATGGCTCTATTGTTGGCCCGTGGAAGCCGCCGGGCAGTCCGAGAACGAGATTCGCGAGCAGGCGATCCAGCGCCTGAAGAAGAAGCGCGACTTCCGCACGCACATCGTCATCTACCTCATCGTCAACGCCTGCCTGGTCGGCATCTGGGCGGTCACGAGCGGACCGGACGGGTTCTTCTGGCCGGTCTTCCCGATCCTCGGCTGGGGGATCGGCGTGGGCGCCAACGCCTGGGACGTCTACGGACGCAAGCCCATCACCGAGGACGAGATCCGCCGCGAGGCGGACCGGCTTCGCGGCCCTGGCACCTAGGGCCTCGGACCGCGGGACTTCGGGCCGGCCGCCAGCTCGTAGCGGATCAGCTCGTGCGCGCGGGCGGCCCAGTCGCATAGCAGCGGCCGCGTGTCGCGAGGGTCGATGATCTCCTCGACCGAGAAGCGCTCGGCGGTTCGGAAGGGGGAGCGCACGGCGTTGAGGCGCGCCTCGATCTCGTCGCGGAGCGCCTTGGGGTCCTCGGCGGCCTCGAGCTCGCGCCGGTAGGCGGCCTCGAGGCCCCCGGCGATCGGCAGCGAGCCCCAGTCGCCCGAGGGCCAGGCATAGCGGAGGTTGAGTCGTGAGCCGTCGCCGTGGCCGGCGCCGGCCACGCCGTAGACCTTGCGCACCAGTACCGAGACCCACGGCACGGTCGCCTGGTGAACGGCGTAGAGGGCGCGGGCGCCGCGGCGGATCGTGCCGGCGCGCTCGGCGTTGGTGCCGATCAGGAACCCCGGCTGGTCGACGAAGTTGGCGAGCGGCAGGTGGAACTGGTCGCAGAGGTCGACGAAGCGGGCGAGCTTCTCGGAGGCGTCCGCGGTGAGGCTGCCGGCGTAATGATTGGGGTCGGAGGCGAGGACGCCGACCGGGCGCCCGTCCAGCCGGGCGAGCGCGGTGATCAGCGACGGGCCGAAGCGGGCGCCGATCTCGAAGATCGAGCCGCGGTCGAGGACCCCCTCGAGGATGCGCCGCATCTTGTACGGGCGTCGCGGATCGCGCGGGACGATCCCGATGAGCTCCTCCTCGCGCCGGTCGGGCGGGTCGGTGGGGGAGAGGACGGGAGGCGCCTCCCAGACGTTGTCCGGCAGGTAGGAGAGGAATCGGCGGAGCTGCTCGAACGCGTCCTCCTCGTCCTCGGCCTCGTTGTCCACCGCACCCGCCTTGGTCTGCGTGCGGGCGCCGCCGAGCTCCTCCTTGTCGGGCGATTCGCCCATGGACGCCGCGACCACCGGCGGGCCCGCAACGAAGAGCTGGGCGGTGCCACGGACTATCACCGAGAAGTGCGAGGCGACGACCCGGGCGGCGCCCAGCCCGGCGACGGGCCCGAGCGCAGCGGCGAGAACCGGCACGATCGCGTGGTTCTGCCCCACGAGGTCGAAGCCCGGGAGCGGCGGCACGTAGGTGAAGCCCATCTGCTCGAGCGTCTTGACGCTGCCACCGCCGCCGGTCCCGTCGACGAGCCGGATCAGAGGTAGGCGCAGGTCGTGCGCCATGCGCTCGGCGTAGATGGCCTTCTGCCAGATGGCGGCGTCGGCGGCGCCGCCGCGGACGGTGAAGTCGTCGCCCTGCAGGATCGCCCGGCGCCCCTCGACCCGGCCCTGACCGATGACGACGTTGGCGGGCAGGAAGTCGGTGAGCTCACCCTCGTCGTCGTAGGTCCCCTTGCCGGCGAGGGCGCCGGTCTCGTGGAAGGTGCCGGGGTCGAAGAGGCGGTCGATGCGCTCGCGAACGTTCAGGCGCCCGGTCGCGCGCTGGCGCTCGACGCGCTCGGCGCCGCCCATCCGCTTGGCGAGCTCCTCGCGGCGCCGGAGCTCGGCGACCTCCGGCTCCCATCCCTCCTCGTCTCGAGGCTCCTCCATGCGGGCGAACGCTACCGCTAGGTGGCCGGTCGCTCGGGAGCGAGGTCCTGGTGTCGGGCGCGGAACCGGCCCTCTCCGTAGCTCCGCGTCTCGTAGGTGATCATCGCGGCGAGGAGCGCGACGACTATCGAGAGCGTGGCGATGGCGGGGATGTTCGTCGCCAGGGGCAGGAGCGCGAGAAGCAGCACGGCCATCCCCAGTCGCTGGCGGTTGATCGTGTGCACGTGGCGGTAGCGAAAGGCCACCAGGCCCAGCAGGTAGACCGAGATCCCGCCGAGCAAGGCGAACGCCGGCACGGTGTGGAGCGGGTCGGAGACGTGGGCAAGGGTCGTCTTCAGGCCAAGTGCCATCAGCACGATGCCGGCCACCATCGGGAAGTGGATGTAGGAGTAGGAATCGCGGGCGAGCTCGTTGCGCACGCGTCCCTCCGGGGCCTCGATGAGCCGCCTCCTGGACACGATGGCGACGATGTCGAAGTACATCCACCAGAGCGCGGCGGACACGGCGACCCCGAGAATGGCCGCGGCGGCGATTCCCCAGTCAAGGTGCGCGTGGGCGCCGACGCCGATCGCGACGATGGACTCGCCGAGGGCGATGATGATGATCAGCCCGTAACGCTCGGCGAAGTGCCCCGGGACGAGCTTCCAGCCCCCGGACCCGAAGAAGAACGGGCCGCCCATGTCGAGCGCCAGCGCAAGCACCCAGAGCGCGCCCTGCGCGAGGCCGTCCAAAAACGACGCGCCCACGAGCAGTCCGACGCCGAGCGCGGTGCTCACGGCGAGCCCCGTGACCGAGCGGCGGAGGTCGGGGTCGTCGCGGCTCGCAAGGACGAACAGCGCGATGTGCGCCGCGCGCACCGCGCCGTAGGCGAGGGCGAATTCGAGCGCGAGATCGCCGAAGGCGTCGGGGACGGCGATCGAGACGATCAGGAACGCCGCCATCGCTCCGAACATCGCGAACCGCACCGCGCCCTCCTCCGGGTCGACCACGCTCGTGAGCCACGAGTAGCCGCCCCACGACCACCAGAGCACCCCCAGCACGAGGATTCCCTGGGCGAGGCCGGACCAGGTGGGATTCGCGGACATCAGCGCCGTGCACTGGGTGATCGCAAGCACGAAGACGAGGTCGAAGAAGAGCTCGAGCGGAGTGACTCGCTCGCCCTCCCTGAGTACGGCGGAGAACCGCGGGGCCCGCGTTCCCGTTGCGGTGGCCATCAGCGCCGGCTCGGCTTGAGGGCGTCAGCCCTGTTCGGGCTCTGCACGGGCCGACTCGAGGATGCCCAGAAGCTCGACCACACGGCACACGAGCAGCCGCTCCTCGTCGACCTCGACCCAGACGCCGGCGGACGCGGGAAAGACGACGTGATCACCGGGCTGCACCGGCATCTCGACGCCGGCCTGCTCCCACCAATCGAGCCCGGGCCCGACGGCGAGCACGATCCCCTGCTGAGGCGGCGGATCGTGCGTTCCGGCCGGGACGACGAGCCCGGACCGCCGCATCCGGTCGGAATCGAGCTCCTTGACCACGACCTGGTCGAACAGCGGCCGGAGCTGATGCCGCACCGCCTCGACGGAATGCCGCCTGGACTGCGTATCCACGGCGTTGAGGATATCCAGGCCCTGGGCACACACCCGGCCGAGATCCGTCACGCGCGGGTCTTGTCCAACGACAGCACCGAGAGCAACCTCCCGGGTATGCCGGCCACCGAAACTGCACTTTGTGCCCCCACGGGGAACAAAGTGCAGTCTCGATCCGATGCGGTGGTGGCGGATCGCGCTGCTGACGAGTGGGGCGTCCTCTCACTCGCTGAGTTGCGTGCTTGCGGTTTGTCCCCAAAGGCGGTGGCGATCCGGGTTCGAAACGGCTGGCTCCACCCCCTTCATCGCGGGGTGTACGCCGTGGGTCACCGAGCCGTCACGCTCGAGGGCCGCCTCCTCGCCGCCGTCAAGAGCGTGGGCGCCGACGCCGTACTTAGCCACTTCGCCGCGGCCGCCCTATGGGGTTTCGTCGACTGGGATGGGCGCCATCCAGACGTGACCGTTGCCCGAAAGGGTGTCCGCCGGCGCGAGGACATCCGGGTTCACTGCTCCTCGGTGCTCGAGAGACGGGACGTGATGCGTCACGAGGGGATCCCGGTCACCTTGCCGGCCCGGACGCTCGTCGACCTCGCGGCGGTCGTCAGCGAGACGATGCTTCGGACGGCCGTGCGGCGGGCGTTCGGGTTGCGCCGAGCTGGCATCCGCCAGCTCGTTGCCGCGAGGCGCCGGCTTGGCCCGTGTCGGGGCTCCGCCAGGCTCGATCAGGTGCTGAGGATCGCGGCGCCGACGCGGAGCGAGCTCGAAGACGTCGTGCTCGACCTCATCGTGGATGGCGGGTTCGCTCGTCCCTGCGTGAACCAGCCTCTCCTACGTGCGGGCCGTCGCGTTATCCCCGACTTCCGCTGGCCGGCGCAGCGACTGGTCATCGAGGCCGACGGCGCTGCCTGGCACGACAACCCGATCGCCCGCAAGGATGACGCGGAGCGGCAGGCGCTGCTCGAGACGAGCGGCGACCGCCTGATCCGAGTCACATGGGATCAGGCGGTCGCTCGGCCTCGCGAGACGTTGGCGCGCATCCGCGCCGCGGGCGCTCCGCTCAGTTGCTCGGCGGGAGACGCTGCTCTAGCCACGGCAGGACGTCGGGCTCCGCCGCGCTGACGATGCCGCCGTGGTCCACGCCGTGGAACATCTGGTAGCGGACCTGGTCGCCCAGCCCCTTGAGCTCGTGGCTCAGCTGAGTGGTGAACTGCGGGAACACCGTCGTGTCGGCCGTCCCCTGCGCGAGGAACACCGGGGCGTTCGTCGTGACGTCCGGGTTCTCGGCGTCGAGCACCCGGTAGATCGGCTTCTTGTTCGCCCCAGTGAGCATGTCGGCCGGAGCGATGCCACCGAGCCGCCGCGTCTGCGCCAGCTGCGGGAGGCAGGTCTGATCCACCAGCGGATAGAACTGCTTCACCTGTGGCGTGAGGAGCTTGTTCGGGTCCACGTTGGCCGAGGCCGTCGTCGTGCCCTGCACGATCATCGTCGCCAGAGCCGTCAGCGAGCTCGGGGTCGTGAGGGCCGGCAGAGCCTTTGCCTGCGTCAGCAGGTGCGACGCCGGGGCGTAGGACACCGTGCCCTTCAGCTTGAGGTTCGGCGTCCAACTCGCCGCCTCACCGGCCGCGAAGAGCGCCGCCTGGCCGCCCTGCGAGTGGCCGGCGATGAGGAACCGTTTGCCGATCCCGGGGAACGCATCGCGCGCCGCGCGCACGATGTCGAGGACGCTTCTGCCCTCGGACTTGCCGATGAGGTACGGGTGCGGCCCCGGCGTGCCGAGCCCCTGGTAGTCGGTGCGAACGACCGCGTAGCCGGCGTTGACCCAGTCATTGAGCTGCGGATCGACGTAGGTGATCAGGCTTTCGGCGGGAGCCGCCGTTGTGAACTCGCGAGGGCGCGCAGATGTCCGCGCTGCCCGTGGTGCCGTGGGCGTACGTGATCACCGGCCAGCCGCCCTTCGGGGGCTTGCCCTTTGGGATGCTCACCGAGCCGGAGACGGCGTCCTCGCCGCCCTGCGGCGTGCGGGAGGTGTAGAGGACAAGCTTTGTGTGGGCGGCGCTCGTCAGCGGAACGAGCCCGCCGGCCGATCGCTGCCAGATCAAGGTTCCATGAGGCCCTGAGGGCAGGTTGCTCGGCGGGTTGTAGAAGGCGAGTCCCTTCGGCCCCCGCGGGGCGGTCGCGGTGCCGGCGCTCGCGAAGCTCGCGAGTCCGCCGAATCCGACGGCCGCAACCGCCGTCGCGACCAGACCCGTCAGGAGTCGAAGCCGGAATGAAAGGGGCCGTTGCCGCGTCCTTGGCACTTGATGGTCCTCCATGTTTCGAGGATGTCCCCCGGCGTTCCCCCGAACGTCCGGAGCGAATCCACGTCTCTCCCTCGGCAATGACCCTAGCGGACGGCCCTCTCCGGCCGAGGACGCACGCCTTCGAGGGCGGGGTCCGGCCGCTACCCTCAGCGGCCGTGATCAGCACCAACCAG
>CAVQCK010000026.1:0-16416 GCA_963710955.1 uncultured Actinomycetes bacterium | reverse complement strand
ATGAACTCGTAGATGACGGGCGCGACGCGGGGCATGATGGACGTGCCGCCGCCGACCACCATCTTCACGCCGCGCACGCCGTCGCGAACGCGGGGCACGAAGCCGAGGTCGTGGATGCCCACGATCGCCCGATCGGCGTCGCTGGCCGTGAACGCGGTCTTGAACTTCCGCGGCATCGTCTGCGCGACCGGGTGGCGCACGAAGTAGCGGACGTATGCCCCGCCGTAGGGAGTGATGTCGAACGGCTCGTCCTGGGCGACGCCTGCGTAGGGGTCGCCGGTCACGTTGCGCATCGTGTTGCCGCAGCCCTCGCGCGACGAGAGCCCGGCATCGCCCAGTTCGCGGATCAGCTGCGCCGCGTCGGGGAGGGGGACGTGGTGCATCTGGATGTTCTGCCGGGTCGTGACGTGTCCCTTGCGGAGGGGGACGTACTGCTCGATTACATCGGCGAAGGCCTCGAGCTGTTCCGGATTGATGCCGCCCAGCGGCAGCTTCACGCGGATCATCTGGCGGTCCGGCTGACGCTGGCCGTAGACGCCCTGCTTCAGCCGGAACTTGATGAACTCGTCCTCGGGCTGGTCGCCGCGCAGGAAGCGGGCGGACTCCGTGTCGAAGTCGTCGAACTCCCGCTCGAGGATCGGGATCACGTGCCCCGGGACGTTGTCGTAGACCTCGGGGTTCTCCAGCGAGCCGACCTTGCCCTTGCCCGGCTGGTCGCTCGGGGTGACCTCGAGCTTGTGTTCCTCGGCGACGCGGTCGGCCACCGACCGCTGCTCTACGGCCGTCGGTTCCATTGGGGGAGTATTACACAAATCCCGACCGACTTTAGGGCATTTAACCCACGCTTAGCCCCGCAGCGCGGGTGCGGCCCGACGGGGCGCCCCTGTGGCGGCGCCCCGTCGGCACAACCTATGGATCAGTCCTACGCGTCAGTCGACGTCGGTGCCCTCGATCAGGAAGGCGACGCGCACGTGGGCGCGATACTCGTCCAGGTTCTCGCCGCGGATCCCGGTGCTGACAATGTCGATGGCGCGAATGTTCCGCAACGAGCTCTGCGCCTGAGTCAGCGCCTGCTTCGCTGCGTCGTCGGTGGACGTCTTCGAGCTGCCGACCAGCTCGATGATCTTGACAACCGCCACTCTCTCCTCCTGTTCGTCGGGAACGGAACGACGCTTTCGAAGAGTTCTATCCGGTATCGGAGCCCCAGGCAAGGAGTTGTGCCCGGGTGACGCCCTCCAACAGAGCGGCGCGCTGCCAGCGGTTCTGCGTCGCGGCGCCCGGCGCGGGGGCGGGCGCGGTGTCGGCGAGGAACTGCTCGACGGCGGCGACGACCGCTGCCGCCTCGCTGTCGGAGCCGGTCTCGGTGAGCAGCGTGATGCGGGGCCTGGGCGGGTGACGCTCGCCGTTCTGAGACATCCGGACGGACTCTAGGGCCTTAACCTCGGCGGCGTGATGGAGGTCCCGGTTCTGGACGGCGACGCTGTGACGGCGGCGGTGGACTCGTCCATGGCCATCGCGCGGGTGCGGACGGCGTTCGAGCGGCACGCGACGGGCGATTGGGCGATGCCCTCGAAGGTCTATCTCGACGCGCCGCCCAACGGGGACTTCCGCGCGATGCCGGCCCGCGGCGAGGGGTTCGCGAGCCTCAAGTGGGTGACATCGTTCCCCGGCAACTCCTGGCGCGGGCTGCCGGTGGTCACGGGTGCCCTGCTCCTCTCGGATGCCGAGACGGGAGAGCTCAGGGCGATCGTCGACTGCGCCTCGATCACCGCCCTGCGGACCGGAGGGGCAGCGGCTTTGTCGGCGCAGCTCTTGGGCGCCGGCGACGCCAAGTCGGTGGGCATCATCGGCTGCGGCGTGAACGGAGCGTCAGCCGCTCGCTGCCTGGCTGCGGCCGGCTACGGCCCCGGCGTCTGCACGGACGTCCGCGCGGACGTGGCGGAGGCGCTCGCGGCCGAGCTCGGATGGCGGTCGGGGGATCGCGCTGAGGCCGCCACCGAGGACGTGGTGGTCACGGTGACGCCGGGCACCTCGCCGGTTGTCCACGTCTCCGACCTGCGGCCCGGCCAGCACATCGCCGCCCTGGGAGCCGACGCCAAGGGCAAGGCCGAGCTCGAGCATGCGGCACTCGAGCGCTGCCGGCTCTTCTGCGACGACTGGGCGCAGGCCTCGGCGGGCGGCGAGCTGTCCGGCGCAGTCGCCGCCGGCCACCTCGACCGCGACGGCGTGACGCAGATCGGCGACGTCATCCTCGGCCGGGCGGAGGGCCGAGGCGCGCCGGAGGAGATCACGCTCTTCGATTCGACCGGCCTCGCGATCCAGGATCTGGCGATCGCAATCGCCGTGTACGAGGCCTGGCGGGAGGGTCGGGTCGACGCAGGCCTGGCGCGGCTCTAGGCGGGCCGCCGCCCGTTACTTCTCCGCTTCCTTGCACGCCTTGAGCTGTTCGTCGAGTTGGTGCTTCCGGGCATCGAACTGCTCGTGGGCCTGTTGCTTTGCTTCGGGGTTGTCCTTCAGCCGCTCCTCTGCCGACTTCTGCTGCTCATCGAGCTGCTGTCGTTGAGCCTCGATCGCGGCACAGGACGAGCCCGGGGATGCAACGGGTGTCGAGGGCGGCCCGGCGGCCGGAGCAGGCGCTGTGGTCGTCGTGGAGGCAGTGGTCGTGTCCGTTGCGGTCCTGGTAGCGGTGGTAGTCGTCGTGTGCGCCTGCCGCGCCTGGGTGTCACGCGCGCCGGCGGCCGGCGTCCCATCGGACCCGCCTCCGGCGAGGGCAACGGCCACGATTCCGGCCACGATCGCCATCGCAACCAGAGCGGCCAGCGCCCGGCGTGCGCTCACCTCGATCACTCGGGGCTTCTTTCCCGTGGTGGCGCTGATGGGCACGGTCGCCGTCGTCGCCCGGGTCTCGTATGTGTCGAGGAGCGTCGTGGCCTGGGGGGCCGAGACGGGGCGCTCGTGCGGGTCGGTCGCGGTGAGCCGGTCGATGAGGGCCTCGAGTTGAGGCATCTCGGCTCCGGCGAGGGCCTCGCCGAGGACGACGCCCAGCGCGTACAGATCGGAGCGCTGCGTGGCCGCCTGGCCCGCGAGAACCTCGGGCGCCATGTACTTGAGCGTCCCGATCACCTCGCCCGTCGCCGTGAGCTGGGTGGCGTCCTCGGGCTGAGCGATACCGAAGTCGGTCAGGCGGGCGTGGCCGTCGGGGTCGAGCAGGATGTTGGACGGCTTGACGTCCCGGTGGACCACGCCGGCGGTGTGGATCGCGGCAAGCGCGCTCAGGAGCTGGCGCGCGAGGCGCTCCGCATCGACCTCGCCGGCCTCGCCGGCGGCGATCCGGTCGGCAAGGGTCCCGCCCGCCACGTACTGCATGACGATGTACGGGCGCTCGGTCCCGCCGGAGTAGTCGAGCATTCCGACGAGATTCGGGTTCGACAGTCCCGCCGCGACCCGGGCCTCCCGCCGGAACCGCGCGACGTAGTCCGGCTTCTCGGCCAGCACGTCGGATAGGAGCTTCACCGCGACGTCGCGGTCGAGCTCCTCGTCGTGAGCAAGCCAGACCGTCGCCATCCCGCCCGACGCGATTCTGCGCTCGAGCCGATAGCGACCGCCGAGGACCGCCCCCGGCCCGAATCCGGTGATTCCTTCGGGCATCCGCCACCTCCTACCCGGATCGCTATCGGTTACGACCTTGAGGCTAGGAACGCAGGAGCCGCTGCGCGCCGGTCCACGCGCCGCCGGTCGCCGTGGCCTACAGCGGGATGTTGCCGTGCTTGCGCTTCGGCTGCTCGACGCGCTTGGTCTGCAGGGTCCGCAGGGCGCGGATCAGCTTCGGGCGGGTCTCGTGCGGGACGATCACGTCGTCGATGTAGCCGCGCTCGGCAGCCGAGTATGGGTTCGCGAAGCGGGCCTTGTAGTCCGTGATCAGCTTCTCGCGGCGCTCCTCGGGCGTCGGCGACGTCTGGATGTCGCGCCGGAAGATGATGTTGACCGCGCCCTCCGGGCCCATCACGGCCACCTCGGAGGTCGGCCAGGCGAAGTTGAAGTCGGCCAGCATGTGCTTGGAGGCCATGACGTCGTAGGCGCCGCCGTAGGCCTTGCGGGTGACGACGGTGAGCTTGGGCACCGTCGCCTCGGTGAACGCGTACAGCAGCTTCGCCCCGTGGCGGATGATCCCGCCCCACTCCTGCGACGTGCCGGGGAGGAAGCCGGGGACGTCGGTGAAGGTGATCAGCGGGATGTTGAACGCGTCGCAGAAGCGGACGAACCGCGCCGCCTTCACCGAGGAGTCGATGTCGAGCACCCCGGCCAAGTGCCGCGGCTGGTTGCCGACGATGCCCACGGGATAGCCGTCGAGCCGCGAGAGCCCGATGACGATGTTCTGCGCGTAGTGCTGGTGGACCTCGAAGAACTCTCCGTCGTCGACGATCAGCGAGATCACTTCGCGCATGTCGTACGGCTTCGAGGGGTCGTTCGGGACCACCGTGTCGAGCGCCTCCTCCATCCGATCCGGGTCGTCGTAGGGCTCGACCCGCGGCGGCATCTCCAGGTTGTTGAGCGGAAGGAAGGACATGAGGTAGCGCACGTCCTCGAGGCACTGCTCCTCGTTCTCCTCGGCGAAGTGCGCCACTCCCGACTTGGTGTTGTGCGACATGGCGCCGCCGAGCTCCTCCATCCCGACCTCCTCACCCGTGACCGTCTTGATCACGTCGGGGCCGGTGATGAACATGTGGGAGGTCTCTTTGACCATGAAGATGAAGTCGGTCATGGCGGGGGAGTAGACGGCGCCGCCGGCGCAGGGGCCCATGATCACGCTGAGCTGCGGAATGACTCCAGAGCACTTCACGTTCCGAACGAAGACGTCCCCGTAGGCGCCCAGGGAGACCACGCCCTCCTGGATGCGCGCGCCGCCCGAGTCGTTGAGGCCGATGACCGGGCAGCCGATCTTGGCCGCCAGGTCCATGACCTTGCACATCTTCTCGCCCATGACCTCGCCGAGCGAGCCGCCGAAGACCGTGAAGTCCTGCGAGAAGACCGCCACGGGACGACCGTCGATCGTGCCCCACCCGGTCACGACCGCGTCGCCGTACGGGCGGCGCTTCTGCATGTCGAACTCGTACGTCCGGTGCCGGACGAAGGTGTCGAGCTCCTCGAAGGAGCCGGGGTCGAGCAGCTTCTCGACCCGCTCGCGCGCGGTGAGCTTCCCCTTGTCGTGCTGCTTGGCGACGGCCTCCTCGGAGGCCGAATGCACCGCCTGCTCACGGAGCTCCCGCAGGTAGGCGAGCTTCTCCTCGTGTGTCTCAGGGAACTTCTCGCGCACGGCGGCGCGATTCTATGGCGCGCCGTTAAGAAGCGGCCCTACCTCGTGTACGCGACCTGCACGTCGAACGGCTCGACGACCGCGCAGTTGACCAGCTCGAGGTAGTAGTAGAAGCGCGTGTTGTCGACCTTGGCGCCGGTGACCGTCTTGTCGCTGAACTTCCGCATCGTGTTCAGAACGGCGCCGTTGCTCTGGGTCGTGGCCATGACTGCGTAGCCGTTGAACTGCGGGCTGAGGCCGGCCTCGATCTGCTTGCGGACCAGGAACACATGCGTGCCGTCGTCGCCGTCGTTGTCGTTGACGAACAGGGTGAGCTGCTTGACCGTCGCGCCCTGAGGCAGCGCGACGTTCTCGAGGAAGCTCCCCTTCATCGCGTTCAGGTCGCCCTTGTTCTCGGATCCCTGTTGCGAGGGGACGAACGCCGCACAGGTGGAGCTCCCGTTGTTGTTGTGGGTCGATTCCGCGACCGGGGTGAACGTGGCAGCCGCGTAGTTCTGCACATGGACCGCGACGGTGCCCGCTGCCGTGCCGCGCGAGATCACCGCCCAGCCGAGAACGCCGGCGGACACCAGTCCGGCGGCGAGCAACAGAGTCGCGCGCTCCCGGTAAGTGCCAGTCCCCTCCAGCGCACCACGAGCCGATCATAGACCTGAAGTCGCCGATTTCAAGTGGTGTCAGCGGCGGGTGACGCGGTCCAGCATGCCGGCGAGAGCCTCGACCACGCGCGGGTCGAGCTCCCGGCCCGCCGCGGCCCGCAGGACCTCAAACGCGGCCCCGCGATGCTCGGTTGGGCTCGCGCCCGCCTGGGGAGTAGTCAGCGCCCAATCGCAGGCGCAGGCCACGCGGACGATCCGCGCCTCGATCGGAACCCGCTCGCCGGCGAGGCCCCCAGGGCCCCGGCCGTCGAATCGCTCAGCGGTGGCGCGGATCCAGTCGCAGATCAGCGGTGGGACGCCGGCGCCGAGAGCGAGCTCCGCTCCGTATCCCGGGTGAGCGTCGATCAGCGCCCTTCCCTCGGCGCTCCGCTGCTCGAGCGCGGCCGCGAGGACCTCGGTGGGCACGTAGATCATCCCCACCTCGTGGAGGCGGGCCGTCTCGCGGACGGCGTCGGCGTGCTCGCGCTCGAAGCCGAGCTCGACGGCCGTCGCGAAGGCGTAGGAGGCCGTCGCCTCCGCGTGTTCGCGCGAGCCGGGACGGTGGTCCTCGAGAGCGTCGAGCAGGGTCGCGCCGTTCGCCCGGGCGAGCTCCGCCGGGTCCGCCTGAGCGCCGCCGCCTGCCGGGTCAGCTGCGCTCGAAGGGGCGCCGCTCTGGGGATCCCAGCTCATCGAGGAGCTGCTCCAACGCAGCGTCCGCGCCGCCCGGGTCCTGCCGCGAGTGCTCGGCGGTGATCGAGACCGAGGTGCCGAAGCCCTTCTCGGCCAGCTCGAGCGCGATCTGCCCGCCGCCGGAGCCGTTGCCCGGCGTGGACCACGCCAGTGCCCGCTCCGGCTCCCGGTCGGTGACCTGGACGGAAACCGGCTCCGCCGTGCCCATGAGGCCCGCCATCCAGGCCTCCATGCGTGCCACGTCGTCCGCCAGCTCCCACAGTTCGGGCGGGGACTTCACGAGCGTTCGCCTTGCTTTCGATTCCATCGCGGCGGGGTTCGGCCATCCGGTGGCGACTCCTCCCCGCGATCAAGGCGTTGCAGCTAGAAGAAATGTGAGTCCTGCCAGGTCGTCGCATCGCCGGGCTGGAGGGAATCGGCAAGCGCCCTGCGCCGGTCGGACCCCAAGCGCCGCAAGGCCCTCCGGGCCAGGCGAGTCAGGGCATTTGGCCTGCTCAGGGCGAGATTCTCAAGCTCTGCTCGCTCGCTCGCCGAGAGGCCGTCGAGCCCCGATTCGGGCGCGCGGAGCAGCTCGAGCGCGAGGTCCAGCTGGCGGTACGCCGTGAGGATCAGCACGAGCTTCAGCGCCATCGCCTCGGACAGCCCGGCGTCGAGAAGCGGGGCGTTGAAATAGAGGGCGTCGGCCTGCGTGAGCTGACCCCCGTAGCCGGTGCCCCTCGCATCCAGTCCGGCGTTGCGGCGCCAGTGGACGCGCCGGAGCCCGAGAAGGGACCAGCCACGCCGCCGCAGGTACGTGTCGACGTCCGCGAACAGCGGCTGGCCGGCCCGCAGGGGGGCGAACTCGACCTCGACGTCCAGCACCAGGGTGTTCCGTGTCGCCTGCTCCCCTCCCTCGAGCACCTGCAGCTCGGCCCCCTCGACGTCGAGCTTCAGGTAGTCGGGCCAGACATCCTCGTTCCGGCAGGCCTGATCGAGCGAGATGCCCTGGATCCGCCGCTCGCCCTTGACCCCCAGGAGCTGGGACGCGAAGGGGAAGGGCCGCAGGAAGTCGTCGTTCGGCGGGTAGATGCTCGACGCGGGCAGCCAGTTGGCCTCGTAGAAGGTGACCTCCTCCTCGCTCCCCACCAGCGCGTAAGGCAGGAACCGCACCGGCGGGTCCTGCGAGGCCGCCTCGCGGTTCAAGAGCTCGCACTCGGCGGGGTCCGGCTCGAACCCGACCGCGTCGATGTAGGCGCGGAAGGGAGCCCACCGAGGGTCGAGCCCGCCGCGGGCCCCGACGTCGAACAGGCGCAGCCGGTCCGCAGCGAGTTGCTTGTCGAAGGCGCTGACCCCGATGGCCTGACGTTACAGTCAGGGCGATGGAGGAGACCGAACAGCCGACGCTCCGGCAGCCCAGCGAGCGCGAGATCGAGGAGCGGATCGCGAACGCTGTCGAGGAGTGGACATCGACCTCTCGACGGTCGAACCCAGCCTCCCCGAGCACCCGCGGGTGACGCTGATCGAGGGCAGCTCAGTCCTCGTAGCCGAGCTCGGTGAGCTTCGGCCCCATGATCTCCTGCGCGAGCTCACGCTCCTCCGGCGTCAGCGACTCCCGCCACTGACCGGGCGAGGCGGCGCGCCGCCGCTTGCCGGGCCCCCGGCGCTTCTCCGGCACCTCGGTGAACGAGTGACGATCCACGATCTCCCGGATCCGGGCGTCGTCATCGGGTAGCCCGAGCCACTGCGCCAGGTCGCCGACCATCGCCGGTGTGTCGGTGAGCAGCTCCTCGTACCGGATCCGCCTGCGGAGGGCCGGATCGTGGGCGTCGTAGGCGCGCGAGCAGACGTTCATCCGCGCCGCCCAGTTGCGGCAGGTGTCGCGAACGAAATCGAGCCGCTCCTCTCGGGTCTCGAACCCGCCCTTGCCCAGGCCGGTGCGGGTCAGCCAGCCCTTCGGGCTGTTCGCGTCGAGCAGGGAGTCCAGGATGTCGCGGCCGTCCCGCAGCATGAAGATCATCCGCGACTGCGGAAAGAGCGACATCACCAGGTCAGCCGCGTGGGATCCGTTGACCTCCTTGATCACGACCACCGGCAGCTCCGGCGTCACCTCGAGCCCCGCCCGACGGGCCCGCTCGATCACGGCGTATAGCCGCACCAGGGTCAGCCGCCGGGCCTCGGGCTGCCAGACGTCGGCGAACTCCTCGGAGAAGGCGTAGCTCGAGCGGCGCTGGAACAGCCCGTTGAGCGTTGCCGGAAACGGCGTGTCGAAGATGTCGATGACCCCTCCCTGGTGCGGCGCGAGGTGCGAGGAGATCAGGAACTCGTCGGCGGCGAGGGCGGGAACCTGCCCCTCCCAGCCGTCCGGCCACGAGAACCCGAGCGGCTCGTCACGCTTGGCCTCGAGCGGGTAGCAGAGCATCTCCAGGAGCCAGGTGCTGCCCGTCCGGGGGGAGCCGAAGATCCAGACGAGCTTCGACTCGAGCTCCTCGTCGTTGAACGGGAGGCCGGCGGTGGCGGAGTAGGTCGCGGCGGGCTCGCTCATCGCTCGTATCCGAGCTCGACCAGGGTCTCGCCCATGACCTCGTTCGCCGCTTCCTGCTCGGCGGGGGTCAGCCCCTCGCGCCAGCCGCCGGGAGTCGCGGACCGCCGCAGCTTTCCCGGGCCACGCCCGCGCTCGGGCACCGCCTCGAAGGCGTGCTGCGAGGCAATCGACTCCATCCGCTTGGGCCCGGACGGAAGCCCGAGCCAGCGCTCGAGCTCGCCGAGGCGGGCGGGCGTGTCGGCGAGCAGGTCCTCGTAGCGGAGGCGCATACGGAGCTCCGGGTCGTGCTCCTCGTAGGCGCGCGAGCACGCGTTCATCCGCGCCGTCCAGTTGTGCGCGTTGTCGCGCACGAAGTCGAAGCGCTGTTCGTCGGTCTCGAAGCCGGCCCGGCCCCACTGCCGCTTGCCCGTCCAGCCGCCGGGCCGGTTCGCGGCGACCATCGAGTCCAGGACATCACGGCCGTCCCGCACCAGGAAGATCATCTTCGAGCCGGGAAACAGCGGCATCACGAGGTCGGCACCGTGCGAGCCGTTCACCTCCTTGATGGCCAACAGCGGCAGCTCCGCCGGGATGTTCAGGCCCGCGTCGCGCGCCCGCTCGATCACCGCGTATAGGCGCACCAGCGTCATCCGCCTCGCCTCCGGCCGCCAGACGTCCGCGTATGCCTCCGAGAACGCGTAGCTCGCGAAATACCCGGTCACCCGGTTGAGCGTTCGCGGCAGCACCGTGCCGCCGTCGTCGGCGACCGTTGCCTCGTTCGAGTCGCCGTAGATCCCGGGCGCGAGGTGGGCGGCGATCTGGAACTCGTTGACCGGGAGGGCGGTCACCTCTCCGTTCCAGCCGTCCCGCCACTTGAACCCGACCTGCGAATGGGGCTCCATCTGGAACGGGTGGCAAAGCATCTCGAGCAGCCACGTGCTGCCGGAGCGCGGCGATCCCCAGATCCAGACCAGCTTCGACTCGAGCGCCTCGTCGTCAAACGGGAGCCCGGCGGTCGGGGAGTAGGCGGAGGACGCCTCCGGCGTCACTGCTCGTATCCGAGCTCCACCAGGCGGTCGCCCATGATCTCCTCGGCGACCTCCTGGTCCTCGGGAGTCAGGCCCTCGCGCCACGCTCCGGGCGTCGCCGACCGGCGAACCTTGCCGGGGCCCTTGCGCTTCTCCGGGACCGCCTCGAACGAGTGGCTCTTGGCGATGTTCTGGATCCGCTTCGGCCCACCAGGGAGATCGAGCCACGTCGCGAGATCGCCGAGCACGCCCGGGGTGTCCGCGAGCAGGTCCTCGTACTTGATGCGGCGCCGCAGCTCCGGGTCGTGGTCCTCGTAGGCGCGCATGCAGATCGTCATCCGGCCGGCCCAGTTGAGGCAGTTGTCGCGCACGAACTCCCGCCGCTCGTCATCGGTCTCGTACGCGCCCTTGCCGCCGCCGCGCTTGGTGAGCCAGCCGCCCGCCTTGTTCGCATCGAGCAGCGAGTCGAGGACATCGCGGCCGTCCCGAACGAGGAAGATCATCTTCGAGCGCGGGAAGAGCGACATGACGACGTCGGCGCCGTGGGAGCCGTTGACCTCCTTGATCACCATCAGCGGTGGGTCGCTGGCCAGCTTCAGTCCCGCCTCCTGCGCCCGCTTGACCACCGCGTACAGGCGGATCAGCGTTAGACGCCGCACCTCCGGGCGCCACACGTCCTCGTAGGCGGACGAGAACGCGTAGCTCGAGAACTGGCCCGAGAACCGGTTCAGGGTCTTCGGCAGGACGACGCCGTTCTCCATCTGTGCGACGCCGTTGCCGGGCACGATGTGGGACGAGATCAGGAACTCGTTCACGGGGAGCGCGGGCGCTGCGCCCTCCCAGCCCTCGCGCCACTTGAAGCCGATGTCGGAGGCCGGGTCCACCTTGAACGGGTGGCACAGCATCTCCAGGAGCCAGGTGCTGCCCGTCCGGGGGGAGCCGAAGATCCAGACGAGCTTCGACTCGAGCTCGGAGTCGTCGAACGAGAAGTCCTCGCTCGTTCTCAGAAGAACGCACCCCCTCTGTACTCGCCGAACACTTCCCGCATCGCCCCGCAGACCTCGCCGATCGACGCCCCGTCACGCAGGGCGTCCTTGATCGGGTAGAGCAGGTTACCGTCGCCCGTCGCGACCCCCTTGAGGTCGCCGAGACGTGACTCGACCGCCGCCGCGTCGCGGTTCGCCTTGAACCGCTCCAGGCGCTCGAGCTGGCGCCGCTCGGACTCCGGGTCGACTCGCAGGATCTCGACGTCGTCGATCTCGTCGGTCACGAACTTGTTGACGCCGACCACGATGTCCTGGCCGGAGCGGTACCGCTCGTGGTAGGACGCGGCCGATTCCTCGATCTCGCGCTGGATGAACTCCAGTGCCTGAACGGAGCCGCCGAGCTGCTCCACCTTGTCGATCAGCTCCCACGCCCGCTTCTCGATCTCGTCGGTCAGCGACTCGATGAAGTAGGAGCCGGCGAAAGGGTCCACCGTGTCGGCGGCGCCGGACTCGTAGGCCAGGACCTGCTGGGTGCGGAGCGCGATGCGCGCCGAGCGCTCGGTCGGCAGCGCGAGGGCCTCGTCGAAGCCGTTGGTGTGCAGCGACTGTGTCCCGCCGGTGACGGCGGCGAAGCCCTGCAGCGCGACCCGGATGATGTTCACCTCCGGCTGCTGCGCCTGGAGCGTCACGCCGCCGGTCTGCGTGTGGAACCGGATCGTCTGCGACTTCGGGTCGTCCGAGCCGAACCGCTCGCTCATGATCTTCGCCCACATCCGGCGGGCCGCCCGGAACTTCGCGATCTCCTGGAAGACGTTGTTGTGGCAGTTGAAGAAGAAGGCGAGGCGGGGTGCGAAGTCGTCGATCGCGAGGCCGCGGTCCAGGGCGGCGCCCACGTAGGCGATCGCGTTGGCCATCGTGAACGCGACCTCCTGGACGGCCGAGCAGCCCTTCTCGCGGATGTGGTAACCGGAGATGGAGATCGTGTTCCACTTCGGCACGTGCGTGCGGCAATACTCGAAGATGTCCGTCGTCAGGCGCATCGTGGCCTCGGGCGGATAGATGTAGTTGCCGCGCGCCACGTACTCCTTGAGCACGTCGTTCTGGACGGTACCCCGCAGCTTCTCCGCCTCGACTCCCTGCTCCTCTCCGACCAGCTCGTACAGCAGCAGCAGGATGGCCGCGGGGGCGTTGATCGTCATCGAGGTCGAGACCTCGTCGAGCGGGATCGCCTCGAAGCAGATCCGCATGTCCTCGATCGTGTCGATGGGGACGCCGGTGCGCCCAACCTCCCCCTGGCACAACGGGTCGTCCGAGTCGCGGCCAAGCTGGGTGGGCAGGTCGAAGGCCATCGACAGCCCGGTCGAGCCGTGGTCGATCAGGTAGCGGTAGCGCTCGTTCGTGTCCTCGGGGCTCGCGAAGCCCGCGTACTGGCGCATCGTCCAGAGGCGGTCGCGGTACATGCCCCGGTGAATGCCGCGCGTGAAGGGGTACTCGCCCGGCTCGCCGAGGCGCTCCTCAAGGCCCGGCGCGACATCGTCGGCGTCGTAGAGCCGGTCCACCTCGATGCCTGAGTCCGTGAAGCGCCGCTTGTCGTCCGGGCCCACGACCGGGTCGATGTAGCGGTGCAGGTCGTCGGATACGGCCTCGGCCTGCTGCTCCTGATCGGGCTCGGACTCCTTCGGCTTATCGGTCGGGCGGGTCGCCATGGGAACAGGATAGGTCGGGACTACGGCTCGAGGCCGTAGGCGTACCGGGTGAGGGTCTCCCCGCCCGCGTCGGTCACCAGCACGAGGTCCTCGAGCCGAACGCCGCCGATGTCCAGCCGATAGAGGCCCGGTTCCACGGCTAGAACGTCGCCCGCGACAAGCTCCTCGCCGCGGGTGCGGCCGAGGCTCGGCGCCTCGTGGACCTGGAGGCCGACACCGTGGCCGAGCGAGTGGCTGAAGCCCTCCTCGAGGGTCTCACCGGCCGCCTTGGTCAGCTGCGTCGGCTGACCGTGCTCGGCGAAGTACTCGCAGACGACCTCGAACACCTCCCTCCCGGTGATTCCGGGACGGATGGCCGCGACGGCGCGGTCGAGCGCCTCGCGGCAGAGGGCATGCCACTCGCGGATCTCGGCGGGCTGCTCGCCCACCACGAACGTGCGCGTCATGTCCGCGAAGCATGCGCTCTCGCGGTCCTGCGGCCAGAGGTCGATCACGACGGCCATCCCGGGGGCGACGGGACCGGATCCGCGATCGTGCCCGATGGCCGCCTGCGGGCCGCACGCGACGATCGGCTCCTCGCAGGTGACCGGGTGGACCCTCAGCGCATCGTCGATCGCGGCCTTGAGTCGCTCGCTCGTCACCGGCTCCCCGCCCGCGAGCACCTGCCCGTCGGCCGGCTCCGCGTCGCGCAGAAGCGCGGCGGCGGCGCCCATGGCCGCCTCGGCGGCCCGCTGAGCGCGCGCGATGCCGGCGAGCTCGTCCGCGTTCTTGGCGCGTCGGCGTGCCTCGAACAGCCGGTGATCCGCAGTCAGCTCCAGGCCAGCCTCGCGGAGGCGGTCCCCCAGCTCCAGCGGGAAGGTGCCCGGCGCGACGGCTTCCGTGATGCCCATACGCCTGCAGGCCCTCACGACCAGCTCCTGGCTGGCCTCCTCCCAGTCGGGGTGGCGCTCGACGAGCTCGTCCCATCCGAGCTGCTCGGGCAGGATCACCTCGATGTCCGGCGCTTTCTCGTTGACCGCCTGCACCTCGAGCTGGCTGACGACCGCGTAGCGGTGGCCGTCCACCTCCGCGTACAGGAAGGGATCCATGATCTCGGCCGGCACCTCGTGGCGCATCTCTGGCGAGCGGATCGTGTCGGCGCAGATGAGGACGGCGGGCATGGCCCGAGTGTTACAGAGGTCGGGCGATCGCTCCCTGCGCCACCGCCGCCATCCGCTCGGCGACCGTGGGATACGAGTAGCGCTCGCGCGCCTCCGGGTCGGGCGGCGGCACGTCATCGGCCAGGAGGTGCAGCAGCGCCCCGACGATCGCCGCCGGGTCGTCCGCCGGGACGGCCTCGCCGCCCGCCTCGGCGACGATCCGACCGGCCTCGGTGCCCGCGGCCAGGGCGAGGATCGGGCGGGCCGCCGCCAGGTACTCGAAGACCTTGAAGTTGAGCAGCTGGGTGCGGCGGGACGAGGCGAGGAGGAGCAGCGCGTCGGCGGCGCGCTGCAGCGCCAGCGCGTCGGTTCGGTCGAGGGTGCCGGCGACCACGATTCGTGCCGGCGAGACGTCGGTCCGCATGAGCGCGACCTCGTCCTCGGTGAGCGGCCCGGCGATCACGAGCTCGAGCCTGGCCGCCGCGTCGGGGCGCTCCCTCGCCAGCGTGCGCATCGCCTCGATCAGCCCGGCCGGATCGCGGCCATAGCTGCCGAAGCGGCCCGTATAGACGAGCGAGGTCCGCTCGGGGTCGAGCAGCCGATCCGCCACGTCGGAAGGAGCGGCGTCGACGGACAGGTCGGGGTCCCATCCGTTCGGGATCAGCTCGGGGTCCAGTCCGAGCCGGTTGCGGAGATCGTCGGCGGCGGGGCGGCTGACGGCGACGACTGCGTCCGCATCGCCGAGCCAGTGGCGCTCCAGCCGCTCGTCGTAGCGTCGCTGGAGGCGGGTCGGGAAGCCGGGGCGAATCGGCTCGAAGGTCCACCCGTCGCGGAGGTCGGCCACCCACGGAACGCCGCGCCGGCGGAGCGCCCGGCCGACGAAGTGCACGGATTCCGGGGGCGAGCTGGTGATCACGCAGTCGAACCGGTCACGCGCGTTGAGTTGGAGCGCTGCCCGGTAGGCGAATGGGGCCCAGGCCACCATGAGGGGCTCGGGGACCACGACCTTGCTCAGGAAGTGGGGATGCCCCGAGTAGGTGTCGGAATCGAACAGCGCGTCGACGCGGTCGCGGCCGTGTAGTCGGGCGCGCAGCCGCTGGAGGTCGTTGGTCCGGACCGCGCCCTCGTCCTCGTCCGTGTCCAGCTGGCCGTAAGCGGACGTCGTCAGCACCGTCACCCGGTGGCCCAGCCGTCGGAGCCACTTGGCCATCGCGGCGGGACGGTGGGCCCCGGTGTCGCGGCACGGCGGATAGAAGTAGGCGACGAGCAGGAGGTTCACGCGGTTCTCCTGCGCCTGGAGGCGATCGCCTCGGCGTAGGCGGCGTCCATGCGGTCGAGCAGCCGGGGCCAGCTCCAGAGGCGCTCGGCCTTCTCCCGCCCCGCGGCACCCATGGTGGCCCGTCCGGACGGCCCCGCCTCCACGAGGCGGCGGATCGCCCCGGGGACAGCGTCGGCGTCGCCGGCCGGAACCAGTAGCCCCGTCTCGCCCTCGTCGATGACCGCCCTCACGCCCGGGTACTCGGTGGCGATCGTCGGAAGGCCCGCGGCCATTGCCTCGATCAGGACGATGCCGAAGGACTCCGGGGGCTCGGTGGTGAGCAGCAGCAGGTCCGCGGCGCGCAGGACGGCCGGAAGGCGGGAGTGGGGGACGGCGCCGAGGAAATGCACGCGCTCGGCGATGCCGAGCCGCGTCGCCTGCGCCCGAAAGTCGTCCAGGAGCTCGCCTCCGCCCGCCACCAGCAGGTGGACACGCTCGTCGCCGAGACCAGCGATCGAATCGAGCGCGACGTCGAGCCGCTTGAAGTGGTGGGCGCGGTCGAGGGTGGCGACGAACGCAGCGACCACCGCGTCGTCCGGGATCCCCTCCGCGGCCCTCACTCCCTCGTCGTCCGGGCCCGGAGCGAAGAGAGCGGCGTCGACGCCATTCGGCATCTCGATCAGCTTGGATGGATCCCGCTCGGCGATTCGCCGCAGGTACGGCACCGATCCGGCGTGATCTCCGGAGAGGACGCAGATGCGGTCAGCGGCGCGCACCAAAAGCGGCGCGACGGTGTGCTCGTAGGCCTCGAACGGGACCTGGCGGGCCCCCTTGGCGACCAGGCGGTTCTTGTAGTGGATGAGGAGGGCCTGCCGCCGGCGGCGCCGCGCGAGACGGCCCGTGAGCGTCAGCTCGGAGCCGAAGATGAACGGGTAGTGCACATGCACCACGTCGAACCCTTCGATCCCCGCGAGGCTCGGGATCAGCGGAGCGTTCCCGATTGCGAAGACCGGCTTGATCCGGTGCACCAGGGCTTCACCGGGGTCCGGGGCCTCGCCCTCGGCCGGTGCGGTGAAGACCTCGACGTGGTGGCCCCGCTCGGCCTGACCCTTCGCGAAGCGGTAGGCGGTGTTGCCGGCGCCGCCCGGGTACGGTGGGAA
>CAVQCK010000025.1:0-20029 GCA_963710955.1 uncultured Actinomycetes bacterium | reverse complement strand
AAAGTCCCTCTGCGAATTGCTGGACGAGACCGTGACGTCTCAGTGAGTCGATGACGGGTCGCTGCGACCACCCGCTACCAGAGCGCCGCTTCGCTCCCCATCGGGCCATGGGAAGCCCGCCGGAGCCGAGCGGAAGTCCGCGAGCAGATAGAGGCCCAACGCACCGCTGATCAGGAGACCGGCGCCGAGCACGGCCACGTCCCCGCTGTCGTGATGAAGGACGGCGCCGGCGCAGATCACGAGAACGCCGAAGCCCACCATCGCGACCGCGATCCCACGATGGAAGCGCCCCGCTTCGGAGTGCGGCCACGGATCGAGGGCCCGAGTGACCTCGCGGCCGCTGTCGGAGTCGGTGCAGGCATGCTTTCGCGGACAGGCGTTGCAGACGCGCGCCCTGGCGCGGTACCGGGCCAAGCGCTGCCGCATGTCGGTCTCGATCCTGTGCAACCGCTCGCCCTCAGGACACTCCCATGCGTCGGCGCTCTCGAGGTAGCGGAAGCCCGCGGTCCGGTAGAGCTCGGAACGCCGGTGGGAATGGCGCGCCAGGACATCCAGCCCCACTGCTGCCAGCGCCAGGAAGACGCCGTAGCCGGCGGCCAGGAGGCTCTCCGTCGCGATCCCGCTCACTGCTGGGCCCCCACCGATTGCTTCGGCTCGGTGACGTCGGTGAACAGGATGTCCTCCGGCTCCGCGATCACGACCCTCTTGACCGTGTACCGGACGCCGAGGTACGTGAGGTAGAGGAGCGGCAGCACGCCGACGACGATGAAGTAGATGTCACCGGGCAGGCGGAGCCATTCGATGACCGTGTTCGTGTTGGTCGAGAGGTAGTCCAGCGAGCGAGCGTCCCAGTAGCCGACGTTCACCGACTCGTAGAGCTGACGGATCCCAAGCGGGAACAGGGTCGCGAACGACATCCACGCGAGCCCGATGTTGAGCCCCCAGAAGCTCATCTTCGCCGCCCGCTCCTTCCAGCGATCGGCCGGGATCAGGTAACGCAGGCAGAACATCGCGAGCCCCACCGCGAGCATCCCGTACACGCCCATCATCGCCGTGTGCCCGTGGTTGGCGGTGAGGGCGGTGCCGATCTCGTAGTAGGAGACGATCGGGAGGTTGATCAGGAATCCGAAGATGCCCGCCCCGAGGAAGTTCCAGAAGCCGACGGCGACGAGGAACATCACCGCCCACCGGTGCGGGAATGGCGTCGCCGACCTCGACTCCTGACGGGCCCCGAGCTGCAGGAAGCTCCATGCCTCGACGGTGAGGAACGTCAAGGGCATCACCTCGAGCGCCGAGAAGACGGCGCCCAGCGCCATGTTCTCGGCGGGAGCTCCCGAAAAATAGAGGTGGTGCATCGTCCCGATGACCCCGCCCACCGAGTAGAGAATGATGTCGAGGAAGACCACCAGCAGCGCGACGCGCTCCCGGACGACGCCGAGCAGCACGAAGATGTAGGCCACCATCGCCGTGGTGAAGAGCTCCAGGAAGTCCTCCACCCAGAGGTGCACCACCCAGAAGCGCCAGTAGTCGGTGATCGTGAAGTTGTCGTTGGGATTGACCAGCAGGCCGACGGCGTAGAACGCCGGTATCGCGAGCGCTGCCAGGAAGAAGAGCCAGGGCATGTTCCCCACTCGCTCCCGCCGCAGCCTCCCGCGTAACCCGCGATAGAGGATCACGATCCAGACACACAGCCCGATCACGAGGAGCACCTGCCAGAAGCGCCCGAGGTCCAGGTACTCGAAGCCCTGATCCCCGAACAGGGAGCCCTGGAACCAGTTGTGGATGTCGGCGAACTCCCCGAAGAGACTCCCGAAGACAACGACGGCCAGCGCGCCGAGGAGGCCGAACGAGAGCAGGTTCTGGCCCTTGGGCTCGCGGCCGGCGATCATCGGCGTCAGGAAGATCCCGGCGGCCACGAACGACGTGGCGACGAAGAAGATCGCCAGCTGCACGTGCCAGGTGCGAACGAGGTTGTAGGGAAACACCTGGGCGACGTCGATCCCGAAGAAGCCGCCCAGGTCGGCGCGATAGTGCTGCGCCATGCCCCCGACCAGCGTTTGGAGTAAGAACAGCGCCGCCATCACGAAGAAGAACCAAGCGGTGGCGCGCTGCGCCGGAGTCAGCGCGACGTCGCCGGGGGCGCGGAAGCTGAGCGTCGCCTGTTCGCGGCCCTGCCAGCCCATCCGCCAGCGCCCGAACGCCGCGAACAGGATCCCGATCCCTCCGAGGAGGGCGATCAGCGAGATGACCGACCAGACGATCACGTCCGCACTCGGCTCGTTCCCGACCTGGTCTTCCGGCGGCCAGTTGTTGGTGTAGGAGTAGTTGTGGCCCGGCCGTCGCGCCGCGGCCGCCCAGGACGACCACGCGAAGAACGCCGTCAGCTCGTGGATCTGCTCCGGGTCCTTGATCGCTTCAGGCCGCAGGCCGTACTTGGTGGTCGTGGTCTCGAAGAAGTTCCCGTAGTGCTGCTCGAGCTGTCCGAATGCGCGCGCCTGCTGGGCGCTGATCGGGAGCGTGCCGGTCGCGGAGTCGTAGCGATTGGCCTGGAACTGGTCGATCGTCTCCTGGCGCGCCGAATCGGACCCGTTGCCCCCGAGCTGATCGAGCACCGAACGGGAGGAGCGGTGTAGGTAGTCGGCGGTGAAGTCCGGGCCCAGGTAGGCGCCATGGCCGAAGATCGACCCGTACTCCATGAGCCCGTTCTGGAGGAACACCTTCTGCCCGGCGCGGACGTCGTCGCCCGTGAACACCACCTGCCCGCTCGGGCCGACGACTCGATCGGGAATCGGCGGGTCCGATTGGTACGTCCGGTAGGCGAGGAAGACGAGGACGAAGAATCCCGCGATGAAGACGAGTCCCGCGACCTGCACCCACGTGCGGGAGACCAGCAACTCGCGCTTTCCACCCTCCGACTGCACCACGCCGTGATCCCAACCCTAAATCAAATTCAGCTCTCCTTGACGACGGCGTAGACGATCCGCTCCGACACCTCGACCACCGTCTCGCCGATCCGCGAGCAGCGCCGGTAGAGGTCGCGACGGGAGATCCGCTGGCGCATGTCCTCAACCTCGAGCAGCGCGGCCATCCCTTGGTAATACGACCGCTCGAGACGCCGTTCGGCAGCGAGCGCTTCATACGCCGCCTTCGTCGCGGCGTCCTCGTCATCCGTGATCGAGGCGATCGCCCGGTCGACGTGGCGCACCGCGTCGAGCAGCTCCTGCGCCATCTCGGCAAGCCCCGCGTCCGGCTTCGCATGGAGGACCTGCGCCTCCCTCACCAGGTCCAGGGAGTGGTCGAGGATCCAGTCGATCCCCCGTGAGAGCGAGAAGACGTCCTCGGGCTCGAGCGGGGTGACGAAGGCCGCGCGAAGGGCGGTCATCAGCTCTCGTTTCGCGGTCTCGCCTCGTTGCTCCGCGGCCTCGAGCTCGTCAGCGCCGGCAGGGTCTCCCGCGCACCATCTGCACATGGCCTCGAGACCGTCGAGGGTCACCTCGAGCTGCCGGCGCAGGAGCCCGACCACGTCCGGCGTCTCGGGCAGGAACCAGTGCCCACGCTTCACACCAGCCATTGCTCCACTCCATACAGCGCCGCCGCCAGCACGGCGGTGATCGGGATCGTGATCAACCAGGAGAGGCCCATCTCGCGGACGATCAGCCAGTGGACGTGCCGCAGGCGCTTTCGGCCGAGGCCGATCCCGACCACCGACGAGGCGACGACCTGGGTCGTCGACGTGGGGCCACCGACCAGCGAGGCCCCGAGGATCACACTGGCCGAGGCCGTCTGGCTCGAGAGGCCGTCGATCGCCGAGATGCGATAGATCCGCCGTCCCACGGTCCTAATGATCCGCCATCCGCCCAGGGCGGTGCCGGCCGTCAAGGCCACTGCGCAGGCGAGCTCCGCCCAGGTCGGGGCGGACAGCGTCTGTATGTGGCCGCTGGCGAGAAGGAGCGCCGCGATCACGCCGACCGACTTTTGGGCGTCGTTGGCGCCGTGGGTGAAGGCCAGCGCCGCAGCCGTGACCCACTGGGCGCTCCGGACCGGCGGCGCCCATCGCCTCGTGGCGCGGTGCGCCACGCGCCGAAGGCCCACGATGACCAGGAAGGCGCCCAGGGCGCCGAGCACGGGCGAGACCGCGAGAGCGATCAGGGTGCCGAAGACGCCCACCGGATGGATCCCGTCCATCCCGCCCCAATTGACGGCGTCGATGCCTCCCTCCAGGAGGCTTGCGCCCACCAGCCCCCCGACGAGGGCGTTGCCGGAGCTCGACGGGATCCCTAGTCGCCAGGTGATCACGTTCCAGGTCACCGCAGCGGCCAGGCCCGCGCCGATCACGCCGACCGCATGCGAAGGCGAGACCGAGACGATCCCGCCGATCGTATCGGCGACCGCCGCACCAAGGACGAACGGCCCGAGCAGGTTGAAGACCGACGCGAGGACGATGGCCTGACCCGGGGTCGCGGCCCGCGTGGCCACGAGCGTGGCGATCGCATTCGATGCGTCGTGCAGGCCGTTCGTGACCGCGAACGTCACCGCCAGCGCGACGGCGACGACGAGCCCGGCATCCATTCAGCGACCCTACGCTGCCGTGGCGATCGGCGGCCTTTGGGTCAGGAAATCAGGAGGAAGAAACCCGCTAGCGCCGAGGCTCCGAGAGCCTCTCGGAGCCGCCGCTGTCGCCCTTGCGAGTCCATCTCCACTCCGCCACCCGGCGGCCAGGTCGACTCAGTCGACCTGGAGATGGAGAGTGTTGTCGTCGGGCGCCTGGCCGACCATCGTGATCGTGTAGGAGCCGGGGGTCAGGGCGACCTGCCCACCCATCGGGTCCTTCTGGGATCCGCTCGCGCCGTCGACCTTCAGCGCCGCCTCGTCGCTGTTCTGGAGGTTGACCGGCCCGGTTACGGACATCGACTTCGTGCCGCTCTGGCCCTGCTGGAACCAGTGGCAACCAGGGTCGTGCATCGCAACCGTGACGGTCTGCGCGGCCGCCGGAACGGCCCCGAGGGGCGATGCCTGGTCATTGCCCGGCAGCGCCATGTAGGCAACGGCCGCCACCAGGCTCATGATGCCGATCAGCCCGAGGAAGAAACCGCTGATCCTGTGGCTGATCCTCGTCTGTGCTTCCTGAAGCTCCTGATCTTCGGGGATCTGCTGCTCTGCCATGTCTCGCTCCTTGCTGAATTCCATTGCATGACGAGCATGCTCTGTGAGCGAGACGTTGACCACGGGGGGTCCCCGCACATTTCTCGGTCCAAAACCACGGGCGGGCATCCGTAATTACCCGCAGCGACCGGGTCCCTACGGGTAGACCTGCGCCCCCGTCTCGGAGTCGACGACCGTGATCGCGATCGACGGGCAGATCTCCGCCGCCTGCATGATCAGGTCGTCGGGCCCGTCGCCGATGACGACCGCGGTGTCCTCCAGCGCGAAGACCTCTGGAGCGACGTCCACGCAGTCACCGTGGGCGGCGCAGGCGTTGACGTCGATTGTGGGTATGTAGCTCATGCTGCCTTCTCCATTTCGGGTCTTGTCGAATTTGCGTGAGTGAGATCGATCTGACGGCGAAGTTCCGCGAGTCGACGCGGCTGGTCGATCGTCAGTGCCGCAACTGGTGACCCCTCGCGCTCGTACACGACGGTGAGCTCGCGCCCGGACCCGTCGCCCTCGATGCGGTGGTCGTCGGCGATCCCGGCGTGCCCCACGTATGAGATTCGATGGCCGTACTGGTCGCTCCAGAAGCTCGGCAGAGGCGGAGCCTTCTCCCCCTCCCCAAGCATCGTGCTCGCCGCCGCGGCCCCGCCGCGCGCCGCGGAATCCCAGTGCTCGGTTCGCATATGCCTGCCGAGGCGGGGCTCGAACACGGCGGCCACGTCTCCGGCTGCGAACACATCGGGGATCGCGGTGCGGCCGCCGACGCTGACCGGGATCCCGTCGGGCGAAAGGCCGGTGCCCTCGAGCCAGCCGGTCTCCGGCGCCACACCCACCCCCACGACGACGACGTCGCATCCGATCCTGCGCCCGTCCGTGAGCACCAGTTCCTCCACGCGGCGGTTTCCGCGGGCGCTCTCGAGCATCGCCGAGGTCAGGACCTCCACGCCCTCGCTGCGATGAAGCTCCCCGAACCAGCTGCCGACCCGCTCGCCGAGGATGCCGGCGAGGGGGGTCGCCTGAGCCTCGATCATCGTGACCTGCACGCCAAGCCGACGAGCCGTGGATGCGATCTCCTGGCCGATGAAGCCGGCCCCGACGATTGCGAGCCGGCTCCCCGGGACGAGCTGGGGCCGCAGGCGCTCGACGTCGAAGACCGTGCGCACCGTGTGCACGTTCCGGTAGGCGCGCAAGAACGGGAGCTGCCTGGCGCGCGCGCCCGTGGCGATCAGCAGCTTCTCGTAGGAGATGCGGCGTCCTCCGCTGACGACGAGCACATGCGGGACGGGATCGAGCCGGACAGCCATCAGGCCGAGCATCAGCTCTACGTCGTTGTCGGCATACCAGTCCTTCGGACGCAGCCAAACCGAGCCGCCCGGGAGCGTGCCGGCCAGCATCCCCTTCGAGAGCGGCGGTCGGTCGTAGGGGCGCACCGGCTCCGCGCAGACCATCGCGATCGGGGCGTCGTAGCCGCGGCGCCTCAGGGTCTCGGCGCACCGTTGACCGGCCAATCCACCGCCGACGATGACGACGCCCGGGCCGCTCATGCCGGATCCTCGCTGAACTGGGGCTGGGGCCGCACGAGCGCTGGCTGATGCGACGGCCGGTGATGCGGCAGCCGCTCGGCCGGCGCCGGCCGGCGGCCGAGGCGGATCGAGGACACCAGGCGCGCGACGAACAGGGTCGCGATGACCGGCGTCGTGACGTACAGCCACACCCGAAGCCACGGCGTCGAGGCGTCGGTGCCGGCGCCGATCGTATGGGCCACCGCCAGGCCGTAGACCACGATCATGAACCGGTGCGCCTTCCGCCACAGCTTCGGTCCGATGCGACGGCGGATGTAGAAGCTCAGGCCCAGGATCGCGGCCATGTAGCCGCCGACGATTCCGAGGCCGGTCCATAGCGGCTTGTAGGCCATCGTGAACGGGATCGAGATCCCGGCGGGGCCGGGGTTGAGCCACGGATCCCCGAGCAGCGTCAATCCGTGGACCGCGATCGCGATCAGCGCTGTGAGCGCGGTCTGCTCGTGGATCGCATTCAGGATGCGTGGCAGCCCGGGCTTCTTCGTCACCCGCCCGGAGAGCGCGAGTCCGAGGCCGACGGAGATGGTGATCAGTGCCAGCGCGATCAGGCCGGAGGCACGACTGGCCAACCACCAAGCGTGGCTTGCGAGGGTGGTATTCATGCCGCCAGGCTCCCCTCGGCCACGTTCCGGGGCACCGTGATGCTGAGCCGCGGCCGCGCGGGCAGGGGCCCGACGACCTCGACCTTGCCGTCCTCGTGAACGATCAGGCCGCCTTGATGTGCCAGGAGTTGGCGGGCGCCGTCCGGGCCGGAAAGAAGCGCCGCCTTGGAGATGGTCTCGGCTTCGAGGGCCGTGTCGCCCACTGCCGTCGTACCGACGATTCCGGTCCATGCCGGCTTTCCGGTCGCCGGGTCGAGCAGGTGATGGGCGTAGGTCCCGTCGTCGCGGCGCCACACCCTCACATTGAGGCCGGAGGTTGCGATGCCGCCGGAGCCCATGTGGAGCGAGTGCGCTCTCGCGCCGGTCAGCGGGTGCTCGATCTGGACCTCGAACGGCAACGCCTTCCCGGCGAAGCCTCCGATTCGCACGTCGCCGCCGCAGTCGACTACGACACGGGCGTAGCCGCGGAGGGCAGCGACGACCATGTCTGCCGCAAGTCCCTTGCCGCTACCGCCGGTGTCGAACGCGATGCCGGCGGGACGTCTGATCACGCCCGCCTCGTCGTCGACGTCCATCTGGCGCCAGAGGCGCTTCGGGCTCGGCTGCGCGGGGCGCCGTTCAGGCGCGAGCGCCAGCGCATCGGTCAGATTTGCCGGCTTGACGCCCGCCCTGGACTGCGCGTATCCGATCGACTCGATCTCACGGACCAGGGTCGGGTCCACAAGCCCGTCGGTCTGCTCCGCCGCCCACAGCCCGGCGTGAACCGCACGGCGCAGAAGGTCGGACGCGGGGACGACGTCGCGAGAGTCGGCATTCAGGGCGCAGAGCTCGGAATCGGGCTTGAAGCGCGACAGTGTTTGGTCGAACCTCTCGATGAACTGCTGTGCCCGCTCGGCCGCCGCAGCCGGGGACCGCTCGCCGGGCCGCGGAGCGCCGATGATCAGGCGCACCTCGCACCCCATCGCCTCGAAGGTGACATCGCACTCGTTCATGACGAGCTGCTCACCACTGGAGCGGCCGGCGCGGGGGCCGGCGCGGGGGCGGTCGCCGCCGCGGCGCTGGCGGCGGAGCTCCCGCTCGAGGCCGAGCCGGAGGCAACCGTGGTCTTCCCGCTGGGAACGCTGCCGCCGTCCGCAATCACTCGTGTGTCAACGATGCGGCGGATCAGGACCGGACGCGGTGGCTTGGCCGCCACCGCGCTCGGAGGGCTCCCGATCGCGGGATCGTTTCCATGGCCCAGCTGGAAGGCCAGGAACTCGAACAGGAGCAGGAAGCTCGCGCCGGCGATGATGAAGGTCGGCCAGAAGGCCGGCTTGGAGCCGAGGGTCGGCCTGCGGTCAGGTGCCTTCGGCGAGGCGCCGGACGGCCGGGGCTGTGGGCCCTGCGTGTCAGTCATCGCTTCTTCCTCCCGGTCCAGCGCCGCTGGCGCTCGTCAGGACCGTGTGATGGGCCCGCGAGTGCGGGGTCGCCGACTGCGTGGCGGAGGTCACGTTCGGGTTCGAAACAGGCGTGCTCTGCACACCGGTGCTCGTGCGCGTGACCACCGGCGCAGACGTGCTGGAGGACGGCGCCGAGGCCTGGTGAGACGCCGGAACCGACGGGTTGGCCGTCCCGCTGAGAGCCGGGTCGTTGCCGGACTGCAGCTGGAGTGCCAGGAACTGGAAGACGATCACGAATCCGGCCGCCGCTGCCGCCAGCGTGATGATGAAGCGCCTGCGGCGACTGGGTTGGGCCGGGCGGGTCCGAGGCGGAGCCGCCCGGGACGGCGCGGCCTCCCGCCGCGCCGTCCCTTGTGATTCCTGGGTTGGTTGGGAATCAGTCTCCGGTCGGGAATCAGTCACCGCCCTCACCTCCATCGCCGCCTTCGCCGCCGCCGCCACCACTGGTGTGGGTGGTGGGTCCGCCACCACCGCCGCCGGTGCTGCCCGCCGCCGCTCGTGTGGGTGGTCGGGCCGCCGCTGCTACCGCCGGACCCGGTGCTCGTACTGCCACTGGTGCCCGTCGAGACGGGGGTGCCTGAGCTGGTGCTGGTGCTCGAGCTCGTGCCGCTGGTGCCGGTCGTCACGGGACTGGCCGTCGCCGTGCTGCCGGCAGTGCTTCCACTCGCCGCGGTGCTCACCGCAGGCGCTGAGGTGGGCGGCGGTGCCGCGGCGGCCGGCGTTGCGGCTGACGCAGGCGCACCGGCGCCCTTTGGCGGGCCGAGCGCCGCCACAGGGTGCTTCGGCTTCACGTGCTTGGTGTGGTGGATCACCTTCGTGTGGACCTTCGGCTTCAGGTCCGCGACTGTCGAGGTGGTCCCTTGGCCGCCGCCGTTCGAGGTGGCGGCATAGCCGCCAAGTGCCCCGAGTCCGAGCCCTGCGGCTCCGACCGCGATCAGCATCCTCATGTTCCGCACGACGTCTCCTCTCTGGCAGTTGTCTGCGCCAGTGTGCGAAACGGCCCGAAAGGAGCCCCCCAGGCGAGGGTTAAATCAAGGGAAAACTTACGAGCGAGGCACGAACGTGCCTAATCGTCAGGCGGCTCGCGCCCTGTCCCGCCGCCCTGAGAGCCCGCCGGCGGCGAAGTCGAGGGCGGCGGCGAGACGGGCGTGGTGGTCGTCGGCGTAGACGACGGCACGGTCGAGGTCGTGGTCGTGGTCGTGGTCGTGACCGGGGCGGTGGTCCTGCTGGTCGAGGTGTGGCGGCCGGCGTCCCCCCCGCCCTGACCTGAATCATGTTTGGCGGGCGCCAGGTCGTTGCCCGCCGACACTGGCTCTGCCGCCAGTCCGATGCGCTGGCTGACGAGCTGGCTTGCCGCCACCGATACCCCGGCGGCGACGGCCAACCCGAGCAACGCGAGCAGGATCCACCGGATGTTTCCTAGCGACGTCATCGCCCTCCACGGTAGCCATCGGCCGCCGTCGCCTCGACCGGGGCGAATGCCACGACGGCGCGGGCGCCCCCGTCCGGGCGGTTCGTGAGCGTCACCGAGCCGCCCCATTGCTCCACCAGCTCACGAGCGATCGGCAGGCCGAGCCCGGTACCGTGCGGGCCGTTCCGTCCCGCCCTGCCACGGTAGAAGCGCTCGAACACCGTCTCCTCCTCGGCCGGGTCGAGCCCGGGCCCGCGGTCGAGAACCTCCACGCGGCCCGGTCCGATCACGACGTCGACGGCGCCGCCGGCAGGCGAATACCTGATGGCGTTCTCCACGAGTGCGTCGAGCGCGCGATCGAGATCCGCCGGGGCGCACCACACGGGTTCGACGCCGTCCTCCGAATGCCGAAGGAGCTGGACGTCGGCATCCGCCGCCGCCTTGTGCCATCTCTTGACGAGGGTGTCCACCGCGGGCGCGAGGTCCACCCTCTGGGCCGGCAGCTCGTGCTCGCCCGCCCGGCTGAGGATCAGAAGCTCGTTGACCATCTCGGACAGCCGATCCACCTCGGTCAGCGCGGCGTCCAGGCGCGCGACGCTCGGATCGTCCGGCGCGGCGGTCTCCCGCAGCTCCTCGAGCTGGAGGCGCAATCCGGTCAGCGGGGTCCTGAGCTGATGGGACGCGTCGGCGACGAAGTCCTGCTGACTGAGGAGGAGCCTCCTCATTCGAGTCGTCATGTCGTTGAACGAGACGGCGAGCGATCGTTGCTCCGTGCTCCCCTCGAGCGGCGCCTGCGCCTCAAGCTCGCCTCCGGCCACACGCCGCGCCACGCGGTCCAGCCGGCGGATCGGCCGCGAGATCTGCTGTGCGATCAGGGCGCCGGCGACGAGCGCCAGAGCGAGGACCACTGCCCCCAGGATCACCAGGCCCAGGATCGCCGTCCGCACCGCGCTCGTGACCGCGCTCACGCTCTGCGTGATGCGCACCGCGCCCACCGGGCTCCCGCCCTTGGTGATCGGAACGGCCGTGGCCAGGATGGGCGTACCCAGGGTCTGGCTGTTGCGCGTCTGCTGGTAGTCCTGGCCCTTCAGCGCCGCTTTGACCTCGGGACGGGTCGCATAGCTCGTCCCCACCTCGCCTTGCGGCGCGCTGTCCGCGATCACCCGGCCCGACGGGCTCAGGACCAGCACCCGGCCGCGGACGCTGTGGCCTGCCACCACAGTCAGGCGATGGAGCGTGTGACGCTCCCCCGTGCCGAGCATGGCGACGGCGCTCGCCGCCACCACGTTCGCCTCGCTTCGCGCCTGGTCGCGCACCTCGGCGTCGACCCGGTCGCGGAGGCTCAGCGCGAGCGGGATGCCCAGCGCGACCACGGCCAGCAACAGCACGTAGGCGACGGCGAGAAGCAGGCGCGTTCGAAGGCTTACGGTTCCTTCACCCCCGGGCCGGCGAAGCGGAAGCCGACGCCGCGAACCGTGTCGATGAATCGCGGATGCGTCGGGTCCTCGCCGAGCTTCTTGCGGAGGGACCTGATGTGGACGTCGAGCGTCTTCGTCGAGCCGAACCAGTTCACGTCCCAGACCCGCGCCATCAGATCCTCCCGCTTGACCACCTCACCGGAATGGCGCGCCAGTTCGAGCAGGAGATCGAACTCCTTGCGGGTCAGCGCGACCGGCTCGCCGTCCAGCGACGTCGAGCGCGCGCCTTCGTCGATCTCCAGCCCGCCGACGCGGATGGCGGGCGGCCGAGGCCGCGCACCTCCCGTGCGGCGGAGCACGGCACGAATTCTCGAAATGACCTCGGCGGAGCTGAACGGCTTGACGATGTAGTCGTCGGCGCCCATCTCGAGGCCAACGATCCGATCGGTCTCGGTTCCTCGTGCTGTGAGCATCACGATCGGGACATCGGACTCGCGGCGCAACTCGCGGCACACGTCCCGCCCATCGAGATCGGGCAGGTTCAGATCGAGCAGAACGAGGTCAGGCTCCCACTGGTCAGCGAGAGCCAGGGCCCGCTCCCCGGTCGACGCGACCACCGCCTCGAACCCTTCGCGCTCAAGAGCACGTGAAAACGGCTCCGAAATCGCGGCTTCGTCTTCGACAAAGAGAATCCGGCCGCTGCGGGCCGCGATTCCGTTCGTGTGGGTCTGCTGGGCTTCCTCGAGCGGGTTCATGTGGTCGCCTCCGGCAACCTCCGTCCGATTCACGGTGACAAAGGCCTCTCAAGCGTTCCCAAAGCCCGCTCCGCCGTCATCCGTGGAACGGCGCCGATATGCGCGGCGAACTACGGACCGAGCGTCGATGAAAACTCTTAGAGAAGCTTGAGCTTGGCGCACCGTCGGAGCCAACAATGCCCGCGGTATGCGCTCGCGCATAGGCACGGCCTCACGCGAAGGCGCCGTCAGCCCTGCGATCGAGCGGCTGCGCTCATTGTTTTGGTCCGAACACGCCCGCGATCTGTCACCCGGGGTCGAGGGCAACGAGATCCTGACGAGCGCGACCGCGGCTGTGCTCGTCGCCCTTCTGATCGCGGAGGGCGTCACCGTCATCCACATGAATGGTCTCGGAACCGTGCACATGTTCATCGGCATGGTGCTCATCCCGCCCGTGCTGGTGAAGCTCGCCAGCACGGGTTACCGGTTCGTGCGCTATTACACGCGATCACGCGCCTACCGCGCGAAAGGGCCGCCGCTGCTGCCGATGCGGGTGATGGCGCCCATGCTGGTCGTGACCACCATCGCCGTGCTCGTCACGGGCGTACTCCTCCTTGCGGCGGGGCACAAGGACGGGACGCTGCTCGAGATTCACAAGGTGAGCTTCATCGCTTGGCTGGCGCTGTTCGGAGTTCACTTCCTCGCCTACCTCCCGCGCGTGGTGCGCTCCCTGGGCGCCGACTGGGGCGCCGCACGACGCGAGGCCGTGCCCGGGGCCGGCATACGCGCGATGCTGGTTGCGGCCTCGCTGGGCGGCGGCGTCGCGCTGGGCCTCTCGCTTCTGTCAAGCATGAACGCCTGGCACGCTTGATCGGGCTTCTTCTGTAAGCGAATCTCGAAGAAAACCCTTACCCGGCGTTGATCCTCCCGCAAGGTCGCCGCGTGACCATGGCGCCGAGGATGGTCGGTGAAGGTCTCCGACCGCCGCGAGATTCGGAGCCGTTTGGCCTCCCGGAAGGAGCACGAGATGCACCTACTGTTGTGCCCGTCCTGCGGACGACGGTATGCGGTAAGCGGCGCCGGCTCCCTCAACGAGTGGCGATGCAGAAAGTGCAGTCAAGAGCTGACCGTCACCCGTCGCGACGTCCCGCGCCTGACGGTGGTGGGCGACCTTCTACCTGTCCAGGATGCCTCGGATGGGCGGTTTGCGGCGGGCTGACGCCAGTGCCCCGGTTCGTCGCAGGCGGCGGTTACGCCGCCGAATCCTGCTCGCGGTCGTCCTCGTCTTGCTTCTGCCGACGATCTACTCGTATGCGCACTGGATGCTGCGGCCTTCGAGCATGCCCTTCGGAGCGCGCAGCGTCGAGTGGGTGAGAGCCGATGTCCCCTACGGCAACCAGGTGGTCGACGAGGTCGAGCACGTCTACTACACCTGGAACGCGCCGCAGAAGGGCGGGCCGCAGCTGAAGAGCCTGCCGACGACCGGGACTGCCGCGAAGGCGAAGACGACCAAGAAGGCCGCTCCCTGGCCGCCGGCGATCAAGCCGGTCTTCGCGCACCCGCTGCCCGGCGAAGGGATCTGGAAGCCGACCGGCCCGGCGGTCAAGGGCGGCCCGCCGGTGCTGGTGACGACCTTTCGCTCCCAGATCAACTATCCGAGCACCGTCGCCTACGTGGCCTGGTTCGACCACACGCGCACGGCGCTCGCGTTCTATCCGGGCCGCTACGAGCCGCCCAACGCCGCCGTACGCGGGCCGATGATGGTTCCCAACGACCAGCGCTCGCGGCTGCTTGCGACCTTCAACAGCGGCTTCATCTACTCGGACGTCAACAACGGGTCGACCGACAACGGCCTGGTAAACGAGCCGCTGGCGGACGGCAATGCCACCCTCATCGGCTATCGCGACGGCCGCGTCGCGATCAAGAAATGGAGCGGTGGACCGAACGCGGGGCCGAACGTCGCGTGGAGCCGCCAGAGCCTGCCGCCGATCATCTGGAACGGAAAGCTCAGCCCGGCGCTCAACGACAGCACCCAGTGGGGCTACACGCTCGGTAACGCCGTTCGTGTGTGGCGCACCGGCGTCGGGATCGACCGCCGCGGCAACCTGATCTACGCGGCCGCGGACGCCCAGACCGTGACCTCGCTCGCCCGGATCCTGAAGCGCGCGGGCGCGGTTCGGGCGATGGAGTTCGACATCAACCCTGAATGGCACACCCTGATCACCTACGACCACCACCACGGCCTCGTCCCCACGGAGGTCGGATCGAACCCGATGCAACCCGCCACGCGCTACCTCACCCCGGACGACCGGGACTTCTTTGCCGTCTACCGGCGCCAGCCCGGTCCCGTTACCGTTCCCTTCAAGTAGGGACCTCGCGTCGTTCCTCGGCTCAGCGTGAGTATCGGTTGAAGACGTCGCCCCCGTACGGCGGCCCTAGGTCCGGCGCGCTGCCAGAGCACTGGTTAGGGTGGGAGGCCGGTGGATAACGGCGGCCCGCACAGGGTGGTGGTCATCGGGGGGGGATTCGGAGGTCTTCAGGCCGCGACACATCTGGCCCGGGCGCCGGTTGCGCTGACCTTGATCGACCGGAGGAATTTCCATCTCTTCCAGCCGCTGACGTACCAGCTCGCCACGGGTGCCCTGTCGCCGGGCGAGGTCTGCTATCCGCTGCGCGCGATCTTCAAGCGGCGGCGGAATGTGCGTGTGCTGCTCGCGGAGGTCAAGGGCTTCGACCTCGACGCGCACGAGGTGCTGGTGGAGCCGGGGGCGGGCGACGCGGGTCCGACGACGATCGCGTACGACACCCTCATCGTCTCCGGCGGCTCGCGCTACTCCTACTTCGGCCACGACGAGTGGGCGGAGGTGGCGCGCGAGGTGAAGTCGCTCGAGAGCGCGCTCGAGGTCCGCGGGCAGATCCTGAGCGCGTTCGAGGCCGCCGAGATGGAGCCCGATCCCGAGCTGCGTCGGGCGTGGCTGACCTTCGTGGTCGTCGGCGCCGGTCCGACCGGCGTCGAGATGGCGGGCCAGATCGCCGAGTTGGCGCGGGACACGCTGCGCAGCGACTTTCGGGCCATCGACCCACGCGATGGCCGGATCCTGCTCCTGGAGGCGGCCGACCGAGTCCTGACCAGCTTCCCGCCGTCGCTGTCGCGAAAGGCGGTGCGGTCGCTCGAGGGTCTGGGCGTGACGCCACTGCTGGAGCGCATGGTGGTCGGGATCGATTCCGAGTCGGTCACCGTGGACGCAGAGGGCGGCTCCGAGCGCATTGCGGCGCGGACCGTGATCTGGGCCGCCGGCGTCACCGCATCAGGCATGGCCGCTCAGCTGGGAGAACTGACGGGGGCCGAGCTCGACCGCGCGGGGAGGGTGGCGGTGGAGCCGGACCTGACCCTGCCGGGCCATCCGGAGGTGCTCGCGCTCGGAGACATGGTTCGCGTGCGCGGCCCGGACGGCGCGCCCGTCGTCTACCCGGGAGTGGCTCCGGTGGCGATGCAGGAGGGCCGCTACGCGGCCAAGATGGTGCGCGCCCGCCTGGGCGGGAACACGATCGCCTCCTTCCGCTACCGGGACAAGGGCAACCTGGCGACGATCGGCCGTGCCCGGGCGGTCGCCGACCTCCACGCCGTCCGGCTCAGTGGGTTCCCCGCCTGGATGACGTGGCTGGTGGTCCACCTCTGGTACCTGATCGGGTTTCAGAACCGCCTGCTGGTGTTCATCCGGTGGTCGTTCAGCTTCTTCACGCGCGGCCGCGGGACGCGGATCATCAGCGGACGGGCCGCCACGCACCGCTAGACGAAGCGGGCTACGAACGCGAGCGTGTCACTAGGCTCGGACTCGATCCCGCAACGCCGTCAGGGCCTCGTCCTCGGTCCTGAACACGGGAATCCGCTCATCGATCGTCGTCACCGACAGGAGGCGCAGGACGCCCGAGCTCCGGGCCACGATCGCCATCGCAGCGTCGAGCCCCACCTCGTCTGTGAGTGCCTGATGAACCAGGACGATCCAGTGAAGCCCGGTCGAGTCCATGAACGGGCACTTCGCCAGATCCACCACGACCGGACGCCCAGCCGCGATCGCCGCGTCGGCCGCCTTTTCCACCTGCTCGACCGTCGCGATATCGAGCTCGCCTTCGATCGAGATTCGGGACACCTCGGTCCCGTCGATCACCTCCGTGCTGAACGTGTGGTCCATCGCGTGCTTTCTCGCTCCGAGCGACTCTAGCTCGCCGGAGGAACAACGCGGGTGGTTGATTCCTGACGCCCTCGGCGTCGATTCCGGCTGACGGCTCGGGCGGCGTCAGTCCGAGTGGCCGTCGAGCACGCGGGTGAGCCGGTCGAGGAGCTCCGTGTAGCTGAATGGCTTCGTGAGGTAGTCGTTGGCCCCGGCCTTGACTGCAGCCTCGACATCCGGGTTCTGGACCGAGGCCGAGAGGATCAGCACCGGGATCTGGGCGGTGGCCGCTTCGCTCCGCAGTGCCCGCAGCACGTCGAGTCCGCCGAGCCCGGGCATCACGACGTCGAGGATGCAGGCGCGCGGCAGTCGCTCACGTGCGAGGCGCAGGGCCTCCTCTCCATCGGCCGCCGGGATCGGCCCGTACCCCGCTCGCTGGAGCATGGTTTCGAGAAGCCCGAGGATGTCACCGTCGTCGTCGGCGATCAGGATCGTCGACTTGGACGTATCGGCCTCCATGCCATTCATCGACCGGTCAATCCTCACACGTCAGGCCCGGCCGGTCCATCCTCCGATCGGATGGAATTTGGCCCTACGATCGGACCATTTAGCGCTCCGCCGATCGAATGGCCGCCGGTTGACATATCCATGCCTCGTGAAGCCCCCGCCACGGCTAGCGCAGGCCGACTCCCAGCGCGAACACCGTGAACAGGACCGCCGGCGCCGTCAGCACCAGGGCGGCGCCGGTGCCGAGGAAGCCGCTGATGAGGAAGAAGCACATGGCGCCCACCGCTGCGGCCACGGCAATCACGGTAAGCACGCGCATCCACCCATGCTGGAACCCCGTTCTAAGCGCACGTTAAGCCGCGCCCGGTGTGCGTCGGGACGCCTTTGCTGTGGCCATACTGACCGCGATGGAGATCGACAACGTCGAGATCGTCCGCCGCGGCTACAGGGCGTTCGAGGAGGGCGGTGTCGAGGCGATCCTCGAGTTCCTGGATCCCGTGGTCGAGTGGCACATGTCCGCCGTCTTCACCCACACCCCGCGGGTGTTCTGGGGTCACGACGGCGTCCGCGAGGTGTTTCGCTTCTTCGAGGAGCTGATCGAGGACCTCGGGGCGGACCCCCACGAGTTCATCGACGCCGGCGACCGGGTGATCGTCCCGGTGCGGATGCACGGGCGGCTCAGGGACGGCGGCGGGCCGGTCGCCTACGAGCTCGTGCAGGTGTGGCTGGGCCGCGACGGCAAGGCGATCAGGCTCGTGACCTATCCGGACCGCGAAGCCGCGATCGCCGACGCGACGGCGGCCTCAGCGATCTGAGGGCGCCGGCTCGGGCGCGGGCCGAAGCCCGAGCTCCGCGGCGGGCGGGCCGGCGACGAGCTCGCTCAGCTCCGCCATCGAGTGCTCCACACCGGCCGTGAGGACGTCGATGTCGTTCGAGCTGTCGTAGTCCCCGGTGACGCCGATGTAGAGGCCGCCGTCGTAGGAGAAGATCGCGATCGAGATCCGCACGTGCCCGATCACCGGGACGAACGGGAAGGACTCGAGGAGCCTGCGCCCGAGCGTGTAAAGGGGCTGCTGCGGCCCTGGGACGTTGGTGACCCCGGTCTGCAACCCAAGAGACGGCGACCTCGCGGCGAGCCGGGCGCCCATTGCCAGCAGCATCGGCGGCGCGAAGCCGGAGAGCGAGGTGAGCACGTCTCCTGCGACCGCCTGCTTGGACTGCTTGAGGCCGTCCATCTGCCCGCGCAGCGACTCGAGGCGCTCGGCCGGGTCTGCGATCCCCACGGGCAGCTCGGCGAACATCGCCGACACGCGGTTGTTGTAGACGCCGTGCTCGCCCGGCCGGCGGACCGAGACGGGCACGAGCGCGCGGACCGTGCGGCCGGCGACGCTCTCCCCCCGCTCCTCGAGCAGATCTCGCAATCCGCCCGAGACGATCGCCAGCACCACGTCGTTGACCGTCCCGCCGAGCGACGCCCGGACGGCCTTGACGTCCCTTAGTCGCACGTGCGCCCAGCTCCAGGTGCGGTGCGGCCCGACCGGTCCGACCAGCGACGACCCGCCCAGCGGGCGCAGGATCCGCGCGCTCGAGGCCACGCCACGGAGCAGCTCGCCGGCCTGGACGATCGACTCGCGAGGCGCGCGTGCCGCCGCGCGGACGGTGCGAAGCTGTTCGGACGGGTTGAGCGTGCGGTGGGTCAGCGTGCGCATGAGCAGCTCAGGGCCGTTCGGCTCCGGGTCGGGCTCCCACGTGCGGTCTGCCTCCGGCGCATCCTCCTGCCCGAACATCACCGACATGAGGTCGGTGGCCGAGACGCCGTCGACCATGCAGTGGTGGACCTTCGAGAGCAATGCCCAGCGGTTCTCGCTCAGTCCCTCGAGCATCCAGATCTCCCAGAGCGGCTTGCCGCGGTCGAGGCGCTGGGCGAAGATCCGCGCGGCCGTCCGCCGCAGCTGTTGGTCCGTGCCCGGCGGTGGCAGCGCGCTGTGGCGCAGGTGGTACGACAGGTTGAAATGCGGATCGTCGACCCAGACCGGGCGGCCAAGGCCGAAGGGGATGAAGCGGACCTTCTGGCGGTAGCGCGGGACGAGGCTCAGCTTGCGGTCGACCATCTCCTCGAGGTCCTCGAACGGCGGAGCGGGCCCCTCGAAGATGCTCACGCCGCCGATGTGCATCGGGTTCATGGGTCCCTCGATGTGGAGGAACGAAGCGTCCATGGGACTCATCCAGTCCATCGATCGCCCTCCTCGTCGAGGATCCTGGCGAGAACCCGGTAGACCCGTGCGTTGACCGACATGCCGGCGTGGCTCGACTCCACCTCGACGTGCTCGGCGGATGGGTCCAGACACGCCTCCCAGGCGACGATCCCGTCCGAGCGGGAGTAGACGGACACGGCGCGCACACCCGGGGGGAGCGGTGTGAGCAGGTCCTCGCGGAAACGGGCGCAGCAGGCCCCGTCGCCGCATTCGCTGGAGAACATCCCGGGGACTCCCAGATCGCCAAGCCGCGCCACGTACCGCACCGCCCCGAGGACGACCGGGCCCACGCGGAGCGGGTCGAGCACCGGCGACCCGAGCATGACGAGCGAGCTGACGAGGTCGGGGTTGCGCAGCGCCACGGCCCGCGCGAGCTCGCCGCCGCGGCTTTGCCCGATCAGGACCACCGGGCCGCCCGCCTCCTCCGTGAGCCGATGGAGGCGCGACTCGATCCCGCCGACCGCGCGCTCGGCGCAGTCGGCGTTCAACACGATGCCCGCATGTTCGGTGCGCGAGCCTCGCCGGCGCAGCCAGCCTGCGAGGACGCCAAGCGACTGGTCGCCCGCCATGAACCCGGGCACGAGGAGCACCGGGGGCTCAGCCGGCGGGCGAGCCGGCGCAGAAAGGCGCGATTCGCGAGCAGGCGGGCGAGCTCGAAGCCGTAACGCAGCTCGCCGCGAAGCGGGGCTACTGGAGGGGTGCCCGGCGTCAGCGTCGGCGCCATGTATCCAACCCTACTCGGGCCGGAGACGACGCTGAA
>CAVQCK010000024.1:0-230423 GCA_963710955.1 uncultured Actinomycetes bacterium | reverse complement strand
CCGAGCTTCGGCTTCGATGCGCGGTACGCGGTCCGTTTCCAGTGCCGGTTCGACGCGCGGTTGTTCACAGTGTGCTCTGGCTCCAGCTCGGACACTCCGCCGGTGCCGCTGACGCCCGGGACGCACACCTTCGAGGTGCGCGGCATCGGCGGGACCGGGACGCCTGGGCCCTCCACCACCAGGTCGTTCGTCGTCGCCCGCTAGCGCGCCCTCGGTCGGGCGGGACCACCTATACACTCGCCGCGCCTTGCGCCTTGGGATCCCTCGCCGCCGACGGCCCTCGCCGCTGAGGCCCGTGGTCCGGGCGGCGGCCGCCGCGGCGCTTGCGGCGGCCTTCGTCGTTCCACTGACCCGCCGCCGCCTGCGGATCCCGACCGGGGTGACGGTCGCCGCGACCGCGGCCGGCCCGTTCGCGCTGGCGGTGCTCTTCCCGCGGACGAAGGGCAGGGACGCGGGCCTGTTCGCCCTCCAGATGTGGGCCTTCACGGTGATCCACGAGCTCCCCTACGACAAGCCTGATCGGCTGCGGGAGCGGCTGCGGGTTCGCTACCCGATCAAGGTGGACCGGATCCTCGGAGCAGGTGAGCTGCCGAACGTTCGGCTCCAGCGGGCGTTCTCGCGACCCGGAGAGGTGACCAAGCTCGATCGCGTGCTCGCCATGGTCCACTGGTCTTGGTTCTTCGAGCCGCACCTGGCGCTCGCGTGGATCCTGCTTCGCAACCAGGGGCGGTTCCCGCGTGCCGGCCGGCAGATGGGCGCCGCGTACGACATCGGCTGCGCGATCTATTTCGCGATTCCCACGGCCCCGCCATGGTGGGCGGCGGAGGAGGGCTACATCCCGGCCCACGAGAGCGAGGAGATCGTCGCCGACTCGGTGCCGCCGCCGGTCCGGCGCATGATGGTCGAGGTGGGGGAGCAGACCTGGGGTCGCGCCTGGCCGGCCCTCTACTCCTCGCTCGGCGGCAACCCGTGGGCCGCGATGCCCTCCCTGCACTTCGGGACGTCCCTCCTGGCGGCGCTGCTGCTCGCCGAATCGGGTCCTGCGGCTGGCGTGGCCGGGTGGTCCTACGCGCTTACCCTCGGTTTCGCCCTCGTCTACCTGGGCGAGCACTACCTCATCGATCTGTTGGTGGGAGCTGCCCTCGTGGTCGCCGTGCGGCGGGGCGAGCCGCTGGCGCGCCCAGCCGCAGACCGGATCAGTCGCCTTGCGCAGCGGCTGGAGCGGATCGCGAACAGCTGAGACACCGCCGCGGCGTTGCGTCCGCCCTGACGCCTGGCTGACACGCCAACCGCTGGGCCGCCTGACAGTATTAGAGGCGATGGGGAACGACCATGATGTGGTCGATCGGGATCTGACCGATGAGGGTGAGGAGACCGAGCCCTCCTTCTTTGCGTCGCCAAAACGGCTGCTCCAGACCGGCTTGGTGGTGCTCCTGCTCCTCGCGGCGATCTACGTCTTCCTCCCGAAGATCGTCGGCATCAAGGGCGCCGTGGGCCAGCTTTCCGACGCGACCCCCGGGTGGCTCGTCGTCGCGCTCGGTTTCGACGTCGCGATGTTCTTCTCGTACGTCGCGCTCTTCCGCGGCGTGGTCGGCGAGCGCGTCGCCGGCCTCGAGTGGAGCGAGTCGTACCAGATCACAATGGCGGGCCTGGCCGCCAGTCGCCTGTTCTCCGCGGCAGGGGCCGGCGGGATCGTGCTCACCTACTGGGCTCTGCGAAAGGCCGGCATGGAGCGGCGGCTGACGGCCCAGCGGATGGTGGCATTCCTCGTCCTGCTGTATGCCGTCTACATGGTCGCGCTCGTCGTGTTCGGCGTGCTGCTCCGGGTGGGCGTGCTGAGCGGCGAGGCCCCCGTCGGGTTGACGATCGTGCCGGCCGCGATCGCAGGGGCGATCCTGGTCCTCGGCCTGCTGACCGCGCTGATTCCCGACGACGTGGAACGCCGGCTCTCGCGCTTCGCGCATGGATCCCGGTTCCAGCGCCTTGCGGAACGGCTGGCGAGCGCCCCGGCGACGCTCGCCAGCGGCACCAGGACGGCGATCGACTTCGTTCGCAATCCGTCCCGCGGTGGGCTCGCGGTGATCGGCGCAGTTGGCTTTTGGGCGTGCAACATCGGCATCCTGTGGGCCGCCTTCCACGCCTACGGCGCCCACGTCCCACTCGGGGTGGTCGTCCAGGGGTTCTTCGTCGGCATGGTCGCCAACCTGTTTCCGCTGGCGCCCGGTGGGGTGGGGGCGGTGGACGCCGGGATGATCGGCACGTTCGTGCTCTTCGGCCTGCCGGGCTCGGAGGTGTTCGCGGCCGTGCTGACCTACCGGCTGGTGGCGTTCTGGCTGCCGATCCCGCCGGGGATCGTCGCCTTCTTCCAGCTGCGCAAGACCGTGGCCCGATGGGAGGAGGACCGGGCCCATGCGCCGTTCGCTGAGCGGATGGGCGAGCCGCTCCGCGGGGCCGCCATTACTTCAGAAAGTAAAGTATGATGGTTTATAAGGGCTACCTCCGAAACGGGGTAGCCCCTCAGAAGACGGAGTGAATGTGAACAACAACAGCCGAGTCGAGAACGTGATCATCGTCGGTGGGGCGTCCGCCGGGTACACCGCGGCGACCTACACCGCCCGTGCCGAGCTCGAGCCCCTGGTCATCGAGGGGTTCCAGTGGGGCGGGCAGCTTCAGAACACCACCGACGTGGAGAACTACCCGGGGTTCCCCGAGGGGATCATGGGCCCGGAGCTGATGCAGAAGTTCCGCGACCAGGCCGAGCGATTCGGCACGCGCTTCATCACCGACGACGCCACCCGCATCGAGCTCTCCGACGGCGGCATCCAGACCGTCTGGGTCGGCGACGACGAGTACCGCGCCCGCAGCATCATCCTCGCGATGGGCGCAGAGCCCAAGCGCCTCGGCATCCCCGGCGAGCTGGAGCTCGGCGGCAGGGGCGTCTCCACCTGCGGCGTCTGCGACGGCGCCTTCTTCAAGGGCGAGAGCGTCGCCGTCATCGGCGGCGGCGACTCGGCGATGGAGGACTCGATCTTCGTCTCGAAGTTCGCGGACGACCTGGCGATCGTGCACCGCCGCGACGAGTTTCGCGCCTCGAAGATCATGGAGGAGCGGGCCCGCGACCGGGACAACATCACCTTCAAGACCCCCTACGTCCCGGAGGAGTTCATCGCCGGCGACGACGGCAAGCTGGCCAAGATCCGCCTCAAGCAGGCGGAGACGGGCGAGACCGAGGAGCTCGAGGTCGGCGGCGCGTTCGTCGCCATCGGCCACACCCCGCGGTCGGAGCTCGTGGTCGGCCAGGTCGAGACGGACGACGAGGGATACGTGATCACCGAGGGCAAGTCCACCCGCACCAACCTGGCCGGCGTCTTCGCCGTCGGTGACCTCGTGGATCACACCTACCGCCAGGCCGTCACCGCAGCCGGCACGGGCACGATGGGCGCCCTGGACGCCGAGTGGTACCTGCGCGACGTCCCGCCGTCGCCCGAGGCCCACTGGTCCGGCATGGCCGGCGAGGCACAGCCAGAGGCACACGACGCCGAAGAGCGCGCGGAGGTCAGCGCGAAGTAGCGCTGGGCGCACGCCCGGGCGTGGTCGGCACTCCCGGCCGCACAAGGGCAAGTAGGGCAGCGTCCGGGCCGCTGAACTCGACGTAGGTCCGGGTCGAGGCAATCTATGTCCGGATTCCGGACGCGGATTGCGTCGACCCGCCATTTCCGGTCTCCGGCGCTGCCCTACCCAGCCTCTAGCCGTTGGCGCAATCGCGCGCCTGGGCTCGAAGGCGACGCCGGGAGCGCCCCCGACTCTCTAGAGTTGGCTGAGTAGCCGAACCCCCGAGAAGGAGTGCGCGCGATGGCGGTCGTCGAGGTTCCTAAGGTCAAGATCGAGAAGATCGGGCTCAAGCCGTTCCACGAGTTCGATGACGCGAACGAGACCTGGCCGCGGGGCGATCGGCCCGCGGCGATCCGCGAGGCCGCCGCCGAGTTCCGCGCGCGCTTCGCGACCCCCGAGAACCGGGTTCGCGGTATTCGGACGATCGACATCGCGTCGGCCGGCTATCCGCTGAAGTTCGCGTTCGGCGGTGCGGCGAAGGGGCCCAACCCCTACGTCAACATCATCAACCGGCTGCAGGTGGTGCAGTTCGAGGACTTCGACGGCGAGCTCAGGACGCTCGCCTATGAGCCCACCGTCCCCGAGGGGCCGGCCGAGGCGCCGTACTACGCGCAGCAGATCGAGAAGCTCGGCGAGTTCCTCTCCTACAAGGTCCTCGCGACGATCTGGAACCACCCCGACGAGGCGCTCGCCAAGGTGGGGCTGCGGCCGGAGGACGTCGACTACGTCAGCTTCGACCATCTTCACGTGCAGGATCTGCGCTTCGTGCTCGGCACCACCGAGCCGATCCCGGGCGAGGCCGCGCCGCGCCCGCCGCTGTTCCCGAACGCGAAGCTGATCACCCAGCGCAAGGAGTGGGACACGTTCGCTTCGCTGCACCCGATGCAGTGGGCCTGGTACGTCGAGGACGGGATCAAGGACCTGATCACCGACAACGTCGTCCTCGTCGACGGCGACGTCGAGCTCGGCAAGGGCGTGGCGCTCGTCTGGACCCCGGGCCACACGGACGGCAACCACTCCCTCTGCGTCAACACCGACGACGGCGTCTGGGTCTCCTCGGAGAACGGCGTTGCCGCCGACTCCTGGCACCCGCACCTCTCGAAGATCCCGGGCGTTCGCAAGACGGCCGAGTTCTTCGGGCGCGAGGTGATCCTGAACTCGAACACGCTGGAGGACTCGATCGACCAGTACGACTCGATGGTCAAGGAGAAGGCGCTCGCGGACCCGAACCGCAACGACCCCCGCTACCTGAACGTGTTCCCCTCGTCGGAGATGGCGAGCTGGAAGCGGCAGTGGCCGGTGGTTCCGACCTTCGTCTACAACGGCATCAACACGGGCGTGATCGAGCCTCCGGCGTCTCGAAACGGCGCCTGACGGGCCGCCGAACCTCAGCCCGGGGGCACCGCCACCGGCTAGCCGCCTGGGGCGGCTAGCCTCGAAGTGTGGACCGCCGCTCCTGGCTGTGGTTGCTTCTCCTCGCCTCGATCTGGGGCGCGAGCTACATGCTCATCAAGATCGGCCTCCGCGACATGTCGCCGGAGGTCGTGGCGTTCGCGCGGATCGCCCTCGCGGCCGTGGTGCTCATGCCGATCGCCGCGGCTCAGGGCGCCCTGAGCGGGCTGCGGGGAAGGCTCGGCGTGATCGCCCTGGTGGGCGCCGTCCAGGTAACGGGGCCTTTCCTGCTGATCCCGATCGGCGAGCAGCACATCACGTCGGCGCTCGCCGGGATTCTCGTCGCGACCACGCCCATCTTCACAGCGCTGCTGGCGATCCGCCTCGACCACGAGGAGCGTTCCGAGGGGCTCCGCCTCATCGGGGTGGGGGTCGGGGTCGCGGGGGTCGTCCTGCTGTTCGGCGTCGACCTCGGCGGCTCATCCGCGGCGCTGCTCGGCGGCCTCGCGGTCGTGCTGGCCAGCGTCGGCTACTCGGTCGGAGGCTTCCTCGTCAAGCACCGGCTCTCCCACGTCGGGCCGCTGGGCGTCGTCGCCTCCGTCATGACGGCGAGCGCGCTCATGCTGCTGATTCCCGCCATCGCCACCGCGCCCGCGAGCGGACCGGGGCTCGGCCCGATCGCCGCGGTCGTGGCGCTCGGCGTGTTCGGGACCGGCGCCGCGTTCGTCATCTTCTATCTGCTGATCGGGACGGTCGGCCCGGCGCGGACGATGATCGTCTCCTACATCGCCCCCGGGTTCGCCGTCGTCTACGGAGCGGCGCTGCTGGGAGAGTCGATCAGCGTGGCGACGCTGGTTGGCCTCGCCCTGATCGTCGGCGGCTCGTGGCTGGCGATCTCCGGGACGATCCCGCGCTATCGGCGGCCCTCATCGCCCACCGAGCCGGCTCGCGCGCGGAGCAGCGGCGCAACCCGGTAACGCTCCTCGCCCAGAAGGGCGTGCAGCTCGTCGAGGATCGCGACGGCCCGCGCGAGGCCGATCTCCTCGCCCCACTCGAACGGCCCGCGAGGCCAGTTGAAGCCCAGCCGCATCGCCGTGTTGCAGTCGTCCTCCGTAGCCACGCCCTGGCTCACCGCGAAATGCGCCTCGTTGACGATCTGGGCGAGGATCCGGCCGAGTACGAGCCCGGGCGCCTCGCCCACCCATTCCACGTGCTTCCCCGCGGCGCGGAAGTAACCCTCGACCTCGTCGGCGCGGCCGTCGCTCATCGACTGCTCGCGCACGACCTCGACGACGGTCGCGCCGTCGAAGCTCGGCAGGGCCATGTGGTTGACGGATGCCTCGAGCTCAGGGTCGCGCCGCCAGCCGGGATCCCGCTCCGGCTGCGGGGGATCGTCGGGCCGGTGAGGGCCGTCGCGGTAATCGTGGTATCCGCGCCCCGACTTCCGCCCCAAGCGGCCAGCCGCGACAGTTCGGGCCTGGAGCGGGCTGGGCTGCCAGCGCGGCTCGTGGAAGCTCTGCTCCCAGAAGGACTTCGCGACCTCGAAGTTGACGTCGACGCCCACCAGGTCCATGAGCTCGAACGGGCCCATCCGGAAGCCGCCGCCGATGCGAACGATCCGGTCGATCTGGTCCATGGGGGCGATGCGCTCGGCGAGCATGCGGAGAGCCTCGAGTGTGAACGGGCGCGCGAGCCGGTTGGCGACGAACCCGATCGCGTCAGCGGCCCGAATCGGCTCGCGACGCATCGCCCGCGCGACCTCGGTGGCGGCCTCGAGGGTCTCGGGTGCGGTGTCGTCCCCGGCGACGATCTCCACCAGGCGCATCAGCGGCGGAGGGTTGAAGAAGTGCATGCCGCACACCCGCTCCGGCCGCTCGACCCCGGCGGCGATCGCGGTCACCGACAGCGAGGAGGTGTTGGTGGCGAGGATCGCCTCTGGCCCGCAAAGCTCGGCCAGCTCCGCGAACAGGTCACGCTTCAGCGCGAGATCCTCCGGCGCGGCCTCGATGACGAGCTGGCATTCGCCCAGCTTCTCGACGCGCTCCACGAGGTTCAGCCGTTCCTCCGCCGCCTCCGCCTCGGATTCGCTCCACATCCCGCGGACGGCACCCTTCGCGAGGCCGTCGGCCACCCGCTTCTGACCCATGGCGAGCGCCTCGCTCACCGGGTCGTGGAGCCAGGTTTCCAGCCCGCCCAGGCACGCGAGCTGCGCGATCCCCGCGCCCATGGTCCCGGCGCCGATGACCCCGACCCGTTCGATGCTCACGCTACCGCCCCTTGAAGTCCGGCTTGCGCTTCTCGAGGAACGCGTCCATCCCCTCGAGGCGGTCCTCGGTCGCCATCGCGAGCTCATACAGCCGGCGCTCGTGTTCCAGTCCCTCGCTGAGCCCGCTCTCGTCGGCGGCGATCACAGCCTGCTTGGCCAGACGGACCGCGATCGGGGGACGCTTCGCGATCCGCTGAGCCAGGTCCATTGCGCGGTCGAGCCACTCCCCCTCAGGGGCGACCTCGTTGACGAGGCCGAACCGCTCGGCCTCGGCGGCGTCCATCCGCCGCCCGGTGAGCACGAGCTCCATCGCGCGCTGCTTGCCGAGGACGCGTGCCAGCCTCTGGGTGCCGCCGCCGCCAGGGAGGATCCCCAGCGTGATCTCGGGCTGCCCGAACTCGGCGGTCTCGGACGCGACGATCAGGTCGCACACCAGGGCAAGCTCACAGCCGCCGCCAAGGGCGAATCCGGAAACTGCCGCGATGAGCGGCGTCTTGATGGCGGCGAGCCGGCGCCAGAAGGACGCGGCCGGATGGCGCAGCGACTCCTCGAAGGTCCGCTCCCGGAGCGAACGGATGTCGGCGCCGGCCGCGAACACCTCGTCGGAGCCGGCGATGACGACGCACCGGAGCTCGGGATCGGAGTCGAAGCCCTCGATCGCCGTCGCAAGCTCGTCCATGAGCTCGGGCGAGAGCGCGTTGCGGGCGTCGGGACGATTCAGGCGGCAGAGGGCGACGTGCCCGTCGACGCTGGTCTCGACGAGGCCGCTCACCGATCCGCGCGCACCGGCGTCATCGCGTTGATGCCGGTGGCCGCGCGCCCGATGATCAGCTTGTGGATCTGCGAGGTCCCCTCGTAGAGCGTCGTCACCCGGGCGTCGCGGAGGTACCGCTCGACGGGGTAGTCGTCGACATAGCCCGAACCGCCGTGCACTTGGATCGCCAAGTTGGCGCACTCGACGGCCGCCTCGGTCGCGTACAGCTTGGCGATCGACGTCTCGGTGGTGTTCGGCTCGCCCTTGTCCTTGAGGATGCCGGCCCGGCGGACCAGAAGGCGGGACGCGTCCCGCCTCAGGATCATCTCGGCGATCATCTCCTGGACGAGCTGGAAGCTCGCGATCGGCACCCCGAACTGCACCCGGTCCTTCGCGTAGTCGACCGAGGCCTGCACGCAGCCCTCGCAGATGCCCACGCAGCCGGCGGCGACCGAGTAGCGGCCGGCCTCGAGCGCGGTCATGGCGATCTTGAATCCGTCGCCGACCTCGCCGAGCAGCGCGTCGTCGGAAACCTCCACGTCGTCGATCCCGAGCGAGGCGGTGTCCGATGCCCGCAGCCCGAGCTTGCCGTGGATCTCCTGCGACGAGAAGCCCTCGGACTCGGTGGGCACGAGGAAGCAGGCAATCCCGCGGTGCTGCTCCTCCGGGTTGGTCTGGGCGAAGATCAGGGCGACCTCGGCCACGTTGCCGAGTGAGATCCACATCTTCTGGCCGGTGATCCGCCAGCCGCCGTCGATCTTCACCGCGCGTGTGCGCATCGACGAGGGGTCGGAGCCGGCGTCCGGCTCGGTGAGGCCGAAGCAGCCAAAGGCCTCGCCGGCGCACAGCCGCGGCAGCCAGCGCTTCCTCTGCTCCTCCGTGCCCCAGCGCTCGATCGAGCCGCAGACGAGGGAGGTCTGGACGGAGACGACGGTTCTGGATGACGAGTCGCCCCGGCCGATCTCCTCGACGATCAGCCCGTAGCTCACGTAGCTCAGCGCCTGGCCGCCGTACTCCTCGTCGACCGTGGAGCCCAGGTATCCCATGTCGCCGAGCCGGCGGGCGAGATCGATGTCGAAGCGTGACTCGCGGTCGTTGTCGCGGGCCCGCGGGATGATCTCGTTGTCGGTGAAGTCCCGGGCGGTCTCCGAGATCAGGCGCTGCTCGTCGGTGAGGTCCAGGTCCACGGCGGTGCAGCCTAGTCGTCGAGGGCTTCCGTCAGGGAACGCTGGAACGCCTCGGCCGCCTCCTTCGTCCTGGGGCCGGGGATCTCGAGGTTGAAGTCGTCGATCGCCGCGATGGGCTGGACCTCGCGGACGGTCGAGGCCAGGAACGCCTCGTGGGTTCCAAGGAGGTCGTCAAGGCCGAACTCGCCCTCCTCGACATGAAGTGCCTTGATGATGTGCGCCCGGGTGATCGACTCGAGGATGCCGGACCCGATCGACGGCGTCCGCAGGCCGCCCTCCGGGGAGACCCAGAAGATCGTGGATGTCGGGGCCTCGAGGACGATTCCGTCCGGCCGCACGAGCAGGGCCTCGTCCGCGCCGCGGGCCTGTGCGACCCGGGTGGCCTGCATGTTGGCCGCGTAGGAAAGCGACTTGACCCCGGTCAGGATGATCGTCGGGGAGTAGGTCACGGTCTTCAGGCGCACCGAGTGGCCCTTGTCGGGGAGGTTCTCGATCAGCAGGATCCGCCGTCCGCCTCGCGTGATCACGATGCGAAGCTGGGCGTCCTGACGGCCGAATGCCTCTAGCAGCGCGGCCAGCTCGCGCTCCAGCGGCTCGCGCTCGATGGGCAGCTCGATCGCGGCTGCCGAGCGCTCGAGCCGGTCCAGGTGCTGCCTCAGCGCGAAGGGCCGGCCCTCGTAGAGCCGGATCACCTCGAACACGCCGTCGCCCCGGTAGAGGCCGTCGTCGGGCAGCGCGATCGTCGCCTCCGCGGTCGGCGAGATCGACCCGTCAACGCTCGCCAGCTCCTGAATGGTCGCCCCGTCAGTCACCGTGAGCCGAGGCTATATGAGTCGCGAGGCCATCCGCGCCTCGATTAGCTCGCCGCCGGGTTCTCGACCAGTGTCGCCACGCCCTGACCGACGCCGACGCACAGGGCCGCGATCCCGTATCGCGCGTTGCGGCGGCGCAGCTCCCAGACGAGAGTTGTCATCAGACGGGCGCCGGAGCAGCCGAGCGGGTGACCGAGGGCGATCGCGCCGCCGTTCACGTTCAGCCGCTCCTCCTCGATCCCGAGCTCGCCGATGCAGGCGAGGACCTGCGCGGCGAAGGCCTCGTTGATCTCGATCAGGTCGACCTGGTCGAGGGAGACGTTCGCCGCCTCCACGGCGCCGCGGATGGCGGGAATGGGCCCTACGCCCATGACCGCGGGGTCGACGCCGGCGACGCCGATGGAGACGATCCGGGCGAGGGGCTCCGCGCCCATCGCCTCGGCGCGCTCGCCCGAGGTCATCACGAGGCAGGCCGCGCCGTCGTTGAGCGTCGACGCGTTGCCGGCGGTGACGGTGCCGCCCTCGCGGAACGCCGGCCGCAGCTTGGCGAGCTTCTCCCGCGAGGTGTCGGCCCGAGGCCCCTCGTCGATCTCGACCGTGACCGGGTCGCCGCGGCCGCCGCGGGGCGGCGCATCCACCGAGATCATCTGCTCTGCGAAGCGACCTTCGCGGGTCGCCTCCACCGCGCGCGAGTGGCTCTGGAGCGCGAAGCGATCCTGCTCATCGCGGCTCACCCCGTACCTCTCGGCGACGTTCTCGGCCGTCTCGCCCATGGATTCCGTCGAGTAGCGCTCGGCCATCAGCGGGTTGATCAGGCGCCAGCCGAGTGCGGTGTCGTGCATCGTCCGGGGGCCTCGGGGCAGCCCGGCCTCGGGCTTCATGACGACCCACGGCGCGCGGCTCATGGACTCCGCGCCCCCGGCGAGGTACAGGTCGCCTTCACCGAGGCGCAGTGCCCGCGAGGCCTGGTTGACCGCCTCCAGCCCTGACGCGCACAGCCGGTTGACGGCGACGCCGGGGACCTCGACCGGCAGCCCGGCGAGGAGCGATGCCATGCGTCCCGCGTCGCGGTTGTCCTCGCCCGACTGGTTCGCCGCTCCCCAGTAGACGTCGCGGACGGCCTCGGGATCGAGGCCCGTGCGCTCGACCGCAGCGCGGATCGTGTGGGCAGCGAGGTCGTCGGGTCGCACGCCCGACAAGACCCCGCCGTAGCGCCCCATGGGCGTGCGCACGGCGTCCACGACAAAAGCGTCAGTCATTTTGGTGAGGGGGCTTCAGCCCCCGAAACTGGCGTGTGTCGTTTCAAGAGCTTGGTTGGTGAGGGGCCTTAGCCCCGAAACTGGCTGGTGCCGTTACTGTTGTTCGTGAGAGGTCCATGGACTTCGTTCTCCTAAGCCTGGGTTCGGTGGCGTTGATCGTCGTCGTGCTCGTGCTGCTGGCTCGCGCCTATCCGGGGAGCGGCGCCGATCTCGTCGACTGGCGGCCCACCCGCTCGTACGAGGACGAGGCCCGTCTCGAGAGCGAGGACATCCAGCAGATGATCGAGGCGCAGAACGTTATGCGACGGCGCCGCGGCAAGCGCGACCTGACGGCAGCCGATGCGTCGCGCATGGCCCGCGAGGACCAGGAGATCCGCGAGCGCCAGCGCCAGGGCTACGACGACCATCTGGACGAGCTCGAGGACGAGCTAGGGGTCTGAGCCCCGGCGCGCGGGAGCGGTGGCGCGGGCGTACATCGTCGGCTGCGGATGTCGCGGCAGCGCGCTGGGTCGGCGCCTCCACCAGGCCGGGTGGCAGGTTCGCGGGACGACACGGGACCCTCTGAACTCGGACCAGATCCTCGAGGCCGGGCTGGAGGCCGTGGTCGCGGACCCCGATCGGGTCGGGACCGTCCTCGAGCACGTGGGGGACGTGACGATCCTGTTCTGGCTCATGGGATCCGCCGTAGGTGAGCCCGAGCTGCTCGAGGCGCTGCACGGGCCGCGGCTCGAGCGCCTCCTCGAGGAGCTCGTCGACACGCCGGTGCGAGGGGTTGTCTACGAGGCGGCCGGGAGCGTCCCGATCGAGCAGCTAGACGGGGGCGCGGTGATCGTCCGCTCCGCATCGGAGCGCTGGCGGATCCCGGCCGAGGTCGTGGGCGCGGATCCCGGAGACTGGGAGGGGTGGCTCGAGGAGATGCTCGCCGCGACCGAGCGGCTGGTCGGCGGGTCCGGCGTGGAGTGATCCGGGCCGGCTACTGGATGGGCTTCGGCTTGATCTGCTTGACGCCGGGCTTCGACCACGGCGCGGAGTTCGGAACGTTCTTGCCGACCCCCGTGTCGAGCTTGCCGATGAGGACGATGCCGCCGATCACCAGCGCCGCGGCGACCGCGAGGAAGATCCCGTAGAGCCCGAGCTGCCGGGCCTTGCTGGGCCCGTGCCTCTGGCCCACAACCTGACGGCGCTTGTCCAGCCCCCTCGCGTCGACCTCCGACTGCTCGTGCTTCGCGAGGCGCTCCTCGACGGGCTCGCGCTCAATGACCGTGTTCGGGCCCACGGACGGGGCCGCGACCTTGTTTGCCTCCTGCGCCATCCCTTCTCAATACGTAAGCACAAGCCCGGCCTCTTCGCCACCCCCAACCGGAGTCTGGGGCTCGTCGCGGCTACTTATCCGTCAGTCGGAAGTGGCCGGTGCCCTGGTCGTCGTCGCGCACCTTGTCGAGCTTCCCGGCCTGTCGGGCGCCGCGGACTCCGCGCCTGATATCGGTCTGCTCGACCCCGAGCTTCTCGGCCAGGTCCTTGCGAGTGAACTCGTCCTTGCCGAGCTCCTTCGCCGCGGTAACTACTTGATCCGGTGTGATTTCAGGCATCGCTGGTCCTCTCTGATTGGGGGTTCACAAATGACGTTTTTCGAGCACGAGGCGATGGTGATCCAGGAGCTCGCGCTGAAAGCAGACGCTGTTCGCGCTTACTCCCGAGGTGAATGCGAGCCGGAAGTCGGCGCTCCGGAGCCAGCGTGGCAGAAGCCGGAGCTTGAGGAGGGTCTTTCGGGCGCTCGGCGCCGCGAAGCGCTCCCGCCACTGGCGGATCGTCTCGATGTAGTCCAGGCGGCCGCTCACGCTCGAAACGAGGTCGAATTGCTCGTCCGCGGTTCGCACCACCTGTTCCTGTCCGAATGGCAGCCAGGACCCGGGAAACTGGCGTCCCATCAGGGCCAGGTACCAGCCATCCGACTCGCGCGGGGCTTCGATGTCAATCTCATCGACGGGAATCATCTTTCGGCCGAACACCATCGTCTGGAGGTAGAGCCGTCCTCCCTCCGGCAGCAGTCCCGCAATTCTCCCGAAAACCTGGCGATAAACCTCCTCCTGGCGCCCGGCGCGGTAATCCTCGGGTGAGCAGAAGTGCTCGAAGGCTCCAAGGCTTGCCACGGCGTCGAAGGGGCCGAATGCCTCGCGAGTGACCTTCCTCCCGTCCCGGAGATGGACGTCGAGACCATGCCTGCGACAGGCGTCCGCCTGAGCGGAGGACAGCGTGACCCCGATGCCGGTCGCACCGCGACGGCGGATGAAGGCGAGCAGCGGGCCCCATCCACAGCCCAGGTCGAGCACCCGCCGCCCGGGTGCGATCCCTATCTGCTCCGCCACGTATTCGTGCTTGCGCCGCTGGGCCTCCTCCAAGCTCATCGAGAAGTCGCCGTCGTACATGGCACCGCTGAAATCCGCAAGCTCCCCGAGGCTGAGCCTGAAGATGCTGTCGATCAGGGAGTAGGTGAACTCGAGATCCCTGCGGTCGGCCACCTGATCAGCGAATCGGGGTGGCCGGTGACAGGGCCGCCGCGTTGGGGGCGCGAGCCTGCGCGAAGGTGACCAGCCGTTGGCTGTCCTCGTCCCAGAGCTTGAGTCGCACTGCGCGCAGACCTTCCCACAGGGTGAGGATCGGCACGTCGCGGAAGATCGCATTCTCGTCGTGCGCGCGCTGGAGGTTGTAGTTGGGAATGCGGGTGCTCAGGTGGTGAACGTGATGGAGGCCGATGTTGCCGGTGAAGAACTGAAGGACCTTGGGCAGCTTCAGGTAGGAGCTCCCGCGCAGCGCGGCGTCGGCGTAGGCCCAGCTGTCAGAGCTCTGCCAATAGGTGTCCTCGAACTGATGCTGGACGTAGAAGAGCCACACGCCAGTTGCGCCGGCGAGCCAGAGGATCGGGGCCTGCACGAGCAGGTAGTCGCGCCACCCGATCAGCCAGCAGAGTCCCCCGATGATGACGGCGAGCGCGATGTCCGTGGCGATGATGCTGCGCCTGATGCGCGGCCGAGCGTCCGATGACGGCCAGCGCGGGGAGACAATCATCGCGTGGATCGGGCCAAGGCCGAACATCACCACCGGAGTTCGGAACAGCCGGTACTTGAGCCGGCCCAGCCACGGCAGCGCGCCGTATTCGGCGACCGTGAGGGTGAAGACATCACCGACTCCACGGCGATCGAGGTCCCCGGCCGTGGCGTGGTGGACGGCGTGCTCGTGCCGCCAGCTCTGGAAGGGCGTGAAGACGAGCAGCCCGCAAAACGTGCCGATCCAGGTGTTGGCACGCCGGGATCCCATGAACGAGCCGTGCCCGCAGTCGTGGAAGACGATGTACGTCCGGACGGCGAACCCGGCAGCGGGCACAGCGAGGACGAGCACCAGCAGGTAGGAGACGTCGAGCGCGAAGTACATCGCGACCGAGAGCGCGAGGTACGGCACGACGGAGGTGGCCAAGTCCAGAAGGCTTCGGCCCAGGTGTGGCCGCGCGTACGGCGCCACCTCGGCTCGGCCGAACGGCTGGCTCGAATCTTTGCCGCACCCTGGCGCGGCTGGGGTTGTCGCGCGTTCGCTCATGGTCCTCCTGCCGATTGGGCCCACCGAGCAGCAGGCCGTTGATCAGGCGGAGGCCAAGCAAACTGGCGAGGCAGTGCTGGGCTGTCTAGTCAGGCCGTTTCAGCGCCCGTCTGACTATCCAACGGTGTCCAGCCTACACCCGTCGGGCGGCGGGGCGACGTTGACGCATCGCCGGATACCGAATAGCCTTAACTCCGATAGGGATTAGGGCGAATCGGACGGAGGCGCATGAATGGCTGACTACGCGAAGGATGTCCTGGTGGAGACCGACTGGGTCGCCGAGCATCTCGACGACGACGGGATCCGGATCGTCGAGGTCGACGAGAACCCCGCTCTGTACGCGGAGGCGCACATCCCGGGCGCGATCGGCTTCGACTGGAAGCAGGATCTTCAGGACCAGGTGAAGCGAGACTTCCTCTCGGCGGAGGACTTCGGCAACCTGATGGGCGGCCGCGGCATCTCCAACGACGACACCATCGTCCTCTACGGCGACCGCAACAACTGGTTCGCCGCCTACACCTACTGGTACTTCCTCTACTACGGCTACGACAACGTGAAGCTGATGAACGGCCCGCGCGAGAAGTGGATTGCCGAGGGCCGCGACACCAGCACCGACGTCCCCTCGTACCCGGAGGCGACGTTCAACGCGAGCGGCCCGGACGAGTCCATTCGCGCCCGCCGCCAAGAGGTGCAGGACGCGCTGGGCACCGAGAAGCGGATGGTCGACGTGCGCAGTCCGCAGGAGTACTCGGGCGAGCTGATCGCGATGGCCGGCTACGAGCAGGAGGGCGCGCAGCGCTCCGGCCACATTCCGGGGGCCATCTCCGTGCCGTGGGCGCAGGCGGTCAACGAGGACGGCACCTTCAAGTCGGCAGACGACCTCCGCGAGCTGTACTCGTCCAAGGGCGTGCTCTCGGACGGGGACAACGACGTGATCGCCTACTGCCGCATCGGCGAGCGCTCGGCGCACACGTGGTTCGTCCTCCACGAGCTCCTGGGCGTCGACGACGTCGTCAACTACGACGGCTCGTGGACGGAGTGGGGCAACCTGGTGGACGTCCCGATCGAGAAGGACGTCTAGGGCGCACAGCGCCGGTCAGTAGGCCTTCAGCGCCGCGCGAGCCCGCTCCACCTCACGGGCGAGCTTCCCGTGCTCATCAATAGCGGACTCAGTCGTGTAGACCGGTGACTCGCCATCCTTGATCAGCCGATCGGCGAGGATCACACCGCGTGGGTTGACCACTGCCAGCTCCTCGAGTTCCCGCGCGAGAGTGAGGATCAGCGGCTGGTTCTCGCGGATTAGAACCCGTTGTATGCGGAGGTTCGCGTTCAACAGCGAGGCCCGGGGCTGCTGAGCTTCCTCGACGAGATCTCTAAGCGCCTTGGCGCTCTCGGCTCGGTGCCGCCTGCTCAGCAATTGCTCGGCCCTCGCCTTCCCCTGGCCGCTGTCGGGCGATAGTTCACCCTTCAGCAGGCGGTCGTCGAGGGAGTGCTTGCTGAAGAAATCAGTGAGCCGGCTCACAGTGAGACGCTAGCGCCGCCGTCCACCCGCTCCAGGAAGTCCGACACGATTCGCGCCGTCGCACCCCAGATCATGTGCTCGCCGACCTCGTAGGTCGGGGTGCGGATCGGGACGCCGCGACGGATCAGGCGGCGCATCGCGAAGCCGTCGCGCAGCCGGTCGAGGGTGAAGGTCAGTACCGATGCGACCTCGCTCGGGTTGGGCCGGAAGCGGATTCCCTCGGGGATGGTGCCGACGAACGGGTGGACCTTGTAGCCGGTGACGAAGGTGCCCACAGGGGGGAGCGCACCCGCGACGTCGACCTGGTCTGGACTCAGGCCGATCTCCTCCTCGGCCTCGCGCAGGGCCGTGTCGAGCAGCGGCTCCTCCGGCGTGTCCGGGCGGCCGCCCGGGAACGAGATCTCGCCGGCGTGGCGCCTCAGGTCCAGCCGGCGCTCGGTGAAGACGAGCCCGGGCCGCTCCGGGTGGCCGTAGAGGGGGAGGAGCACCGCGGCGTTCGTGCCGCCCGGCGCCTTCATCGCCTGCGCCTCCTCGGGGCTCAGTAGGACGCTCGCGAGCGAGTTCACCGCGACTAGATGATCACCGGGACGGAGCCGCCATCGACGCTCCACGCCGCCCCGGCCACGTAGGAGGCCCGCTCCGAGCACAGGAACACGATCGCGTCGGCGATCTCCGAGACTTCGGCCAGCCGGCCGATCGGTCGCCCGGAGCCCGCCGCCTCGAGTGCCGCCTCCCGCGAGTCGTGACCCGACAGCTCCGCTGACTGGTCGAGGAGACCGCCGGGCTCCATCCACAGCTCCGACTTGACCGGCCCGGGACAGATCGCGTTCACCAGCACCCCCTGCTTGGCGTACTCGTCGGCGAACAGGCGCGAAAGGGAGAGCTCCGCCGCCTTCGCCACCGAGTACTCGGGCATCTGGAGGCTCGGCCGCTTGGCGGCGCTCGAGCAGACGTTCACGACCCGGCCCCAGCCGCGCTCGGCCATCGCCGGGATCGCGGCCCGCATGGCGCGCATCGGCGCCATCACGTTGAGCTCCCACGCCGCATCCCAGTCGTCGTCCGGCACGTCCTGGAGGGCGCGCCTCGTCGCGGTCCCGGCGTTGTTGACGAGCACGTCGAGGGCGCCGAAGCTTGCGGAGGCCGCGGCGACCATGCGCTCGCCGGCGTCGGGCTGGGTGACGTCCAACTGGAGCACCTCCGCCCGGCCCGCGGCGGCCGAGCAGCGCCTGAGCGCCTCTTCGAGCGGCTCCGCGGAGCGGCCGACCAGGACGACCCGGCCCCCCTCACTGCAGAGCCGCTCCGCGGCCGCGAGCCCGATGCCCCGGCCGGCGCCGGTGACGACGCATGTCCTGCCCTCGAGCCCCAGATCCATCAGCCCGGGTGCTTCAGTGGACCCGCTCGACGCGGTCGGTGATCGTGACCTCCGTCTCCTTCGCGAGCAGGCGGTGGACGGGGCACTTGCCGGCGATCACCCGAAGGCGCTCCATCTGATCGTCGCTGAGGTCGGCGCCGATGCGAAGCGTGACCTCAAACGAGCGTGGCGCCGGCGTGTCGCCGTAGTCCATGTCGACGTCGACCTCGACCTCGCCGAGGTCCCAGCCCTTGCGGTCGGCGTACATCTCCGTGGTGATCGCGGTGCACGCTGCGAGCGCGGCCCCGACGGTGCGAGTGGGGGAGGGCCCGGCGTTGCTGCCTCCGTCGGCCTCGGGCTCGTCGATCACGAGGTGGTGTCCGCCCTGGATCTCGACATCGTGGGTGAAGCCCTGGCGGCGGCGAGCGGTGACCTTAACCATCGGCCGCACCTGCGTCGCGGCCCTGGAAGAGCTCGGGATCGGGGACGTCGGCGAACCTCGCCATCGCGAACGCCAGGTCGGAGGCCCGGTTCAGGTACCGGAGCACAGCGTCCGATGCCAGCTCCCCGCCGTCCCTGAGCGCGACGACCCGCCGCTCGGCTCGCCGGATCACGGTCCGGGCAACGTCGAGCTGCGCCGAGAGCGTGGTCCCGCCGGTGATCACGAACTTCGGCGGCAGGTCGACGCGATCCATGTACCGGTCGATGATCGGCTCGAGCGCTTCGACCATCCCGTCGTCGATCCTGCTGATGCCCTCCTGCAGGCGCCCCTCGGCCTCGGGCGCGGTCGCCAGCTCGGCGCCCGCGACAAAGAGCTCGCCCTGGAGCCGGAGGACGTCCGCCGCGAGCTCGCCGTCGTCCGGGCCGCACAGCGACCGGGCGACGCCGAGGGCGGCGCCGGCCTCGTCGATCGTCCCGTACGCCTCGGTGCGCGCATCGTTCTTGGCGACCCTGCCCCCGTACCAGAGCGAGGTCGTGCCGTCGTCGCCCTTGCGCGTGTAGATGCGCGTCACGTGGCCATGACCCTAGCGCGAGCGTGAGGGGCCGGTGGGCCTCAGCTGAGCGGGTTGAAGACCAGCCCCGTGAGGAGCTTCGGGAAGAAGAACGTCGACTTCGGGGGCATCGTCTCCCCGGCGGCGGCGACCTCGCGGACCTCCGACACCGGGGTCGGCCTCAGGACGAACGCGCAGTCGTAGTCGCCCGAGCCGACCAGCCGCCGCGCCTCGTCGAGTCCCTTCGCGTACCCGAGCCCACTCTTGCTCTCGATGTCCTCGTTGCTCATCCCGAGGGCCCCCTTCAGGACGAGCTCCTCGAGGATGACCGCGTCGAGGCGGCGGTAGGCCGCGGACCGGTCGGGGAGTGCAACGTCCAGCGCGCCGGGGTCGCGGAGCCGGAGGCGCAGGCGGCGGTCGCGGTCGATGAGTCCGAAGGCGCCGGCGCCCTCGATCCCGGCGGGATCGACCTCGTCGTCGCCGACCTCCTCGACGTCGAAGCTCTCGCGAATTCCCCGCTCGAGTCGCTCGGCGTCGAAGCCCTTGAGCATCCTGTGCGTGCCGAAGATCGTCAGCCCCGGATCGTCGAGCGAGACGAGGCACATGAGCGTGTACCGGTGCGGACCCTCGCCGCCGATCTCGTCCGCGTAGATGCGGGCTGTCTCGTAGCGGTGATGGCCGTCGGCGATCAGCAGCTCGGCGTCGGCGAGGCCGGCGGCCACCGCCTCGTGGACGGAGGGCTCGGGGACCCGCCAGACACGATGAATGGTGCCCTCGGAGTCGGTGACCTCGCCCCATGGATCGCCCCCGACGTGGGGCTCGATGTCGCTCCAGACGTTTCCCGGATGCAGCGCGAAGATCGGCGAGAGGTTGTGGCGCGTCGCCCTTGTTAAGCGCAGGCGGTCCTCCTTGGGGCCGGGTTGGGTGCGCTCGTGGGGTCGCACGAGGCCGGGGCCGTAGTCGGTGACCCGGACCCGGACGAGGAAGCCGTGCCGGGTCTGCCGCGCCCCGTCGGGGGTCGAGTACTCCTGCGTCAGCGCCCAGATCGCCGGCTCGCGATCGGCGGCGAGAACGCCGTCGAGCGTCCATGCCTCGAGCGTCTCCGCGGCATGCTCGTACGGGTCGCCGGCCTCGGGCGCCCGCGGCAGGTCGATCTCCACGACGTTGAACGGCGACCGGGCGAGGAGCTCGCCTCGCTGCCCGTCGTCGATGACGTCGTACGGCGGAGCGGTCACGTCGCCGAGCGACGGGACCGCAGCGAGGTTGTAGTGCAGCGCGTTGAGCGGCCTGATCTCAGCCATGGCCGGCGAACCCTAGTCGCAGCCTTCGCGGCGCGGCGGTGAGGGGCGGGACCCGGCGCCGGGAACCGGCGCGAGCCTCTCGCCGCGGACCTAGCATGTCGCGCCATGAAAGCCCGGAAGCTACGGATGCGCTATTGGGTTCCCCTGGTCGCGGCGGTGCTGGTGGCGGCGCCTTTCGTGGTCTGGCAGCTTTCTCCCGGCGAGCGGCAGCAGGAGAACACGCTCGCGGCCTGCCTGGAGCAGCTCTCGTCGCCGGACGCGGACGCCGCCCAGTCGGCGGACCCGGATGCGGCCGGGGCCACCGGTCCTGACAAGGCGACCGGGCCCTGCGCGCTGCGGCGCGCACCCGAGACGTACACCGACCTTGCGGACGCGAGCAATGCGGTCGCGCAGCGCGTGGCGGCGGACTCCACGGCCGACTACGCGGCCGCGGCACGGGAGCGCTCGCGCCTCGCCGAGTCGAGCGCAGCGCCCGTCCCCGGGGCCAGCGGGTCCTGGCGCCCTCTCGGCCGCGGCCCGCTCCGCGCCGACGACCCCAACTATCCGAGCACCTATGGAGACGGCTTCGCGAAGCTCGCGGGGCGTGTGTCCGACTACGCGTACGACTCCCGGCACCGAATCCTGTACGCCGCCGTGGCCAGCGGCGGTGTGTGGGAGTCGGGCAACACGGGCAAGAGCTGGCACTCGATCGGCGACTCGCTGCCGACGCAGACCGTCGGCTCGATCGCGTACTCCCCGGCCCAGGGCGGGACGCTGATCGCGGTCACCGGAGACAACGCGTTCGGCGGCAACACCTACGGCGGGCTGGGCGTGTACCGATCCACCGACAACGGCCGGACCTGGCAGCGCGCCAAGGGGCCGCCCAGCGGCGCACAGGGCTTCAAGGCGGCCGTTGACCCGACCGATCCGAGGGTCATCTATGCCGCCACCGGCGCCGGCCTGTTCCGCTCGAACAACGACGGGCACTCGTTCAACAACGTCGACCTGCCCACCGGCAAGCGGTGCCAGGGCAACACGTTCGACAAGCCGAACTGCTTCTTCGCCAACGTGGTCACCGACGTCGCGGTCCAGGCGCCTGACCACTTCGGCCACAAGGGCGGGACGGTATTGGCGGCGGTGGGCTGGCGCGACGGGACGCGGAAGAACTTCAACGGCGTCCCGGAGGCGCCCGCCAACGGCCTCTACCGCTCGGCCTCGGGCCGCCGGGGCACGTTCGCGCGCCTCCCGGTGAACACCAACGGGTTCGCCCTGCAGCAGCAGATCGGACGCGTCGAGCTCGGCGCTGCGACCGGCCCAAAGCAGAACCACGGCTACATCTACGCCGAAGTCCAGGACGCGGTCCTCTTCAAAAGGGCACCATCGAGGGGCTCGATACCCCGAACAAGGGGGCGTTCGGCGTCAAGCCGACCGCCACCCCGACCTACCTCAACGGGATCTACGTCTCGAAGGACTTCGGGCGGACCTGGACGCAGATGGCCGACGACAACCAGATGCTCTCCCCGGCCAGCGGATCGGTCCTCGCGCAGCTGTCCCCGCTCGGCTTCGGGCCGGGCATCCAGTCGTGGTACGACGAGTGGATCAGGCCCGATCCCACGAAGCAGGTCGGTGGGATTCCCACCCGCCTCGTCTTCGGACTGGAGGAGCTGTTCGAGAACCGGGTGCCGGTGCCCCAGAACGGGCATTCCGACTTCAAGGCGATCGGGCCCTACAACGCAAACGGCGGCGCCTGCCTGCTCGTCCTGGCGACGCCCGCATGCTCCAAGGCGCAGGGCGCCGACCCGAGCAAGACGACCACTCACCCCGACCAGCACGCGGGGATCTTCATCCCGGACGGCAAGGGCGGCGTGACACTGGTCGCCGGCAACGACGGCGGCAACTACACGCAGCACGTGCGCGGCCCGGGGTCGGACTTCACGCCGCAGGGATTCGGGAAGGGCGCCCAGTCCGGGTTCCACACGCTGCTCCCGTACGGCGTCGCGGCCGCGAAGGACGGAGTCGTCTACGCCGGCCTGCAGGACAACGGCGAGATCAGGATCGCCCCCAACGGTCGTCAGACCGAGGTGTTCGGCGGCGACGGCGTCTTCACGCAGGTCGATCCGAACCACAGCAACATCGCCTACGAGGAGTTGCCCGAAGCCGGGCTCAACGTGACCACCGACGGCGGCAAGAGGTGGCGGAGCATCGACCCGTTCGTCGACAACGCGTCCTTCTACGCGCCCTTTGTGATGGACCCGTCGAACCCGAAGCACCTGCTCACCGGCGGGCGCCAAATCGTCGAGACGACGAGCGGCGCGCAAACCGGCTCCTCGTCCGACACCGACTGGAAGACCGTGTTCGGCCTCGGGCACAGCAAGCAGGGCGTCGACAACCAGGTCTCGGCAATCGGCGTCCGCGGCAGGAACGTCTACGCGGGCTACTGCGGCGGCTGCGACCCGGTCCGCGACCACCTGAAGTTCTTCTCGGGCCTGGCGACCAACGTCGGCGGCTCCAAGCCGCCAAAGCCGGGGACCTCGAACGGCTGGCACAAGGTGCCCGCGCACGGCCTTCCCCAGCGCTTCATCTCCAACGTGACTATCGACCCGCGCAACCCGAGGGTCGTCTACGTGACGCTGGGCGCCTCCGACCTGCGGCCCTACGCGCCGCCCAATGCGACCGGGGCGAGCGGCGAGTCCGCCGCGGGCGGCCACATCTACAAGTCGACGGACGGCGGGCGGCACTTCCGCGACATCTCCGGGAACCTCGAGCACGTCCCCGCCCTCTGGTCCGTCGTCCGCCACGGGCAGCTGATCGTGGCGACCACGATGGGCGTGTTCATCTCGCGCGGGACGTCGGGCGGCCACTACGCGCTGCTCGGCGGCAACCTGCCCGCGGCACCCGTGTTCAGCATGCAGCTCGTGCCGGGCCACCCGCGCCAGCTCGTGATCGCCAGCCTCGGGCGGGGTGTCTACCGGTACACGTTCCCCAGGGGCCAATAGGCAAGACCGGCGCTCCCTTGTCACAGTAAGGGGGAGTGGCAGGCTCCGTGGGGGAGATGACGCGCGAGCGGCGCGGCGCCCAATGTCGCGGTCGAGTGGCGGCGAGCACTGCGGTCGCGCTCGTCCTCGCCGGACTCTGGGCGTTCGGCGCGGTGACCGCGGACGGGGAGGTCAAGCCGCCGAAGCCGGTTCCCGCCTGGTACATGACGGCCGGCAACGTCACCGACCTCACGCGTCAGGCCAAGCACAGCTCGTGCGAGTTTGCGCAGCGCCAGCCCAAGAGCCCGCGGCTCCTGCTCCTCGACTTCGGGGCCGCCCAGAAGTACCGCGACGGCACGTTCGGGGCCTCGCTCAGGGGCGTGCGCCACTTCCGCAACGGCGGGATCCTGAAGGCGCTGAAGGCGGCGGCGCGGACCTACCACCGCTGCCATCGCAAGGGGTCGGCGACGATCGCCTACGGCAACACGAACTCGATCCCCGGCTACATGAGCAAGGCCGACGCCCGCGAGGCGGGCCTGCACCAGGCCCTGACGGTGGAGCGTCTCGAGCGGTTCCAGAAGAAGGAACGCCACTACCGGCACCAGTCGGCCGCGTCGGCGGGCGACATCGAGCCGGGGTTCGGGCTCCCCGGCGTAAGCAAGGCGCTCGTCGAGGGGGCCAACGGCGGGACCCCGTACTACGACTTCGGGGACGCCGGTGGGTGCCCGGGCCAGCCCGGCTCGCAGGGCTGTTACAACGGCTGGGACCTCGGGGACCTCGGCGAGGTCTCGGTGGGCGGTCGGTCGCTGGCGCTGCCGGAGATCTATAGCTCCTACCAGGCGACCCAGTGGGCCAGAGTGCAGCGTCAGTGGCCGGGCGACTACGCCTTCGAGGGCGTGATCGGGTCGCCGATTGAGCCGCTGACGCCGTCGCAGGGCTGGACGGCGCTGAAGCGCCGCGCCGACCACGTCGGCAGAGAGCTGATCACCATCCGCAACTCCGGCTCGCGGGCATCCGGTGGCGGCGCGAAGGCCCGGCACCGCGCCACACTCGGCGGCCCGATGACCGGGACGATCCCGGCGCATCTCGTGCCGGGTCCTGAGCCGTTCTTCTCGACGAGCCTCATCCATCCGATCCGCAACGCGTGGGTCGCCTCGGATCACCGCCGTTTCCTCGCCGTCGAGGCGGGTGCGGACCCCGTGCACCCGTCCACGGGCGTGGTGGGGATCCTCCGCCAGAACTACGTGCGGGTCAGCCAGTCCCAACGGGTCGTCAGGGTGCCCGGGGCCGGTCCGCTGCGGCTCACGGGCGCCCCGCAGGGCAGCGGCAGGGCGGCCCTGAGGAGCCCGGACGCCGCGGTTCGCTTCACCGGCGAGGCGGGGGCCGGCGGGACGCTTGACCTGAAGACCGGGAGAGTGACGATGGACTCGGGCTTGGGAGGCTCACGATGAGGCTGTCCAGACGGCATCTGCTCGGGATCGGCACGGCGGTTGCGCTGCCGGTGCTGGCGGCCGCGGCCCTCGGCGCGACCGGATCGCTGAGCTACAGGGGATGCATCGCCAACCATGGGAACGACGACTGCCGCGTGCCGCTACATGACTCCTTCGGCAACAACGTGGGCCTCGCGGTCAGCCCCGACGGCACCACGGTGTACATCGCGGCGGTCGAGGGGAGGCTGACCGAGTTGCGTCACGCTGCGCGTGGCGGGCTGGCGTTCGAGGACTGCTTCGTCGACGGCGGCCGGCAGGGCTGCCGGGACATCCCGCACGACTCGCTCGACGCGGCGACCGGGGTGGCGGTCAGCCCCGACGGCCGATCCGTCTACGTGACCTCGGCGCAGCGGACGAACGCCGTGACCCGGTTCAAGCAGGATCCGGACGGGACGCTCGTCTATCGCGGGTGCGTCGCCAACAGCGGGGCTCACGCCGGCATCGCGGGCTGCAGGCAGGTGCCGCGGAACTCGCTGGACTCCAACGAGGCGGTCGCGGTGAGTCCCGATGGCCACTCGGTCTACGTCGCCTCGTCGGACAGCGATTCGATCACGACCTTCCAGCGGAACGCAAATGGGGCCTTGACCTATCGCGGCTGCGTGGCTAATCGGGGGGCTCACGGCTGCGGCAGGCCGAAGCACGATTCGCTGGGCGGCGCGTTCGACGTCGCGGTCAGCCCGGACGGGACGTCGGTCTACGCGGTGTCCCTCGACGGCGACTCGATCACGCGCTTCGACCGCCATTCGAACGGCTCCCTCACCTACAAGAACTGCTTTGCCAATGCCCGTGCGCACGGGTGCCGGGAGCTCAAGCACGATTCGCTGGGCGGCGCGGACGCGGTCGCGGTCAGCCCGGATGGGAAGTCGGTATACGCGACGGCCCTCGGGGGCGACTCGATCACGGCCTTCAACCGCTCGGCGAGCGGCCGGATCACGCCGCGCGGCTGCTACGCGAACGGCGCCGGCCACGACTGCCGGGCGCCCAAGGTGAATTCGCTCCACGCGGCCGACGGGGTCGCGGTCAGCCCGGATGGAGATTCCGTCTACGTGACCTCGATGACCGGCCCGACGGTCAACGGCGGCGCCGGCGCGGTCACCCACTTCAAGCGCCATGCCGACGGATCACTCGGCTACAGGGGATGCTTCGCCGACCAGGGGAGGTACGGCTGCCGCGCTCCGCGCCTCGACTCTCTCGGGTCGCCCGAGTCGATCGCGGTCGACCCGAACGGAACCGCCGTGTTCGTCGGCAGCTATGCCCGCGCCGTCTCGTTCTTCCGCCCGGGCGCGGGCGGGTAGTAGCTGCGTCCTCACGCGGACTGAAGCTGTAGTGGCGGCCGATGCACCGCGGAAGCGCGCCGGGGCCGATGGATCGAGCATATGAGCGGTTCGGGCGTCAGCCACTGACGCCGGCGGGCCGCGCCGCGCCCCTCCGCTGAGGCACGGCGGCCAGTTCGATCCACACGTCGGCGCCGCCTCCGTTCGCGTTTTGAGCGGTCGCGCTGCCGCCGTGGGCGTCCGTGATCGCCTTGACGATCGCGAGCCCGAGGCCGGTTCCCTCGGTTGACCGGGCGGTGTCCGCCCGGCGGAAGCGCTCGAAGGCGTGGGGCAGGAAGTCGGGTGGGAAGCCGTCACCCTCGTCGCTGACGTGGATCTCGAGTCGCCCGTTGGCCCGGTGCGACCACACGCGGATCGGCCCCGCGCCATGGCGCAGCGCGTTCTCGACCAGGTTCCCGATCGCTTGCTCGACCCGCAGGCGGTCTCCCTCGACGACCTCATCCGACACGTCCTCGAAGCGGAGCTCGCGACCGTCTCGCTCGGCGCGCGCGCTCATGCGGTCGCGCATGGCCGCGAACAGGTCGCTGATCTCGATCGGCTCGAGGTTCAGATGGAGCCGGCCCTTGTCCGAGCGGGCGATGACCAGCAGGGACTCGGCGAGCTGCGAGAGCCGGTCGGCCTCCTCGATGGCTGATGCGATCGCGGCTCGCAGCTCCTCGGTGCTGGCGCCGTAGCGCAGGGCGAGCTCGAGCTCGGCCTTGTGGGCGGCGAGCGGGGTGCGCAGCTCGTGGCTCGCGTCGTCCACGAAGGCGCGCTCCCGCTCGAGGGCGGTCTCCAGGCGGTCAAGCATCCGGTTCAGGGTCTCGCCGAGTCGGTGGAGCTCGTCGTGGGCGGGCGGGACCGGCAGGCGCTGGCCCGATCCGGTGTCGGAGACCTCCGCGGCGCGCCGGCGCATCGCCTCCACCGGCCGCAGGGCCGCGCCTACGGTCCAGTACGCGGCGAGGGACGCAAGCAGGAGCGCGATCGGCCCGCCGATCAGGAGCAGCCGGAGCAGGCTCGCGAGGGCCTCGTTGCGATCGCCGAGCGACGCACCGACGACGGTGACGAGCGTCCTGCCCTCGAACTCGAACGGGCGCGCCAGGTAGAGCTCGGGCTCGCCGTTCCCGCCTCGGCCCGACCGCTCGAACGAGATCTCGGCCCGCCTGGCCTCTGCTGCCTTCGCCGGCGGGAGGATGGGCTGAGTCTGCTGCCGCTTGGCGTCGAACAGCCGCCCGGAGGCGGTCAGCAGCTGCGCGAACTCCTCGGCGCGGCCATCGAGCAGGCTATGGGCGGCTTCCCCGATGCCCTTGTCGCTCACCCGCATCTCCTTGATCAGCTGCTGGCCGCGGGTCTGGAGGTCCTGGTCGATCGAGTGGTTGAGCGAGGACTCGAGGCGCAGGTAGAGGAAGAGGCCGGTCGCGGCGAGGACGATCGCCATCACGGCGGCGAATACCAGCGTGACCCGGAGCTTGATCGGGATGCGTCTCACGCGCCGCCGTCCTCCCTCAGGCGGTAGCCGGCCCCGCGCACGGTCTCGATGCTGCTGGTGCCGAACGGCCGGTCGATCTTCCTTCGCATGAGGCGGATGTAGGAGTCGACGACGTTGGAGCGGTTCTCGTACTCGTAGTCCCACGCGTGCTCGAGCAGCTGGAAGCGCGAGAGCACCTCGCCGGGCCGTCGCATGAACGTCTCGAGGAGCGAGAACTCCTTCGGCGAGAGTTGGATTTCGGTGTCCCCACGCCACACCCTCCGCCGCGCCGGGTCGAGCCGCAGGTCACCGACCTGGAGCTCGGCCGGCCGCTCCACTGGGCCACGCCGCACCAAAGCGCGCAGGCGGGCGAGGAGCTCGGCGTAGGAGAAGGGCTTGGTCAGGTAGTCGTCGGCCCCGCTGTCCAGGCCGGCGACGCGATCGCGGACGGCGTCGCGGGCCGTGAGCATCAGGATTGGCGCCCACACACCCTTGGAGCGCAGCTCGCGGCAGACCTCGAAGCCGTCGGCGCCCGGGAGCATCACGTCGAGGATGAGCGCGTCGTACTCGGTGGCTGCTGCCATCCAGAGGGCCTCCTCGCCGTCGCCCGTCACGTCGACCGCCATGCCTTCCTTGCGCAGGCCGCGCTGGATCAGGCCGGCCATCTTGACGTGGTCTTCGACGATCAGAACGCGCATCGCAGCTGCACCCGGAGTGGAGCATCGTGCGTGCAGATGAGAGAACGATGAACGAAACGGCGCGACCTCGCGCAGGAGTCGCGCCTTTCAGCCCCCTGTCATCTACGCCGCGTAGGACATGGCGCGAACGCACCACCGATAGGAGGTCATCCCATGAGACTCAGGAGCAAACGGATAGCCCTCGCGCTCGTCATGGCGGGCGTCGTCGCGGTCGGCGGCCCGGCCGCGACCTGGGGGCACGGAAATCCGGCGCCTGTCAAGCGCCACTATCACCCACACATCGATCCGGCGAACTTCGGCCGCAAGATCGACAACCGCTACCTGCCGTTCAAGCCGGGGGAGAGGACGGTCGCCAAGGGGGTCGCCGAGAACGGCAAGACGCCCCAGCGCGACGCCCAGGTCGTCACCGATCGGAAGCGGAAGGTCGACGGGGTGAAGTGCGTGGTCGTCCGCGACACGATCGCGTCGCGCGGCAAGCCGGTCGAGCGGACCTTCGACTGGTACACGCAGGACAAGCACGGCAACGTCTGGTACTTCGGCGAGAACTCCAAGGACTACCGTCACGGCCACTGGGTCAAGAGCGACGGCTCCTGGGAGGCCGGCGTCAACGGCGCGCAGCCCGGGGTGATGATGATGGCCCACCCGAAGCGGGGCGTCGCATACCGGCAGGAGTACTACCGGGGTCACGCGGAGGATCAGGCGAAGGTGCTCGGCGACACCGGTCAGGTGAAGGTGCCGGCCGGCATGTACCGGCACACGATCGGCACCAGGGAGACCTCACGGCTCGAGCCCGGCGTCGTCGAGAAGAAGTGGTACGCGCCAGGCATCGGCGAGATCAAGAGCCAGGACGTCAAGGGGAGCAATGAGGGATTCCGGCTCGTGAAGGTGGCGCACTGAGCCACCCGCCGGCAGCGATCCGGATCAACGATGGATGGATTTCGGCGACATACGTGCTGGAATCCATCCATCGCCGCCCCGGCAGTCGGGGCGGCCGGATTTGAACCGGCGACCCCCTGCTCCCAAAGCAGGTGCGCTACCAGGCTGCGCCACGCCCCGATGCGCCGAGTCTAGCCCTGGGCTCGGCCCGGCTGCCGTGTTCCGACGTTTGCCGGACCGCCTGTCGGGCACCCGCCAGGAACGAACGGGAGGAAGGAGGCTGGATGCCTGAGCTGATCGTCGGACCGATGCTGCGTTACCTCGGAGAGCGGGAAGCCACCGTCTGGGTCGAGACCGACGGGCCGTGTGAGGTGGAGATCCTCGACCACTCGGCGCGGACGTTCGAGGCTTACGGGCACCACTACGCGATCGTCGCGATGGAGGACCTCGAGCCGGGAACGACCCACGAGTACGAGGTTGCTCTGGACGGCGAGGTGAGGTGGCCTGATCCCGGCGACGACTTCCCCGCGAGCCGCATCCGGACCTTCGACCCCGACGGGCCCTTCGACATCTCGTTCGGCTCATGTCGTGTCGCCGTCCCGCACGAGCGCCCGTACACGCTCACCAAGACCGAGCATCCGGAGGGCAAGGAGGTCGACGCGCTCCGCGTGCTCGCGAGCGAAATGCTCCGTAACCCCGAGGGCAGGTGGCCGCATCTGCTCCTGATGCTGGGCGATCAGGTCTACGCGGATGAGGGCGCGCCCGAGACGCGTGAGTTCATCCGCTCGCGGCGGGACACCTCGAAGGCCCCAGGCGAGGAGATCGCCGACTTCGAGGAGTACACGCGCCTCTACCGGGAGTCGTGGCGCGACCCGGTGGTGCGGTGGCTCTTCTCAACCGTGTCGACGTCGATGGCCATCGACGACCACGACGTCCGCGATGACTGGAACATCTCGCGCTCCTGGCTGGAGGAGATGCGAGCCGAGCCCTGGTGGCACGAGCGGATCGTCGGCGCATACATGTCGTACTGGCTCTACCAGCACCTCGGGAACCTCTCGCCGCGCGAGCTCGCCGAGAACTCCGTCTACCGGCAGGTGTGCGAGGCGGAGGGGGACGCGGGCGACGTCGTTCGGGCGTACGCAGAGGAGGCTGACGAGCATCGCGACGGCTCCCGCTGGAGCTTTCACCGCGACCTGGGGCGCAACCGCGTGATCGTCATGGACTCGCGGGTGGGCCGCGTGCTGGAGGAGGGCCGGCGCTCGATCTTCGACGAGCCCGAGTGGGAATGGATCCAGGACCAGGCTCAGGGCGACTTCGACAACCTCATCATCGCCACGGCGGACCCGTATCTCCTGTCGCACGGCATGCATTACGCCGAGGCGTGGGGGGAGCGCGTGTGCGACGGGGCGTGGGGGCCCCTGGCGGCGAAGTGGATGGAGAAGTTGCGGCGGTCCGTGGACCTCGACCACTGGGCGTCGTTTCACGTCTCGTTCGACCGAGTGGCTCGCCTGCTCCGCCAGGTGGGATCCGGTGAGTTCGGGAGCCCGCCGGGATCGATCGTCCTCGTGTCGGGCGACGTCCACCACGCCTACCTCTGCGAGATCGGCTTCCCGCGGGGCTCGGGAGTCGAGAGCCACGTCTATCAGGCGGTCTGCTCGCCGTTCCGCAATCCACTCGACGCCGGTGAGCGACGGCAGGTGAAGATGGCCTGGTCGCGCCCCGTTTGGGCCCTGACCCGGGCGCTCGCCCGCGCCGCCGGCGCCTGCGACCCGGAGATTCAGTGGCGCTTCCTCGACGGCCCGTACTTCGACAACCAGGTCGCGAGCATGACGCTGGACGGCAGGGCATCGCGGCTGAAGCTCGAGAAGACGAAGCGCGGAGACACCGAGCAGAGGCGCCTCGAGACCACGTTCGAGCGCGAACTCTCATCCCGGCAACCGGCCCACCGGTCGGACCCCGTCGCGGCGCTACGCTCCGGCGGCGGGCCCCCGTAGCTCAGTGGACAGAGCGTCGGACTTCTAATCCGAGGGTCGCAGGTTCGAATCCTGCCGGGGGCGTGCAGCCCCCGTCAGCGATCTCACCTGCGACACCGCTCGGCCTCCGGCCTCGCTGAGGTTCGAATCCTGCCGGGGGCGTGCAGCCCCCGTCAGCGATCTCACCTGCGACACCGCTCGGCCTCCCGCCTCGCTGAGGTTCGAATCCTGCCGGGGGCGTCCAGCCCCCGTCCGCTAAGCGGCGGATCGCAGGCTCGAGTCGCGCGGGCGTGGGGTACCCGCTGCGACCGAGCCTGCGACGCCGCTGGCCATCCCCGGCTCGGCGATGTCCGAGCCCTTCCGCTGTGCGGAAGCTGTGCGCGGCGCAAAGACCGGCGGGCGGGACATTGCTCCAGCGCCCCGCAACCGCCTAGTGACCGCCGGGCCGGCGAAGAACCAGATCATCGCCGCCCACAGGCAGGCGCCGAAGATCGCGCCCGCCTCAGTCACCGTTCCTCATCCCAGAGGCCTTCTTCAGTTTGTAGATCAAATTACTCAAGATATCGAGAGTAGCGAATCGGGCGGGGGAGTGGAATTGCAAGAAAACGTGGGGCATCAAGGCCGAGGCACCGCGTGCCGATGGGTCTGGTGCAAATGGCGAAATCCCGCGCGCCGACTTTCCGCGGACTACCCGTTCGCGCGCGTATCTACATCCCCGCGGTCATCGTCTTGGCTGCGGGGGCAGTCGTGGCTGCGGAGGCCCTGGTCGCCGGGCAGTCCCTTGACGTCGCGCTGCTCGCCATCGCCGTCGTGCTCTGCGCCGTCGGGAACCTCTTCGAGGTCTTCGCGCCGGCGAACTTCTCGTTCCAGCCGAACCTGGTCGTCTTCCTTGCAGGGTCGCTTCTGCTGCCGCCGTGGGCGATCGCGATCCTCGCGGTCGCCAGCTTCGTGCCGGGGTGGTTCGTGCACCGTCCCCTGGTACATGGTCGCGTTCAACATCGCGAACTACACGCTCGCGGGAGCCGCCGCCCACGCGATCGTCCATCTGCAGGGGGCCTTCGGGAGCAACTGGTCGCCGAACCTCGAGAGCGCGCTCGCCCTCGGCGCGGCGGCGATCGCGTTCGTCCTCATCAACCACGCGCTGATCGTCCTCGTCGTGACCCTGGCCCGGGGGCGCTCCCTGCGACGCAGCATCGACGACATGGTCGCCTGCCTGCCGATCGACACCGCGCTCGCCCTCACGGGTGCCTGCTTCGCGGCGCTCTGGGCCTTCACGCCTCCGCTCGCGCTCCTCGCCGCCGGGCCGATGGTCCTGATCTACCGGGCGCTCTGGGTTCCCCTGCTGGAGCACAAGTCGCGAACGGACCCGAAGACCGGGCTCTACAACTCCGAGTACTTCGGGAACGAGGTGGAGGACGCGCTCGAGGCCGCGAGCCGGAGCGGCTCCCGCCTCTCGATCGTGATGATCGACCTTGACCAGCTCCGGGTGATCAACAACCGTCACGGCCACCTCGCCGCCCGCGACGAGCAGGGGAACGCCACGGTCCTCGACGTGATCGACTGGTCGGCCGACGACATCGCGATGGCGCAGCAGCAGTGCGCGAACCTGCTGTCGAAGGTCGACCCCTCGAGGGCGAGCTGGAGTCGCGCGAGCTGGTCCCGGGCCTCCTGGTCCACCAGCTTCGACAAGTAGCCCGCCCGTAGGTACATTGGAGAGCGCGCGGTGAGCGTAGCTCAGCTGGTAGAGCTCCTGGTTGTGGTCCAGGTGGTCGCGGGTTCAAGTCCCGTCGCTCACCCCTCACGAAGCCCCTGCTGACGCGGGGGTTTCGTGCTGTCAGGTTCGTGATCCCGCCTCGACGGCGGGCATCAATCGGGCATCAATCCGTATCGAGGCCGTACTACTGCGGGCGCTGATTCGGGAGCGGGTGGCGGCGTGAGGAACCTCGAACGCAAGCGGGCTTACGACCGCGACCGGATGCGGCGACTACGCGCCGACCCCGAGTACCGGGATTGGAAGGCTTGCCACCCCGACGAGGCCGAGGAGATTCGCCGCAGATGGCGCGACAAGAAGAGCGCGGAGGGACTCTGTACCCGCTGCGGTAAGGACGTGTGGGTTTACAACGATGGACTTGGCAGGGCAATCTGCGGCACCTGCCAGACGGTCAAGGAAGTGGGTCGCGGGGTTTATGACGCGGCGGGGGAGGGACCCTTGGAACCGCTTCTCCCGACGTCGGTCGAAACCGGGGGAGGGCTGTGAGTAGAATCCGAACAGTGATCGCTAAGGATCGACGGGGCGTTGAGCTTCACGTTGCGGAGGGGGAAGACCCGGACCGGATATCGGCCTATTCCGTGTTCGAGTGGGCGCGGAGCTTCAAGCTCGCCGATGACTACTTCGACGCGCTGCTTCAGGGGTTCGCGGAGCTAATCGACAGAGACGACTGGGAGGGCGCGAACGCGATCGCTGAGACGGCGCACGCTCATCTCGCCGACCAGGACCCGGCCTGGGCTGAGCGGTGGCGCTCTGAGGTAGCGGGATGAGTGCTGCGGCGGCAGAGCCGACCGGACCTCGGGCTGCGCGAGCAGGCGCTTTAGCACCCCTTTAGTGGGCTTGGCGAGGCTCGGTCTACATCGGCGGTTGCCAGACCCATCGAGCAGCCCGAAGCGGACTCGCGGACGCACCTGGCCTTCGCCCAACCGACGGGGAGGTCGCTCATGCGCCAATGGATTCGTTCCCACCTGACCTACGCGAACGTGGTTGCCACGCTGGCGCTCTTTCTGGTCCTTGGCGGGGGGACGGCGCTCGCCTCCTACGTGATCTCCTCCAACAGCCAGGTGGGGCCGGGGACGATCTCCGGCCACACGCCGCCAAGCGGCAAGCACGCCAACATCATCGCCGGGTCGATCAACGGCGAGGACGTAAAGGAGTCGAGCCTGGGACAGGTGCCATCTGCCGCACAGGCCAACCCGGTCGCCTTCGCGAACATCAGCCACAGCGGTACCGTGCGTGCGAACTCGCGGGGGGTGGCTCAGGCGAACGTCACCCACCCTTTCGACGGGACTTACTGCTTCAAGGGCCTCGGGTTTACCCCCAAGGGAGCGCAAGTGACGATCGACGCGAAGGATTCCGGCAACGAGTTCGCGCAGTTTGGGCTTGGCGTTGGCAGCAGCGGCTGTGCCACGGGCACCCAGGCGTTCGTACTCACCAACAACCCACAGGTAGATGCCGGGTTCTTCGTGATGTTCTACTGACCCTGAGCGGCTCAATGGCCCTCGAAGCCGCCGGACTGCGGGGGTAGGCCGGGGTCACCGGATCCGCCGCTGGTTCGTTTTGCTTCGGGACTGGCCGAGCGGAACTCTAGGACTGCCGCTGCGTTCGGGAAGGGCGTTCTTGGCGCTGTAGAGTGGGCGCGAGACACGGCGATCCAACGGAGGCGAAGAGATGGCTGTAGGAACTATCACCCGGTTCTCTGAGGGCATCGGAGCAGATCAATACGATGCTGTGACTGCGGAGATGGGCCTTGCAGACGAGCCGCCCGAGGGGCTGATCTTCCACTCCGCAGGCGAGCTAGAGGGCCGCTTCCAGGTGTTCAACGTCTGGGAGACGCCCGAGAACTTCGAGCGGTTCACGCAGGACCGCCTTCGACCGGCCCAGGTCGCCGTCCTGGGCGAGGAGCGCGTCGCTGCGCTACCTGACGCGGAAGTCGTCCAGGTCGCGATTCACAACTACGTCATTCCGTAGCCAGGACCCGCCCTCGTAGCCGGACAACGGGAGGACGGCCTACACGTAGGCGCTCACGCACGCGGGCGTGTAGCTCCACTTCAGTCCCGCAGCCGTCGCGCCCTCCCCGATGTCGCCTCGACGCAGCCCCAAGACACCCTCGAATCGCGCCCTCAGCCCCCTTGAAGCCCGTTGTCCGGTCATCGGCCTCCTCTTCGACGCCGAAGCGAAGCTCGGGAGCTGAAAGAAGAAATCGCCCCTTTCGAGGGCCGAAGTTCCGCCGAATCGTCTCGCTTTCTTCAGTTCTATCCCGCATGTTCAAGCGGGGCGCGTCTCGGCGCTGGTCGCTCACGTATCGCTAATGAGACAAAAGCAGGACGCCCCTGCCGCTTGGCCCTGATCTGATCCGGGTCGAGGATCGTCGTGAACTCGGTCCCGGCTCGTCCGGCGCAGCGGTGGGCCTCATCGGCTACCGCGAGGTCAAGGGTCGGCGTCCTGCCCTCGTAGGCCGCGGCGATCTGCGGCGAACCTCTAGCCGTGGGAGTTCGAACCGGCGCCCCCGTCAGCCTGCCTTCTTCACCTCCTGGCGAAGCCGCTGGATCGCCGCGCCCTGGTGGCGAAGCTCCGCACTCTGCCGGCGCACCTGATCCCGCAGCGTGCTGATCCCTCGTGCCTGGCCGCTGAGCGGCGTCGCAGGCGCCGGTGCCGTCCCCAGGCGGCCATTCTGGTTCACAATCACCGCCTTCGTCTGTCCGCCGGTGTTCTTCTCGTAGACGCCGGCCAGGTAGGTCGCCGTCTGCTTGGAGGCGATGCCGATCCGAATCACCCCTGACTCCCCGGCAAAACCGGCGCTCGCGAGGTCGATGTTGTTGGAGCCGGTGGTCAGTTTTGAGCCGGCACCCGCACCGAGGGCGATGTTCGAGCTGCCGGTGGTGTTGTCCTGGAGCGCGTGGTCGCCCGCCGCGAGGTTGGAATCGCCGCTGAAATTGGCCGCGAGCGCGTTATATCCCGTCGCCACGTTGTGGTCACCCCTGTTGTCGAAGAGCGCGCCGTAGCCGTCCGCGACATTGTTGGACCCGCTTGTGTTGTAGCGGAGGGCGAGCGCCCCCGTTGCGGTGTTGTTGAACCCGCCCGTGGTGTGCTGGAGCGCCTCCTCGCCGGTGGCGGTGTTCTCGCCACCCGTGGTGTTGTCGTGGAGTGCGGACCAGCCGGTGGCGGTGTTGAGGTTGCCGGTGGTATCGGAATCGAGCGCCTGTTGGCCGGTCGCGGTATTCCACGAGGCGCTGGTAGCGGAATTCAGGGCGAAGGACCCGGTGGCGACGTTGAACGAGCCGTTGGTCAGCGCCTGCATCATTGACGGCCCGGTGGCGATGTTGTCGCCCCCAGTGAAGGTGCCGTTGAACGGAAACGGCCCGGCGCCGACGTTGTCGTTGTTATCCCAGTAGACGCTCGTCGTGGCGGCGAGGCTCGCCGAAGCGCCGATGGCGAGGGCCACCACCGCGACGGCCGCACAAGCGACAGTGAGCTCGGGAACCCGCCACCTCCCGGCTGCGTGCTGGACTCGACCCTGATCCCTACGGCGGCTGTCGCTCATGGGTTCCTCCTTGAGGCGTCGCGAATTTCGGCTTCTCGCAACGTAGACCCCTCCGTCGCGAGGTCAAGGCGGCCGTGTTGCGAGGAATAAGAGGAACCAGGCGCGCAGGGCCGAAAGGCCTGCTGGCGACCCGGTGGGGTTCTCCATGATCGTCGACTGCGCGCACTACAAGGGCGGCTCCCGCCAGCACGAGGCTCGAATGTCCGTGGCCGAGGCGGCCGCGTGCGCTGCGGAGGAGGACGGGTTCGTCTGGCTCGGCATCCACGACCCGACCGACCAGGAGATGAGCGAAGTCGAGGCGCACTTCCCCGTGCACGAGCTCGCGGTCGAGGACGCGCGCTCCACGCACCAGCGGGCGAAGATCGAAAACTTCGACAATCACTACTTCGTCGTCCTCAAGACGGCGAAGTACATCGACGAGACGGAGCAGGTCGAGTTCGGCGAGATCCACATCTTCGCGGGGCCCGGTTACGCGATCACGGTGCGCCACGGCGAGGGGAGCCAGCTGGCCCCGGCGCGACAGCGGCTCGAGGTGAAGCCCGAGCTCCTCGATGTGGGGCCGGTGAGCGTCGTCTGGGCCGTCCTGGACCAGGTCGTCGACGACTACTCCCCTGTCGTGAACGGCCTCACCGACGACATCGAGGACGTCGAGGTGCGGGTGTTCGAGGGCCAGGCGGACCAGACGGAGCGGATCTACTTCCTCAAGCGCGAGGCAATCGAGTTCTTCCGCGCGGTTCATCCGCTGCTTGCGCCCCTGGCGGGAATCGAGCGCGGCGGTGACCCGAACGTCACCGACGAGATCGAGGACTACTTCCGGGACGTCAACGACCACGTCAAGCTCGTGCACGACGAGATCGCCTCGCAGCGCGAGCTGCTGACCAGCATCCTCGAGGCCAATCTCGCGGTTCTGGGAGTTCGGCAGAACGAGATCAGCGTCAGCCAAAACGAGGCGACCAAGAACCTGACCGTGGTCGCGACCATCTTCCTGCCCCTGTCGTTCATCGTCGGCTTCTTCGGGATGAACTTCAGCTGGATGGTCGTCCACATCACGTCGTTGGCGGCGTTCATCGGCTTTGGGGTCGGCAGCCTGCTCGTCTCCTGCGCCATCCTCGGGATCGTGTTCAGGCGCAGCGGCTACCTGTAGGCGTCAGCCGTCGAGTTCCGCGAGCCGCCGCTCGAGGAAGCGGCGCTCGGCGTCCGAGTGGACGAGCTCGAGCGCGCGGCCGTACGCGGCGCGGGACTCCTCGACTCGGTCGAGCCGCCGCAGCAGCTCCGCCCGCGTGGAGTGGAGGTAGTGATAGGTGTCCAGCTCGAGCCTGTCGGTGAGCGCAAGCGCCGCCTCGACGTCGCCGGCCTCGGCGACCGCGACAGCCCGGTTCAGCTCGACGACCGGCGAGCCCGTCCGCCGGGCGAGCTCGCCGTAGAGCGCGGCGAGCTGAGCCCAGTCCTGCGGCTCCTCGCTGTGCAGCGAGGCGAGCGCCGCCTGGAGCACGTAGGGGCCGCGGCCGCCGAGCGCCATGGCGCGGTCGAGCTCGGCACGACCCTGCTCCATCTGGTCGCGGTCCCAGAGTGCGCGGTCCTGGTCGCGGAGCGGCACGATGGCGCCCTCGGCGAACCGCGCGTCGCTGCGGGCATCGTTGATCAGCATCAGCGCAAGGAGGCCGTGCGCCTCGGGCTCGTCGGGCATCAGCTCGGCCAGGGCGCGCCCCAGTCGGAGAGCCTCGTCGGAGAGGTTCTCCCGGCCGCCGTAGCCCTCGTTGAACACGAGGTAGACGACAGCCAGGACCGCGACGAGGCGGTCGGGGAGCAGATGCGCGGGCGGCACGCGGAACGGGATCCCGGCGGCACGGATCTTGTGCTTGGCGCGCACGAGGCGCTTCGCCATCGTGTCCTGGGGAACCAGGAATGCCCGGGCGATCTCGTCCGTTCCCAGCCCGCCGAGGATCCTGAGCGTTAGCGCGACCTGCGCCTCCATCGCGAGCGCGGGGTGGCAGCAGGTGAACAGGAGCTCCAATCGCTCGTCCGGGATCGTCGTCTCGTCCATCTCCATCTCGACCGCCTCCGGGATGTCGAGGAGCCGGGTCTTCTCGGCGAGGGTGCGATCGCGCCTGATCCGGTCGATCGCGCGGTTGCGAGCCGTGGTCACGAGCCACGCCCGGGGGTTCTCGGGCTCACCGTCTCGCGGCCAGCGCTCCGCGGCGATCGCGAACGCCTCCTGCGCGGCTTCCTCGGCGAGGTCGAAGTCGCCGAGGAAGCCGATCAGGGCGGCGAGGACGCGTCCCCACTCATCGTGGAAGACCCGCTCGAGGACTGCTATCCCTCCCTCAGCGGGCGGATCTCGATGGCTCCGCCGAGGCGGGCGGCGGGGATCCGCGCCGCGAGCTCGATCGCCGCATCGAGGTCGTCGGCCTCGAAGAACAGGTAGCCGCCGAGCGCCTCCTTCACGGCGACGAAGGGCCCGTCGGTGGTCAGCGTCTCGCCGTTGGAGACGCGGACCGTGGTCGCGGCATCGGGCGACTCCATCCACGCTCCGGGCGTTACGCCGCCGGTCTGGTTGATGGCCTGGTAGTCCGTGGCGACTGCCGTCTGCTCCTCTTCGGACATGGCCTCCCACTCCGGCGATCCGGGCGTCGGGGTGTCGCCGTGCTGGATCAGCAGCATGTACTTCATCGCTTCCTCCTTTGGTGAAGAGTTGTAACGCCCCAGAGACGAACGGCGGGAGTGGAAATGGACACTCCTCGAGTCGGCTCTCCCGATTGCCGGCCTGGGAGGATGGATCGATGCGCCGGTTGCTCTTCATCGGCTCGGCTGTCGTCTTCCTGGACGTCGTCTTCTACGCGGCGATCACGCCACTCCTGCCCGCCTACGTAGACGACCTCGGGCTGTCAAAGACGGCGGCGGGCGTGCTCTCCGCCTCCTACGCCGCCGGCACGCTGATCGCCTCGCTGCCCGCCGGATTCATGGCCGCTCGCGTCGGCCCTCGGCGCACCCTGCTCGCCGGACTGGTGCTCCTCGGCGTGGCCAGCCTTGCCTTCGGCTTCGGGCACCACATCGTGGTGCTGGACCTGGCCCGCTTCGTACAGGGGGCGGCGGGGGCACTCGCCTGGTCGGGGGCAATCACGTGGCTCATGGTCACGACACCCGAGTCCCGTCGGGGTGCGGTGATCGGCGACGTGCTCGCGATCGCGATTGCGGGGACCCTGCTCGGCCCGGCCGTCGGCGTACTGGCCCACGAGATCGGGACGAAGCCTGTGTTCTCGTCGGTCGTGGTGGTGGCCGCCATCCTCAGCGTCCTGGCGCTGCGGCTGCCCATTCCCGGGCACGGCGATCGGGTGAGCGTCCGCGAGACGGCCGCTGCGATCAGGCGACGGCCGGTGCTTCAGGCGACCGGGCTGGTGTTGGCGCCGTCGGTGTTCTTCGGCGTGATCGCCGTACTCGTCCCGTTGCGGATCAACAGCCTTGGCGGCGGGGCCGGGGTCGTCGCGGCCGGGTTCATGGCCGGGGCGGCGTTCGAGGCCGTTCTCTCGGCCTGGGTAGGCCGCGTCTCGGATCGGGTCGGGAGGCTGCGGCCCTACGTCATCGGCATGGCGATCAGCGCCGCGGGCCTGGCCATCCTGCCCGCGAGCCACGCGCTGGGAGTGGTCGTGATCCTGCTCGTCGTGATGTCGGTCGGCGCCGGCCTGTGCTTCACGCCGGCGCTCGCGCTGCTCAGTGACGCGGCCGAGGCGAGCGGACTGCATCAGGGGCTGGCCACGGGCCTGATCAACGTCGCGTGGGCGGCCGGACAGGTCCTCGGGAGCGTCGGCGCCGGGGCCACCGCAAGCGCGGCAGGCGACGCGCTGCCCTGCCTGGTCGTCGCCGGCATGCTGATCGTCGTGGCGTTCGCCGCGCGACAGAACGGCATCGGCCGGGCACGGTATGTTGCGCACACATGACCGGCGAACAGCCCGCCGCGCCGCCGCCAGGGGAACCGCCCGCGACGCCGCCCACCACTGAACCAGGCCCGCCGGCCGAGCGGGCCACGATCGTCGTCACCGACGACCTCGAGCGCTCGCGGCTGACGGTCTTCTTCCGGCTGATCCTGGTGATCCCGCACCTGATCGTCCTTGCGCTGTTCAGCATCCTGGCGCTCGTCATCGCGATCATCAACTGGTTCTGGGCGCTGTTCACGCGCAACACGGTCGCCCACGACATGCAGTCCCGCTACCTGCGCTACGCGACACACGTCCTCGGCTACCTCAATCTCGCGGCGAACCCGTATCCGGGCTTCGAGGGGGCGCCGGGCTCCTACCCGCTCGACCCACAGATCCCGCCGCAGGAGCCGCAGAACCGGTGGAAGACCGGCTTCCGGCTCGTCCTGATCTTTCCCGCGGCGACGCTGGCGAGCGCGCTCGGCGTGACGGCCTCGAGCTCGTACTCGGGTTACTACTCGTTCGGGCTGATCACGACGGTCGCGTTCCTGGGTTGGTTCGCGATCATGGCAATCGGGCGGATGCCTCGCGGGCTCCGCGACCTGTCCGTCTACTGCCTCAACTACGGGATTCAGTACTGGGCGTACCTGCTCATCGTCACCGACCGCTATCCCGACAGCGACCCGATGACGAGGAGCTATGGCCCCGATCCCGCCCCCGACCACCCGATCCGCATCTCGGAGGACGCGGAGCTACGTCGGTCCCGCCTTACCGTGTTCTTCCGGCTCCTCCTCTTCCTCCCCCACTACGTGTGGCTGGTGCTCTGGGGCATCGCCGTGCTCTTCACCGTGATTGCCAACTGGTTCGTGACCCTGTTCGCCGGCCGGCCGGCGGACGCCCTCCATCGCTTCAACGGCGCCTATCTGCGCTACCTCACGCACGTCTACTCGTACCTGTTTCTCGTCACCAACGAGTTCCCCGGCTTCGTCGGCGCACCCGGAAGCTACCCCGTCGACCTGCAGATCGCCCCGCGCGAGCGCCAGAACCGCTGGAAGACCGGCTTCCGCATCATCCTCGCGTTCCCCGCGTTCTTCGTCGCCAGCGGGGTGGGCGGTCTGCTGCTCCTGGTGGCCATCTTCGGCTGGTTCGTCGGGTTGTTCCTCGGCCGGATGCCGCTCGGCCTGCGGAACCTCGGCGTCTTCGCGCTCCGGTATTCGGCTCAGTTGAACGGGTATCTCTGGCTGCTCACGGACCGCTATCCGTTCAGCGGGCCGTCGCTCGAGCAGCTGCCCCCTGAAGCCGCCCCGCTTCCCGAGCCGGCTTGAGCACATCGCCGGCGGCCGGGCGCCGTGCCCTCGTCGCCGTCGGCATCGCCGCGGCGGTCGCCCTCTGGATCTTCGCCTTCCTGCAGCTCTGGCAGACGAGCGTGCCGAGCGACCTGTCGCTTCCGGCGCTCGATCCGACGCACTACTTCAGCCAGTCCCAGATCGACCGGGCATCGAGCTACCAGACGTTCCTCAGCATCGATGCGCTGCTCGCGCTGATCGCGCAGCTGGTGGCGCTCGGGATCTACGCGATCAGGGGCCCGGGTTTCGTCCGCGAGTCCGCCGCGGGGCGCATCGGGACCGGAATGCTGCTCGGCATGCTGGGGCTCGCCTTCGTGTGGTTCTCGCAGCTCCCGTTCGGTATCGCGGAGCTCTGGTGGGAGCGGAAGCACGACGTGTCGAGCCTGAGCTACGTGACCTGGCTCGTCGACTACTTCCTGGCGGCGGGTGGCGAGTTCCTGTTCATCTCGCTGGCTCTGCTGATCGTGATGGCGCTCACGGGGCTCTGGAAGCGGTGGTGGTGGGTCGCCGCCGCGCCCGCGCTGGTGGCGGTGACGCTCGTCTTCGCGTTCGTCCAGCCGTACCTCATCCCGGGCCAGCACGACGTCCACAACCCGGCGATCGCCGCCGATGCTCGCGAGCTCGCCAAGCAGGAGGGCATCCCGGGGACGAAGGTCACTGTGCAGAACACCCACAACCTCGGTGGCGGGCCGAACGCCGAGGCCACGGGGCTGGGCCCGACCAAGCGCGTGGTCCTGTGGGACACGCTCGTGCAGCGGTTCCCCAACTCGCAGGTGCGTGTCGTCCTGGCGCACGAGTTCGCGCACCTTTCGCGCAACCACCTCTGGAAATCGTTCGGGTTCATGGCCCTGCTCGCGCTGCCCATCGCGCTGCTCGTCGCGCTCATCACCCGGCGCCGCGGCGGCCTGTACGAGCCCGCATCGGTCCCACTGGCGATCTTCATCGTCGCCGTGCTCCTGTTCGTCACGCTGCCGCTGCAGACCGCCTTCACGCGCCGGCTGGAATCGGAGGCCGACTGGGTGGCGCTGAACACGACCCACGATCCGGCCGCGATGACCGGCCTGTTCGAGCGCCTCGGGCGGCTCTCCAAGGCGCAGCCGAACCCGGCCGGCTGGGATCAGTTCATCTTCGGCAACCATCCGAGCATCATGCAGCGGATCGAGATGGCCAAAGCGTGGAAGGAGCGCAACCCCGGGCACTAATCTCGAACAAATGAACCGCACCTGCCACCGGCCGAGCTAGAGCTCGACCCCTCGAATACCTTGGCACTCCGCGCCGGTCCCTACACCTTCTCCCACGTCACCTACGACCCGCCGAGCGACGTGCTTTACGCGGCGATCGGGGCCCCGCGACCCGGGCGCCGGGTTGAGACTCCGGAGTCCCATTTCCTGCGCTTCGACGACAAGGATCGATTCACGGGGATCATCTTCATGAACCCGCGTGAACAGCTCGAGCGGGATGGCGCCGTCTACGTGAGCCTGCCCGAGGGCGATCGGGCGCGGGTTCAGGGGATCGAGGCTTTCGTCCGGGACCGCGACTGACGCTAAGGCTCGGCGCCGAAGATGCCGATCAAGCGTCCTGCAGGCGATTTGATCGGAGCGGTATGAGTCTGAGGAACGTTTTTCTGGTCGCACTGGGTACCGGCGCTCTCGCGGTGCCGACCGCCGCGATTGCCAAGCCCGTTGACCACGGGCATGGGCATGGTCACGGCGGCGGGCACGGTCACGGCGGAAATCCGACGGTGATGTACGTCTTCAAGGGGACGTACGACGGCGACGGCGTCGTGTCGGTCAACCACGGCAACGGGCAGGTCAAGAAGGCGGACCTGGTCGGCCAGGACGTTCAGTTCGACCTGAGCGGCGCGCGGCTTGGGGTCGCGGACACGAACGCCGACGGTTCGATCACCGCGGACGACGTCTCGAGCGGAGATCACGTGGTCGTGCAGGCGCGACTGCCCAAGCAGGACCCCGGCGACCAGCCATTCGCGGCTCAGAAGCTGATCGACCAGAGCAACCCGCCTGACGGCGGCGCGGACTAATCCGGATCGGGCCCGGCGCCCGGATTCCCAGCTTCGGCCGACGGCCTCCCGCCAAGCGCGGGCGCATGTGTCACGTTTGTGAGCGTCCCGGACGTTCTGTAGTTGGATGGATGCGATGGACCAAGGCCTACCGCCGTTTCAGGTGTTCCTCGAGGATCACCTCGACCCCGTACGGGCGTTCCTGCGCGGGATGGTTGGCCCGACCGACGCCGACGACTGCCTGCAGGAGACCTTCATCGCAGCGCTGCGCGCCTACCCGCGAGCACATGCGGGCAACCTGCGCGCCTGGGTGTTCACCATCGCGCGGCGAAAGGCGATCGACCACCAGCGCTCCCGCTCACGCCGTGCCCAGCCGGTGGCGGACGTCGAGCCGCTGGTCGATCGGGTCAACAGCGCCCCACCAGCCGATGCGGCCGGCGTGGGAATGACTCCAAGGCACAGCGAGATCTGGGCGGCCGTCGCCGAGCTGCCACCGGGGCAGCGGGCGGCGGTCGTCCTGCGCTTCGCGGTCGACCTCCGGTACCGCGATGTCGGCGAGGCGCTCGGCACCTCGGAGGAGGGGGCGCGACGGAACGTCCACGAGGGCTTGAAGAAGCTGCGCAGGAGCGCGGCGGAGCTGAAGGAGATGACGACATGACCGACTTCGTGGAGGCACTGGCCACGCGGGCCGCGGATGAGGGCCTGCTGGACGTGGCCTACGCCACGCTGGACAGCCCGGTGGGGGAACTGGTCGTCGCGGCGACCGACCGCGGCCTGGTGCGGATCGGCCTGCCCGAACAGCCACTCGAGAGCGTGCTGGAGCAGCTGGCCGACGGAGTCTCGCCGCGGGTCCTCTCCTATCCCCGCCGGCTCGACGAGGCCCGGCGGGAGCTCGACCAGTACTTCGCCGGCAAGCGCGAGCGCTTCGAGCTCGCCGTCGACTGGCGACTCAGCCATCCGGGGTTCTACCGCCGGGTGCTGCGGGAGACGGCGAAGGTGCCGTTTGGCGAGCTGATCACCTACGGCCAGGCTGCAAAGCGCGCCGGGAGCCCCCGCGCGTTCCGCGCGGCGGGAACGGCGCTGGGATCCAACCCGGTCCCGATCGTCGTCCCGTGCCATCGGGTCGTACGCACCGGCGGCGACATCGGCAACTACGGCGGCGGGCCCGAGATGAAGCGGTTCCTGCTCGAGCTCGAGCACGCGCTCTAGCGGCCGCCTCCTCGCGCGCTCAAAATCCTTGCGCTGCGCGTCTCGGTCTGTAAGCTGCCCCGGCAATGCTGATCCTAATCATCGTCATCGTCGTTCTGGTCATCGTCGGAGTGTTGATCGTCATCTCGGTCAACAACTCGATGATCGGGGCGCGCAACCGGGTCGACGAGTCATGGTCGGGGATCGACGTGCAGCTGAAACGGCGGCACGACCTCGTCCCGAACCTGGTTGAGACGGTCAAGGGCTACGCGACGCACGAGCGCGAGGTCTTCGAGAAGGTCACAGCGGCGCGGGCAGAGGCGACAAAGGCCCACACGCCGGCCGAGTCCGCTCAGAAGGAGGGCCAGCTCACGGCCGCCCTGACGGACCTCCGCGCGGTGGCTGAGAACTATCCCGAGCTTCGCGCCACGGAGAACTTCCAGAAGCTCCAGAACGAGCTGACCGAGATCGAGGACGAGATCCAGGCCTCGCGCCGGATCTACAACTCGAACGTCCAGGCCTACAACACCAAGATCCAGGTCTTCCCGAACTCGGTCATCGCCAGCAACCGCGGCTTCACGCCGCGGGAGTTCTTCGAGATCGAGGACGCGGGCGACCGCGAGCCGGTCCAGGTCAGCTTCAGCAGCTAGGCGGCCAAGACCCGCCGAGATCGCTCGGGCGCAGTCGAGGCGCCGGCGTGGGTTGGGCATGTAGGGCAGCCGCCTGGGCGTCCAAGCCAGGTCGACGCAATCCGCGTCCGGTTTTCGGACATAGATTGCGTTGACCCCTGGGTCACGCCACCGGCGCGGGGGGCGATGCTGCCCCACGTGCCCGTTGTTCAGCAGTCCGAGGCGACCTTTGGCTTCGCCGCGCTCTTCACGACCTGGAACGCGTTGCCGGGGATCGACTTCAGCTGGTTGAGGTTCTCGTCGTTCCAGCGGCTGTCGGTGGCGCCGGTGATGAACCAGTTGGAGCCGTTGTCGGCGTTGATGATTCCGTAGCGCTTCAGCGTGCGGGCGATCACCAGGGCCTCGCCGGTGAAATGGGAGAGGTTGTAAGACGGCTTCAGCCGCAGGCGCAGGCCCATCGGCGGCAGGTTGGGGTTGCAGCTGTCGGACGCGTAGTGCGTGGCGGGATGGATGAACGCGCGCTGCGTCTGGTCGAACGTGACCCGGATCGCATGGTCGAGGTGACCCGACGAGACCTCGTCGTAGCGGACGAGCCCCGGGAAGATCGGCAGGCCGGCTGCGTCGGCCGACGTCCAGGAGTCCGGCCGGAGCGGTCCCGCCCGGTTGAGGTTGAAGAGGGCGCCGCCCCAGGCCTTCCACGAGTTCCGAGTGCCGCCGACGTAGCGCGACCCGTCCGTCTCGTACAGGTTGCAGTGGTCCCGGTCGACGACCAGGACGTGGTGGTCGGAGCCCGCCTCGATCGGCGCGTGCGGCGGGATCGGGTAGGGGCCGGGATCGCTCTCGTCGCCGTAGAGCGTGAACTGCGTGGGGACCCTGGGCTGGACGCCGGGGACGACGACGTACGGGATGCCGTAGGTCGGGTTCGAGCCGAAGTCGGGGTGGATGAACTGGTTGCCGCCGAGCGACCGGATCTTGGCCAGGTACTGGCTCGAGCGCGGGTCGACCGGCGCCTTCGAGACGTCCTGGTTCCACGCCGTCTGGTTGGCCGCCGAGGGAGCGGTGGGCGACCCCGTGTAGGGAGGGAAGACGTGGCAGCCGCCGAGGCTCGGATACGGGTCTTCGAACGGCGCGAGGAGGGTGGCCTGGGCGCGGGGCGGCGAGGGGGCCGAGAACCCTGACGCGTTGCAGGCGCGGATCGAGTAGGAGTGCCGCGACCCCGCCGCGAGGCCGGAGTCGACGAGCGCGGTCGCGTTCCGGGCGGCCTGCTTGGTGACCGAGCCGTCCCTGACGACGTCGTAGCGCGTCTCACCCGAGACCTGGTTCCACGCGAGGCTGATCGAGTGCGTCGCAGTGCTCGTGACGCGGAAGTTCTTCGGCATCGCCGGGGCGGCCGCGAGGGCGCCGTTCGCGGCGATCAGGAGGAAGGCCGTGGCGGATCCCGCAACCGCCAGGGTGATGCCCCGACACCGCGTTAGCACTGCGTCGTGATCCCCGCCTGCGACTTGACGACCACGAAGGCCTTTCCTGGGACGCTCTTGAGGCGGTTCAGGTCGCCGTCGCGCCAGCCCTTGGAGCTCGCGCCGGTGATGAACCAATTCGAGCCGGTGCCGCCGTTGTCCGCGTTGATGATCCCGTACTGGTACAGCGCCGTGAAGATCACTCGCGACTGGCTGCCCTTCGGGAACCGGTGCAGGTTGTCCTCGTAGTAGCTCTGACTGAGCCGCATGCGCAGGCCCATCGGCGGCAGGTCGCGCGCGCACTGATCTGACGCGTAGTGGGTCGCGGGGTGGATGTACGCTGCGCGCGTCTCCGAGAAGGTCGCCCGGATCGCATGGCGCACGTGGCCGCGCTTGACCTCCCCGTAACGGACGAGGCCCGGCAGGATTGGCAGCCCGGCGGCGTCCGCGGAGGTCCAGCCGTCGTGGCGGAGCTTGGTCGAATGGAGGTTGAACTTCGCGGTCGACGCGGCCTTCCAGCGGTGGCCGTGGCCGCCGACGTGGCGAGCCCCGAACATCTCGAACAGGTCGCACATGCCGCGCTGCAGGACCAGCACGTGGTGGTCGGAGCCGTTCTCCCGGCGGGCGTGCGGTGGGATCGGCGCGCGGCCGAAGTCGCTCTCCCCGGGGTACGAGGTCACGTGCACCCGGACCCGCCGCTGATCCCGGCCGACAGTGTTGTACGGGATGCCGTAGCGCCCGTTGCCGCCGAAGTCCGGATGCACCGCCTGGTTGCCGCCGAGGCGGGTGATGCCCCGGATGTAGGAGCTCGAGCGCGGGTCGACCGGCGCCTTCGAGACGTCCTGGTTCCACGCGGTCTGGTTGGCGGCCGACGGAGCGGTCACCGGGCCCCTGAACGCCGGGAAGATCGGGCACCCGCCGACGCGCGGGGGCTTCGCCGCCGCGGCCGGGGATGCTGCGATCCCGACGGCGATGAGGACGGCCAGCGCTGCGAGAAGGCGAATCGGTATACGGACCCCGCCGAGGCTCACGCTCTGATTATCCACGCAGTGGCGGATTCGCTCGGCGCTTAGAGTGCCGCGGATGAGCACGAGCGACCGCCTCGCCGCCTGGCTCGTCACCGGGCCGGTGGGGCGATTCGTGGCCTTCGTCTGCGACCTGGCCGTCGCTGTCGGTCGCGGGGCGATCAATAAGCTCAGTTCCCGATGAAGACCACCGTCACTGAGCTCGGCGACTCCCGCGCCCGCGTGGACGTCGCGATCGGCGCGGACGAAGTCGAGAAGCGGCTCGAGGGCGCGGCGCAGCAGCTCGCCGGCGACATGCGCGTGCCGGGTTTTCGCAAGGGCAAGGTGCCGGCGGAGCTCGTCATCCAGCGCGTCGGGCGCGAGGCGGTCCTCGAGCAGGCCCTCCGCGACTCGCTCGCCGAGTGGTATGAGCGCGCCCTGCTCGAGACCGGCATCACGCCGATCGGCGACCCGAAGCTGAACGTCGAGTCGCTCCCCGCGGCCGGGGAGGACCTGGAGTTCTCGATCGAGGTGGGGGTACGCCCGCCCGCCAAGCTCGGCGACTACAAGGGGCTTGAGGTCGGCAAGGTCGAGCCCGAGGTGCCGGAGGACGCCGTCCAGGGCGAGCTCGACCGGCTGCGGGAGGGCTTCGCCGGCCTGAACCCCGTGGAGCGGCCGGCGGCGGCCGGGGACATCCTGGTCATCGACTACTCGGGCACCGTGGACGGCGAGCCGTTCGAGGGGTCCGAGGCCACCGACCTGACCGTCGAGCTGGGGGCGGAGACGCTCCTGCAGGAGTTCGACGAGGCTCTGGCCGGCACCTCCGCGGGCGATGAGGTGACCGTCGAGGTGGACTTCCCCTCAGAACACCGCCCCGAGGCCCTCGCGGGAAAGAAGGCGAGTTTCACGGTGAAGGTCAAGGAGGTGAGGGAGAAGGAGCTCCCGGAGCTCGACGACGACTTCGCCTCCGAGGCGTCTGAGTTCGAGACGCTGGACGAGCTGCGTGACGAGATCCGCAGCCGGATCGCGGCCGCGCTCGAGCAGCGCTCCGAGGACGACTTCCGCGCCGCCACGGTGGACGCCGCGGCGGAGGGTGCCACGATCGACCTGCCCAAGGAGCTCGTGCACGCCCGGGCCCACGACATGTGGGAGCGGCTGGAGCGCTCGCTGAGCGCCCGCGGCATCGATCCCGCCATGTACGTGCAGATGCAGGGCAAGTCGCGGGAGGAGCTCGTCACCGACATGGAGGACGACGCCCGGCAGGCCCTGAGGCGCGAGGCTGTCCTCGAGGCGGTTGCGGACGCCGAGGAGATCGAGGTCTCCGACGAGGATCTGCTCGAGGCGCTTGGGCCGGCTGACGGCGACGAGGATCCGCAGAAGGTGCTCGACAACCTTCGCGAGGCCGGGCGAGACGGCCTCCTCCGCTCCGAAGTCCGGCTGCGCAAGGCGGCCGACGTGATCGCGGAAACGGCCAAACCGATCCCCGCCGAGCAGGCCGCGGCGCGGGACAAGCTCTGGACCCCGGAGAAGGAGGAGGCCGAGCCAGAGAAGGCCGAAGCCGGCCTCTGGACGCCAGGCTCCGACTGAGCCCAATCGCGGTTAGGATCGCCCCCTAACCACGGAAGGGGATTCGATGGTCTATAGCGGAGGTGGTGGCGGTAAGTACTGGCTGGCGGGGCTTCTTGTATCGGTCGGGATCTTCGCGGTCATCTACTTCACGGTGATCAAGCCGACAACCGATACGGCGAACGACGTGCTCAGGAAGAGCCTCCACGAGTCACAGCAGCAGCTGAACCAGGCGAAGAAGAGCGCTCCCGACGCCCAGTCAAAGAAGCAGCTGAGCCAGGCCGAGAAGCTGACCGCGTGCCTACAGGACGCGGGGACCGACGTCTCCAAGGTCGAGGACTGCCAGGCGAAGTTCACGCCGTAGCGTGAGCCCGCCTGCCCGTCAGTGGCGGGTGGGGACGCGCGGTAGCTGAGACAGTCACCGAGCTGCGGGAGATGACGGGTCCCTCGGGTAGGCTGGAGGCAGACTTGATCGGTCCTTGCGCGAGCGGCCCCGGGTTTTTGAAGTCCCCGGGGTCGCTTTGCGTTGAGGGCGCGGCTCGCGGCATCCGCGTCCGCTGCTACAACATCCGCAGACTTCACTGTGAGACTTCACGGCGACTTCACTGCAGTGCGACGCGGCCGACCCCGTAGCGCTGCCGACTCACGGCCAAGTACCCCCGGGGGTGATAGCCGTCGGTTGACGTCGGGACGACTGGCTGCGTGAACCGGCCCACCCTGAGTCCGGCTCACGACGAAGCCACCTGCCATGTTCGGCCGCCACCCCAGGTGCAAGCGGCCATCGACGTTGTCCTCGCCGCGACGCGCACGGCTCGCGAGCAGTTCGCCCAGCCGGCGATCCAGGAGGCGGTGCGGACGGTCGCGAAGGTTCGGCAGTCAATGCCGAATGACGCGATCCTGCGCCGGGTCCAGAAGACCCATCGACGCGTCGAGGCCTGTCCAGCGGCTGGATGCCTTCAAGGTGATGCGCGAGACCCAGCGGATGCGAGAGCATCGCGAGGGCCGATCGGGTTCCCCGGATGCGTGGCCGCTCCCGAGCCCGCAGGCCGGGAGCCCGCCGGGCGGCCGGATCTCGTCGATCACGATCGACATCATCGTCACGGGCTCGTTCGCCTGACTCTTTATCCGGCGACGACCCCCCATCTAATCCAGAACACATAGCGGCCGCCGCCGCTCCTACCCGAAAGGAGCGGCCATGAAAGCCGTTCAACTGTCCCTGACCCCCGATCGGGGTCTCGATCCCGCCGAGCTCGCGCAGCTTCCGATCCTGGAGCGCGCCCAGCTCTACACCGATCTCGGCCTCGACGCTTGGCAGCGCGAGGCCGCCGAGCAGGCGACCCGCGCCGTGATCGCCGAGACCTACGGGAGGGCGGCGTGATGCCGCGCCGCAACCGCAACGCCCTCCGCATCCGTCGCGCGAAGAAGCCTCGGAAGCACCGCGGCCGGCCGCGGCCTGCTCCGCTCGCCCACTGGTCGATCCACTCCGCCCCGCGCGGGCTTGGCCGATGAGCGAGCCCGGAGACAAGGCCGATCGGTTCGTCGAGGACATGAGCGGCGCAAAGGCCGGGGACGGCCGGACGGCGCGAGCGCTGGCAGCCGCCGGGGCCCGGCCCGGCTCGGACAAGAAGGACAAGAAGAGCGCCTCTCGACTGGCTCGCCAAGGCATCCCGCATCGAGGTCCTCAAGTGGCTGGTGCAGGCGATCCCCACCGGCTCGAAGCAGGAGGCCGTCTCCCGACTCGAAGCGCTGAAGGAGCAGGTCGAGGAGGAGGTCCCGGCCGCGGTCGAGGCGATCCAGTTGATGGCCGACATCCTCGAGCGGCTGGACGCCGTCGCGGACCCGCGCCCCTGGCAGGAAACTCCTGGTGACCTGCTAGAGGTGACGACCCAGACCTGGGAGAAGATCTCAGACTGGGCGTCGCTCACGGATCCCCACCGGTTCCTGGGCCGGTTCGGCGAGGCGATCGTCCGCTTGGAGCGCTCCGACGGCGGCGTCCTCGGGACGATGCCGCTCGACGGCAAGCGGGTGACCAACATGCTCGCCCGCGTCGCGCGCTGGTCTCGCCCTCCGCACCCGCTTCTGAAGTGGCTACTGGAGCAGTTGGCCGCGGCGTCTTCGGCGATCCGTCCCTGGTCGATCTCGCGTACAAGCCGACCACGCCGCCGATGGTGGTCGCGCTGAACCTGCTCGCCGACCCCGACCGCCCGCTGCCGGTGCTGGAGCGCGTCGTCGAGGTCCCGGTCCTGGCTCGTGACGGCACCGTGCACGACCGGCCCGGTTACGACCCGGTCTCTCGCTGCTTCCTGTCGCCGGCGCGCGGGCTCCAGATGCCGCCGATCCACGAGCACCCCACGCCGCAGGACATCGGCCGGGCCAAGGACCTGATCCTCGGCGAGCTGTCGGCGGACTTCCCGTTCACCTCGGAGAGCGAGCTCGCGCACGCCGTCTGTCTGCTCCTGGAGCAGTTCGTGCGCGAGTTGATCGACGGTCCGACGCCTCTGTACCTGGCGGAGGCGCCAACCCCCGGGACGGGCAAGAGCCTGCTGGTGGATGCCGCCACCGCGCCGGCGCTCGGCCGCCGCCGGGCGGCGAAGATGGCCGAGGCCCGCGATCCCGACGAGTGGCGCAAGCGGCTGACCGCGAAGCTGCGGACCGCCCCCACCTACCTCGTGATCGACAACCTCCGCCGCCCGCTGGACTCGGGCGCGCTGGCGATGACGATCACCGCCGGCGAAGTCGAGGATCGGCTGCTCGGAGTCTCCGAGGTGGTGACCCTGCCCGTCCGCTGCACGCTGGCGGCGACCGCGAACAACCCAACCCTCTCCGACGAGATGGCCCGGCGGACGGTGCGGATCCGCCTCGACGCGGGCCTGGAGTTCCCCGAGAAGCGCGGCGGGTTCCGACACCCCGACCTGTTGGCCTGGGCGGCCGCCAACCGGGGCGAGTTGATCTGGGCGACGCTCACGCTCGCGCGGGCCTGGGTCGCCGAGGGCCGGCCGGCGGGCAGCGCGCCGCTCGGCGGCTTCGAGGAGTGGGCGAGGACGATGGGCGGGATCCTGGAGGTCGCCGAGATCCCGGGCTTCCTGGCGAACGCCGCGGAGTTGAGGAGCGCGTCGCAGGACACGACCCAGGCCGACTTCCTGCGTGCGGTGCACGAGGCAAAGGGAACCGGGGAGTTCGGTGCCCGTGAGGTAGTTGACCTGGCGAGGGAGATCCTGAGCCTCGGTGACGTGACCGACTCCGTCGCTGCGCAACGGCTCGGCACCCGGTTGCGGTCGATGAAGGATCGGCCCATGGGCGGCCTCGTCCTGCGCCAGGACGGCAGGATCCACGGCGGCGCTCGCGCGTGGCGCGTGGCCGAAGCAGCTAGGTCTGGATCAGCGTCACCATCGTCACCATCATCACCGCCACGCACGCCTGAGCCAGGCACGGATGGTGACGGTGGTGACGATGGTGACGGTCATCCGGAGGTCGCTGACCTCTTCGCCGAGGCGATCGACGAGCCCGTCGAGGAGCAGCGATGACCACGCGGGGGAGCGTGGCGGCGTTCGAGGCCCTGCTGACCCAGCTGGAGCCGCTCCGGGAGCAGATGCGCCGCCGGCGACCGCCGCTCACCGAGGAGGAGATCACCGCAAAGCTGGTCGCGATCGCCCGGATGCAGTTTCGGATCGTCGGCCTATGCGCCGGCTGTAACGAGCCGATCTGCGCTGGCGATCCCCGGATCCTCGTCGATGGGCGCCTGGCCCACCGCACCTGCACCGGCCGCGAGCCGGAGCGTGAGCTCTATGGAGCGGAGCTCCAGGAGGCCAAGGACCGCGAGGTCCGCAAGGTCCAAGCGATGCGCGAGGAAGCTGCCGCGCGCCGCGGGCGGAGGAAGGGCCGATGAGCACCCCGCGCAAGGAGAACCTCGTCCCCTGCGGCGCTGCACTCCCCGAGGGCGGCTTCTGTACCCGGCTCACGGAGCCCGGCCGCTCGTGCGGCTACCACGCGGCACCACCGGAGGTGCTCGGGGCCTTGCCGGTCCGCCAGTTCTGCCAGTGCGAGACGCCGTTCGTCGTCGGCGACGGTCCGTACGACGCACCGGATGAGCCAGTCCGGTGCCTGATCTGCGCGAAAGCGCCTCGGCCCCAAGCTTCACCGAATGAAGTAAGGGCTGAGAGCGCTCCTAACGCCATGGACGGCACTGGCCTTGGTGATCGGTCACGGGATCCCGTGCCCGAGCAGCTTTCGCTACTGGACAAACCGGCCGCGCGATCGCGGCCATGACGAAGGAGGACGTATGAGTACCCGCACCTACGGCAGTAAGGCCGCCGACGAAGCAGGCGAGCGGCTCAACCAGCTCTGCGCCCAGCACTCGACCACAGTTAAGGCGTTCAACGGCCACACCCGTTTCGGCGTCTCGACAGACGACCACCGGGTGCTCCTGGAGGTCGAGGACCAGGGCGAACAGGTCTTCGTCCACTGGCTGCACGACGAGGAGGCGCGGGAGATCGCCGGTGCCCTGAACAGGGCCGTGAGCTGGCTCAATGAGGAGGAGGTCGCCTCGGCGGAATTCACCCTTGCACTCGACGCCGCCGACACCAACACCAAGGAGGACGCATGAGATACGAGATGGTGCAGTGCGACGGCGTTGGCTGCCTCGAAGACAACGTCCACATCGACGACAGGAGGCACCTCGGCTGGATCGTGGGTCCGGACGGTGAGGACCTCTGCCCTCGCTGCTGGGCCGCATGTCAAGAGGCGCTCGTCGCCGAGCTGGGTCCTGACTTCGAGCTAGGTCCCGGCCCCGAGCTCGAGATCAGGCTGCGCCCCAAGGAGCAGCTCGGGTTCTTCTGATGGGACGCCCGGCCTCACCGATCGGTACTCGCAAACTGCCGCCGGAGATGACGGGTATGCCAGCGATAATTGACACTGTGACAGTCGCCATTACAAGTCACATCGGTTCGGCGGTGCGGGCGCGGCGCACCGCCCGTGGTGAGAGTTTGCGCTCGCTCGCCCGCCGGGCCGATCTCACACCTGCGGCCGTCAGCGCGATCGAGCTCGGGAAGGTGACTCCATCCGTAACGAACGCTTGGAAACTCGCCGCCGTCCTCGATGTACCGCTTTCGACCTTGATCAGTGACATCGAGAAGGAGGACTCACAGTGCTAGAAGCAGTGACAAACATTCCCGGCGAGGACGTGCGGGCCCGACGTACGCGAGTGAGCTCCGATCATCGGCTTGCCCGCGAGTATCCGGACTGTTTCCGGCAGGCGGAGGACGGACCCCCGGACGTGATCCGCCGTGGTCCTTACCCGGGCCAGACAGCGCATCTGCGTGAGCCTGGAAGCAAGCGGGGCTCCACTCGCCCGCAGAGCCGTCCGCGCCTGCCACTTGCGGTAGAGGACCGCGTTCGCCGCGAGACGCTCGCCCTGATCGGCCGCGAGGCCCGGGTCGAGAGCGAGAGCAGCCGTCGGGCACGGATCTTCTGGGGATCCACGGAGAGCTTCTTGCGCGCCAACTTCGAGACCCCGGCCGAGCGCGAGGCGAGGGCCCGCGAGGACCGCGAGGCCGAGGAGCAAGCCGAGATCGAGGCCTTGATCGCCGAGCAGGCCCAGGCCGAGCTCGACACGATCGATCAGGCTTGGGGCAGTGCCGCGCCGTGGCGCCGGTAGAGACCCGCAAGCAGGAGCGGATCGCGCGTCACGAGGGCGCGCACCTCGCAGCCGCGACGTTGCCGAGCAGGCCGATCGGCGGCGGCTGGCTCAACCTCGACGGCGGCGCCGGCTCGCTCGTCGGGCTGGTCAAGGACGACATCGGGATCACGTTGGAGGAGGCACTCGGCGACCTGGTCGTGCTGTTGGTGGCCGGGATCGTCGACGGCGCCCCCTCCGGGACCTACATCCTCGAGGAAGCCGGGAGCGATGAGGACAAGGCGCTCTCGACTGCCCTTCGGGTGTCCAACGGACCCGAGGAGGCGCGAGCGGTGATCGCACTTGCGAGAGCTCGCGCCCGGTCACTGGCCGAGCGCAAGGACTTCATCGGCCTGGTCGAGACGTTCGCGACCGCGTTGATGACCTTCGGCCGGCTCAACGCCGATCAAGTCCACGAGCTGACAGACACTTACTACAAGGAGACGAACAGTGGCACTACGAACGAAGCAGACTGAGCAGCGACCGCAGCTCCTACGGGCACTGACTTCATGGTGCACCGATGACCCCGATGGAGTGCCGATCGTCATCCGAGAGGACGAGCGCTTCGCCCCGGACAGTTGGGTCGCCGAGAGGTTCGGGGGTTGGCTCTGCGATGCCGACCTGCCGGATCCAGAGGTGCATCGCCTCAAGGCCAAGGTCAAGGGGCCACGGTGAGGGGGGGGGCCGCGAGCCATCGCAAGCGGGGCCAGGCGTGGTAAGGCGTTCGAGCAGACGGCGCGCGCCGACGAAAGATCGACTTTGGGTAACCGGCCAACGCAAGAGGCCCCGGCCGACGCAACTCGATCGAGCGGCAGCGCCGACCGAGGCCGAGGCAGCAGCCTACTCCCAGGAAGACAGCGGGCCGCTGCCGCCCACCGTGACAGCAGCGTCGCAGTCTCGGCAGGCTGCGCAGCGACCACGCATCCCCATGCGGCCACACACCCTACCGAGATGGCGGCCGTGACTGAGCGCGCGCGCCGGCAAGAGTCGAGTTTGCAGTGACCGGGCATGCAGCAAGGGGCCTGGTACTTATCGTCGCCGTCGCCCAGGGACCCGCCTGGTGACGAAGAGAACGATCCAGTACACGAGCGGGACAACGACGAGCAAGAAGCAAATTGTGGCGAGGATCGGAATCACAGAAGCACCTCCGATAACTCTACGACCGCCGGGTGAGAGACGGTGCGCGCCCTCTGACAAACCGCCTTTGAGTCACCGATGAACAGCCGAAGCCACTCCGTCAAGGTCTCGCTGAATGACCAAGAGGTCGCCCGACTCGACGAGATCCGTGGCGATGAGGAGCGCGCCGTCTACCTGCGCCGGCTCCTCCACGAGCCTCCGAAGGGCGCCGAGGTCGCCACCCACACCGAGGCGATGACGATCCTGAGCCGGCTGGCGCGCGACGGTCGCACGACCGCCGCGATCGCGCTGGAGAGGGCGCTTCGGGGCGAGCAGCCGACGAGCGAGCTTGAGGAGTTCCTACGTGGCTAGGTCAGCCGCTCAGGACTTCTGCTTGGTGACGACCTCGCCCTCAACGGGCTCATCGGCATCCTGGCCGCTCTCAATCGCGGCCGGCTTCGACGACTCTTCTTCTTCGTCGTCGTCGTCTCCCTCGCCGGAGATGGATCCCTTGAACTCGCGGATCCCCTTGCCCATCGAGCGCCCCAGCTCCGGCAGGCGCTTCGGCCCGAAGATGACCAGGGCGATGATGAGGACGACGACCAGCTCAAGTGGTCCCACGTTTGGCATCGCGAGGGATGGTAGTGACGTACGACGGGCGGCGATCTGCTCCGGAGAACTACGGAGCTCCACGAGGTATTCCCGTGGAATCTGACCTCGACCGCTTCTGCGCCTTCGCCGAGCGCTTCCTCACCGACGAGCAGGGGCGCCCGCTGGTGATCGAGGGCTTCCAGCGCGAGATCCTCGCCGACTACTTCGGCGGTGCCCGCGAGCTGGTCGTGATCCTGTCGAAGAAGAACGGCAAAACCTCGCTCTTCGCGGCGCTGGCGCTGTGGCATGTGGTCACGACCCCATTCGCCGACGTCGCGATCCTCGCCGCATCGCGCGACCAGGCCGGCAAGCTCCTGCAACAGCTCACCGGTTACATTAAGCGCGCGGGTGAGCTGCGGAGGCAGCTTCGGACCACCCAGCGAGTTGTCCACTGCGATCGCACCGATGGCAAGGTCGCCGTCCTCGCGGCCGACGCGGACACACTCGATGGCTGGGGTGGGACGTTGGCGCTGGTCGACGAGCTCGCTCGCCACAAGTCCGAGGAGAACTTTGGCCTCCTGCGCGACGGGCTCGGACCCCGCGACGGGCGACTGATCGCGTTCTCGACGGCCGGCGACGATGAGGACTCGGCATTGGGCAGGATCCGGATCCGCGCCCACGGCATCCCCGGCTTCGGGCCGGCGGGCGACAACCCCAAGCACAAGATCGGGCGCGCCGATGGCTTCGCCTTCCACGAATGGTCCCTGGGTGCCGGCGATGACACCGACGACCTCGCGCTCGTGAAGATGGCGAACCCGGCGAGTTGGCTCGACGAGGCAGAGCTACGGGCCCGCAAGGAGTCGCCGTCGATGCAGCCGTGGCAATGGCAGCGGTTCACCTGCGGCCTGTGGGTCGCGGGCGAGCTCTCCGCGATCAGCGGCAAGGACTGGATTGCCTGCGCGGATCCAGGGACCGAGATCCCGGCCGATGCCGACGGGGTGCGGGTCGGGATCGACCTCGGCTGGCGCCATGACTGCACCGCGATCGTGCCGATCTGGCGCGACCCCGAGGGGCCGATCCGTGTCCACGCCCCGACCATCCTCATCCCGCCGGGAGGTGGCGAGTCCCTCGACGCCGAGGACGTGTTCGCGGCCTGTCAGCAGTTCGCCGAGCGGTGGCCCGGCTGCACCTTCATTCTCGACCCCGAGGCCGGCGGCGAGCAGCTTGCCCAGCGGCTTGAGCGCGAGATCCCGACCTCAGGCGTGTTCGTCCACTCCCAGAAAGCCGGACCAATGTGCGCTGCATCGCAACGGCTGGCGGAGGCGATCGCCGCGCACAGGATCCGCCACCCCGACCACGAGGAGCTCACCCGGCACGTTCTCGGCGCGTCGGCGAAGTGGGTCGGCCCGAAGTGGCGCTTCGCGAAGCCGAGGGGCAAGGAAGGTCAGAAGATCGACGCCGTGATCGCGTTGGCGATGGCCACCTCGGTGATCGTCGATGAGGAGTCGAAGCCAAACCCCACGCCGCTGATCGCGGTCGTATGAGCGACATGGCGCCACACGTCCGCGCCGCGACCCAGCGCGTCCTCGACCGGGCGGCCGCCCGCCTACTCGCCGAGCGGCTCGATCGTGACGCGGTCGGCGCCCCGTCCGGGTGCCACATCAACGCGGGGAGCGTGGATCCGGATCAGGTCGCGCTTCTCGGAGAGCGTCAGTCGATCCCAGTCGCCGGCACCGCGCACCCGTTCGACGGCGGCCTCGCCGCCTAGCCGATCGACCTCCTCCTGCGCCGCGTCCCGCGCCGCGCGCAGCTTGCCGATCGTCTCGATCGAGACCGGCTCGTCCATGACCTCGGCAAGCGTGGCGATCGCCGCGTCGAGCTTCGCCTGAGCCGCGTCGCGGTCAGCGATCGCATTCACTGCGAGCGCTTCGGCTGACGCGCGGCCCTCAACGTCCGCGATCTGCGCCTTCACGTACTCCGTGACGATGCCCTCGACCAGCTCGGCAGCGATCGAGACCCGCCGCTTGCAGTCGTTGTTCGGTGGGCAGCGATATTGCGGATGCTTCCCACTGTGCGCGGAGCCGACGATCATCCGCGACCCGCACGAGGCGCAGCGGAGCACCCCGAGGCGGGCGAGGAGGCGATCCGACTTTGGCTGGCGACCGCGAGGCACCCGCGCTTGCTGGACGACCTTCCAGAGATCGCGGTCCACGATCTCATCGTGAGCGGTCAGGTTCGGCTCGATGTCGCCGAAGTGGATCTCCCCGAGGTAGACGCGGGAGGCGAGCATCGCTCCGACCGAGTGATAGCTGCGCTCGATCCCGTGCGCCCGTAGGTGCTCACGGATCGCCGTGATGGTGGCGCCCGCCGCGCGCATCTTGAACGCCTTGACCACCGCTGCCTTGGTCGCCGGGTCGGGGACCAGCACGCCGTCATTCCCACGCAGGTAACCGGGCGGGATGTGCGGCCACGGGGCGACCCCGCGCTCGACGGCCGCCTCCTGGGCGCCCCGAGTCCGCTCGGCGGTTGTGCGGCGTTGATACTCCGACACGGCGCCGAGCATCGTTCCAGAGAGCCACTGGCCCGCCGAGCCGTTGGTGACTTGCCCTACGTCGACGGCCAGCACCTGGCCGCCGGCGGCTTCGACGCGGGAGACGAGCTCGTCCTGAACCCGGAGGGATCGCACAAGACGGTCGAAGTAGGCGGCGACGATCACCTGCGCCTCCCCGGCCTCGATGGCCTCCACGGCCTGGCGCAGGCCCTCGCGGCGCTCCAGGGGCGTCCCACCCGACACGTCCATCTCCGGGATCGTCTTGATCAGCTTCAGGTCCTTGCGCTTGCACTCGCCCTCGATCCGCTCGCCCTGCTCGGTCGGGGAGGCGAAGCTCGCGCCCTCACGGCCCTTGGTCTCGGAGACGCGGATGATGCCGATCGCTTTGCGTGCCATCATGACTACTTATTCTAGCGCGAGTGGGGTCGAACGGGTAGTAGTCGTTCTGGTCCGGGAACCCGTCGTTGTCCGAATCCGGAAGCGGCATGTTCGGGCAGGCCATGAGCGTCTGCATGGGCGGCTCGATCGAAAGCTCCCCCTCCATCAGCTGGAGGCCGTACGAGTAGCGCATCGCCGAGGCGTACGGCGCGCCCGTGCTCGGGTCCGCGATTCCGTACCAGTCCTCCGGGTTCTTGGCGCTCTGCTGCGGGCTGATCCAGGTGTGGGGGAGGACCGCGCCGACGTTGCAGTTGGTGCGGGCGAAGTTGATCGTCATCTTCCCGTAGGCCGCCGCCCGCTCGTCCTCGGTGATCGGGGTCTTGCCCACGTGGGTCGCCCAGCCGATCTCGTTGACGATCATCGGGATGCGGGTGGCGATGCGCCCGTCCTGGAGTTGTGAGCGGAACCACGCGAGCTTCTCGAGCTGCTTGCCGCCGTCCAGCGACGGATAGACGTGCACCGCGGCGCCGTCGACGAAGCTGTTCAAGTTCGGCTGCCGCGCGGTCACCTTGCCGAAGAAGTCGGCGACGCCGAGGTACTGCTTGTGGTTCTTCGTGTTCTTCGCCGAGGGTGGTGCCACGCCGCCCGTGTAGACGAGAGCGCCCGGGTCGACGCCCTTGATCGCCTTGGAGGCGGACACGAACATGTCCGCGTAGAGCCACGGCTGCGGGCGCGGGCACCAGCCGCCCTTGAGATTGGGCTCGTTCCAGATCCCATAGCGCAGGATCGGGACGTAGGGCAGGCCGGGATTCGCGGCCCAGAAGGTTCCGTTGCGCCCATAGCGGCTCGCGAACGCCTTCACGAACGCCGCGTACGGCTCGACGTTCATAGGGGACCGGCTGGACGCCTTCGCGCACTGCAGGTCCACCCATCGGCCCTGCACGGCGTCCCAGTCGGGCGTCTGGGTGAGCGTCGGCTGCGCCCGGATGCCGTGGGCGGCCATTGCGGTGATCTGCTGGTCGAGCGCCCCCCAGCGGTAGGCGTGGACGCCGTTCTTGGGCGCGAGCGGCTCGACCGCCGCCCAGGAGACGTTGAAGCGCACCTGGTCGATGCCGAGCGACGCGATGCTCGCGAGCTGGACGTTCTGGGCAGCGGCGCCCAGCTTCGCGATGCCCTGGAAGTTGACCCCGTAGAAGCCGGCGCGAACGCGGTCGCTCGACCCCAGGGCGGGCGCGGCCCCCAGGAGCGCGGCGAGCGTGACGAGAAGCAGCGCGACGCCGCCGCCTGGCATCCGGTTCCTTGCGCGCCGCACGGTCGGCGGAACGTAGCCAGGGCCCGATTGTCTGTCAACTGACAACCGTTCCCCGCGGATGCCCGAGCGGAACCCGGGAGCGGCTTTTATAGACTCATCGCCCGTGAGCCCCCTCGTCCCAATGGTCGTCGAGCAGACGTCGCGCGGCGAGCGCGCGTTCGACATCTATTCCCGTCTGCTCAATGAGCGGATCATCTTCCTGGGCACGCCAGTCACCGAGGACATCGCGAACCTCGTGGTGGCTCAGCTGATCCACCTGGAGTCCGAGGACCCGGACAAGGACATTTCGATCTACGTCAACTCCCCGGGCGGCTCCGTCTATGCCGGCCTCGCGATCTACGACACGATGCAGTACATAAAGCCCGATGTGCAGACCATCTGCGTCGGAGTCGCGATGTCGATGGGCGCCCTGCTCCTCGCGGGCGGTGCCCAGGGCAAGCGGATGGCCACCCCGAACTCGAAGATCCTGATCCACCAGGTCACCGGCGGGTTCCAGGGCCAGGCGACGGACATCGAGATCCACGCCCGGGAGATCATCGACATCCGGCAGCGCCTGGACGAGATCATCGCCAAGCACACCGGGCAGCCGCTCGAGAAGGTCGCCAAGGACACCGAGCGCGACTACTTCATGAGTGCCGCGGAGGCGGTCGACTACAAGATCGTCGACCGCGTCATCGAGCACCACTAGGGCTCGATCGACACGAGACGGGTGGTACGACCTAGGTTCCTGCCCGCTTGGCGGTCCAGGGCAGCGCCCCGGTGCCGCCGCTGCACCCACCGGCGAACGAGCCCTTGATCTCGATGGTCCCCGCGGCCTTGTCATTGTGGTGCTTGAACTTCCCGTGAACCGTCACCACGTGGTTGGTGTTGGGCACCGAGTACTTGCCGTGGAACTTGTGACGATCGTTGACCCGCATCTCGAAGTGGGTCCCCTCGAACGAGTCGGCGCAGTTCGGGGGTACGGGGACGTTGAACCACCGGAACTCGAGGACCTTGCGAGGTTCCTGGTGCTTGAACTTGGCCCTGAACTCAACCCCCGCGTTGTTGGCGCCGCCGTTGACCGGTCCCTTGAAGAACGCGGTGGCGAACGCCGTCGCGGGAATCGCCAGCACCATGACCGCCACGATCAGAATCGCCGCTCGGTTCAGGCTCGCGATGCGTCCAGGCCTCCGCACCGTCCGAGCATAGGTCGCCGGTGGCATCGGGTCAAGTGCCGGGTCCCTTGACCGGACGGCGTCGTGGTGTAGCCTCGCGAGCGTGGTGATCAGGGAAGGCGGACCACGCGGGGGCGTGCTGGCGGGGCTGATCGGAGCCGTCGCGGCGCTGATGGCGCTCGTGCTCGCCCCGGGCGCCCTCGGGGCGACGATCGAGGTCACTCCGGGGCCGAACGCGATCAACAAGGCGCTCGCCAAGGCGCACAACGGCGACCTGCTCCGGATCCACAACGGCACCTACCGCGAGGCGTTCACCATCGACAAGCGCGTGACCCTCCGCGGCGTCGGGGGCCGGCCGCTGATCGACGCCCGCTGCAAGAGCCGGGCGACCATCCAGATCTCCAGTGGCGGTGCCACGCTCGACCACCTGAAGATCGTCGGGGCAGCCGAGAACCCCGACCAGGGGCCCTTCCCGTCCGAGGTCGATACCCGGGGAGTCGCCACAGGGAAGCTCCACGACCTCGTCATCCACGACACCTGCGGGGGCGTCTCCGACGGGGCCGAGTACGGGATCAACGTCTTCAACAGCGGCCAAGTCGAGGTGAGCAACAACCAGATCACCGGCGGCTTCTCCGACGCGGGGATCTACATCGGCGGCATCGTCGACACCGGTAGCGGCCAGCTGCAGGTGATCAACAACGCCAGCTACCTGAACCACCAGGGCGTGATCGTCGAGGACTCCGGGTTCGACGGCATCGTGGTCGTCTCGAACAACAGCATCCACCACAACATCGGGAACGGGGTGGAGGGCAACCGCAGCGGCATCTTCCTCCACAACAGCGACAAGGTCCGGATGCGCAACAACACGATTCGCAACAACGGCGACTTCGGGATCAACATCGACCCGAACTCCGACAACAACCGCCTCTTCGACAACACGGTCAACTCCAACCCGACCGATCTCGAGAACGACGGCTCGGGGAACTGCGGCTCGGGCAACACCTTCGGATCAACGAGCGGCAACCCACTCGGGTCGTGCTGAGCGACCCCACGCGCTGCAAGTCGTCGGGCGCTTGAAGGGACGGCCGCCTCCGCCGAGTAACAAGGGGGGTCTGCCCAAGGCCCGCGTGTCGTAATCTGAGTCGACGCGGCGGGCCGCATCATCGAAAGGGGAGAGCGCTTGGCACGCCCAACCGAGTCGAACGAGCAGCTTCTCTGCAGCTTCTGCGGAAAGTCTCAGCGTCAGGTCAAGAAGCTCATCGCCGGGCCTGGCGTCTACATCTGCGACGAGTGCATCGATCTCTGCAACGAGATCATCGACGAGGAGCTCGCCGCGCCCCCGACCTTCGAGCTCGAGAGCCTCCCCAAGCCGAAGGAGATCCACTCGGTCCTGAACGAGTACGTCGTCGGGCAGGAGACCGCGAAGCGCGCGCTGTCGGTGGCCGTCTACAACCACTACAAGCGCGTCCAGATGGCCCAGTCGGACGACGAGGAGGTCGAGCTCCAGAAGTCCAACATCCTCCTGCTCGGTCCCACCGGCTGCGGCAAGACGCTCCTGGCGCAGACGCTGGCCCGGATCCTGAACGTGCCGTTCGCGATCGCCGACGCCACGGCGCTGACCGAGGCGGGCTACGTCGGCGAGGACGTCGAGAACATCCTCCTGAAGTTGATCCAGGCGGCCGACTTCGACGTGAAGAAGGCCGAGACGGGGATCATCTACATCGACGAGGTCGACAAGATCGCCCGCAAGGCCGACAACCCGTCGATCACGCGCGATGTCTCCGGCGAGGGCGTGCAGCAGGCGCTCCTGAAGATCCTCGAGGGCACCACGGCTTCGGTGCCCCCGCAGGGCGGGCGCAAGCATCCCCACCAGGAGTTCCTGACCATCGACACGACGAACGTGCTGTTCATCTGCGGCGGCTCCTTCGCTCAGCTCGACAAGGTGATCGAGCGTCGCACCGGTCACCACGGCGTCGGCTTCGGCGCGGAGGTCCTGACCCGCGACCAGCGTGACACCGGCGAGCTGTTCGAGCAGGTCCTCCCCGAGGACCTCATGGAGTACGGGCTGATCCCCGAGTTCATCGGCCGGCTGCCGGTCGTGGCGGCCATCCACCAGCTCAGCCGCGACGACCTCATCACCATCCTCACGGAACCGCGCAACGCGCTCACGCGCCAGTTCGAGCGGTTCTTCCAGTTCGACGACATCGAGCTGGTCTTCGCCGAGGACTCGCTCGGCTCCATCGCCGACAAGGCGCTCGAGCGCGAGGTCGGTGCCCGGGGGCTGCGCTCGATCCTCGAGGAGACGCTCCTCGACGTCCAGTTCGAGCTGCCGTCGCGCCGCGACGTGCGCAAGTGCGTGGTCACCAAGGACACCATCCAGCGCGGGATCAAGCCGACGCTCGTGACCGAGGCCGCCCCGGAGGAGCCGGGCGACGAGCTCGAGGAGCTAGAGGAGGAGTCGGCCTAGGGCGCCGGTGCCGCGGCTCGCTCGGCGAGCCAGCTTCGGCTGCCCGTCTTGCACGACGCCGAGGCATCCTGAGGATCGAGCTTGCCGGAGATCCGCAGCGTTCCGTGGGCGGAACCGTTGGCGATCCTCCCGTCCACATGCGCCACCGGGTCGCCCTGAGGCGTGAAGACGTGGGACTTGCCGTCGAACTCACCCCGCACCACCGGGAAGGAGTCATGGAGCGTGATGAAGCCCGTCTTGCCGGACGAGCCTGTATCGCACTTGTATGGAAGCCCGCGACTGGTGAAGAACGTCACCTTGCGGGTCCCGGATGACTTCTTCAGGTTGAAGCCGGTGTACGAGTCGAGCCGGTGCTTGAGGCGGCCGTTGTAGTCGAGCTCGAAGAGGGCGCTCGCGGTCGGGGCGGCGATGGCGGCCGCCAGGCAGGCCACGCACAGGCAGAGCAGGATCCGCTTCATACGATCCTCCGTGATCACTCCGAGCCATCGTAGTCGGGCGGGCGAGGGGCCGCAATTAAACTCGCGCGTCATGGAAGACGAGCGCCGGAAGCGGCTCGAGGACACCACGCGTTACGACCCCTCTGAGGTCGAGGGGCGGATTCTGGAGCGCTGGCTCGGCGGCGGCTACTTCCACCCGGACGCGGAGGGGAGCCCGGACGAGAACTTCTCGATCGCGATCCCGCCGCCCAACGTGACCGGCGCGCTCCACATGGGCCACGCGCTGAACGGGTCGATCCAGGACGTGCTGACACGGCTGAACCGGATGCGCGGGCGGAACGCGCTCTGGGCTTTGGGACTCGATCATGCCGGTATCGCGACGCAATCGGTGGTCGAGAAGGAGCTGCGCGAGGAGGGCGTCTCACGCCAGGACATAGGTCGCGAGGCCTTCGTGGAGCGCGTTTGGCAATGGCGCGAGCGCTACGGCTCGCAGATCGTCGAGCAATACAAGCGGCTCGGGGCCTCGTGCGACTACGAGCGCGAGCGCTTCACGCTCGACGACGCTTACGTCCGCGCCGTCTACAAGGTCTTCGTCGCGCTCTACGACAAGGGCCTGATCTATCGCGACAACTACATGGTCAACTGGGATCCCGGGTCGCGATCGGCGATCTCCGACCTCGAGGTGGTGAACCGCGAGGTCCAGGACACGCTGTACCAGATCGACTACCCGGTCGAGGGCTCGGAGCGCGTCCTCACGGTGGCGACCGTTCGTCCGGAGACGATGCTCGCCGACACCGCGGTCGCAGTCAACCCCGGCGACGACCGATATCGGGACCTGGTCGGCGAGCACTGCATCCTGCCGCTGGTCGGGCGCCGCCTTCCCGTGATCGCCGACGACTACGTCGATCCGGAGTTCGGGACCGGCGCGCTCAAGATCACACCCGGCCACGACCCCAACGACTTCGACATCGGGCGGGCCCACGAGCTCGAGGAGATCGTGGTCATCGGCGAGGACGGTCGCATGACGGCCGAAGCGGGGGAACGGTTCGAGGGCCTCACGGTTTCGGCGGCGAACCGGGCGGTGGTCGAGGCGCTGCAGGCCGAAGGCCGTCTTCGATCCGAGGAGCCCTACGCGCACTCCGTGCCGTTCTCCGAGCGGTCGGGCGAGCGGATAGAGCCCCTGATCAGCCTCCAGTGGTTCATGCGGATGGACGACCTGGCCCGCCCGGCAATCGAGGTGGTGGAGCGCGACGAGGTGCGGATCGTTCCCGAGAACTACAAGCGGGTGTACCTGGACTGGATGCGGAACATCCGTCCCTGGTGCATCTCGCGCCAGCTCTGGTGGGGCCATCGCATCCCGGTTTGGTACTGCGACGCGTGCGGGGAGACCTATGTCGCGGAGACAGCGCCCGAGCGGTGCGGCGCCTGCGACGGCGAGCTCCGCCAGGAGCAGGACGTCCTCGACACGTGGTTCAGCTCCGCGCTGTGGCCGTTCGCTGTGCTTGGCTGGCCCGAGAAGACGCCGGAGCTCAAGGCCTTCTACCCGACGAGCTTCCTGACCACGGCTCGCGAGATCATCTTCCTCTGGGTCGCCCGCATGGTGATGATGGGAATCGAGTTCGCGGGCGACATCCCCTTCCACGACGTCTACGTCCACCCGGTGATCCAGGCCCCTGATGGCCGCCGGATGTCGAAGAGCCTAGGTACCGGCATCGACCCGCTGGACGAGATCGACACCCACGGCGCCGACGGAGTCCGGTTCGGCCTGCTCGCGATGTCCTCGACGCAAGACGTCCGGTACAGCGCCGAGCGCATTCAGCAGGGGCAGGACCTGACGAACAAGCTATGGAACGCATCCCGGCTGGTGCTGCTGAATGCTTCGCCCGGGGGTGCATCCCAGCAGGAACCCCGACAGGAGCTTGCTCCTGGCGGGCATTTGTGCGTCGAGGATCGTTGGATCGTCTCGCGGCTCCAGCGGGCGGTCGAGGCTGCGACGGCCAGCATCGACTCCTATGACTTCGCGCATGCCGCGCTCGACCTGTACGACTACTTCTGGTCGGAGCTCTGCGACTGGTATCTCGAGATCGTCAAGCCGCGGCTGTACGACGGCGACCCGGATGCGGCCGCGACGCTGCTCTGGGTGCTCGAGCAGACGCTGGCGCTGCTTCACCCGGTGATGCCCTTCGTGACCGAGGAGATCTACTCCTACCTCCGCGGCGAGCTCGGCGATGACGCGGCGGAGATGCTCGTCGTCCATTCCTACCCCGAGGCGGACCCGGAGCTCGTCGACGAGCAGGCTGAGCGAGAGGTGCAGGCCTGGATCGACCTCACGCGCCATGTCCGCCGCTGGCGCGACCTCGTCGGGGTTGCCGCGGCCAGCGTGCTGCCCGCGCGCGTCTCGGGCGGCGGCGCGCCGCCCCCGCATGAGCTCGTGGGGCGCCTCGCACGGCTCTCCTTCGACGGCTCTGAGGGCGCTGCGCTGGCCACGTTCGGGTCGGTGGAGATCCTCGCGTCGGAGGACGTCGACGCCGAGCAGGTGCGCCATCGCATCGCCGAGCGCCGCGACACTCTGCAGTCGGAGGTGGCCCGCGCGGAGGGGAAGCTCGCCAACGCGCGGTTCGTGGACAAGGCGCCGGCGGACGTGGTCGAGGCGGAGCGGGCAAAGCTCGCTCGCTATCAGGCGGAGCTGGAAGAGCTTTCCTGACCTGGACCTACGAAGAGGCGGAGCGCTACCTGCTCTCGCTCGAGCCCCTTGGCTGGCGGTTCGGGCTCGACCGGATCCGCCGGCTGGTCACGGTGCTCGGCATGCCCCAGCATCGCTTCGCGTCGATCCACGTCGTGGGGACGAACGGGAAGTCGTCCGTGACCGAGATGACCGCCGCCCTGCTCGAGACGCACGGGCACACGGCAGGGGTCTACCTCTCCCCGCACACGGAGCGCTGGTCCGAGCGCGTCAGGGTGGGAGGCGCGGAGATCGGCGGCGAGGAGTTCGGCGCCGCCGTGGAGCGCACGGCGCAGTCGATCGAGGTCGTGAACCGCTCGCTGGAAGACGGGGAGTCGGTGACGCAGTTCGAGGCGGCGACGGCCGCCGCCTTCGTCGCACTGGCTCGGTCCGGGGTGGAGTTCGGCGTGATCGAGGCCGGCCTGGGCGGTCGCCTGGACGCGACCAACGTCCTGCCCTCGCAGGCGACCGTCCTCACCTCGGTCGGGCTCGAGCACACGGAGTGGCTCGGCGACACCGAGGAGCAGATCGCCGCCGAGAAGCTGGCGGTGCTGCGTGACCACTCGACGCTGGTGGTCGGCGAGCTCTCACCCGCCGTTCGCTTCCTCGCCGAGGAGACCGCCCGCGAGCGAAGCGCGACGCTGGTCACCGCCGCGGACCACGACCCGGTTGTCGCGGACCTGGCGGTCCCGGGTGCCTATGCCCGGCGCAACTTCACCGTTGCGAGCGCCGCGGCGGCCACGGTCATCGGCCCGCTCGACTCCGACCGCGTCCACGCCGTCGCGGCCGGCCTGGAGCTTCCCGGGAGGATGGAGGTCCTCGCCGGCGACCCCCCGATGGTGCTCGACGCGGCACACAATCCGCCCGGCGCTGCCGCGCTGGCCGAGGCGCTTCCAGAGGCCGTCGACGGGGCGCCGGTCGTCGCCTGTCTCGCTCTGCTCGCCGACAAGGACGCCGCCGGGGTGCTCGCCGCGCTCGCGCCGCGGGTCGAGCTGGCGGTGTGCACGGAGCTCCCTGAGGACCTCCTCGCCCATGCCGGCCGGCCCGCTGCGCGATCCGTCGACGCCCCACAGCTCGCGGAGGCGGCCGCGGATGCCGGCATCGCGACGGAGATCGTCCCCGACCCGGCGGCGGCCGTGGCCCGGGCCGTCGCCGAGGCCCGCGCCCGCTCGGGTGCGGCTCTCGTCAGCGGTTCGCACTACCTCCTCCGGTACGCTTTCCAGGCGCGGTCCTAGAGGGTCGAGGTGGCCGCCGGGCCGCGACCGCGATAGGCGCCATGGATCGAGAGGCACGCTCAGAGCTCCTACAGATGATGGGCTTGGTCGCCGCGGTTGTGGCGATCGTGATCCTCGTGTTCTTCGGCCTGGGGTACCTTTTTGGGCGGCTGTTCCTCTAGGAGCCAGCCCACCCGTCCACGGACCGCCACCAGGGATTTAGCCGTAATTAACGAAGTAGACTCAGCTCCCCTTCCCATGCGCCTCCAGCCATGCCCGTAGTAGCGCTCTTCGGCATCACGAACAGCGGTTTGAACCTGTTCGTCAGTCTCGTCGTGCTGTTCCTGGTGGTCGTATGGATCGCGCTGATCGCCTGGACCTTCCTCGACGCACGCCGCCGCATCAAGGACCCGGTCCTGGTCGCTTGCGCCACCGGGGCCTCGCTGTTCCCCTACGTGGGCACGATCGTCTACTCGATCCTGCGCCCGCCGGAGTTCCTCGAGGATGCCCGGGAGCGCGAGCTGGAGATCCGGTCCTCCGAGCTGCGCGTGAAGCAGCTCGAAGAGCAGTCCTGCCCGAATTGCGCGTATCCGATCGAGCGCAGCTACCTCCGCTGCCCGAACTGCCGCGCGAGGGTCAAGGACCCGTGCGAGAACTGCGAGAAGCCGATCGACCCGCGCTGGGTCGTCTGCCCGTACTGCGAGATGCCGCAGCGCCGGGCCCCCGAGCCGCCCGCTCGCGTCTCGCGCGAGGAGCGGCCACGCGAGGAGCGCGCGCCCTCAAGGCCTGCGCCGCGCACCAAGCGCCCGGCGGCCACCCGGCCCGCCACCGCGCGCAGCCAGGCCGGCTCACAAACCCAGACCCGCCCGCGGCCGACCCGCTCCACGCGGTCGGGCGAGTCGCCGGCCTCTGCGCCGGCGACGAAGCAGCGCAAGCCCTCGTCATCGCGGAGCAAGCCGCCCTCCGGGGGAGGGCGTGAGGGCTCCTCCGACGGGCGCGAGCGCCCGGCGACGGCGTCGTAGGCGCGGGACGCACGAGACCTCGCGCCGATAGATTCCCGCGCCCGTGCCCGAGTCGTCCAGAACCCTGATCCTCGTCAAGCCCGACGCGTTTGAGCGCGGCCTAACCGGCGAGGTGCTGGCCCGCTTCGAGCGCAAGGGCCTCCGGCTGGTCGCCCTGCGACAGCTCACCATCGACGAGGAGTTCGCCGGGCGCCACTACGAGGAGCACACTGACAAGCCCTTCTTCGGTGAGCTGATCGGGTTCATCACCGGCGGACCCTTGGTGGCCGCCGTGCTCGAGGGCGTGGACGCGACCACGGCCGCCCGCCAGCTCATCGGCGCGACGAACCCGCTCGAGGCCGCTCCCGGATCGATCCGCGGCGACTACGCCGTCGAGGTCACGTTCAATCTCGTCCACGGCTCCGACTCGGACGAGTCGGCCCAGCGCGAGATCGAGCTCTGGTTCCCCGACCTCTGATCCTCGCCTCGGCGTCGCCGCGACGGCGCGAGATCCTGGGCGCGCTCGGCGTCCCCTTCGAGGTGGTTGTGCCGGAGGTCGAGGAGCTGACCGAGGGCAAGCCCGAGGAGGCGGTGGTGGAGAACGCGCGCCGCAAGGCTCGCGTTGGGATGGAGATGGCAGGTGGAGAGAGGGGTGCCGTCCTCGGGGTCGACACGGAGGTCGTCTTGGACGGCCGGCTCCTCGGCAAGGCGGAGGACGAAGACCAGGCCCGGGAACGACTCGAAGCGCTCTCCGGCCGCACCCACGAGGTCCTCAGCGGCGTGGTGGTGATGGCCAGCGGTTCATCGAAACTGGACTTTGTCTCCTCAGAGGAAACAAACCACAGTCTCGGCCAGGGCTCGCCTCCCTCGGTGCCCGGCGACGAAGTCGCCGAGCGCTCGGGCGTCGCCCGGTCTCTGGTGACCTTCCGCGATGTCCCCCCGGAGCTCCTCGCCGCCTACCTCGCCTCGGGGGAGTGGCGGGACCGGGCCGGCGCGTACGCCGTGCAGGGGCTCGGGTCGACGCTGGTCGAGCGGGTTGAAGGAGACCTCTCAAATGTCATCGGTCTCCCAGTAGCGCTGCTTGTCGAGCTGGTCCCCCACTTGCTCGCCACAGCAGGAGATTCCCGCTATTAGACCTGTTTTGGCCTAACCCTCAGGTCTACGTCGAGGTTCGAAAACGGGCCTCATTCTTGCGTTGAGGCTGCTCCGGTGTTCGCTACACTCGGCGCGCGGTGCGGCCGCTGTCACTGCTCCACTCGATACGCCTGGGACGGAGGAGCATGGCGCCGCATGGATGCGACGACCGCCCGCGCGCGCCAGGCAGACCCGTCCGCTCCCATAAGGCTTCACTGATCACCCGACAATGGGCTTCTTCCGCAACCTGACTGGCTTTGGCGGCCGCGACATGGCGGTGGACCTCGGGACCGCGAACACGCTCGTCTACGTACGAGGTCGTGGGATCGTGCTCTCAGAGCCCTCCGTGGTGGCCGTGGACGCCCGCAGCGGCGAGGTCCACGCGGTCGGCGTCGATGCCAAGCGGATGCTGGGCCGGACCCCGGGAACGATCCGTGCCATCCGGCCGCTCAAGGATGGTGTGATCGCCGATTTCGACGTCACGGAGGAGATGCTGCGGCACTTCATACAGCGGGTCCACCAGAACCGCTTCGCCCATCCCCGCGTCGTCGTCTGCGTCCCGTCCGGCGTCACCGGAGTCGAGAAGCGCGCGGTCGAGGAGGCCTGTCTCTCGGCCGGCGCCCGCCAGGCCTACCTCATCGAGGAGCCCATGGCCGCGGCGATCGGCGCTGGGCTCCCTGTCGCCGAACCCACGGGGAGCATGGTCCTGGACATCGGCGGCGGGACCAGCGAGGTCGCCGTCATCTCCCTGGGCGGGATCGTCGTCTCGGAGTCGATCCGCGTCGGCGGCGACGAGCAGGACGAGGCGATCGTCAACTACTGCAAGCACGAGCACAAGCTTTTGATCGGGCAGCAGACGGCCGAGGAGGTCAAGCTCGAGATCGGCTCGGCCACCACCCTCCCCGAGGAGGTCACCAGCGAGATTCGCGGCCGCGACATGGTCACCGGGCTGCCGAAGACGATCATGCTGACCTCGTCCGAGGTCCGCGGCGCCCTCGAGGAGCCGATCAACCAGATCGTCGCCGCCGTGAAGGACACGCTGGACCGCACGCCCCCCGAGCTCGCCGGAGACATCATGGACCGCGGGATCATCCTCGCGGGCGGCGGCTCCCTGCTTCAGGGCATGGACCAGCGCCTTCGCGATGAGTGCCAGATGCCGGCCCAGGTCACGGAGTCGCCGCTGACCTGCGTGGCCGTGGGGTCGGGCCGCTCGCTCGAGGAGTTCGAGGTCATCCACCGGATGAGCCGTAACTCCCACCGTCGCCTGGTCGCGACCGGGTAGGCGCCGGAGGTACGGCGGTGTACCGCAAGCAAGTCCGGAGGCGCCGTGCGGTCCTGGTCCTCCTGATCGTCGTCGCACTCGTGCTGATCTCGGCGACCTTCTCCCAGTCCAACAGCGGGCCCCTTCATTCGGTGCAGCAGGGAGTCGCGTCGGTGTTCGCGCCGCTCGAGGACGGCGCCAGCCGGGCGCTGAAGCCCGCCCGCGACCTCGTCAACTGGGTGTCCGAGACGTTCAACGCCCGCGGCGAGAACTCGAGCCTGAAGACCGATGTCCAGAAGCTGCGCTCGCAGGTCGCCAGGCTGCAATCCGCCCAGGGCGAGAACGATCAGCTGAAGAAGCTGGTCGGCCTGGACCGCAAGGGAATCTTCGCGGACTACAAGATGGTCACCTCGCGTGTGGTCGGCGCCTCGCCGACCGTCTGGTACTCGACCGTGACCATCAACGCCGGCTCTGGTGACGGCGTGGCGGTCAACGACCCGGTGATCAACGGCGACGGGCTCATCGGCCGGGTCACCGACGTCACCCACTTCACCTCCAAGGTCACGCTCATCACGGACACCCAGAGCGCAGTGTCCGCCCGGGTGCTCCCCAACGGGCCGCAGGGCGTCGCCGAGCCGGAGGCCGGGGACCCGAGCACGATGCTGCTCGACTTCATCGACAAGAGCGCGCCCATCCACCAGGGCCAGATGGTCGCGACCGCCGGGTGGACCAACGGGACCATCTCCTCGGCCTTCCCGCCCGGCATCCCCATCGGCGAGGTGCAGGAAACGACGGTGGGCCAGCAGGAGACCTACCAGAACGTGCGGCTCACCCCCTACGCGGACATGCGCAACCTCGACATCGTGCAGGTGGCGACGCAGGGCCCGTCCCGACCTGGGGTCGGTGGATGATCGTCACGTGGCGCATCGGGGTGCGAATCGCGCTGATCATGATCGTGGCGATCGTGCTGCAGGTGTCGTTCTTCTCCTACCTGACCCTCTTCGGAACGACGCCGAACATCATTCCCCTCGTCGCCGTGAGCCTGGGCCTCCTGGGAGGCGCCATGGTCGGCGCGGTCTCGGGATTCGTGCTCGGATTCCTCCTGGACTCGGTGCTCCTTGCGACGCTCGGGATCTCCTCGCTGACCCTGCTGAGCGTCGGGTACCTGGCGGGCCGCTACCGCGAGGGCACGCAGATCGCGAACACGCTGATGCCGCCGATCATGATCGGGGTGCTGACCATCGCGGCTTCGGCCGCCTTCTCGGCACTCCAGCTCATGCTCGGCATCGACACGCAGGTGAGCCTGCTGGTGCTGCGGGAGATCTTCGTGCAGGGGCTCCTGGCCTTCCTCTTCGCGATCCCGCTCTATCCGCTTATCCGCCGCGCGCTGCGCCCCGCGATCGTCGACGACGTGGTCGCCGGCCGGCGCATGGGGTCACCGATCCGCTCCGGCTCCAAGCGCCCACGCCGGCGGCTTCCGCGCCGGCGGAGCGCACGCGTGCGTAGGGCGACGGGGGTCTCCTGATGTTCAACGAACGCGAGCGACCCGTCCTGCCAGCGCAGTTCGCGCTGCGTGTCGCGGTCCTCTCCGGGATCGCCCTGGTGATGTTCTCGATCATCTTCTTCCGGCTCTGGTACCTCCAGGTGCTGTCGAGCGACCACTACCTGAAGCAGGCCCAGAACAACCAGGTCCGCGACATCACGGTGCAGGCGCCGCGCGGGGAGATCCTCGATCGCAACGGCAAGGTCCTGGTTGACAACCGGACCGCCCTCGCTCTCCAGGTCCTGCCGACGGAGCTCCCGCAGAAGCGCCACAAGCAGCGCGAGGAGTTCGCGCGGCTCAGCCACGTGATCGGCATGAACACGGACCAGATCGAGAAGCAGATCCGCCAGCAGACCAAGGACCTGCCCTCGAACCCGGTCACGCTCAAGCGCGACGTCAGCTACGACCTCGTCTACTACCTCCGCGAGAACCAGGACTCCTACCCGGGCGTCACGGTCCAGCGGGTCTACGTGCGGAACTACCCGGACGGCAGTCTCGCGGCCCAGATCTACGGCTACGTCCGCGAGGTCACGAAGCAGCAGCTGAACGAGGCCCGCTACCAGGGCCTCCAGCCCGGCGATCAGGTCGGCCAGTCGGGGATCGAGAACACGTACGACAACGTCCTGCGCGGCACGAACGGCATGACCCGCGTGCAGGTCGACGCGGCGGGCAACCCGACTGGGCACATCCTCAATCAGGTGCAGCCAAAGCCGGGCGACAACCTGGTGCTCTCGCTCGATCGGCCCGTGCAGCAGGCGGGCGAGCAGGCGATCAACTCCTTCAGCACCCCGGGCGCCTTCGTCGCGATGAACGTCAACAACGGCCAGATCCTCGGACTGGGCTCGTCGCCGACCTTCAACCCGTCCGTGTTCTCCCAGCCGGTGATCCCGACCTCGGTCTACAAGCAGCTCACGAGTCAGACCACCTACGCGCCGCTGACCAATCGCGCGATCCAGGGCCTCTATCCGACGGGATCGACGTTCAAGCCGATTACCTCCATCGCCGCGTTGGAGAGCGGGACGATCACACCCAGCACGACGATCGTCGACGGCGGGTCCTTCAGCATGGGCGGGGGAGTAACGCTCCAGAATGCGGGAGGAGCCTCCTACGGGGCGCTGCAGCTCTCGCACGCGCTCACGGTCTCCTCGGACGTCTTCTTCTACAACGTCGGCGCCGACCTCTTCAAGACCGGCAACACGAGCGCACAGGACAAGTGGGCCTACGACCTGGGGATCGGCCATCCCACCGGGATCGATCTTCCCGGCGAGGTCGCCGGCCTCCTGCCGACGCCTCAATGGCGCGACCAGCTCTACAAGGCGGGGCAGACCGACCGCCCGTGGAGCATGGGCGACAACGTCAACCTCGCGGTCGGGCAGGGCGACCTGCAGGCCGACCCGCTCCAGATGGCCGTGGCGTACGCCGCGATCGGAAACGGTGGCGACGTCGTCCGCCCCCACGTCGGCAAGGACGTCGAGGACCCGAACGGCAGCGTCGTGCAGGAGATCGACCCCGCGCCGATCCGTCATCTGGACATCAACCCGAGTTACCGGTCGGCGATCATGGACGGCATCCACAATGCGGCCCAAGAGTCGGACGGGACCTCCTATCCGGTGTTCGGGAACTTCCCGATCCCGATGGCGGGTAAGACCGGAACGGCCCAGCGCACCGGTCAGGCCGACCAGTCCTGGTACGTGTGCCTCGCGCCCTATCCGAACCCGAAGATCGTCGTCGCAGCGACGATCGAGCAGGGAGGGTTCGGCGTCCAGGCGGCGGCCCCCGTCGCGAGGCAGATCCTCACCGCCTACTACGACGAGCACCCGGCGGAGGCCAAGAAGGCCGGCGGCAAGCCGCCGAAGGCGGCCCCGATCAGTTCGACCTCGACCGCAATCGTCGGGAACCCCTACTGATGGTCTCCGATGCCTATCCGAGGCCGTTCGAGGGCGGGGAGCGCCAAGCGAGCCGCCCCCGCGAGCGCGGCGGGCTGCTCGCGATGGACCCGCTGCTGCTCCTGGCGGCGCTCGGGCTGATCGGATTCAGCCTCTTCACGCTGGACGCGGCGACCGGCCACGACATCCCGAACAGCCCGTACTTCTACGTCCTCCGCCAGGCGATCTACGGCGTCATCGGCATTGCGTTGATGCTCGGATTGGCGCGCGTCGACTACTCTCGTTTCAGAGAGCTGCGTGTCGGGCTCTATACGGCGATGATGACAACCATCATCGCGGTGCTCCTTTTGGGGCAGGCCACACGCGGCTCGCGACGATGGATAGAGCTTCCCTTCTTCACGTTCCAGCCGTCCGAGCTCGGCAAGGTGCTGCTGATACTGGCACTGGCCGGGTTCGCGATCGACCGCGGGCGCCGCGTAGGCGAGCGCCAGCGGACGGCGCGAATCCTCCTGTTGGGCTTCGTGCCGGCGCTGATCGTGATCATGCAGCCGGACCTCGGAACCGGAATCGTCTACATCGTGATCACCTTGGCGACGCTGTTCTTCGTCGGGGTGCGATGGACGCATTTCGCGCTCCTGGGGGGCCTGCTGGCGGCCGCGGTGAGCGTGGTGCTGGTGATCGCTCCGGCGATCGGGCACCCGGTTCTGCACGGTTACCAGCAGGAGCGGCTCACATCGTTTTTGAATCCCAGCTCGGACCCGCGCAACGCGACGTATCAGATCGATCAGTCGCTGATCGCGATCGGGTCCGGCGGCAAGACAGGGCGCGGATCCGACTCCACGCAAACGGAGCACGGCTTCGTGCCAGATCGCACCACCGACTTCATCTTCTCCGTCGTTGGGGAACGCTTCGGCTTCGTCGGTGCTGCCTTCGTTTTATCCCTTTTCGCCCTGCTCATATGGCGGGCGCTGCGCATCATGACTCTTTCGAAGAACTTGTACGGGAGCGTGATCGCCGGCTCGATCGCCGCGATGTTCATGACACAGGTGTTCGTGAACGTCGGCGTGACGATCGGAATCATGCCGGTGACCGGTATCCCGTTACCTCTCATGAGCTTCGGGGGATCCTCGGTCGTCGTGACCTTCATGGCGATCGGACTCCTACAGAGCATCTATGTGCAAGCGCGACTCGCCTCCAAGAGCAGGGCGGACCTCCGACGCTGAACGGCGCGGAGTCCTACCTACTCTGAGGTGAGTTAACTGAAGAAGCGAATATTGGTTTCAGTGGACGCGGGCGAGACCCGCGTCGCGGTGCTCGAAGGCAAGGGCACCGCCAGAAGCGGCGATCGCAGCAACAAGGGCGGTCGTCCCAGCAAGGACCGCGCGGCCGAGGACGGGGCGCGCAGTGACTTCAAGGTTGCGGAGCTCTACGTCGAGCGCCGCGGACAGAGGTCGATCGTCGGCAACGTCTACAAGGGCGTCGTCGACAACGTGCTTCCGGGCATGGAGGCGGCGTTCGTCGACATCGGCCTCGATCGCAACGGGTTCCTGCACGTAGACGAGATTGTGCTCCCGGGCGGCGAGGCGGCTCCTCGCCGCGGGCGCGGTCGCGGGCGGCGGATCGACGAGCTGCTCAAGCCCAAGCAGGAGGTCCTGGTGCAGGTCGTCAAGGACCCGCTCAAGACCAAGGGCGCACGCCTGTCGATGCAGGTGTCGATCGCGGGCCGCTACCTGGTCTACATGCCCAGCGGGGGCGGCGTGGGCGCCAGCCGACGCCTGACGGACGCCGAACGCGACCGTCAGCGCAAGCTCCTGCAGAAGATCCACAAGGGCCCGGGCGGCGTGATCGTACGAACCGCGGCGCAGGGCGCCCGCAAGGAGGACTTCGAGCGCGATATCGAGTACCTCAAGAAGCTCGATGAGGTTGTCCAGCGTCGGGCCAAGGAGGTCAAGGCGCCGGCGTTGGTCTTCCAGGAGGCCGACCTCTCGATCCGGGTGCTCCGGGACGTGCTGGCCAAGGAGTTCGACGGCGCGATCATCGACGACGAGAAGCAGCATCAACGAGTCACGAGCTTCTTCCAGCGCACCGCGCCGGAGCTGGTGGAGCACGTCGAGCTCTACACCGACAAGCAGCCGCTGTTCGAGAAGATGGGCGTCGAGGAGGCCTACCGATCGGTGCTGTCGCGCCGGGTCGACCTTCCCTCGGGGGGCTATCTGATGATCGATTACGCCGAGGCGCTCACCGTCATCGACATCAACACGGGGAGCTTCACCGGTCGCGGCAAGGGCCGCCTGGAGGACACGATCACGCGGGTCAACGTCGAGGCCGCCGACGAGGTGGTGCGGCAGCTTCGCCTGCGGGACATCGGCGGGATCATCGTCATCGACTTCATCGACATGGCGCGGGCCCGCAACCGCGAGCAGGTCCTGAAGACCCTGCGGAAGGCGCTCGATGCCGACAAGACCAAAAGCTACGTCATGGATGTCTCGCCGCTGGGCCTGGTGGAGATGACCCGCCAGAACGTCACCGACGGCGTTCGCGAGATCCTCACCAAGCGGTGCCCGACCTGTGACGGCGAGGGCGTGGTGGAGTCCGAGGAGACGGTCGCGATCAGCGTCGTGCGCCGCCTCCGCGACCTGATCGAGGAGCGGCCCGACCCGGAGGCCTTCCTGGTCAGGGTGAACCCCAAGGTCGCAGGCGAGCTGCTGCGCGAGGACAGCCCGCTGCACGAGCTCGAGGAGGCATCGGGCAAGCACTTCCACTTCGAGGGTGGCGACGCCCTGTCGCTCGACACCTTCGAGGTGGTGGAGAGCGGGACCCGGGCGGAGATCGAGGAGCGGGCGCTCCCGTTCCAGGTCGGGGACGAGGTCCTCGTGCGAATCGAGGAGCCCCACATGTACAACGTCGACGATGCCGTGGCGCGGGTCGACTCGTACATCGTGAGCGTGACCGGCGGGGGCCGGTTCGTCGGCGATCGCCGCCTCGTGCGGATCGAGAGCGTGGGCAGGGCCGCGGCCACCGCGTCGCTGGTCGGCGGTGCGGAAGACGACACGGGCAACGGCGCCGATGACGCGGAGGGCGGCTCGTCGAACGGCGACCCCGTAGAATCCTCGTCTTCGAGACGGCGCCGCGGCCGAAGGGGCGGCAGGCGCCGTTCTCGCGCCGGGGCGCAGAACCCGTCGAACGGCGACTAGCTTCACGCACGAGATCACCATGGCTAACAGCTACGCGATAGTCGAGACCGGCGGCAAGCAATACCGCGCCGAAAAGGGCACGAACCTGCTCGTCGAGAGGCTGCCCGCGGACGAGGGCAGCAAGGTCAACCTGCGCGCCGTGATGTTCAAGGGCGACAAGGACGTGGTCCTCGACGGGGGCCAGCTCGAGAAGGTGAAGGTCGAGGCCGTCGTCACCGAGCATCTGCGAGGCCCCAAGGTCCGGATCTTCAAGTACAAGGCCAAGAAGGGCTACCGCCGCCGCGGCGGTCACCGCCAGGGGCTGACCCGCCTCGAGGTGACCGACGTACGCATGCTCACCCGCAAGCCGGCGGCGGGCGCCACCAAGCAGGCCGAAAAGAAGGAGGAGCCGGAGGCCGAGGCCCAGGCCAAGCCGAAGGCGGAGGCCGCGGCGAAGGCGGAGGCCAAGCCGAAGGCACCCGCCAAGCCCAAGACCCCCGCCAAGCCCAAGGCTCCGGCGAAGAAGCCCGCGGCGAAGAAGCCGGCGGCGAAGAAGCCGGCCGCCAGGAAACCGGCGGCCAAGAAGCCCACGGCGGGTGGCAAGACGTCGACGGGCAGCAGCTCTTCGTCTGCTAAGAAAGAGAGCTAGCCATGGCGCACAAGAAAGGACTCGGATCAAGCCGTAACGGGCGCGACTCGAACCCCAAGTACCTCGGGGTGAAGGTCTTCGCCGGCCAGCGCGTGGGCGGTGGCGAGATCATCGTGCGCCAGCGCGGCACCCGTTTCCGGCCGGGCGACGGCACCGGCCTCGGCCGCGACCACACGATCTTCGCGACACGCCCCGGCGTCGTCGAATTCAAGACTGGCCACCGCGGCCGCACGGTCTCGGTCGTCGAGTCGCAAAGCTAGCTCTGGGCTCCCTGCCCGACCACGTCGAAAAGAACCGCGCCTTCTGGGAGCGCGAGAGCGACGCCTACCAGAAGCGTCACGCCGAGCAGCTGGCTGAGAATGCGGGCCTCGCGTGGGGCGTGTGGCAGATCCCGGAGGCGGAGCTGCATGTGCTCGGAGACGTGGCCGGCAAGGACGTGCTCGAGCTCGGCTGCGGCGCGGCGCAGTGGTCGATCTCGCTCGCCGGGCTGGGCGCGCGGCCGGTCGGACTGGACCTCTCCCCGAAACAGCTCGAGCACGCTTGGACGGCGATGGCCGAGGCCGGGGTCGAGTTTCCGCTGATCGAGGCGAGCGCCGAGGAAGTGCCGCTCGAGGACGAGGGCTTCGACGTCGTCTTCTGCGACCACGGCGCCTTCAACTTCGCCGACCCCACCCGACTGATGCCGGAGTGCGCGCGGCTCCTGCGCACCGGCGGCCTGCTCGCGTTCTCGATGCTGACGCCGGTGTTCGACGTCTTCTGGGACAACGACCGCGAGGCGATCGGAGACGAGCTGCGAAACAACTACTTCGAGAATCGCGGCTTCGAGGACGAGGACGGAGTCGACTTCCAGCTGCCCTACGGCGAGTGGATTCGGCTCTTTCGCGCCAACGGCCTCATCGTCGAGGACCTGATCGAGCTTCGTCCCGCACCGGACGCGACGTCCAGCTACGACACCGTGCCGCTCGAGTGGGCGCGCCGCATGCCCGCCGAGCACATCTGGAAGGCGCTCAAGGCCTAGCGCCTATCGGCGCGGTTACTCGCCGGTCTCCGTACCCGACTGTTCCTCATCTCGTCAGGAAGGAGTTCGCGGAGAATCAGCTCTCGCGTGGTTCGATCATGAGCGCGCGGGCGACGGCGAGCGGCTCGCCGTCGGCGGACACCAGTGCGGCGCCGGCGGTGCGCTTGCGGCCGTCGACGTCGAGCGGCCACGCCATCACCACGTGCTCCTCGCCGGCCCGGACCGGGGCGTCGATGCGAGCCGTGAGCCGGCCGAGGACGCTCATCGGCAGCTGCTGGCCGATGTAGGCGGCGAAGAAGGTAGGGCAGTCGAGCACTGCCCAGACGAACTCCGGGCGCACGGTGCCGGCGCCGTCCGCCGTCCACGCGGGCGGCGTCCAGGGCGAGGCGACGACATCCCGACCGTCGACGTCGCCCGCGAATACGCCCAACGCGTCGTCCCGCGCCAGGCCGCAGACGAAGCACCGGCTGAAGGCCCCGTTTCTCACACCTCGGTAGCCCGCCGACGCCCGCCGGGCTTCCCCCGGCGTCACCGCCGGAGGGACGTCGATTTCGAGGTCCGGCGCCGGTCGAGCCTCCACGACCAGCGCGTCGCCGTCGAGCAGCTGGAGGGTTCCATCGTCCTCGCGCTCCACCGCCAGCTCGGTGTCGAGCGGGACCGGGCGCCGCAGGGTCACCTCAACGGCGCCGCCCAATAGCCCGGCGGCGATCCCCGCCGAGTAGCCGCCCTGCCCGTTCTCGAGGGGTCCGTTGAACCGAGCCGGTATCGAGACCGACTGTGCCGTCAACGTCGCGTCCCCGGCGCGAACTGCTGGAAGCGGTGGTTGTTCAGCTTGCCGCGGAGGACGGTCCGGGCCTGCGGCCAGTGGTTGATGTCGAAGGGGTTGTTCGCGGTGACGCTGCGGTAGTAGACGAGCGCCCGCACGCGCTGGTGGTGAAGCGCCCAGTTGAACAGGCGGCGCGTGAAGGCCCCGTGGTAGTCGTTGTCCCACGGCGAGTACTCGCCGACGACGAAGGGCCAGTGGTGGCGCTGGGGGTTGCGCCAGTGGCTGTAGAAGCGCTTGAACGAGGCCCAGATGCCGGGCGTGGCGAACTTCGAGTAGATGTCGGCGCCGATCCAGTCCACGTAGCCGCCACCGGGCCAGTAGCGCCCCGGCTTGTTGGCGCCGAGGGCGGGCGAGCCGATCGTCTGCGGGACCCACATGAATGCGACGTGGGGCTTCGCGAGCGACTCGGGGACGCTTCGCTGACGGTAGATCGGATCGTCGTTCGAGCTCGCGCGATAGATCCGCGGCATCCCGAGCTTGAGGAGGCGATGGTTGATCGATTGCCGGCCACCGCCCCTGACGATGAGCACGATCCGGCGCCATGCGTTCCGGAATGCCTCGGTGGAGTGGCTGGGGCCGCGTGAGGAGCCGTCGGAGTTGAAGGCGCTGTAGGGGTTCCAGTAGCCGTTCATCTCGGGGAACAGGCGGATGTAGACCACTTGGCCCGACTTCGCGAGCGTCCGGCCAAGCCGCAGGATGTAACGGTCGCCGAGGCCGCGGGCGATCTGGCCAGGCGAGATGGCCTCCGGCTCGCCGCCGGGTGCTGTGGAGAGGCTGAGGACCCCGCGCGTGTGGGTGACCCGCCAGCGGTGCAGGCCGGCGCCGAGATGGCGGCCGCCCCAGCGCCCGAAGCTCTGGAGCAGCGCGGAGTGCGCGCCCACGCGGTGGTTGAAGACCTGGAAGTCGTGAACGCTGTCCGTATCGGTCACCCCGTGGAAGATGCCGTGGTGAGACGGCAGGAAGGGGTCGTGTCGTGTCCCGCCGGCCGTGGCGACGGCCGGAAGGGCGAGGACCGCGCAGATTGCGGCGGCGATCGGGACGAGATGCCGAGTGGCCAGGCGCCCGGGCACGCGCTGACTATCTCACGGTCCCCTGTCTAACCTCGGCTGGCCCATGCTCTATGACCGGGCGAAGATCTACGTCGAGGGCGGAACAGGCGGCAACGGCTGCGTGAGCTTTCGCCGCGAGGCCCACGTGCCCCGCGGCGGCCCCGACGGCGGCGACGGCGGCCGCGGCGGCGACGTGGTGCTCGAATGCGATCCGTCGCGGCGCGATCTCGTCTCGCTTCACCGGTCGCGCCACTTTCGCGCGGGGCGCGGGGCGCACGGGCAGGGCAACCAGCGCCATGGGGCGCGTGGCGACGACCTCGTGGTCGCCGTGCCCCCGGGGACGCAGGTCGAGGGCCTCGAGGGGACCCGATACGACCTGATCGAGCATGGGCAGCGCGCCGTCGTGGCGGCCGGCGGAGTCGGCGGGCATGGGAACAAGCGATTCGCCAGCTCGACCCGGCAGACACCACGATTCGCCGAGCGGGGCCTGGAGGGGGAGTCCGGCTGGATCGAGCTGCGGCTCAAGCTGCTGGCCGACGCCGGCCTGATCGGGCAGCCGAACGCCGGCAAGTCATCGCTCCTCGGGCGCCTGACGCGGGCCGCGCCCAAGGTCGCTTCGTATCCGTTCACGACCCTCGAGCCCGTGCTGGGCACCATCGACGCCGGCGACCGCCAGCTGGTGCTCGCCGACATCCCGGGGCTGATCGAGGGAGCGGCCGGCGGTGCGGGGCTCGGGCACGAGTTCCTCGCTCACGTGGAGCGCTGCCGGATCCTGATCCACCTCGTCGACATCGCGGGCGAGGACCCGCCCGGCGCCTACGAGGCGGTGCGGGGAGAGCTGGCCGCATACGAGGCGGGGCTGGAGCTCCTGCCGGAGCTGGTGGTCCTGTCCAAGCGGGACCTGGTGCCCGATCCCGAAGCGGACGCCGCCGTCGCGGAGTGGAGCGACCAGCTGGGAGGGGATGCGCTGGGCGTCTTCGCCGTGTCGTCGGCGACCGGAGCAGGGCTGGACGAGCTCCGGCAGGCGATCTTCGAGGCGGTCCCGGCCGAGGAGGCGCCCGGGCCGGCCCCGGTCGCCGAGCCCGAGTTCGAGGCCGAGCACATCACCTACCGGCCCGCCGGGGACCAGGGGTTCGACGTTGAGCGGATCGGCGACGGCGTGTTCGAGATCTCCGGGCGCGGGATCGAGATGCTGATCGCACGCCACGACACGGCGAACCCTGAGGCGCTCGGCTACGTGGAGCAACGGCTCCGGGAGATTGGCGTCATCGCCGCGCTTCGCCGCGCCGGGTTTGAGCCCGGCGACGAGGTTCGCATCGGCGAGGACGCGTTCGAGCTGGATCCTGCCGAGTAGGCGCCCAGCGCGGCGCCGGTGCGTACCTACACTTCGCTCGCCATGACCGTGGTCGCAAAGCTCGGATCGTCGATCGTCGCGGACGACGACGGAGCCCTGCGCTCTCGGGTCCTCGACAGCGTGTGCTCGCAGGTGGCCGAGCTCCATCACGAGGGGGAGAACGTCGTGCTGGTCACATCGGGCGCGATCGCGCGCGGGATGCGCCTCATGGAGCTCGAGCGGCGGCCCAGCTCCATCGACGAGATGCAGGCGGCGTCGGCCGTCGGCCAGGGGCCGCTCTTCCGCGCCTACGAGGAGCGGCTGGCGGCCGGCGACGTCCACGCGGCGCAGGTGCTCCTGACGTCGTTCGACATGTCCGCGCGGATGCACTACCTGAACGCCCGCCAGACGCTGCGGCGGCTGCTGGACTGGCGCGCCGTCCCGGTGATCAACGAAAACGACACCACGGCGACGGACGAGATCACGTTCGGAGACAACGACTTCCTCTCGGCGCAGGTGGCGATTCTGCTCGGTGCCCGCCTGCTGGTGCTGCTGACCGATACGCCCGGGCTCCACACGGCGGACCCGCGCGTGAGCCCGGACGCAGAGCTGGTGGAGGAGGTGACCTCCTTCGGGGACCTCGGGCGCTACGACATCGGGGACCGCACCTCGGCTTTCGGCTCCGGGGGCATGCGGAGCAAGGTCGCGGCGGCCGAGATGGCGAGCGCTGCCGGCATCGGCGTGGTCGTCTGCGACGGAACGGAGCCGGGGAGCTTCCTGGCGGCCGCCCGGGGCGAGCGAGTCGGAACGCGGTTCGCCTCGCATCCCGAGCGCACGCCGAGCTTCAAGCTCTGGCTCCGCTACGCCAAGCCCAGCCAGGGGAGGGTGGTCGTGGACGCCGGCGCCGCCCGCGTGCTGCGCGAGCAGGGGTCGAGCCTGCTGCCGGTCGGCGTGACCGGCGTCGAGGGCGAGTTCGTCGCGGGCGACGCGGTCGAGGTGGTCTGCGACGGCGACGTCGTCGGCAAGGGGATCGTCAACTACTCCGCCGCCGAGCTGGCCCGGATCAAGGGACTGAAGTCGCCCGAGATAGCGGAGCGGATTCCGGACGCCGCCGAGGAAGCGGTGCACCGGAACTACTTCGTGCTCACCTGAGGCCCACCGGTAGTTGAACCCCGGCTCGCCGGCTCTGGCGTCATTCGTCCGGACCTCGGGCTGTAGAGGCCGTAGTTCTCACGGATGTCTACGCCACAGGCCCCGGCGATGATTGGTTTTGAGACAAACCAGGGGCCATGACTCGTCGGAGATGGCCAGAAAGGGGAGCCAAGATGGCAGTAGCTGATCGGCCTATCGAGTTGTCGGAGGATGTCCTCGAGGAGCTCAAGGAAGGGCAAGAGGCGGCGCTTGAGGCGATACGCAACTTCGCCAGGAGCGTCGACAAGACGCTCGAGGGACAGGAGAGCCCGTCTGAGGCAGAGCAGATCGTGGAATCGGCGTTGAAGATGGCCGACAGGCTCGTCGACACGCAGTACTCCTTCCTCAAGAAGGTGGTCCAGAGCGCCGGCGAGTCGCTGGGGAGCTCGGCCGCGACGAAGTAGCGTGGCGGGCTGAATCGAGTGGCGATTTCCTCGACCGCTGCATGGGCAACATGAGCCGCGAGCACATGTCGAGCGCCGACGCAGCATGGCTGCACATGGATCGGCCGACGAACCTGATGGTCGTCCACGCCGTGCTCTGGTTCGAGCAGCCACTCGATTGGTCCCGCGTCGAGCAGGTTCTGGACAGTCGTCTGGTCGGAGAGTTCCCACGCTTTCGCCAGCGAGTGGTGGAGTCGCCGCTGCCGCTCGATACACCGGTGTGGGAGGAGGACCCCACCTTCGCGCTGGAGGCGCACCTCCACCGCGTGGCGCTGCCGGCCCCCGGGGACAGCTTGGCGCTGCAGAAGCTGATCGCGGACGCGATGACCGTACCGCTGGACCACTCCCAGGCCCTGTGGCAGGTTCACATGATCGACGGCTACGGGCCCGGCTGCGCGATGCTCTTCCGCATGCATCACTGCATGGCCGACGGGATCGCCATGGCGCGCGTGTTGCTCTCGCTGGGCGACGACGTGGTGGAAGCCGGCATCGCGCCCAAGGGTCAGGGGACCCACGGTGGAAGTCCGATCGGGGACGTCGCCGCCCCGGCGGCAGCGGCGCTGGCCGGGGCCCGGCGGGCGGCCGGCGCGATCTGGCACGAGTCGGCCAAGGCTCTGACCCATCCATCGGAGGCAGGTGAAGTCGTCGCTGCGGGTCGCGGCGACGTGGAGGCGCTGGCCAAGCTGCTCTCGATGGGCAGCGACGTCGATACGCCCCTCAGGGGGGACCTCGGCATCGCGCGGCGGGTGGCGTGGTCGGGCCCCCTGGTGCTGGACGACCTCAGGTCGCTCGGCCATGCCTTTCATGCCACGGTCAACGACGTCTTGTTGACCGCCGTGGCCGGGGCCCTGCATGGCTATCTGGAGCCACGCGACAGCTTGGTGGAGGAGTGTCGGGTGATCGTCCCCATGAATCTGCGCCCACTGGACGAGCCGCTGCCACGCGAGCTCGGGAATCGGTTCGGCCTCGTGTTTCTGCCCCTCCCCGTCGGAATGCGTGCTCGGGGCGAGCGCCTGGTGGAGGTCAAGCGGCGGATGGACGCGATCAAGAGCTCGCCGGAGGGCGCGGTGATGTATGGGCTGCTCAGCGCGGTCGGGTTGACCCCAGCGCAAGTCGAGCGGCCATTCGTCGACCGGGTCGCCGGTGGGGGCACGGCGGTGGTGACCAATATTCCCGGGCCAGCCAAGACCCTGAGCTTCGCCGGTGTACCGGTGCGCGGCGCGGTTGTCTGGGCGCCCTGTTCCGGAGATGTGGGCATGAGCGTGTCCATCTTCAGCTACGCCGGCGAGGTGACCATCGGAGTGGTGGCCGACGCGGGTCTTGTTCCCGAACCGCAGGAGATCATCGACCTCCTTCACTCCGAGCTTCAGGCGCTCGCCGAGCTGCCGCGGTCCTCGACGCTCAGTCCGTACTAGCGAGCTCGGGGAGTGCCTCTAGCCCCTCGTCGAGCTGAGCGCCCAGGGAGTTCAGGGCGAAGGCGACCATGTGGTACTGGCCGATCAGCATCGTGAGCTCGATCATCTGCGTCTCGTCGTAATCCCGGGCGAGGGCCGCCCAGGTCGTATCTGAGATGCGGGAGGCATCGTGCAGCTCGTCGACAGCGCGCATCAGCGTCGCCTCGTGCTCTGGCCAGCCGGGCGCGTCCGGGTCCTCGAGCACGCGGTCGATCGCCTCGCGCTCGATCCCTATCCGCTCCGAGATGCGCACGTGCTGGCCCCACTCGTAGGAGGAGCGGCAGCGCACCGCGGTGCGCAGGATCATGAGCTCGCGGTCGCGCGGGGGGAGCGTCCCGCCGACGAGCAGATAGCCGCCGAACCCGAGCCAGCTGCGGAAGAGGTCGGGGTGGCGGGCGAGGGTCCTGAAGATGTTGTAGTCGCCGACCGGGCCGTCGGCGCCCGCCGGGAGGGCGTTCAGCATCTCCAGGACCTGCGGGTCGCCCTCGTTCTCCGCGAGCGGCGGGATGCGTGGCGGTTGTTCCGGGTTCGGTGTCATGCCCGTGGCGCGGTCGTGAGGCCGCCGTCGACGATCAGGCTCTGCCCGGTGACGTACGAGGACTCGTCCGAGAGTAGATACAGCGCGCCGTAGGCGATCTCCCAGGCGGTGCCCTGGCGGCGCGCCGGGATCTTCACCTGCTCGCGGAGCGGGCTGACGGACGAGGCCAGGCGGCCGAGGGGCGTGTCGATCAGGCCCGGCATCAGCAGGTTTACCCGTACGCCCGGGGCGCCCTCAACGGCCGCCTGGCGGCACAGGGACTCGAGCGCCGCCTTCGAGGCGCCGTAGGCCGGGAACGGCAGGACCTCGCGCGACGCGATGGAGCCGATCAGCACCACCGACCCGCCCTCGGCCATGGTGGTCAGGGCGTGCTTGCACCCGAGGAACTGCGACCGCACGTTCACGGCCATCACCTTGTCCCAGTCCTCTGCGGTTGTCCCCCGCAGGAGGAATCCGGCCGCGATCCCCACGTTGAGAACGACTCCGTCCAGCCCGCCGAGGGCGTCGCGCGCCTGGCGGAAGGTCGCCGCCGCGGCGTCCTCGTCGGCGGCGTCGGCGACGATCACCTCCGCGGTCGCGCCGTCGGCGCGGACGAGCTCGGCGGTTGCGCCGGCCGAGCCCTCGTCGAGGTCCGAGACCGCTACCGACGCGCCCTCGCGCGCGAACAGAACCGACATCGCGCGCCCGTTTCCGATCGGCGGCTCGTCGAGCCCGTAGTCCTGCTGACCGCCTCCGACCACGAGGATGCGGCGCCCGCGGAGCCGGCCCCGGCCGGCGGCTTCGCCCCGCGCCTCGTCCGGCGAGGGCGCCGGCTCGGCATCGGCCCGCTCGGCGATCTGGTCGGCAGTCATCTCTCTCCTCTCGTAGCCCCGAAACTGGCTTGGTGCCGTTGTCGGAGCGGTGGATGGGCAAGCTACTCTCTCGGAGATGGCAACAGCCACGCGAACTGTGAGCGAGGTGTGCGAGTCCGCGAAGCGGGCTTCGCACGAGCTTGCCGTGGCGAGCACGGAGGTGAAGAACGCCGCGCTGACGCGGCTCGCGGACCTGCTCGAGGCGCGGACGGCCGAGATCCTCGAGGCGAACGCCGAGGATCTCGCCGATGAGCGCGCCGCGGGCCTCACGTCCGCGCTTCGTGACCGCCTGACGCTGGACAAGGGTCGCGTGGCCGCGATGGCCGAGGGTGTGCGCGAGATCGCGCGGCTGCCCGACCCGGTGGGCGAGACGCTCGACCAGCGCACGCTGGCGAGCGGCCTGCGGCTGACGAAGGTGCGCGTCCCGCTCGGGGTGATCGCCGTCGTCTACGAGGCCCGGCCGAACGTCACTGTCGATTGCGCCGCGCTCACGCTGAAGAGCGGGAACTCGATCGTCCTACGGGGCTCGAGCTATGCGGCGCGCTCGAATGCGGCGCTGGCTTCCGTCGTCCGGGAGGCCGTTGCTGCGGCCGGGTTGCCCGAGGCGGCCGTGGAGCTGCTGACGAGCGGGGACCGGAGCGAGCTCGCGGAGCTGGCCACTGCGGATGAGCTGGTCGACCTGATCATCCCTCGCGGCGGCGAGGGGCTGAAGGAGTCGCTGAAGTCGGTCGCCACGGTGCCCGTCATGTATGCGGCGGCGGGCAACTGCCACGTGTACGTCCACGAGGACGCGGACCTGGAGATGGCGCGCCGGGTGGCCTTCAACGCGAAGGTGGATCGTCCCGGCGTGTGCAACGCGGCGGAGACGCTGCTCGTCAACGCTGCGGTGGCCGATCGCTTTCTGCCGGGCATCCTCGGCGATCTGCGGGAGGCCGGTGTGGAGCTGATGGGCGACGAGCGCTCCCGCGCGGCGGCGGGCGATGCCGCCGTGGGCGAGGCGACCGCGGAGGATTGGGACACCGAGTACCTCGACATGCGGATGACGGTGGGGGTCGTGGATTCGCTCGCCGAGGCGATCGCGCACGTGAACGAGCACGGAACGGGCCATTCGGAGGCGATCTTGACGTCGTCCGGCGACGCGGCCCGGGAGTTCACGGACGGGGTCGATGCGGCGGTCGTCTACGTGAACGCGTCGACGCGATTCACCGACGGGTTCGAGTTCGGGATGGGGGCCGAGATCGGGAACTCGACCCAGAAGCTTCACGCGCGCGGGCCGATCGGGCTTCGCGAGCTGACCACGTTCAAGTACGTCGTCCAGGGCGACGGGCAGATCAGGGGTTGACGGGATCGCCGCGGTCGGCGTTCTCGGGGGTGCGTTCAACCCGCCGCACATCGGGCACGTCGTGCTCGCCCAGGAGGCTGCGTTCCAGCTCGGGCTTGACGAGGTCGTGCTCGTGCCGGTGGGCGAATCGCCGTACAAGCGCATCGATCCGGAGCCGGGGCGGGAGGTGAGGCAGGAGATGGCGCGGCTGGCGGCGGCGACTGATCCGGCGTTCGATGCCTCGGATGTGGAGACGGCGCGAGAAGGACCGTCGTTCAGCTTTCGTACCCTGGAGTTGATGAGCGACGCGCGACCCGGGGACGAGTTCGTTTTCCTGATGGGTGCCGATGTCGCAGCGGGGCTCGAGAGCTGGCGTGAGCCGGAGCGGGTGCTGGAGCTCGCGCGGGTCGGGATCGCGGCGCGGCCGGGCACGGCGCTCGAGGAGGCGGAGGCGGCGATCGAGCGGCTCGGCGGCGGCGATCGTGCGGAGGTCGTGCGGATGCCGGAGATCGGGGTGTCGTCGACGGGCATCCGGAGGCGCGTGGCGGCCGGCCGGCCGATCCGACACCTGGTGCCGGACGGCGTGGCGAGGTTCATCGCGGAGCGGGGGCTGTACAGGTAGTGAGGCCGGCTGCCCAGTCAGAGCCTGAGCGGGTGGACTCCGAAGCGCTCGCGAGGCTGCTCGCCGAGATCGCGGACTCGAAGAAGGCGGAGGACGTGGTCGCGCTCGACATGCGGTCCGTCGTCGGGTATACGGACTTCCTCATCGTCGCCACGGCTGGCAATGAGCGCCAGGCGAAGGCGATTCACGATGACGTGCACTTGCGGCTGAAGCGCGAGCACGGGCTGTTGCCCGCGAACGTGGAGGGGGAGTCGGACGGCCAGTGGGTCCTGATGGACTACCTGGACGCGGTCCTCCACGTCTTCGTGCCCGAGCTGCGGGAGCGCTACCGGCTCGAGGTGCTCTGGGCCGAGGCGCCGCGGCTGGAGCTGGACCTCCAGGCGCTCCGCGACAGCGCGTAGACCCGGAGGTCCTCGCCGAGCTCGGGGTGGAGCACGTCGCGCGCGTGGTGCATGCCGAGGCGCTCGGAGACGCCGATGGAGCGGGCGTTGGTGTGGTGGATGAGGCTGATCACCTCACCGGTGTCGAGGTGCTCGAAGACGGCGTCGATCGCCGCCGCGGCGCCCTCGGTGGCGATTCCGCGGCCCCAGTATGGCGGGCGGAGGGTCCACCCGATCTCGATGCGGTCGGCGAGCTCGGGGATGAAGGCAGGGTGGGAGGGGCCCACCCATCCGACGATCTCGTCCGAGGGACGCTGCATGACCGCCCAGAGGCCGAAGCCGTGCCGGTCCCAGTGCCCCACGTGGCGGTTGAGCATCTCGCTGCCGGCGTCGGGGTCGAAGGGGATCTCCGGGCGGAGGGCGCTCCAGATGTCGCGCTCGCGCCAGACTGCGTCCATGGCGGGGCCGTCGTCGAGCGTCCAGCGCCGGAGCGAGAGGCGGTCGGTCTCCATTGCCTCGGGGTAGGGCACCGGTGGATCCTTGCAACCGGCCAGGTGGGCCGTCCGTCCGGCGGTCCGCCTAGCGTTCGCGCCATCGTGAGTGCGGACCCAAGCGCGCACCGCAGCAACGGGGGGCGGCGGCGCTTTCGCCTGTTCAGGAAGTGCCTGTTCGGCTACAACCCGATCGAGGTCCACGAGGCGATCGACGCCCGCGATTCGGCGATCGGAGTGCGGGACGCGATGGTGCACGAGGCGGGTGAGAGGGCGCTCGCCGCGGAGGCGCGCGTGGGCGCGGAGCGCGAGGAGCTTCAGGCTCGGCGGGCCGAGGCGGTGGAGGCGACGCGGCGGATCGACGAGTTGGAGCATGTTGCAGCGCGGCTCGCGACGATGGTCGTCGATCGGGACCGCGAGCTGAGGCGGGCGCGGGCGGAGCTGCAGGCAGCGCTCGAGCGCGATGACGATGGGGTGCGGGCCTTCGCGGCGATCGCCGAGGACCTGGAGATGGTCCGGCGGCAGGCCCGGACGCAAGCGACGCGCATCCGGCTGCGGGCGCTTCGCGAGGCGGCGGAGCTGGCGGAGCGGGCTGGGGACGTCGAGGGGGCTGAAGGGGAGGCACGCGGGCGGCTGATCGAGCGGTTGGAGGAGGCGATCGACCGGGTCGGCGTCGAGGTGGACGAGGATGCCGAGGAGCTGGCGGCGCGCGCGCAGACCAACGGGCATGCGGAGCGGGAGCCCGGAGAGCTGTTCGACGGGATGGTGGAGGTCGAGGTGGGGCCGCTGAGCGACTTCTCGCAGCTGGTGGGGTTCGAGGATGCGGCGGGGGCGATCGGCGCCACGTCGGAGATCTCGGTGAAGCGGTTCACGGAGGGGCGGGCGACGCTCGCGATGCGGTTCAAGCATCCGGTGGAGTTGCTGCGGGAGCTCGAGGAGCGGGCGCCGTTCGGCTTCGTGGTGCGCGACATGCGCTCCGACCGGGTCGTGCTGGATCTCGACGAGTAGCCGCCGAGTGATCCGCGCACGCGGGCGCGCGCGGATAGGGTGCCCGGGTGGAATCGATCGCCTCGGTGAACGGGGTGGAGATCGCGTACGAGACGTTCGGCGATCCGGCCGACGAGACGATGCTCCTGATCATGGGGCTCGGCGTGCAGATGCTGGGGTGGGACGAGCGGTTCTGCGGGGAGCTTGCCGGGCGCGGGTACCACGTCGTGCGCTTCGACAACAGGGATGTCGGGCACTCGACGAAGGTGGAGGGAGGGCCGCGCCCGGATGTGATGGCGGCGATCGCCGGCGATATGAGCAGCGCGAGCTACACGCTGGAGGACATGGCGGACGACTGCGTGGGGCTGCTGGACGAGCTGGGGGTGGAGGCGGCGCACCTCGTCGGCGCCTCGCAGGGCGGGATGATCGCCCAGACAGTCGCGATCCGGCATCCGGATCGGGTGCTGTCGCTGGTGTCGATCATGTCGACGACCGGGGATCGCGTGGTTGGGCAGCCGCATCCGGAGGCGATCCCGGCGCTCTTGACGCGCCCACCCGCCGGCAAGGAGGGTTTCGTCGATTTCGTCCTCGGGGCGTGGAAGGTGATCGGCTCACCCGCGTTCGCGGCGGATGAGGATGCGCTCCGCGCGCAGGCGGAGGCGAGCTACGACCGGGGGATCTACCCGGATGGGACGGCGCGCCAGCTGCTGGCGATCGGCGCATCGGGGGATCGGACCGAGGCGTTGCGGGAGCTCGACTTGCCGACGACGGTGATCCACGGGACCGACGACATCCTCATCGACGTGTCAGGCGGGAAGGCGACGGCCGCGGCGATTCCCGGAGCGCGGCTGGAGCTGATCGAGGGGATGGGGCACGACCTGCCGGCGCAGTTGTGGCCGCAATTCGTGGAACTGATCACGGAGACCGCCGAGCGGGCGAAGGCGCCCGCAGGTTAGGCGCCCGCGCCGCCGGGGGCCGTTTACGGCTCCGGTTCGACCAGATAGACGTCGCTCTCGATTCGCGCGGAGATCTAGTTGACCACGCGGGTGTGTAACGACTTCGAGGCGAAACCGTCAAAAACCGCGCTTTTCGGCTCCATAGAGCCATTTCCCGCCGGTCACTGTGGGAACATGTGTTCGATGCACGACACAAACCACAAAGGCAACGTCGCGGAGGCGCCATCGCGGCGGCGGCGATAAAGCTTGGTGTGCCTGTCATGAAACCCCTGGTTGAGCACACCCGGTACGACCTGATCTTCGAGATTGGAGGGCGGCTCTTGAAGATTCAGTGCAAGTGGGCGCCGTTGAGGGCGGACGTCGTCGTCGTGAATCTCGTGAGCACCCGGTACACGAGCGCCGGTCGAGCGATTCGCACCTCGTACACCTCCGCGGAGGTCGACGCAGTGGCCGCCTACTGCGAGGAGTTGGACGAGTGCTACCTCATCACGGCCGACGTATTCGATGGGATGAAGGAGTTGAGCCTGCGCGTTGCGCCGCCTAAGAATGGACAGAGAGCGCAGCTAAACTGGGCCGCGGATCACCAGCTTTCTGGGGCTGTAGCTCAGCTGGGCAGAGCGCTACGCTGGCAGCGTAGAGGCCGTGGGTTCGAGTCCCACCAGCTCCACTCTCCCATTCAGTCCGACCAGCAAGTCGTTGGGGCCCACGACTTCCGCAATCGCTTCGGTTGGTACATGGAGCGTGCGGCGGCGGGCGAGGAATTCTTCGTCACCCGCCGCGCCAAGCCGTACGTCCGCCTCGTTCCGGCGCGCGCTCAACTGGACCTCGAGACAGCCCCGGCCAACCACGGCCCCCCGGGGCCGTGAATACGATCCGCCCGTGCCCCGCCACGTCGCCTTCCTCCGTGCGATCAACATCGGCGGCCGCCGCGCCAGCCGCGACCAGCTCACCTCCTGCCTCGAGTCCCTCGGTTTCGAGAACGTCACCACGTTCCGCGCGAGCGGCAACCTCATCTTCGACGCCCCGCGTCAATCGGAAACCGCCCTCACGAAGCGCATCGACGACGCCCTCACGGAATCCCTCGGCTACGACGTCCGCGCCTTCCTCCGAACCGCCGCCGACGTCCACTCAATCGCCGCCCACGCCCCGTTCCCGAAGAAGACCGTCGACGCCTCTGGAGGCAAGCTCCAGGTGGCGCTCCTCCGCAAGCGACCACCGAAGGCCGCCCGCGACGAGGTTCTTTCGATGGCCACGGACGACGACCGCCTCGCGATCCACGGAGCGGAGCTCTACTGGCTCCCGAGCGGCGGCCAGATGCAGACCGACCTCAACCTCCGCGCCATCGACGACCTAGTCGGCGAGAACACCCGCCGCACCAAGAACATGGTCAGCGAGATCGCCGAGAAGTTCCTCAGCGGCTGATCCCGGATGTAGCATCGGCGTACTCGATTCAGGGAGGAACAGCATGCATCCGAGAACCCGGATCCCGCTCGTCGTCGGCATCATCGCCGCGGCCGCCGCGTTGGCCGCTGCGCCCGCCCTCGGGGGAGGCGCCAAGCACTTCAAGTCGACGGTGACGCTGGCCCAAGCCAACCCGTTCCACGGCCACGTCACGTCGCACAAGTCAGCCTGCGAGGTCAGCCGCACGGTCTCGGTCTACCAAGCCAAGTACGGAGGCGATGAGCTCTACGACTCGACGACGACCGGCGCCGACAACGAGTGGTCCATCCCCGCGACACCGAACGGCAACTTCTACGCCAAGGTGAGCCGGCGCGTCGGGAACAAGCTCGTCTGCGGGTCCGACATCTCGCCCACACGCCACTTCGGCACGTAGCACCGCGTACTGCCTCAAGCCTCGTCGAACCGAATCAGGCTGAACGCGTCGCGGTTGCGTAGCCGCGACCGACCGTCGAGGAACGACAGCTCCATCAGGAACGAGACGCCGACGACCTCGGCACCCTCGCGCTCAACCAGCTCCTCGATCGCGGCCATCGTCCCGCCCGTCGCGATCAGATCGTCGTGCAGCAGCACCCGCGCCCCGGACCGCAGCGCATCGACGTGCATGTGCAGCTCGTCGATCCCGTATTCCAGCTCATACGACACCGACGTCGTCTCATACGGCAGCTTCCCGGGCTTCCGAACCGGGATGAACCCGGCCCCGCACCGCGCCGCGATCGCCGCCCCGAGGATGAACCCGCGCGCCTCGGGTGCGACGACGAAATCCACCTCGAGCGGTCGCGCGTGCTCGGAGAGGGCCTCGACGGCCTGCTCCAGCGCCGGGGCGCTGGCGAACAGCGGCGTCGCGTCCTTGAAGACGATCCCCGGCTGGGGAAAGTCGGGTATGTCGCGGATCAGCTCCCTGAGCTCGGCCATCGCGCGGCAGGATAGGCTCCGCGGGTGAAGCAGGTCGCCGACGGGGTCTGGCACCTCGACACGTTCTTCCTCCCCAATTCGATCAACGCCTACCTGATCGAGGACGTGCTGGTCGACGCCGGCACCCGCCACTCGGGCGGGAAGATCCTCAAGCAGATCGGCTCCCACAAGGTCTCCGCGCACGCGCTGACGCACTCCCACCCGGACCACCAGGGCGCCACCCACGAGGTCTGCAGCACCCTCGACATCCCCCTGTGGGTCGGCGAGCGCGACGCCGATGCCGCCGAGGACCCCGACCTCATCCGCCAGCGCCAACCCGGCAACCCGATGGCCCGCTTCTACATCAAGTTGTTCATCGGCCCCGGCCACCCCGTCGACCGCCAGCTCCACGAGGGTGACGAGGTCGCCGGCTTCAAGGTGCTCGACGTCCCCGGCCATTCCGCCGGCCACGTCGCCTTCTGGCGCGAGTCCGACGGCGTCCTGATCCTCGGTGACGTCCTCACCAACATCGATCAGCTCACGGGCCTTCCCGGCCTCAACGAGCCGAAGTCGTACCTCACCCCGGACCCGGCCCAAAACCGCGAATCCGCCCGTCGCCTCGCGGAGCTCGAGCCGAAGCTGGTCCTCTTCGGCCACGGCAAGCCGCTGCGCGACACGCGCAAGTTCGTCGACTTCGTCGACGGTCTCCCGGCGGGGGATTAGAGGCGGCGACTTTGTCGCCGCACTAGCAGGTGCGGTTAGGCGGCGAAGCCGCCGTCAGGTGTCTCGAGAGAGGCCCCGCGCCTCGGTGAGGGCCGGCCGCGCGGACTCCGAGAGCCCACGCCGAACCCTCCACGCCGCTCCGGAGAACCCCAGGTTCGCGACGATGGCGAACCCAACCTCATCCTCCCGCAGGGCGAGCAGGAGATGGGCGATCCGATCCCCTGCCGGCAACCCGTCGGCCTCCGCCACCCGGACGCACCAGCAATCCACCCGCCGCCCGCCCGGCCGCACCATCAACGCCCCGCGCTCGCCGACCAGCCAGACGCCAAGCTGCCCCCGCTGGAGGACGAGCCCTGTCTCCCGCAGCAGATCCCGCTCCCGGTGCCCGACGAGATCGCCCAGCAGCCCGAGCGCTACACCCTCGGCTGCCGGGTCCACTGCGCGCCCGCCGCGCTCGCTGCCCAGCGGCACCACCGATCGCGCACCGCGCCGGGCCTGCAGCCACGGGACGATCCACGCGTGAGCGAAGCACCCCAGCGCCACCGGCAGCGTCCAGGGCGAGAGCACCAGCAACCCGATCCCGGGCGCCGTGAACACGACCACGATCGCTGCCGTCCAGGCGGTCCAGCGCCGCCCGTCGCGCCGGAGCGTGCCGGCGCTGACCTCGTCCCGCCACCACAGCGCCGCGGCCTCGTCGAGTCCGGGCCGCCTCGGCGTCCCGGGGGGCGCCGGCGGTGCCTTCAACCGTGCCTGTGCCAACGACGGCGCCCGCTAGCCGCCGGCGATCGGCCGGCGGAGCACCACGAGCTCGGCGTCGGCGGGCAGCTCGCGAACCACCTCAGCTGTCCCGTCCGCCTTCGGAACGCTCGCCAACATCCCGGCGTCCAGCTCGCGGCGGAACGCCGCCACCGCCTCCTCATGCGAGCCCATCTCGCCGGCGCTCCACTCGGCGAGCGTCGTGTGTCCCGTGCGATCAAGCCTGACCAGGCGCCCCATCTCTCCTCCTCGCGTCGCGGATGAACCGAATATACGCCCCGTAAGATCGCCATTGATGTTGATCGAGGAGCGTCTAGCGACGAGTCAGGCATGTAAGGCGGCGAAGCCGCCGCAATAGCCATGGACCGTTACGACCCAAGCGAGATCGAGGCCCGCTGGCGCGGCGTCTGGGAGGAGGAGCACACCTGGGAGGTGCCGAATCCCGGGCAGCCCGGCTTCGACGACTCCGCGCCGAAGTGCTACGTGCTCGAGATGCTTCCGTACCCGTCGGGCGACCCCCACGTGGGCCACCTGAAGAACTACGCGATCGGTGATGCGATGGCGCACTACCGCCGCCGCAACGGCTTCCAGGTCGTTCACCCGATGGGCTTCGACGCCTTCGGCCTGCCGGCCGAGAACAACGCGATCAAGACCGGCGAGCCGCCGCGCGTCGCCACCGAGCGCTCGATCGAGGCCTACAAGAAGGCGTTCCGCCGCCTCGGCTTCTCGTTCGACTGGGCCCGCGAGCTCTCAACGCACGAGCCCTCCTACTACCGCTGGACCCAGTGGATCTTCCTCCAGCTCCTGGAGCGCGGCCTCGCGTACCGCGCCGAGGCCCTCGTGCACTGGTGCCCCGTCGACCAGACCGTGCTCGCGAACGAGCAGGTGATCGACGGCCATTGCGAGCGTTGCGGCAACCTGGTGGAGGCCCGCCAGCTCGAGCAGTGGTTCTTCCGCATCACGGACTACGCCGACCGTCTCCTCGACGACCTGGACTCGATCGACTGGCCCGAGCATGTCAAGACCATGCAGCGCAACTGGATCGGCCGCTCATACGGCGCCGAGGTCATCTTCCGCTGCGAGGACCCGGGCATCGACTTCCCGGTGTTCACCACCCGCCCCGACACCCTCTTCGGCGCCACCTTCTTCGTCCTCGCTCCCGAGCACCCTGACGTCGAGCGCCTCGCTGCCGGCACCGAGCACGAGGCGGCGGTGCGCGACTACGTGAACGAGGCGACTCGCTGGACGCCAGAGGAGCGTGGGTCAGAGGAGCGTCAGAAGACCGGCGTCCTTCTGGGGCGCACGATCACCAACCCGGTCAACGGCGAGCAGATCCCGATGTTCGTCGCCGACTACGTCCTCATGGAGTACGGGACCGGGGCGATCATGGCCGTGCCCGGCCACGACAAGCGGGACTACGACTTCGCAAAGACGTATCGACCTGCCCATTCGGCAGGTCATCCGTCCACCAATGCCCGGCAGCGGCGAGACCGCTGCCGGGGTCGCTGAGGGCGCGACGTCATGGGAGGACGAGCTCCCGTACTCCGGTGATGGCCAGATGGGCAACTCCGGCCGCTTCGACGGCAAGCACAACCGCGAGGCCTACGACGAGATCGTCGCCTGGCTCGAGTCCGAGGGCCGGGGCAAGCCGACCGTCCACTACCGCCTCCGCGACTGGCTCGTCTCGCGCCAGCGCTACTGGGGCTGCCCGATCCCCGTCGTCTACTGCGAGACCGACGGCATCGTCCCGCTGCCTTCCGACGAGCTGCCCGTCCTGCTGCCCGAGGTAGGCGACTACGCGCCGAAGGGCCAGAGCCCGCTGGCCGCCGCCACCGATTGGGTCGAGACCGAATGCCCGCGCTGCGGCGGCCCAGCCCTCCGCGAGACCGACACGATGGACACCTTCGTCGACTCCTCCTGGTACTTCCTCCGGTACCTGGACGCTCACAACGACCAGGCGGCGTGGGACCGCGCGGCGGTCGACTACTGGATGCCGGTCGACCAGTACATCGGCGGCGTCGAGCACGCGATCCTGCACCTCATGTACGCGCGCTTCTTCACGAAGGCGCTCGCCGACATGGGGCACCTGGGCGTCCAGGAGCCCTTCGCCCGCCTCTTCACCCAGGGAATGATCACCCGCGACGGCGCGAAGATGTCCTCGTCCAAGGGCAACGTCGTCAGCGCGGCGGAGACCGTCGAGCGCTACGGCGCCGACACCGCTCGCACCTACGTCTGTTTCATGGGCCCGCCGGCAGGCGGCGGCGACTGGACGGACGAGAGCGTCGAGGGCGTGCACCGCTTCCTGACCCGCCTGTGGCGCCTGAAGGAGGAGGTCGCTGAACGTACCTCCGCCGGCGAGTCCGAGTCCCAGGCCGCGGGAGCAGCCGGAACGCCGGCGGGCGACCTGCTGCGCAAGGCCCACTGGTCGATCGACAAGGTCACCCGCGACATCGAGCGCGACTTCGGCTTCAACACCGCCATCGCCGCGGTGATGGAGCTGGTGAACGAGGCATACCGCGTCAAGGACGACCTCTACGGCGACGACGCGGGGGAGAGCGCCCTGAGTTTCGCGACCGCGACCGCGGCGTCGATCCTGTTCCCCTTCGCGCCGCACCTGTGCTGCGACGTTTACGAGGCGATCACCGGGCGCAGGGTCTGGGAGGATCCCTGGCCGAAGGCCGATCCCGAGCTGCTCGCCAGCGACATCTTCACCCTGGTGGTGCAGGTGAACGGCAAGCGCCGCGCGGGCGTTGAGGCGCCCGCGGACGCCTCGCGCGAGGAGCTCGTCGAGCTCGCTCGCGCCAGCGCGGCCGTGCAGCGCCACATTGACGGCAAGGAGGTCGTCAAGGAGGTCGTCGTGCCTGGCAAGCTCGTCAACCTGGTGGTCAGGTAGGCGACAACCGCCAGTGCCTCCAATCCGCAACACGCCTTCCCGGCGGGTCTGCTAGAAAGGCCACGCATGCTTGTCAGGCGCTTCTCGGAGGCGACCATCACCGAGTTGCACCGGCTCCGTCCTCACATCCTGATGGACGCTGGGGAGCTCGGATCTCGCAACGTATCCGTGTGCTGGCTGGAGGTGCCGGCGGGCGCGTCGGAGGAGCTCCGCTCGCACGAGGAGGCCGAGCAGGTGTACGTCGTCGTCAGCGGCAAGGGGAGCATGTCCGCAACCGGCGACACGCAGCATCTCGCCGTGGGCGACCTCGTCCTGATTCCGCCCGCGACGGACCACTCCGTCGCCAACGACGGCACTGACCCCCTCGCTCTCGTCTCCGTCCAGTCGCCGCCGGTATCCGCCGACGAGCTCTTCTCCCGCCGTCTCGCGGCCCAGGCGACCGGGTACGACGACTACGAGGACGAGTAGGCCGGAGGCCGCGGCCTGCGCGGCGCCATCGGGTGGTCCGCAAGCGCGTCATCGTCCATGGCCGCGTCCAGGGCGTCTTCTTTCGCGACACGACCCGGCGGACCGCCGAGTCCCGAGGCGTGTCCGGATGGGTCCGCAACAACCCGGGCGGGAGCGTCGAGGCAGTCTTCGAGGGCTCTGAGGAGGCCGTCGACGCAATGGTGAGTTTCGCCCGCGAGGGCCCACGCGGCGCGATGGTCGAGCTGGTGGAGGTCCGTGACGAGGAGCCCGAGGGCCTGACGGGCTTCCGGATCACGTAGGGCCGCGCCTGCTCGTTGCCCGTTGGTCGCGCCCCCGTTGCTCATTAGTCACAGGCGTTGACCACGCGTCACGTTCGGTCCCGCAGCATCGCGGCCGTGGGGTCGCTCAGCCGCTCGCAGCTGATCGTGTACGGCGCCGTCGCGGTGGTGCTCCTCCTGGTGGGCGCCCGCTGGATCCGCTCCGGGGACGATGCTCAGGGGGCGTCCGCCGGCGGCGTGACATACGCCGATTCCTCCAACGGAGCCGGCTCGGGCGGCGCGCTTGCCGTCGATGCCGAGGGCGGCACCGACGTCGTCGTGGACGTGGCGGGTGCAGTCGCCGACCCGGGCGTCTACCGCCTGCCGGCCGGCGCTCGCGTCAACGACGCGGTCCAGCGCGCGGGCGGCGCGACGGCACGCGCGGAGATCGACGCTCTGAACCTCGCCGCCCGGCTCACGGACGGCCAACAAGTCATCGTTCCCGCCAGGGCTGAGAACCCTGTCGGGGTCGCTGCAGGGTCCGGGGTTGCCGGTAGTGCTGGAGCTGATCCCGCGGCACCGATCAACGTCGGGACCGCGAGCGTCGAGGACCTCGACACGATCGAGGGGATCGGCCCGGTGACCGCACAGAAGATCCTCGAGTTCCGGGACCAGCACGGCGGCATCTCGTCGGTCGACCAGCTCGACCAGATCGACGGGATCGGCCCGGCCACGATGGACGCTCTGCGCTCCCGCCTCCAGCCCTGAGGCCTCGATCGTGACGCCGGTCGCCTGGCGCTTCGCGGTCCTGGGAGGCGCAGCATGTGGGCTCGCCGTCTCATCAACCGTCGCGGCGGACACGGATGCAACGGCGCTCCTGGCGGGGGCGCTGATCGCGGGCGGGGTGCTGGCCATTGCACGGGGTGCGACTCATCGCGCCGGAGTCGCATGGCTCGCCCTCGTTGCCCTGGCCAGCGCGACCGGCGGTATGGCGGTGGGCGCCATGCGGATCGCGGCCATCGACGGCGGCGCCTTCGACGGGCCGACCGGTCGCGACGCGAACGTGACCGGCTACGTGACCGCGGTTCCTCACCGGGCGAACGGCGACGTCACGGTCCGGATCAGCACGGCCGCCGGCCGCCTGGCCCTCGAGGGCCACGAGCCGGTGCCGGACCTTCCGATCGGCAGCCAGGTGCGCGCGAGGGGAACGCTCGCGCACCCGCCTCCCTGGGAGGCGGACTACCTCGCCCGATTCGGCATCCGCGAGGTGCTCCGCGCCAGGGCCATCGCGCCGACGGGGAGGGACCGCGGCGGCCTCGCGGGTGCCGTGGACGGCGTCAGGAGCCGTGCGGCGGCCGCCCTGGAGAGCGGCACTCCCGACGCCGAGGCGGCGCTCCTGCGCGGATTTCTCCTTGGGGAGGACGATCGGATCGACCCGGCGATCGTCGACGACTTCAAGCGTGCCGGCCTCGCCCACCTCCTCGCGGTCTCCGGTGACTGCGTGATGCTGCTCGCGCTGCTCGGGGCCTGGCTCCTCGGGATCGCGGGCACCCCGCTGCGCACGCGACTGGTCGCGCTGCTGGCGCTGATCGCCGTCTACGTGCCTGTCGCGGGCGCCGGCCCCTCGATCCAGCGCGCGGGCATCATGGGCGCCGCCGGAGTGATAGCGGCCCTCGCGGGACGGCCCCGGTGGCGCTGGTACGCGCTCCTCCTCGCCGCCACGCTCACCCTCCTGCTCAACCCGCGATCCGCCGGCGACCCAAGCTGGCAGCTCAGCTTCGCCGCCGTCACCGGCATCCTGGTCTTCGCGGCCCCCATCAGGGACTTGATCCTGGGGTCTTCGGCCGGGCGGAACAGCGGGGATCCACCATCGGCCGCCCGCCGCGCGCTCGCCGAGGGCGCGGGCGTGACGATCGCCGCCACCCTCGCGACCGCGCCGCTGTTCGCTCACCACTTCGGCGCCGTCTCGCTCGCGTCGCTGCCCGCGAACCTGCTGGCGCTCCCCGCCATCGCGCCGATGATGTGGCTGGGGATGCTCGCCGCGATCGTCGGGCAGGTTCCCGGCGCCCCCGTCGAGCCGTTCACCGCGCTCGCCGGGCTCCTGGCCGCCTATGTCGCGCAGGTGGCCCACTGGCTCGCGCAGCCCGACTGGGCGCAGGTGGGCATCACGCTGCCCGCATGGCCACAGGTGGGGGCTGCGTACGCGGCTCTTGGCGTGGCCATGTCGACCGCGGGAGCGTGGGCACGCCGCCGGCGCGACTCGGCAACGCCGCATCGCCGTGCCCGCCTGGCGGCCATCGCGGTCGCGACGGTCGCGGCTGGCGCCGCGCTGGCGTTCGGATCGCCGCCCGGAGCCGCTCTGCCGGCGCCGGGGCTTCGGGTCGTCGTCCTGGACGTCGGGCAGGGCGACTCGATCCTGCTCGATCCGGATGACGGCGGGCCGGTGGTGGTGGACGGCGGTCCGGAGGGGGACGACCTTCGCGGCCAGTTGAGCGAGGAGGGCGTCGACGGTCTCGCGGCCGCGATCGCCACCCACGACCAGTCCGATCACGTCGGCGGGCTGGACGAGCTTCTCTACTCTCGGTTTCCGGTCCACCGGCTTCTGTACGGCGAGCCGGGGCCCGACTTCCTTCGCGCCGCGCGGGCCGTGGACGTGCCCGCGCTCCGGGTATCCGAAGGCTCGGAGGTGAGCTCGGGAAGCCTGCACCTGGAGGTGCTGTGGCCGCCCGGGGCCGCGCCGGCGGAAGGCGAGTCGGATCCGAACCAGTCGGCGGTGGTGCTGCTCGCCCGCTGGCACTCGTTCTCGATGCTGCTCACCGCGGACGCGGAGGCGGAGGCGGTTCCCCTGGATCCGGGGCCGGTCGACGTGCTCAAGGTGGCGCATCACGGGTCGGACGACGCCGGCCTCGGTGCGTTCCTCGACAGAACGGTGCCGCGGCTGGCCGTGATCTCGGTCGGAGCGGGAAATCCCTACGGCCACCCCACTGCAGGGACCCTCGCCACGCTGGCCGAACACGGGATCCCGACCCTGCGGACGGACCAGGTCGGCGACGTGGCGATCGACGTCAGCGCTCGTGGCTGGCGCGTCGAGAGTGGGTAGGCTCGCGGGGGTGTTGAGCGAGGAGCGTCTTAGCGACGAGTCAGGCAGGTAAGGCGGCGCAGCCGCCGCAATAGTCGGATGGAAGCCTCCGCGCCCGCCGAGAGGGGCGGCAACACCTGGCGGGCCCTCGCGGTGATCCTGTTCATCCTGCTGCTGGTCGGCTGCTTCATCATGATCGCGGCGGCCACTGACATTGCGGGCACGACCCTGTGCAGCGACGTGACCGCCCAATTCGTCCAGCAGCATCCGAACGGGTCGTGCTTCGACGGCGCCCAGATCCAGAAGGTCCTGTCGGTCGGCTTTGGCTACGCGTCCGGCGCCGTGGGAGCGATCGCGGCGCTGCTGGCGATCGTGTTCACCATCACCGGGCGCCGTGGCCGCCTCGTCGCGGTCCTGGCCGTCGCAGCGGTCGTGCTGGCGGGCATCAGCATCCTGGTCGGAAGCGTCTGAGCGCTTCCGCATCCCCGACACGGCGGTCAGCTAGTCTGCCGCGCTCCTGAAAAGCGACGAAAGGAGTGCGATGACCCGGGCAGCGACCATCGCGACGGCTATCGCCCTCAGCGTCGGGGCAGGGACGGGACTCGCCGCCTGCGGCGGCGGGACGACGACTGTCACCCAGACTCAGGTGCCGGCGCCCGCACCGACGCCCGCGCCGACCACGACCACCAGCAAGCCGACCACGAGCACGACGTCGACCAGTACCTCGACGACGTCATCGACGACCACGTCGACGAAGGAGGACAACGGCGGAAGTGGCAATGGGGGCACGGGCAGCGGCTGAGCGGCTCCCGGAGGGCCCGGAAACCCCGAGTCAAGCCCGGCATGAGCAGCCGGGACGCGGAATACACTCGCCGCCGTGGCTAGTGCGGACGGGCAAGAAGATGCCGGCGCGATGAAGCCGGTCTATCTCATCGCGGGCACGGACGAGGGCAAGATCGACGCCGTGATCTCCCGGCTGCGCGCGAGGGCCGAGCGCGAGGGCGGCCCGGGCGCGCTGGAGACATTCGGTTCGAGCGACGGGCCGCCCGACCCCGAGGCGCTCATCGGAGCCATTCCCTCGATGTCCCTGATGTCCGCGCGGCGCTACCTCCTCGCCGATGGCGTCGAGCGCTGGACCGTGAAGCAGGCGGCGTCTGTGATCGAGGCACTGAGCGACCTGCCGCCCGACCTGACCGTGGCGTTCGTGGCCCGCGAGGCTCCTCCGAAGCAGAAGGCCCCGAAGGGGCTCGCCGAGGCCGTGGAGGGCGCCGGCGGCGAGGTCCTCCGCTACGCGGCCCCGAAGGCGCGGGACCTGCCCGGTCGTCTGGTCGCCGAGGCCAAGAGCCGCGGCTTTCGCCTGGACTCGGCCGCGGCCCGCATGCTGGTCGAGCGCATGGGGGAGGGGACCATGCGCCTCCTCACCGAGATCGAGCGCCTCTCCGTCTGGGCGGGACCCGGCGGTGAGGTGACGGCCGAGGACCTCGAGTCGATGATCGTCGACACATCGGAGGAGGCCACCTGGGCGCTGTCTGACGCGGTCGTGGCCCGCGACCGGGCCGCCGCGGCGCGCGCCGCCCAGCGCCTCAGCTCGCAGGGAGAGGCGATCACGCCGATCACCTACCAGGCGGCCCGCCGCCTACGCGATGCGCAGCTGGCGGCCTCCGAGCTCGAGCGGGGCACGCCGCCGAAGGAGGTCGAGGGCAAGCTCCGCATGCACCCCTATGCGGCGCGGATGCTGGTGCGCAGCGTCAAGGGCACCTCGTCCCTCGAGCTGCGGGCCGCGACGTGCGCGGTTGCCGACCTGGAGTGGTGGACCCGCGGGGGGTCCGAATATCCGGACGACGTGGCGCTCACACTCGCGGTACTGCGGGCGGCGGGCGCCGGCGCCGGTGCCAAGGCGTAGGGCCCGCAGGGGGTACGGGTGTAGGGGCGAGTCGCGGCGGCCCTACGCGGCGACGCCGGAGACGAGTCGCGCCGCCCGAGCCTTCTTGCGCGCGCCGTTGTTCGAGTGGAGCGCACCCTTCTGGACCGCCTTGTCGATGCGGGAGACAAGCTCCGCGTGCTCCCGGGCGGTCTCCTCGGCATCGCCGGCCTGCGCCGCGCGCTCGAGGCGGCGGAAGTGGGTGCGCACGGCGCTCTGGAGGCGGCGGTTCTCGTCCCGCTCGCGTTCGGTGCGGTGGATGCGCTTGACCTGTGACGCGATGTTGGCCATGGGGCGAGCGGCCACTATAGCTGGGCGCCGCTCGAAAACCAGGATCTTGGTCGGCGCCTGATGCCTTCCCAGGGCGACACCCCCCGCGACGACGAGCAGCGGGTTCGCGAGCACATCTACGGCTCGCGGAGGATCGCCGAGCGCACACTCGACCCCACTCCGGTTGACATCGTCGCCACCGAGGAGCCGGGCGTCGAGGCCGCTGTGGTCGCGGCCGAGTCGGCCGAGGCGCGCAAGGGCCGCCTGGCGCGCTCGACCGCGTTGTTCTCGGTCGCGACAAGCCTGTCGCGGATCGCGGGGCTGGTCCGGGAGATCTTCGCGGCCGCCTACTTCGGCGTCAGCGGCGCGATGTCCGCGTTCACGATCGCCTTCCAGGTCCCCAACCTCGTGCGCAGCCTGTTCGCCGACGCTGCGATTCAGGCCGCATTCGTGCCGGTGTTCACCGATCACCTCCAGCGGGGGGAGAAGCGCGAGGCATTCCGCCTCGCGTCGACGCTGATCTTCCTGGTCACGCTGGTCCTCACCGGGATCACCGCGCTGTTCATCCTGATCGCGCCGTACCTGATGCCGGTGTTCGTGGGCTCCGACGTGCCGCAGGGCCTCACGGTGACCCTCGCCCAGATCCTGTTCCCGATCCTGATCATGCTCGGGACGACCGGGATGGTCGTCGGGATCCTGAACAGCTACGACCGTTTCGGCGCGTTCGCGATCTCGCCGTTCTTCTGGAACGTGGCGATCATCATCGTCCTGATCGCGATGGCGCCGCTGTTCCACGGCGACCACAAGATCTACGCCTACGCGATCGGGGTGCTGGTCGGCACCCTGATCCAGCTGGCGATCCCCACCTGGGACCTCCGTCACACGCCCTTCAAGCTCATGTGGACGTTCGCCTGGAGCCTCGATGTGAAGCGCGTGCTGCTCCTGATGCTGCCGGTCACTCTGAGCCTGGGGCTCATCAACTTCAACCTGCTGATCAACAGCATCTTCGGCTCGCTCATCAGCGAGAACGCCCCGGCGGCCATCGACAAGGCGTTTCGCATCTACATGCTTCCCCAGGGCATCTTCTCCGTGGCGGTGACGACCGTCATCTTCCCGACGCTCGCGCGCCTCGCTTCCCGTCGCGAGTACGACGACCTCCGCGCCACCATGGCAAACGGAATGCGGCAGATCGTGCTGCTGCTGGTCCCCGCGGCGGCCGCGATCCTGGTCCTGTCGACGCCGATGATCCGGCTCGTCTACCAGCACGGCGACTTCGGGGCCCATGCCACCACACTGGTCTCGACGGCTCTCTTCTGGTTCGCGTTCTCGCTCCCGTTCAACGGGTTGTTCCTCCTGCTGACCCGAACGTTCTTCAGTCTCCAGCGCCCGTGGGTGCCCACCGCGATCTCCGGCGTCAACCTGGCGATCACGGCGATCGCCGCCGCGCTGCTGTATTCGCCCTACGGGATCGGCGGCATCGTTGCGGCCACCGTGATCGCGACCGCGGTGAGCGTGTTTGCGCAGGTCGTCGTCCTGCGACGCCAGTTGGGCAGGCTGGAGCTTGGGCGGTTCGTTTGGACGACGATTCGCGTGAGCCTGGCCGCCGCGGCCCTGGCAGGGGTGAGCTACGGCGTCTGGTACGTGCTCGACTCCGAGCTCGGGCGAGGGCTGATCGCGCAGATCATCTCGCTCGGGGCCGCGCTCGGGGCCGGCGGGCTGGTCTACGCGGCGGCGATCACGCTGTTCCGCATCCCGGAGGCGCACCAGATCTGGCGCCTGCTCCGCCGCCGGGAGGCGTGATGGCGGAGTCAGCGAACGTTGCGCTGATCCGGCGCGTGGTCGAGAGCTTCAACGAGGGCGAGCTCGAATACCCCTTCTCCGTGTATGCACCGGACATCGTGTGGGAGAACTTCAGCCCGCCACCCGCGGGCATGGACGAGGTCTACGAGGGCCACGAGGGCGTCCGGCGGTTCTGGCGGCAGTGGCTGTCCTCCTGGGACTGGGTCGAGTTCGAGCAGGAGCGCTTCATCGAGGCCGGGGACCGGGTCGTCGTCTTCCAGCGGACTCATGCCCGGGGACGCACCAGCGGCGTCGAAACCGACTTCGGCGACTACGCCCAGGTCTGGACGCTGCGCGACGGGAGGGTGACCGGCGTGAAGTTTTACCTCGACCGCGACGAGGCGCTCGCTGCGTCAGGCGTGCTGGATGGACCGAGCCGGCAGGAGTAGACCGCAAACCCGCTCGCCATACTCATCGCTGTCCCATGGACAAGATCCGGAACTTCTCGATCATCGCCCACATCGACCACGGCAAGTCGACCCTGGCCGATCGCTTCCTCGAGCTGACGGGCGCCGTCGACCGCGGGCATCGCCCGCAGGTCCTCGATTCGATGGATCTCGAGCGCGAGCGGGGGATCACGATCAAGGCGCAGGCGGTGCGGGTCTCGTATGCGGCGCGCGACGGCGAGACCTACCACCTCCACCTCATCGACACCCCGGGCCACGTGGACTTCTCCTACGAGGTCTCGCGCAGCCTCGCCGCGTGTGAGGGGGCGCTGCTCGTCGTGGATGCCTCGCAGGGCGTCGAGGCGCAGACGGTCGCCAACACCTACGCCGCCGTCGAGGCCGGGCTCGAGCTGATCCCGGTCCTGAACAAGGTGGACCTGCCGAGCGCCGAGCCGGAGCGCGTCGCCGCGGAGGTGACCGACCTGATCGGCGGGAACCCCGACGAGGTCCTGCGGATCTCCGCCAAGACCGGGGAGGGAGTTGAGGAGGTGCTGGAGGCGATCGTGGAGCGCATACCGCCGCCCGAGGGCAACCCCGACGCACCCCCGCGAGCGCTGATCTTCGATTCCGAATACGACCCGTACCGCGGCGTTGTCGCCTACGTCCGGCTCGTCGACGGCGAGTTCCGCAAGCGGGACCGCATCGTGACCATGCAGGCCGGCACCGAGGCCGACATCGACGAGATCGGGTTCTTCACCCCCGGCCCCCGCCCGGCCGAGGGGATGAGCGCCGGGGAGGTGGGTTACGTCATCACGGGCTTCAAGGACGTGGCTCTCCTGCGGGTCGGCGACACGCTCACGGCCAAGGAGAACCCCGCCGAGCGCCCCCTGCCCGGCTACCGGGAGGTGAAGCCCGTCGTCTTCTGTGGCCTCTTCCCGATCGACACCGACCGCTACGAGGACCTTCGCGACGCGCTCGACCGGCTGGCGCTCAACGACGCCGCGCTGAGCTTCGAGCCGGAGACCTCGCAGGCGCTCGGGTTCGGCTTCCGGTGCGGCTTCCTCGGCCTACTCCACATGGACATCGTCCGCGAGCGCCTCGAGCGCGAGTACGACCTCGAGCTCCTGGCGACGACTCCGAACGTGCGCTATGAGGTCGAGTTGCACGGGGGCGAACGAGTCGAAGTCCACAGCCCGGCGGAGATGCCCGACCCAGCGGGCATCGAGCGGATTCTCGAGCCCTACATCCGGGCGACGATCATCACGCCGGCCAACTACGTGGGCCCGGTGATGGAGCTCTGCCAGGGGCGGCGCGGCACCCACATCGACATGCACTACCTGTCGCCCGAGCGCGTCCAGCTCCGCTACGACCTGCCGCTCGCGGAGATCGTCCTGGACTTCTATGACCAGCTGAAGTCGAAGACCGCCGGCTACGCGTCGCTCGACTATGAGCAGATCGGCAACCGCGAGTCCGACCTCGTGAAGCTGGACGTCCTGCTCGCCGGCGACCGGGTGGACGCGCTCAGCGTCATCGTCCACTCGGACGACGCGTATCGGGCCGGCCGGGCGTTGGTGGAGCGGCTTCAGAAGACGATCCCGCGCCAGCTCTTCGACGTCCCGGTGCAGGCGGCGACGGGCTCGCGGGTGCTGGCCCGCGAGACCGTGAAGGCCTTGCGCAAGGATGTCACCGCGAAGCTCTACGGCGGCGACGTCACGCGGAAGCGAAAGCTCCTCGAGAAGCAGAAGGTGGGCAAGAAGCGGATGAAGCAGGTCGGGCGCGTCGAGGTGCCCCAGGAGGCGTTCCTCTCGGTGCTGGAGCTCGATGGAAGCAAGTAGCGACATCCGCCAGCGCAACATCGACCTGACGCGGCGCGGGTTTGACGCCTACAACTCGGGCGACTACGAGTCGGTGATCGCGCTGCTCCATCCGGACGTCGAGCTGGGAGCGGACCACGAGCTGCTCAACAGCGGGACCTTCACGGGCCATGAGGGCTTCATGCAGTGGAGCGCCGAATGGCTCGAGGCATGGGAGGAGTTCAGGGTCGACGCGAACGTGGTCAAGACAATCGGAGACCACTTCGTCCTCGTGGACTCCCACCAGGTGGCGCGCGGCGCGGGGAGCGGCATCGACGTCGAGATGGACGTCTTCTGGGCGTTCGAGACCGAGGGCGGCAAGCTGCGCCGCATGCACCTCTACGCGAGTCGTGAGCGAGCGCTCAAGGCGATCGAGGGCTGGAGCGAGGCGCGCGAGGCCAGGGACGACGCATAGACTGCGCGCCGCCCACCTATGAAACGACACATGCCTCTGCCGGCGCCGTACGGCACCGGCCCAACATGACCGTCACCAAGGACGCAGTCGGAAAGCAGTGGCAGCCCGTCACCTACGAGGTGGGGCTCGAGAAGATCCGCGAGTACGCGCGGGCCGTGGGCGAGGAGAACCCGGTTCACCTCGACCGCGAGGCGGCGCTGGCAGCCGGGTTTCGCGACGTGGTCGCGCCGCCGATGTTCTGCGTCGTCTACAGCGCGCCGGCCATGGGGCCGGCGGTGCTCGACCCGGAGGTCGGCATGAACCTTGCGGCAATGGTCCACGGAAGCCAGGAGTTTGTCTGGGGCGAACCGGTCTGCGCCGGCGACGCGATCACCACGCAGGCGCGGCTGGCCGACGTCTACGAGAAGGACGGGCGCGGCTTCTACGTGTTCACGTCGGAATCGACGAACGCTGACGGCAAGCTGACGGTGCGCGGCACCTGGACCAACATCGTGAGAGGGGTTTGAGATGGCTGAGCTCGGCGACCTGAACCAGGGCGATTCCCTACCTGAGCTGCGCGTCACGCCCGACAAGTACCTGCCCCATCGCTACGCGGGCGCCTCGGGCGACTTCAACCCGATCCACATCGACCCGGAGTTCGCCAAGGCGGTCGGCCTGCCGAGCAACATCCTCCACGGCCTCTACTCGATGGCCGAGGTGGCGCGTGCCCACACGGACGCCGCCGGCGACCCGCGGGCACTGCGCCGGCTCTCGGTCCAGTTCCGCGGCATGGGGATGCCTGAGCAGGAGATCGTCGTCACCACCACCGTCAAGGAGGCGGACGACGGCCACCTGACCACGGAGACCGAGGCCGCCCAGGGCGACAACCGAATCATCCGCAACGCCGAGGCGGAGCTCGAGCTGCAGTAGCGCCCGGAGTGCCGACCAGTGCACTCCTAGACACATCACTGCGGCGGCTTCGCCGCCTGACGACACATGCTGCCGCGGCGACAAAGTCGCCGCCTAGACTTTCTGCATGCTTTCGGAGCGCCAGCAGCGCATTCTCAGTCTGGTCGTCGACGCGTACCTCGAGTCGGGACGGCCCGTCGGATCGAAGACAATCGCCGAGCGACTGGACGTCGAGTGGGGTCCGTCGACCGTCCGGGCCGAGCTCGCCGAGCTCGAGCGCAGCGGTTATCTCGATCACCCGCACACCTCGGCGGGCCGGACCCCGACCGATGTCGGATACCGCTTCTACGCCGATTCGCTGCTCGCGTCCGGCCCGCGGGTCCTTACGGCGGTGGGTCCTCGCCTCGACCTCGGACAGATGCGCCGCGAGGTCGACGAGGCGATGCGGGCGACGACGGCCGAGCTCTCGCGGATGACAGACCTGCTCGCGCTTGCGACCGCCCCGCCGCCCGCGACGGCGCGCATTCACCGCGTCGAGGTGCTGCTCCTGCAGCCGCGGGTGGTGATGGTGGTCGTGATCGCGTCCAACGGTGCCGTCACGAAGCGGGTCTTCACCTTTGAGACGGCGCTCGATCCGGGGCTGGTCGAGTGGGCGTCCAGCTATCTGAACGAGCGCCTAGCCGGGCTCGGGCTCGGGGCGAGGATGATCGGCGACCGGCTCGCCGACCCCGAGCTGAGCGAGGCGGAGGCGGGCTTCGTGGCCCAGCTCGACGACGCCTTCACCGGGCTCGAGGAGCGCGCGGAGGCCGACCTCTACGTCGAGGGGGCGGCGCGCCTCCTCTCCGAGGACCACGCCGCTGACATCCCCCACGCGGACTCGCTGATGCGGACGCTCGAGCGCCGTGCCAACCTGCTTCAGGTCCTGCGATCGGCGCTCGAGGAGCGCTCGGTGTTCGTGTGGATCGGCGACGAGAACCCCGCTCCGGAGCTGCGATCGGTGAGCGTCGTCGGCGCCAACTACGGCCTCGGCTATCGCAACCTCGGCACCGTGGGCGTGGTCGGGCCCCTGCGCATGGACTACGCAACCGCGATCGACTCGGTTCGGGGCGCCGCCGGACGCCTGTCCAAGTTCTTCGAGACGGTCTACGAGGGCTAGTCAAGCTTGCCCGCGGTGAAGAGGGACTACTACGAGGTCCTCGGCGTCGAGCGCGGTGCCGCCGACACCGAGATCAAGAAGGCCTTTCGGCGGCTCGCGCGCGAGCTCCATCCGGACGTCAACCGGCACGACCCGGAGGCCGAGGAGAAGTTCAAGGAGGCGGCGGAGGCGTACGAGGTGCTGTCCGACCCCGAGCGCCGTCGCACCTACGACACGTTCGGGCACGATGGCCTCCGCTCCGGCGGGTGGGCGCCGCGAGCCGAGGGGTTCGGGAGCTTCGAGGACGTGCTGTCCTCCTTCTTCGGCCGCGGCGACCCGATGTTCGGCGACCTCTTCGGGTTCGGCCGCGGCCCGTCCGGCGGCGCCGACGTTGCCGCCCAGGTCGAGGTCACCCTGGAGGAGGTGCTGACCGGCGCCAGCCGCGACCTCGCGTTCGAGGCGGTCTCCGTGTGTGAGCACTGCAACGGCAACGGCGCGGAGCCGGGAACCCCGATCCACACCTGTGAGACCTGCGGCGGCGCCGGCGAGATTCGCGAGGTGAGCCGGACCGTGTTCGGGCAGCTGGTCCGCAGCGGCGTGTGCCCCACATGCGGCGGTCAGGGCAAGACCCCGGAGACCCCGTGCAAGGAGTGCCGGGGCGAAGGCAGGGTCATGCGCGAGCGGACCTGGCAGCTCGACGTCCCGCCCGGGATCGAATCCGGCCAGCGGATCCGCGTCGAGGGCGCGGGCCACGCCGGTGGGCCAGGTGCTCAAGCGGGCGACCTCTACGTGCAGGTCGTGGTGGCTGACGACGAGCGGTTCGACCGCCAGGGACAGGACCTCGTCTCGGTCGCGGAGGTACCGGCTACGCGAGCGATGCTCGGTGGAACGGTCAAGGTCGCGACGCTCGACGGTGAGCAGGACGTGGAGGTGCCCGCCGGATCGCAACCAGGTGAGCAGGTGGTCCTTCGCGGCCTCGGGCTCCCGGGGCTGCGCGGCAGGCGGAGGGGAGACCAGCGCGTGGTGCTGGACATCTTCGTTCCGGGGAAGCTCGACTCCGCGCAGCGCGAGCTCGCGAGCCGGCTCGACGAGGCGCTCGGCCCCGACGGTGGCCGGCGTGACGGCCGCTCACGGTTCTTCCGCCGCGTACGGCGGCATTGATCCGCCTGGCGGTTCGCTGCCGCCCGGAGCTCGCTGAGCGAGTGCTGGCCGACCTCGTCCAGCTCGCGCCCGGCGGCGTCGAGGAGGAGGCGGGCGACGGGTGGGTCGAGTACGCGATCTACGGCGCTCCCGGGGAGCTCCCCGCGCTTCCCGACCTCGAGGCGGCAGTCGCCGACGGCCTCGTCGAGGTCACGTCGAAGGAGGTCCCTGACGACTGGGCCGACCGCTGGCAGGACTTCCACGAGCCGGTGCTCATCGGCGACCGCATCCTGGTGCGGCCATCGTGGGCGGAGCCGCGTGACAACACCATTGACCTGGTGGTCGACCCCGGGCAGGCGTTCGGAACGGGAGCCCATCCGACCACCCGGATGTGCCTTGAGCTGCTCCTCGAGCTCTCAGCGCGCGGGGAAGCGACCGGAGCCCTCGCTGACTGGGGGACGGGATCCGGCGTGCTTGCGCTTGCTGCCGCCAAGCTCGGGTTCGCGCCGGTCGCAGCGTGCGACCTCGAGCGCCCTGCCCTGGACGCCGCGGCGGAGGGGGCTCGCGCCAATGGCGTGGAGTTGGAGCTCATGAGAGTTGACCTGCGCCGCGAGCCGCCACCGTTGGCGCCGACCGTCACTGCGAACCTGACTGCCCCGATCCTCCGCGACGTGGCGGCCCGCATCGAGGGGGCGCCGGGGTGCCTGGTTTGTTCGGGCATGCTGGCCTCAGAGGTCAGCGAGGTCGTCGAGGCATTCACCTCGACCGGCCTCACCGAGCGCGCGCGGCGCTCATCCGGCGACTGGGCCGCGCTCGTACTTGCCGGGCGCGCTTAGCGTTATCGTGCCGCCCGTGCTCGCAACGGTCACGGCCTACAACGTGGGCCTGTTCATCCACGTGCTCGCGGTCGTACTCGCCTTCGGCCCGACCTTCGGCTACGGGTTCTTCATCGGCTTCGCCGATAACAAGGCCCCGGCAGCCGTCCCGGCCGTATACCGGGCCGTGAACCTGACCAACCAGTATCTGGTCACCCCGGCGATGGTCGTGGTCCTCGCCGCGGGCATCTATCTCCTGAGCAAGGGAGACATCAGTGCAAGCGAGTCGTGGGTGCAGGTCGGTTTCGTCGCGATTGCGGTCCTGTTCGGGCTGATCGGCGCGTACTTCGTCCCACGGACCCGGAAGGCGATCGAGCTGGCGGAGCGAGACCTCGCCGACGGCGGCGAGCTCAGCCCCGAGTACCGGAAGCTCTCCGCTCAGATGGCCCGGGTCGGCCAGCTCGCCGGATTGATCGTCGCCGTGACGATCTTCTTCATGGTCGTCAAACCCTGACGCCGGAATGAAGACCACAACGCACCGATGAGCGACGAGCGCTCAGGCCTGCCGGTCGCCGTGTTCGACTCGGGGATCGGCGGCCTGACGGTCCTCCACGAGCTGCTCGTCTCCCTGCCCGAGGAGGACTACCTCTACCTGGGCGACACGGCGGGGTTCCCGTACGGGAGCAAGTCCGGCGAGTGGCTGCGGCCGCGGATTGAGCAGCTCGTCCGGTTCCTGCTCGAGCGCGGGGCGAAGCTGCTGGTGGTCGCCTGCAACTCGGCGACGGCCGCGGGCGGGGACGTCGTCCGGGAGGTGGCGGCTGACCAGGGGGTCGAGGTGCTGACGGTCGTCGAGCCCGAGGCCGAGATCGCGGCGGCGATCAGTGATTCGAACCGGATCGGGGTGCTCGCCACGCCGACCACGGTGGCGAGTGGCGCCTACCGGCATGCGCTGGAGCGGACGATGGGCCACCCCGAGCTCGACGTGGTCGAGGTCGCCGCGCCGCGCCTCGCCCCGATCATCCAGAACGGATTCCCGTTCGACGAGGAGGTGATCGAGACCGTCCGTTCCTATTGCGAGCCGTTCCGTGAGGCCGAGGTCGACACCCTCATTCTCGGGTGCACCCACTATCCGCTGGTGGCGCCGATGCTCCAGCGGATCCTCGGCCGCGACGTCCGCCTCGTCACCGCCGGCCACGCCCTTGCGGCCGCGGCGCAGCGCACGCTGGAGGCCGCGGGCCTCGACACCGACCACAAGGGGGAGGGCACCTACCGCTTCCTCTGCACGGGCGACGTGCCGTCGTTCCGCGAGCACGGCTCGAGGTTCCTGCAGATGCCCCTGGGGGAAGTCGAGCACGTGGATTTCGAGGTGCCGCCCACGGCTACTCTGTAAGCCCATGAACGGCACTAGCCAGTCTCGGAGCTAGAGCTCCTCGCGGAACACCATGGCCATCCTCGACCAGGTTCAGGCTGACACGCGCGACGCGATGAAGGCCGGCGAGCGTGAGCGCGTCGGTGCGCTGCGCATGATCTCCAACGCGCTCCAGCAGGACGCCAAGGAGGGCAAGGGCGACGAGGTTGCGGTGCTGCGGCGGGAGCGTAAGCGCCGGCTCGAGGCCGCGACCGCTTTCCGGGAGGGCGGCGGGGACGAGCGAGCGGCCGCCGAGGAGGCGGAGGCCGAGCTGATCGAGGCCTATCTGCCGGCGGAGATCAGCGACGACGAGCTCGCGAAGATCGTGGACGCAGCCGTCTCGGAAGCCGGGGTCTCCGACCCCAAGGAGATGGGGAAGGTCATGGGAATCGTCATGCCAAAGGTCGATGGGCGCGCCGACGGGAAGCGCGTGAGCGCCGCCGTCCGCGACCGTGTCTCCGGCGGGAAGCACTGAGGAGTTCACCGGGGCCTTTGGCACGCAGGCAGCTCACCCTCGACAACACGGTCGCCGCGGAGCTGGCGGGCTCAGAGGACTCCGTGCTCAGGGAGCTCGAGGACCGGGTCCGCTGCGACGTCCGCCTCCGCGGCAACGTCCTTACGCTCGACGGTTCGGAGGGCGACGTTCGCGAGGCGGCGGAGGTCGTCGACGAGCTCGTGGGCCTGATCGAGCGCGGCCACGACGTCGCGCCGACCACGCTCGGGACGGTTTCGGGCGCCATCGACGCGCGGAAGCCGACCGCCGAGATCCTCGAGGACGTGATCTGGCGCCACCGGGCGACCAAGGTCGCGCCGAAGACGGTCAACCAGAAGCGCTACGTCGACTCGATTCGCGGCCACACCGTGACCTTCGGGATCGGCCCGGCCGGCACCGGCAAGACGTTCCTCGCGGTCGCGATGGCGGTGGCGGCGCTCGACGCGCGCGAGGTCAACCGGATCATCCTCACCCGCCCCGCGGTGGAGGCGGGGGAGCGGCTCGGCTTCCTCCCGGGAGACATTCAGGCGAAGGTCGACCCGTACCTGCGGCCGCTCTTCGACGCTCTCTACGACATGCTCGACCCCGAGCGCGTGAGCGCGTACCTGGAGAACGGGATCATCGAAGTCGCACCGCTGGCATTCATGCGCGGCCGCTCTCTGAACGACTCCTTCGTGATCCTCGACGAGGCGCAGAACACGAGCCCCGAGCAGATGAAGATGTTCCTGACGCGGCTGGGCTTCGGGTCGAAGATGGTGGTGACCGGAGACGTGACCCAGATCGATCTGCCGCGAGACCAGCGCTCGGGGCTGGTCGTGATCGGCGAGATCCTCGCCCAGGTTGCCGACATCTCGTTCGTTCGCTTCGGCAACGAGGATGTTGTCCGCCACCAGCTCGTTCAGCGCATCGTCGCCGCCTATGGCGAATACGAGCGAGAGAACAGCTCGCGCGATTGAGCGCGGAGCGACTCGACCTCTCCGACGTACCTGACGAGCTCCGTCCCGCCGCGGAGGCGGCTCTTCGCGCCGCGCGCGTCGATGCCGGCCACGTGTCCGTCGAGCTCGTCGGCGAGCGCAGGATCCGTGAGCTGAACCGCGAGCACCGCGGCCTTGACGAGCCGACGGACGTCCTCTCGTTCCCGATCGACGAGGACGGGTCGGTGCCCGGCCCGCGCGAGCTCGGGGACGTCGTGATCTGCCCGGAGCAGACGTCCGATCTGGCCGAAGCGACCGTCCACGGCGTCCTGCACCTCTGTGGCTACGACCACGAGACGGACGACGGTGAGATGCTCGAGCTGCAGGACGCAGTCATGAACGAGCTGGGCGACAGTTGACACGCGCAGGATTCGTCGGCCTCGCCGGCCGGCCGAACGTGGGGAAGTCGACGCTCGTGAACTCGATCGTGGGCTCGAAGATCGCGATCGTGTCGGACCGCCCGCAGACCACGAGGCGGGCGGTCCGGGGAATTGCGACCGATTCGGGCCACGAGTGGCAGATCGTCCTTGTGGACCTGCCCGGTGTGCAGCGGCCGCGCGACTCGCTCACCGTCCGTATGCAGCGCCGGGTCGAGCAGGAGTTGCGCGATGCTGACGCCGCGCTGCTGGTGGTGAACGGGCAGCAGGGCGTTGGCCCCGGCGATCGCTTCATCGCCAAGGCGCTGCTCGGGGCCGCCGACGATCTCCACGTCGTCTGCGCGGTGAACAAATGCGACCTCCTCGGCCCCGGCGAGACCACGGAGGCGCTGGCTGCGGCGGCCGAGCTCGACTGTGTCGGTGACGTCTTCCCGGTGAGCGCCCGGACCGGTGCCGGTCTGGACGCCCTGGTCGATCACCTCTCGTCGCTCCTCCCCGAGAGCCCGCTTCTCTACCCACCGGAGGATCACTCGGATCTCCCCAGCGAGGTCCATCTGGCGGAGCTGATCCGCGAGCAGGTCCTGCGGCGCACCCGCGACGAGGTCCCTCATGCAGTGGAGGTGGTCGTCGAAGGCATCGAGCCGCGCGAGGACGGCCTGGTGGAGGTTCACGCGCAGGTCTGGGTGGAGACCGAGTCCCAGAAGGGGATCCTGGTCGGCAAGGGCGGCCGCATGATCCGCGAGGTGGGGACCGCGGCCCGCAAGGAGCTCGAGCGCGACCTGGGCTCGCGCGTGTTCCTCGACCTCCAGGTCAAGGTCCGCGGCCGGTGGCGCCGCGACGAGGGCCTGCTCGACCGCATCGGGATCGAGTAGGCCAATCGCCCCGACCGTAAACTCCTGCAAATGAGCGCGGAGCCTCTGGAAGCGGTGCGGTTCGACGAGCGTGGGCTCGTGCCCTGCGTGATGCAGGACTGGGAGACCGGCGAGGTTCTGACGCTCGCGTACATGAACGACGAGGCGCTCCGGCGCACGCTCGAGACCGGCGAGATGCACTTCTACAGCCGCTCGCGGGATGAGCTGTGGCACAAGGGGGAGACCTCCGGGAACGTCCAGCGGGTCCGGCAGATCCGCTACGACTGCGATGGCGACGCGCTGGTCGCGCTGGTCGAGCCGGCCGGCCCGGCGTGCCACACCGGTCAGCGCTCGTGCTTCTACCGCGACCTGAACGGGACCGCCGACCCCGCGGAGGACGCCCCGCCTGCCGACGGCGAGCCGGTGCCCGCTGCCCACGAGGCGACGGGGGCGCTCGAGCGCACGCTCGCGGACCGGCGCGACCGGCGCCCGGAGGGCTCGTACACGGTCGAGCTGCTCGAGGACCCGCCGCGCATCGGCGACAAGGTCCGCGAGGAAGCCGATGAGGTGGCCAGGGCCGCCGCCTCGGAGTCCGACGAACGCGTGGCCGAGGAGGCGGCAGACGTGCTCTACCACCTTCAGGTGCTGCTGCTGTCGCGCGGCGTCCCGATCGGCGACGTGCTGGAGACGCTCAATGGCCGTCGCGGCTGAGCGCGCGCCCGAGGTGCGCCCGAGTCTGGCCGAAGCCAGGGAGCTTGCCCGGAGCGGGAACGCGATCCCGATCCGGATGACCTTCGTGGACGACTGCGAGACGCCGGTCTCGGCCTTTCTCAAGCTGCGCGACGGAGGCCCCTGCTTCCTGCTCGAGTCGGCCGAGCAGGGACGGCTGGGGCGCTACTCGTTCCTTGGCTTCAGGCCGCGCGCGATGCTGCGCTACGCGAACGGGGAGCTGAGCGAGTGGATCGGCGACCTCGCGCCCGACTCCAAGCCGGTTTCGGTGCGAGAGGTGGATGACCCGTACGGCGCGGTCAGCGACTACCTGGAGACGTTCCGGCTGCCGCCGGTCGACGACCTGCCGCCGTTCGCCGGCGGCGCGGTCGGGTTCTTCGGCTACGACCTGGTCCGGACCGTCGAGCCGCTGGCCGAGCCCAACCCGGACCCCATCGGGCTGCCGGACATGGCCCTGATGGTGAGCGACGTGCTCGTGGCCTTCGACCACATGCGCCACGAGCTCACCCTCATGGCCTATGCGATCGCCGACGACGAGTCGGACCTCGAGGCCGCCTACGCGTCCGCCGTGGAGACCCTGACCGAGCTGCGCGAGAAGCTGCGCGGCCCCGTTCCGAGACCCGCCGTGACCGGCAACGGCGAGACGGCGCGGTTCGAGTCGAACATGACGCGGGAGGAGTTCAAGGCGAACGTCCGGCGGATCATCGAGTACATCCACGCCGGGGATGCGTTCCAGGTGGTCCCCTCGCAGCGCTTCTCAGCGCCCACTCCCGTTGAGGCCTTCTCGATCTATCGCGGCCTGCGCACGGTCAACCCGTCGCCGTACATGTACTTCCTCGACTTCGGCGACTTCCAGATCGCCGGCGCCTCGCCGGAGCCCCTGGTGAAGGTGACGGGGAGGCGCGTCGAGACGAGGCCGATCGCCGGCACCTACCCGCGCGGCGAGAGCGAGGAGGAGGACCGCCGCCGGGCGGAGGACCTGCTCCGCGACCCGAAGGAGCGGGCCGAGCACGTGATGCTCGTCGACCTCGGGCGAAATGACCTTGGGCGGGTTTCCGAGTTCGGCTCGGTCGTGGTCGACGAGTTCATGATCGTCGAGGCCTACTCGCACGTGCACCACATCGTCAGCCAGGTCTCCGGCACCCTGCGCCCCGACGTGACGGCGATGGACGCGCTGCGCGCAGTCCTGCCGGCCGGCACGCTCTCCGGCGCGCCGAAGGTCCGCGCTATGCAGATCATCGACGAGGTTGAGCCGCACAAACGGGGCTCCTACGGCGGGGCGATCGGCTATCTGGGCTTCACCGGCGACCTCGATACCGCGATCCACATCCGGACCGTCGTGGTGAAGGACGGCATGGTCCACGTCCAGGCTGGTGGCGGCACCGTCGCCGACGCCAAGCCCGATTACGAGTACGAGGAATCCGTCAACAAAGCGAAGGCCGTGTTCGCGGCGGTCGAGCTCGCGGCAAAGCAACCAGACTGGCCGTGAGATTGACATGCGCGTCCTCGTGATCGACAACTACGACTCGTTCACCTACAACCTCGTCCAGTACCTGGGTGAGCTCGGCGCCGAACCCGAGGTGGTTCGAAATGACCGGGCGGAGGTGAAAGACCTGCTCGAGCGCAGGCCCGAACGGCTGGTCATCTCCCCGGGCCCGTGCACCCCAGCCGACGCCGGGATCTCCATCGAGGCCGCGCGCGCGTTCCCCGAGGCGGGCGTCCCGACGCTCGGGGTCTGCCTGGGACACCAGTCGATGGTCGAGGCCTTCGGCGGTCGCACGATTCGTGGCGAGCCGATCCACGGGAAGGACGCCGAGGTAGAGCACGACGGGCGGGGCGTCCTGAGCGGGCTCGACAGCCCGCTTCGCGCGGGGCGCTATCACTCGCTCGTGGCCGATCCCGACCTTCCCGACGAGCTGGAGCTCAGCGCCTCGTACGAGGGCGTCGTGATGGGTGTGAGGCACCGCGAGCTGCCGGCCGAGGGCGTCCAGTTCCATCCCGAGTCGGTGCTCACGCCCCACGGCAAGGACATACTCCGGAACTTCCTCGGCTGATGCCAAACGAGATCCTCACCCGCGCCATTGACGAGGTGTGCACCGGCACGCACCTGACCGCCGACCATGCCTCGGCGGTCCTCGACGAGATCATGGAGGGCCGCACCTCCGAGGTGGAGACCGGCGCCTTCCTTGTGGCCCTTCGGGCGAAGGGGGAGACCGTCGCGGAGCTCGTGGGCCTGGCGAGAACGATGCGCCGGCTCGCCGCCCATGTGGACGTCGCGCGCGACGACCTCGTGGACACCGCCGGAACCGGCGGCGGCCCCTCGACCTTCAACATCTCCACGACCGCCGCGCTCGTCGCGGCCGGGGCGGGATGCGCGGTCGCCAAGCACGGCAATCGCTCCAGCACGAGCCGCTCGGGCTCGGCGGACCTGCTCGAGGCGCTCGACGTGCGAATCGACCTGGATCCGCCGGCCGTCGCCCGCTGCATCGACGAGGTGGGGTTCGGCTTCATGTTCGCGCCCCGCCACCACGCCGCCATGAAGCACGTGATGCCGGTCCGCAAGGAGCTGGCGGTGCGCACGATCTTCAATTTCCTGGGCCCGCTGACCAACCCCGCCGGCGCGAGCCGCCAGCTCCTCGGCGTCTCGGACCGCCGCTACCAGGAGACGATCGCCGAGGCGCTCGTGGGCCTGGGCTGCGAGCGGGCGATGGTCGTGCGCGCGGAGGACGGGGTGGACGAGATCGGCCTGGAGGGCCCCACACGCGTGATCGAGGTCCGGGACGGCGGGACCGAGGAGTGGTTCATCGAGCCGGAGCGCCTCGGTGCCTCCATCGCCGAGGTCGATGAGATCCGGGGCGGGACGCCCGACGAGAACGCCGCCACGGTCAGAGGCGTGCTCGACGGGGACGACGGGCCCGCCCGGGATGTCGTCGTGCTGAATGCCGCGGCGGCGATCGTCGTAGGCGGCGGGGCGGTGGACCTCGAGGCCGGGGTGGACCGCGCCCGCGATGCAATCGACTCGGGGGCCGCGAACGGCGTGCTCTCCCGCCTCATCGAGCTCAGCGGGGAGCTGGCCGCATCCTGAGCAGACTGGCTAGCCTGTTGCCGGGATGAGTTCGCTCGACGAGCTGGTCGCCGGGGCGCGAGAGGACGCCCGTCGCCGACAAGAGGAGGTACCGCTCGACACGCTTCGGGCGCGCCTTGTCGACCGCGACGGGGCGCGGCCGTTCAACGAGGCGCTCGTGCGCCCGGGGCTTTCGCTGATCGCCGAGTTCAAGCGACGCTCGCCGAGTGCCGGCGAGCTGCGGCCGGACGCCGGCGTCGCGGACACCGTCCGCGGATACGAGCGCGGCGGCTCGGCAGCGCTGTCGATCCTCACCGAGGAGCGCCAGTTCGGTGGGTCCCTTCACGACCTCAGGGCGGCGCGCGAGGCGTCTTACCTCCCGATCCTCCGCAAGGACTTCGTCGTCGACCGGTACCAGCTGTACGAGGCGGCCGCGAACGGCGCCGACGCGGTGCTGCTGATCGTCGCGGCGCTATCGGACCGGGACCTCGCCGAGCTGTACGACCAGGCGCGCGGCCTCGATCTCGACTGCCTGGTCGAGGTGCACGACGAGCCCGATCTCGAGCGAGCGCTCATCGTGGGGGCGGACGTGATCGGGATCAACAACCGAAACCTGGCGGACCTGAGCGTCGACGTGCAGACGACCGTGGATCTCCTTACTGACGTTCCCGCCGGGAAGACCGTGGTCTCCGAATCCGGGTACGAGCATCGTGGGCAGCTCGACGAGCTGGAGCGAATCGGGGTCGACGCGGTGCTCATCGGCCAGGCGCTGATGCGCGCGGAGGAGCCGGAGCTCGCGGTCCGCGAGCTGACGGGCGACGAGGAAGCCACACGCGAGCACTACCTCGAGCGCGCTTCCGAGGAATAGCGCCGTCGGCGGCGAGCCGCCTGTAGTACGAGATTCTTAGAGCCTGTGTAGGAGCGCGTTAGGCGGCGTTAACGCACTTTGCCCATCCTCATCGCACATGAGCAAAGTCAAGAAGGTCTCCAGCAATCCACTCGGCGCCGCGGTCATCGGCGGTCTGATCGTCGCCATCATCGGCCTGATCGCCATCGCAGCCGGCCTGGTCCACTCCTCGAGCAGCGACAACACGGTCGCCACCCTGGCGCCGGCTCCGCTGCCGCAGCCTGCGTCGCAGACGACCGGCAAGGGACAGACGGTCAACCAGATCTACCAGGAGGACTCGCCGGGCGTCGTCTTCATCCAGTCGACCCTCAAGCCTCAGGGCGCCTCGCTGATCAACCCGTTCGGCGGCGGCGGTAGCAGCGGCGGCGGGATTGCGACCGGCTCCGGGTTCGTCCTCGATCACCAGGGCCACATCCTCACCAACGCCCACGTCGTCGACGGTGCCACCAAGGTCGAGGTGACGCTCGGTAACCAGGACACCTCGTCGCCGGTCAGCGCGACCGTAGTCGGCAAGGACCCCTCGACCGACGTTGCGCTGCTCAAGGTGAACGCGCCCGCGGACCAGCTCCACCCGCTCACGCTCGGAAACTCATCCGCGACGCAGGTGGGCAATCCGGTCGTGGCGATTGGCAACCCGTTCGGCCTCGATCGCACGGTCACTGCGGGAATCGTCTCGGCGCTCCAGCGCCAGATCAAGGCTCCGAACGGCTTCACGATCGACAACGTGATCCAGACCGACGCCGCGATCAACCCCGGCAACTCCGGCGGTCCCCTCATCGACGCCAACGGCCAGGTGATCGGGATCAACTCGCAGATCGAGTCGCCGAACGGCGGCGGCAACGTCGGCATCGGCTTCGCGGTCCCCGTCGACACAGTGCGCCAGGTCGCCAACCAGCTGCTCCAGAGCGGGAACGTGCAGCACGCCTACCTGGGCATCAGCGGCACCGATCTCACCCCCGAGATGGCGCAGGTGCTCAACCTGCCCGTCCAGAGCGGCGCCCTGGTCCAGGCTGTCACCCCGGGCGGTCCCGCGGCCAAGGCGGGCGTCAAGGGCAGCAGCGGGAACGCGACCGTCAACGTCGGTGGCCAGCGGATCCAGGCAGGCGGTGACGTCATCGTCGCGATCGATCCGGCGCCCTCGTCCAGGCCGTCACCCCCGGAGGCCCCGCGGCCAAGGCGGGCGTCAAGGGCAGCAATGGGAACGCGACCGTCAATGTCGGTGGCCAGCGGATCCAGGCCGGCGGTGACGTCATCGTTGCGATCACGGCAAGACCGTCAACTCGATGACCGACGTCATCAACGACATCAGCACGAAGCAGCCCGGCGACACCGTCCAGCTCTCGCTGGTGAACGGTAGCCAGAAGCGCACAGTAGACCGTGACCCTGGGCAACCGCCCGGCGAACGTCAAGCAGTAGCGCGGAAAAGGGGCAGGCGGGGGCGGCGCCCCGCCTGCCCCACCCTCCCCGCGCACGCTGCGATCACGCCCGGCTGAGCCGGGCCGTACCCTTGACCCGATGCGGGTCAAGTTCTGCGGCATCACCAATCTCGACGACGCGCTCGAGGCGGAGCGGCTCGGCGCCTGGGCGATTGGGCTGAACCACTGGACGGGCAGCGAGCGCTACTGCGAGCCGGATGCCGCGGTCGAGATCTCGGCGGCGCTCAAGCGCCGGCTGGAGGTGGTCGGCGTGTTCGTGAACCCGACCCTCGACGAGGTCGCGGCGGCGGCCGAGAACGAGTCGCTGACCATGGTGCAGCTACACGGCGGCGAGGGCGCCGCGTTCTGCCGCGAGGTGGCCCGCCGGACCGGGTGCAAGGTGATCAAGGCGATCCGCGTGCGGAGCACGGCCGACGTGCGCGCAGCCGAGGCGTTTCGCACCGACTTCCATCTCCTCGACGCCCACCGCCCCGGCACGCACGGGCGGCACGGGGGAGAGCTTCGACTGGGAGCTCCTGGCCGACCGCCGCTCCGAGGTGCCGCTGATCCTGGCGGGCGGTCTGACTCCGGACAACGTCGACGAGGCGATCGCCGTCACCCACCCCTTCGCGGTCGACGTCGCGAGCGGGGTCGAGTCCGCAGCCGGGGATCAAGGACCACGGGCTGATGGCGGCGTTCGCCGAGCGCGCCCAGGCGGTCGGCCGGCATGAGCGCCGCAGCCGCGTCGCAGGAGCGCTTCGGCCCCTATGGCGGGCGCTACGTGCCCGAGGTCCTGATCCCGGCGCTCGACGAGCTCTCCGCCGCGTGGGCGGAGGCGCGCGACGACCCGGATTCCGGCGATGAGCTCGACCGCGTCCTGCGCGACTTCGTCGGCCGGCCCGACGCCGCTCTACCTCGCGTCCAGGCTCTCGGAGCGGGTCGGCAGGCCGCGTCTACCTCAAGCGCGAGGACCTGGCGCACACCGGCGCGCACAAGATCAACAACGCGGTCGGCCAGGCGCTGCTCGCCAAGCGGATGGGCAAGCAGCGGATCATCGCCGAGACCGGCGCCGGCCAGCACGGCGTCGCGGCGGCCACGGCGTGCGCGCTGCTCGGGCTCGACTGCGTCGTCTACATGGGCACCGAGGACATGCGCCGGCAGGCGCCCAACGTCGAGCGGATGCGACTGCTCGGCGCCGAGGTGAGCCCGGTCGAGGCCGGGGCCCGGACCCTGAAGGAGGCGGTGAGCGCCGCCATCCGCGACTGGGTGACCAACGTCGGCTCGACGCACTACATCATCGGCTCCGCCGTCGGCCCGGCGCCGTACCCGGCGCTGGTGCGCGACCTCCAGCGGGTGATCGGCGACGAGGCGCGCGAGCAGGCGCTCGCAGCCGAGGGCGGGCTTCCCGGCGCGCGTCATCGCGTGCGTCGGTGGCGGCTCGAACGCGATCGGGACCTTCTACCCGTTCATCGACGACGCCGAGGTGGAGCTGATCGGGATCGAGGCCGGGGGAGAGGGGCTCGACGGGCTGCCACGGCGCGTCGCTGGTCGCCGGGCGCACCGGGGTTCTGCACGGCGCCCTGTCGTCGATCCTCGCCGACGAGGACGGCCAGATCCTCGAGGCGCACTCGATCTCGGCCGGGCTCGACTATCCGGGCGTCGGCCCCGAGCACGCGCAGCTGCGGGACTCGCGGCCGCGCCCGCTACGAGGCGGTCACGGACGTCGAGGCGCTCCGCGCTTTCCGCGAGCTGGCGCGGCTGGAGGGGATCCTCCCGGCGCTGGAGCCCGCCCACGCGATCGCCTGGCTCCTGAAAGGTGGGCAGCTGGCAGCGACCCCGCCGAAGCGGACGCGTCAGCGGAGCATTCGGCGGCTTTGATTTGCTCTGCCTGAGCGGTCGTGGCGACAAGGACCTCGCCGAGGTGCTCGCGAAGCTCGAAGAGCTCGATGGCTGAGGCCGTCGCGACCGGCGTCGAGAGGATCGCCGCAGGCGTTCGAGGCCGCCCGCAGCGAGGGCCGGGCGGCGCTGATGCCGTACATGATGGGCGGCTTCCCCGACCTGGAGACCTCCCTGGCGGTCGGCCGATGCCTACGCGGAGGCGGGTGCCGACCTGGTGGAGCTCGGGGTGCCGTTCTCGGATCCGCTGGCGGACGGGCCGGTGATCCACGCGGCGGGCACCCGAGCGCTGGCGGCGGGCGCGACGCTCGAGGGCGTGCTCGAGATCGGCCAGGGCCTCGCCGAGCGTGTGCCGTTCGTGCCGATGGTCTACGCGAACATGGCCCTCGCGAAAGGGGCCCAGGAGTTCGCCGCCATGCTGGCGGGCGCCGGCGCCTCGGGCGCGATCATCCCCGACCTGCCGCTCGGCGAGGCGGACGAGCTCGGCGAGGCGCTCCGCGACGCCGGCATCGCGCCGGTGCCGCTCGTGGCGCCGACCACGCCGCCCGAGCGCCGCCGCCGCGATCTGCGAGCGGGCCACCGGCTTCGTCTACGTCGTCTCCGACACCCGCGTGACGGGCGAGCGGGACGACGTCCGGCGGGCCTCGCCGATCTCGTGGAGGCCGTCCGCGCGGAGTCGACGGTTCCCGTTGCGGTGGGGTTCGGCATCGGCACCCCGGAGCAGGCGGCCGCCGTGGGGCGGATCGCCGACGGGGTGATCGTCGGCACACGGCTCGTGCGGGCCGTGGCGGAGGCCGACGGACCGGCCGCGTCGGGCGCCGCCGTGAGCGAGTTCATCCGCGCCGCTCGCGAGGCGATGACGAGCACCGGCGGCCCTGTCGGGTAGATTCCGGGCCGTGCAGCTTCTCGTCTTCACCACCGTCGGCCTGGGCGCGCTCGTCGCCGCCTACGGCTTCGGGCTGGGCGGCACGATCGCCTTCCTGATCTTCCTGCTGATCCTGTTCATCGGCGTATTCGTGCGCGCGGCCCAGCCGCTCCTGGAGCACCTGAAGCCGTAGGCGTGCCGAAGCGGCTCCCCGAGTCGTTTGCCGCCACGCGGGACGCGTTGCATCGCGTCGCCGAAGAGCTTGTCGCGCCGGCCCGAAAGCCGCACAACGAGATCGCCCTTCGCCAGACGCCGGGCGGGTTCGGGACGCCCGAGTTCGAATTCGAGGGTCGCCGCGACCCAGGTCCGCGTCGAGGGCCCGAGTTGGTGCTTGCGCGGAACGGCGACGAGAGCCGCGCCGAGCTGACCAGCATCGCGGCGGGCGGCGCTCTCCTGGGGCCGCGGCTGCTGCCCGACGGCCTGCCGGACGACGCCTCTCCGCTGGGCATCGACCCCGCCGCCGCCGAGCGGCTGGCGGACTTCTACGCCTTCGCCGCGGAGGCGCTCGCGCGCGTGAAGTCCGGCCTGCCCGCCGACGACGATCCCTCGGACACGAATCTGTGGCCCGAGCACTTCGACATCGCGTTCGAGGCCGGCCCGGAGGCGGACGCGAGGCGGGCCACCTACGGCGCCTCCCCTGGCGACGACGACCACGGCGAGCCGTACGTGTACGTCGGCCCGTGGAGCGCTCCCACGGACGGCGAGCTCTGGAATGCGACCGCGTTCAACGGGGCGGAGGTGGGCTACGCCGAGCTGCTCGCCGCGGACGAGGAGGTCACTGCGACCGTCGAGTTCATGCGGGCGCGCCACGACGCGTTGACCCCCTGATCCGCCCGCGCCGTCGCGGGGGATATGGTGCGCCCGTGCGGATCGGGGTGCTTACCGGAGGCGGAGACTGCCCGGGGTTGAACGCGGCGATCAGGGCGATCGTGCGGAAGGGAATCGACGTCTACGGGCACGCGATCATCGGCTTCCGTGACGGGTGGAAGGGCCCGCTCCAAAACGAGTACGACGAGCTGACGATCGAGTCGACTCGCGGGATCCTGCCGCGTGGCGGGACGATCCTCGGGACGTCCCGGACCAACCCGTTCCGGGACGAGGGCGGCCCTGAGCAGGTCAAGGAGAACATGGCGGGCCTCCACCTCGACGGGCTGATCGCGATCGGCGGCGAGGACACGCTGGGCGCCGCGGCTCGGTTGAACGGTGAATACGACGTCCCGGTGCTCGGCGTCCCGAAGACGATCGACAACGATCTCGCGGCCACCGACGTGACGTTCGGCTTCGACACGGCGCTCCAGGTCGCCACCGAGGCGATCGACCGGCTGCACACAACTGCGGAGTCCCACCACCGAGTGATGGTGGTCGAGGTGATGGGCCGTCACGCGGGCTGGATCGCGCTCCATTCCGGCATCGCGGGTGGCGCCGACGTGATCCTGATCCCGGAGCGCCCCTTCGACATCGACGACGTCTGCAAGCTGATTCGCCGCCGTCACGCCCGCGGTCGCGCCTTCTCGATCGTCGTTGCCGCCGAGGGGGCGGTTCCCCAGGAGGGCACCATGGAGCTCGTCGCCGCCGGCAAGGACGAGTTCGGGCACGCGAGGCTCGGCGGCATCGGTTCCCGGCTCGAGCACGAGATCGAGGAGCGCACCGGGTTCGAGACGAGGGCGACGGTGCTCGGGCACGTCCAGCGGGGTGGCACGCCGACCGCCTTCGACCGAGTGCTCGCGACGCGCCTCGGGGTCGCGGCGATCGACGCCGCCCACGACCGCAACTGGGGGACGATGCCCTCCCTTCGCGGCACGCGCATCGAGCTCGTCGCGCTGAACGAGGCCGTCGCACGACTGCGGACGGTGCCGCCGGAGGACTACGAGGCCGCATCGCCCTTCATGGGCTAGCCCCCGACGGACCCGATTGTCGGATTTCCTCGATATATGCGAATGAATCCGACAGCCGCCGGAAGAGGGCGGGGGGTCTGGTTCGCCGCCGCGCTCGCGCTTGCGGCGACGCTCACCGGCTGCTTCTCGACCGGCTCGGGGATCCAGACCGGCGAGCGAGTCGACGTCTACGTGAGCATGCCGCTGCACGGCCCGGAGGCGCGGAGTGGCCGGGACGTCGTCGACGCGGCCCGCCTCGCTCTGGCCGACGCCAACGGAATGGCCGGCCGGCTCCGGATCAGGGCGATCTACCTGGACGACACATCCGGCCACGGCGCCGACGCCCGGTGGAGCCCAGCCGCTGCCGCCGCCAACGCGCGGCGTGCGAGCCAGGACTCCGCGGCGATCGCCTACATCGGCGACTTCGACTCGGGCGCGACCCGCTTCTCGCTCCCGATCACCAACGAGGCGCACATCCTCCAGGTCTCGCCGGCCAGCTCCGCCGTCGACCTGGTGCAGCCGTTCCTGGGTGCCGGCGACCAGATCCCCGAGCAGGTCCAGCCAACCGGGCAGCGGACGTTCGGCCGCGTGATCCCGAGCGACGAGGCGCAGGCGGACGCCGGAGCAGCGTGGGCGAAGCGCCTTCATATCTCCACGGCGCGGGTCGTCGGGGACGGAAGCTCCTTCTCGAGGGTGATGGAGAGCGCCTTCGGAGAGCACGCGAGGCAGTCCGGGATCCAGGTCCAGCGAGCCAAGCTCACCCCGCCCAGGCGGGTGTGCGGGCTCTCCGGTCCTGGGGGCGGGTCGCCACAGCGGCTGCTCGGCTACTACGCGGGCGCCCGGGCCCCGACCGGCCAGCAGCTTCGCTGCGTGACGAACGGCGCCGCCGGAGCCCGGCTGATGGCGACCGACGCGCTGCTAGACCCGGCCGGCGTCCGCGCCCTTGCGCCCTCGTCCGCGCTCGTCACGTCCGCCGCCCAGGACCCCTCGCAGCTGCCCGCCTCCGGCAAGCGGTTCGTACGGGCGTTTCACGATCGCTACCACCGCGCGCCGGGCCGCTACGCGGCCTACGGCTACGAGGCGATGGCGGTCGTTCTCGACTCGATCAGGCGAGCTGGCGACTCCGGCGACGATCGCGACTCCGTCGTCACCGCGTTCTTCGACACGACGGACCGGCACTCGGTCCTCGGCAGGTACTCGATCGACGACGTCGGCGACACGAGCCTGAACCGGCTCGCGGGCTACCGCGTGGTGGACGGGCGGCCGGTGTTCACGACCGCTCTGACCGCGCCGCCCTGATCAGCGGTCGAGCAGGCTGCGGAGCGCGGGCTCGACGTCCGGGTGCGCGAACTCGAAGCCGCCGTCCAGCGCTCGCCGCGGAACCGCTCGCTGCCCGCCGGTGATCACCTCGCCGAGCTCGCTCCCGAACCGCGCCTTCATCGCCAGCTTCGGGACCGGCAAGACGGCCGGGCGCCCGAGCGCCCGTCCCAATGCCTTCGAGAGCTCGGCGTTCGTCACGGGGTTGGGGGCGGTCGCGTTGTAGACGCCGGTGCGATCCTCGCCGTCCAGCGCCCACAGCACCAGGCGGACCCAATCGTCGACGTGGATCCATGGCATGTACTGGCGGCCGCCGGCGATTGGCCCGCCGAGGCCCAGCCGGAATGGGGGAAGCAGCTGCTTCAGGAGGCCGTGGTCCGGGTCGAGCACGAGCCCGGTGCGGATGATCGCGACTCGCACACCGAGCTCCTCGGCGTTGCGCGCGGCCGTCTCCCAGGCAACGCAGACGCCCGCGTCGAACGTGGTGCCCGGCTCCGTGGACTCGTCCACGATCGCGTCTCCCCGGTCGCCGTAGTAGCCGACGGCAGATTGGCTCACGAGCGTGCGGGGCCTTGGATCGGCGGCGCTCAGGGCGTCGACGAGGTTCTTTGTGGCCCGCTCGCGGCTGTCGCGGATCCGCTGCTTCGCCTCGTCGGTCCAGCGCTGATCGATGGGCTCGCCGATCAGGTTGACGACGGCGTCGACGCCCTCGAGCGCGGCGGCCGGCGGGCGCTCGGCCGTTGCGTTCCACCCGTGCCAGCCGACGGTTGGATTCGAGCTCCGGGCTCGCTCGGGATCGCGGGTCAGGCCGACGACCTCGTCGCCGCGGGCGAGCAGCGCGTCGCTCACGGCGGATCCGAGAAACCCGCTGGCCCCGGTGATGAGCACGCGCACAGTCAGCTCCCCCCATTCATTCGACCGCGGTGAAGGTTCCCGTCTCCTCGGAGAATCGGGCGATGCCGTCGCGCCTGGCCTCCTCGACCACGGCCCGGGCCACCGCCGGCGCGACGTCGCGGTCGAAGACGCTGGGGATGATGTAGTCCTCGCTCAGGTCGTCGGGGGCCACCACATCGGCGATGGCCTGCGCGGCGGCCAGCTTCATCTCCTCGGTGATCCGCGGCGCGCCGGCGTCGAGCGCCCCGCGGAAGATCCCGGGGAAGGCGAGGACGTTGTTGATCTGGTTGGGGTAGTCGGAGCGCCCGGTGGCCATGATGCGCACGTAGGGGCCGGCCTCCTCCGGCATCACCTCAGGGTTCGGGTTGGCCATCGCAAAGACGATCGCGTCGTTGGCCATCTTCCCGAGGTCCTCGGCCTCGATGATGCCGGGTCCCGAGACCCCGATGAAGAGGTCGCAGCCCTCGATCACGTCAGCCGGGCCGCCCTGGAGCTTGTCGGGGTTCGAGTTCTCCGCGTACCAGCGCTTGATCTCGCTCATCTCGCCGCTCTCATAGTCCTTACGGTCGGTCGAGAGCGCGCCCTGGCGGTCGCAGCCGATCACGTGGGTCACGCCGGACTCGAGCATCATCTTCGTCACCGCCACCCCGGCGGCTCCCAGTCCCACCACGAGGACGCGCAGGTCCTCGAGGTTCTTGCCGACGATCTTGAGCGCGTTGAACAGCGCCGCCATCGTCACGACCGCGGTCCCGTGCTGATCGTCGTGGAAGACGGGGATGTCGATCTCCTCCTTGAGCCGCTGCTCGATCTCGAAGCAGCGGGGCGCGGAGATGTCCTCGAGATTGATGCCACCGAAGGTGGGTGCCATCAGCCGCACCGCGTTGATGATCTGCTCCGGGTCGCGGGTGTCCAGGCAGATGGGGAACGCGTCGACGTCGGCGAACTCCTTGAAGAGCATGCACTTGCCCTCCATCACCGGCATCGCGGCCTCGGGGCCGATGTCTCCGAGCCCGAGCACCGCGCTCCCGTCGGAGACGACCGCGACGGTGTTGCGCTTGATCGTGAACTCGAACGCCTTGCTGCGGTCCGCGGCGATCTCCTGGCAGACGCGCGCGACGCCCGGCGTGTAAGCCATCGAGAGGTCGTCGCGGGTCTTCAGCGGGTACTTGTTCTGCTGGGCGATCTTGCCGCCGCGGTGCATCTGAAGGGTGCGATCGATGTAACCGAGCACCCGCGCGCCGCGCGTGGAGCCGATCGCGCGGAGGATCTCCTCCCAGTGCTGCTGGTTGCGAGCGTCGATGGTGAACTCGCGAACCCGCTTTCCCTCGCCGCCGGCACCGGGCACGAGGTCAACGCCCTGCAGCGCCCCGCCGGCCTCGGCGATCTGCCCGGTGAGCTTGCCCAGCGGCTCCTGCCGCGCGTCGAGCTCGACGCGAACGGTCACCGAGAACTGGGCGGAGACGGAGGGGATGGCAGGCATGGAGCGTGATCTTATGCAGGCGTCCCCGCGAGGCACGGCCGCGGTCGCTCGGATGGCCCCGATAGCGCCGGCGCCGATGGGCAAGTAGGGCCACCAACCGCCCAGAGCGCCGCTAACCCGGGGGCACTCAAGCGGTTTTGGCGCTTTACCGGTCATATGCGTGAGAAAAGCGCCAATACCTCACCGGATGCGCGGATCGCGGTGCTTGCCTCGCGCCAGCACGGTGCTGTCTCGGTAGCGCAGCTCATCGCCGCGGGATTGACCTACGAGGGGATTCGCCGCCGGGTGCCAGCCGGGCGGCTCCACCGCATCTTCCGTGGCGTCTATTCCGTTGGCCACAAGAACCTCACCCACCAGGGTTGGTGGATGGCTGCCGTGCTTGCATGCGGCGAGGGAGCGGTGCTCAGCCACCGAAGTGCGGCAATGCTCTGGGGCCTGCTCAATCCGAGGAACGGCGCCGTGGATGTGACCGTCCCCGGCGGTGGAGGACGCAAGCGACGCCAGGGCATCCGGATCCACCGCTCTACGAGCCTTACACCGAAGGCGGTAACGATCCGCCAGGGCATCCCGACGACCACGCCGCGGCGAACGATCCTCGATCTGCGACGAGTGGTGGACCGCCGCACCCTCGAAGACGCGGTCGCCCAAGCCGAGATCCGCCGGCTACCCGTCGGCAAGCTGCCCGGCCTCCTCCACGAGCCAACACGGTCCAGGCTGGAGCGTCGGTTCCTCGGGCTCTGCAAGCGGCACGGCCTCCCGAGGCCCGAGGCGAACCTGAAGATCGGCCCATACGAGGTCGACTTCCTGTGGCGCGACTGGAAGTTCATCGTTGAGACCGACGGGTGGGAGTCGCATGGCACGCCTTCGGCGTTCGAGGGTGATCGCGCTCGCGATGCGTACCTCGGGTCGCTGGGGTACCGCGTCGTGCGCTTCACGTATCGCCAGGTCTGGCACGACGGAGCGGTGGTGGCGCAGCGTCTCCGTGTCTTGCTCGGTGCAGGCCGAGCTCCGTCCTAGGATGGATGGGTGGCCGCCACGAAGACGAAGTCCGCCTCTGAGCCGGTCGGTGCGGCCGTCGACGGCGAGCTGTTCCTGATCGACGGGAACAGCCTCGCCTACCGCGCCTTCTTCGCCCTGCCCGAGTCGATTGCCACCGCCGACGGGCGGCCCACCAATGCGATCTACGGGTTCGCCTCGATGATGGCCAAGATCCTCATCGAGCACCGGCCGACGGCGGTGATCGTCGCCTGGGACGCCGGGATGTCGGGCAGGGACAAGGAGTACACGGAGTACAAGGCCGGGCGCCCCTCGCGTCCCGACCTGCTGAAGGAGCAGTGGCCCAACTTGGCGCCGCTCGCCGAGGCGTTCGGCTTCCACAACGTGAAGGTGGACGGGTGGGAGGCCGACGACGTGATCGCGAGCCTCGTCCAGCGTGCCCGCGACGCGGACATTCCCGTGATGGTCGTATCGGGGGATCGCGACGTGTACCAAGTGGTCGGCGACGGGGTGCGCGTCATGACCACCTCCCGAGGGGTGACCGACACGAAGATCTACGACCGCGACGGAGTCGTCGAGCGCTACGGCGTGCCACCCGAGCTCGTTCCGGACCTCATCGGCCTGAAGGGGGACACCTCGGACAACATCCCCGGGGTCCCGGGCATCGGCGACAAGACGGCGGCACAGCTCCTGCAGCGGTTCGGGTCGCTGGAGGCGGTGCTCGACAGCGTCGACGAGATCTCCGGCGCCAAGCGCAAGCAGAATCTGACCGAGCACGCCGACGACGCCCGCCTCTCGAAGCAGCTGGCCACGCTCAACTACGACATCGACGTCCCGATCGACGTCAGCAAGGAGTCGCGAACCCCGCCGGATCGCAGCCGCCTGCGCGACGTCGCGGCCGAGTTCGAGCTCCGCGCGGTGATGCAGCGCCTCGACGAGGAGTTCTCGGAGGACGTCCCCGACCGCGCCGTCGAGGAGACGCTGGTGTTCGACGCGGAGGAGGGAACCCCGGCTGACCTGCCGGAGGGTCCCTTGACCATGTCCATCGCCGAGGGGCGGTGGGCCGGCACCGACGGCGATCGCGTGGTGGCGGGCGACTACGAGGATCTCACCGCCCTCGCCGAGCGGATTCACGACCACCCGCTCACCTTCCACGACGCCAAGTCGCAGGGCGGCGGCGGCCGCACGGGGCTCCTGGCCGTGGCGCCCGCCGGCACCCTCGACCTCGCGCACGACACGATGGTCGCCGCCTACCTGATCGATCCCGCGCGGCGCGTCTACGACCTCTCCGAGCTCGCAGCCGACGCCGGGCTCGCCGCGGGGAGCGCGGCAGCCGCGAAGAGCGGGGAGGAGGGGACCCCCGAAACCGAGCAGCTCTCGCTCGCCGCCGAGGGCGAGCCCACCGCCGATCCCCCAACCGAGGCCCGCTTGGCCTTCGAGCTCGCGGCCCGCCAGCGCGAGCAGATCGAGCGCTTCGGGCTCGAGCGCGTGCTCAACGAGGTCGAGATGCCGCTGATCGAGGTCCTCGCCGCCATGGAGCGCGCCGGCGTGAAGCTGGACACGAAGCGCCTCGGGGAGATCGGCAACGGCATGGCCGAGCGGATCGACGAGCTCGAGCGCGAGATCTACGACCTCGCCGGCCGCGAGTTCACCATCGGCTCTCCGCAGCAGCTCGGCGAGGTCCTCTTCAACGAGCTGGGACTGACCAAGAAGCGGCGCGGCAAGACCGGCTTCTCGACCGATGCACGCGTGCTCGCCCAGATCCGCGACGAGCACGAGATCGTCGCCAAGGTGGAGAGCTGGCGCGAGCTCACCAAACTCAAGAACACCTACCTGGATGCACTGCCGGACCTCGTCGATCCGGAGACGGGCCGGATCCACACCACGTTCAACCAGGTGGCGGCCGCCACCGGACGGCTCTCGAGCGTCAACCCGAACCTGCAGAACATTCCGATCCGCTCCGAGATCGGGCGCCCGGTGCGGAGCTGCTTCGTCGCCGAGGAGGGCATGAAGCTGCTCTCCGCCGACTACAACCAGGTCGAGCTGCGCGTCCTCGCGCACGTGGCCGGCGAGGACGTGCTGCGCGAGATCTTCGCCTCCAACCAGGACGTCCACCGCGAGACGGCGGCGGAGGTTCTCGGGCTTGCCCCGGACAAGGTGGGCCCCGCCGAGCGCTCGAAGGCGAAGATGGTGAACTACGGGATCGCCTACGGCCTCTCGGCCTTCGGCCTGGCGGACCGGCTTCAGATCTCACGCGAGGAGGCCGCCACCTACATCGAGCGCTACTTCGAGCGTTTCCCGGCGATCCAGCGATGGATCGACGAGACCATCGCCACCGCGGAGAAGGAGGGGTTCGTCTACACGCTGCTGGGTCGCCGGCGGGCGATCCCCGAGCTGCGCTCGAGCCAGCGCCAGCGCCGCTCGCTCGGCGAGCGGCTGGCGGTCAACACCGTGATCCAGGGGACGGCCGCGGACATCATCAAGCTGGCGATGCTCCACTGCCACGCGGCGCTGGCGGACGCCGGGATGCGAACACGCCTCGTGCTCCAGATCCACGACGAGCTCCTGTTCGAGGGCCCCGGCGCCGAGATGCAGGACGCCACGAGCCTCGTGGAGCGCGAGATGTGCGCCGCGTTCGAGCTCGATCCGCCGCTGGCCGTCGACATCGGCATCGGCGACGACTGGCTCGCCGCCAAGTAGACGGTCGCATTGCCTCGAGCGGGGGCTCGACCGGCCGACAAAAGGAGGGCGGCCAAATGACCGCCCTCCAGTGCCAGCAGTGATGGTGCCGACGGCTACTTGACCAGCTCGATCTCCTCGAAGGTCTGCTGACCGTTCTCGTCGCTGAGATCGGCTTCGCTGACCTGGGTGCCGGGGGTGAGGTCCGCAGTCGTGCACTGCTGCTCACCGTTCCCGTCGCCTGAGTTGTCGTCGCCGGTGTCGTCGCCGGAATTGTCGTCGTCACCGCTGCCGCCGTCGTCCGAGTGCGTCATCGCCGCGGCGGTCTGGGCGTCGTCGCCTCCTCCACCGCTGCCGGAGTTGTCGTCATCGCCGGAGTTGTCATCCCCGGAGTTGTCGTCTCCGCTGTTGTCGTCACCGGCGGCCTCGCACTTGATCTCGGTGTTGTCCGTCACCATGCCGCTGACCGAGCTGCCGTCTGTCAGCGTGATCGTCAGCGTGGTGCCATCGAACGACGCGATCGTGCCGGCATTCTCGTCATCGCCGGAGGTGGAGGTGCTTCCACCGCCGGTCTGGGTGCCGGACCGGTGATGGCTGCGCCGCTGATGGTGGCGCTTGTGGTGCCGCTTGTGATGGGAGTGACCCTTGTGATGCTGTCGCGCCGCGGCCGCACCGGGCAGCGCGATCAGGAGCAGGCTGAGCACACCAACCAGCAGCGTGCCCAACACGCTCCACTTCTTCCGTGATGTCACCTGTGCTCCTTTCCGGCCCGTCCCGCACGCAACGGAATCGATGGCTGCATGAGTCGGTTGTCCCTGCTGAAACCCGACCGCGACCCAAAGATCACGCGGGACTTGAATCAGTCGCTTCCGCTGCTCCCGCCGCCGTCAGTCGTGGTCGTCGTGGTGGTGGTGTCGCCACCGCCATCGCCGCTCGAGCCCGATCCGCTGGACCCGCCATCACCGCCGCCGTCGGTCGTGGTCGTGGTGGTCGTCGTGGTGTCCCCGCCGCCGTCGCCGCTCGAGCCGGAGCCGCTGGAGCCGCCGCCATCCCCACTGCTCCCCGAGGTCCCGTCGCCGCTCCCGCTGCCACCTCCGTCGCCGCTGGTCGAGCTCCCTCCGCCGTTACCGCCGCTCCCGCTGGAGCCGCCGCTCCCGCTGGTGCCGTCATCGCCGCTCGAGGAGGACCCGCCGTGACCGCCGCCTCCGCTTGTGCCAGATCCCGGGCCGGATGATGCGCCGCCACCGGAGTGCCCACCCGGGCCGGGGCCGCCGGAGCCGGACGAGCCATCCTTGCCGCCGCCGGGACCCGAGTTTCGGGACCCGCCTCCCTCACTCCCGCCGCGTGGGCCGCCTCCAGGAAAAGCTGCATCCGCCAACTTCGCGTGACCCGAGCCAGGCGGGCTCTGCGCGCGTGCGGCATGAGCGGGAGCATTGGTGGCGACGGGATCCTTGCCGGAGCCTCCGCTCCGGTGCTCGACCGCGATGCCGGATCCGACGGCTATCACCGCGACGCCCAGAGTCGCGCCGGCCTTCAACGCGATGCCTCCACCGCCGCCTGCAAGGCCCGCCGCCGCGGCGCCAGCGGCGCCCGTCGCCTCGGGGGCCGCCGGCGAGGAACTCAGGAGCGCACGCAGGACAGGCAGCGGAATCAGCATCCCCGCCCCGTCGCGGAGCGTCGCCCGGGCCCTGTAGATCAGACCACGGACCGCGCCGGCCGAGACGCCGAGCGACGCGCCGATCTCGTCGTGGCCTCTGCCTTCGAGCTCTCGCTTGACGAGCGCCTCGCGCTGCTGCTCGGGAAGCGCCTTCAGCCCGGCGGTCAGCGCCGCGAGCTCCTCGCGCCGTGCCGCCACCTCGGGCGGCTGGGGGACGCCGTCGTAGTTCTCATCCAGGTGGGTGTGGACCGGTTCGTCTCGACGCGCGTTGAGTGAGCCGTTCCGGACGATCGTGAAGAGCCACGGCCGCAGGCGCATCTCGCCGTCGTTCCGCCCCAATGCGCCGTGCGCGCGCGTCAGGGCCTCCTGCACGACGTCCTCCGCATGATGCTCCGGCACGATCGCCGCGGCGTAGGCGACGAGTTGCGGCCGGTACCGGCGGACGATCTCATCGAAGGCGAGGTCGTGGCCCTCGCGAACAAGCTTCACCAGACGGGAATCCGACTGACATCGAATGGCGACCCGAGCCAGGCCGTTGCGCCCTTTGTCGCCGTTCCCGTTCATCTCACTCCCGTGGTGGACAGCTTGGCGCCGCTTCCCTCGCAGCAGGCACCGTTGGAGATACCGGGTTCGGTGCCGATTCGTTCAAAGGCCTGCCGGCCGTGCTGGCCGAAAGGTGGACGCGTAGGCAATGAGCGCCTGCGGGTCACGGGCCAGAAGGAAATGGTCCGCGCCCATGCCCGCAGGCGCTGTGGTCGACCCCGGGTCGATCCGCCGCCGGCATCTTGCGCTCGAGCGCCATCGCTCTCTTCATCTGGGGCGTACCTCTCATCCACAACCCGGGCGGAGGCGCAAGATCACGCCGAGCGCGATGGAGCGGCTGAAATCGGGCCGGCGACTACGACGCGGCGAGCATGGAGCGCACTCTCACGACCAGCTCCTGCGGCGAGAACGGCTTTCGCATGTGGTCGTTGGCCCCCGCCTCGAAGCCGACCGTCGCAGCGCCCTCCTGGACGCTTGCCGTGAGGAGGAGCACGGGCATCCGGCCGAGCACTGGATCGCTGCGGATACTCCGCGTCACCTCGAACCCGTTGAGCTTCGGCATCATGATGTCCAGTACCGCAAGCGCGGGGTGCTCGCTCCGGATCAGGCTCAGGGCCTCTTCGCCGTCCTTCCCGGCCTCCACGCGGTAGCCGGCGCGCGTCAGGCGAAACCGGATGAGCTCGCGCACATCCGCATCATCGTCGGCCACCACGATGACCTGGGGCTCTCCGTTGGAAGCGTTCATCGTCCTTGACGAATCGACTTACGACGGGTGCGAGCCTAACGGCAACTGGATACGGAACGTGGTGCCTTTGCCCTCCGTGCTCGTGAAGGAGAGCCGGCCGCCGTGGCTTTCGACGATCGCGCGCGTGATCGATAGGCCGAGCCCCACACCCGGGACCGCCGCCTCGGTGGCCGTGGAGGCGCGGAAGAACCGCTCGAAGAGCTGCGCCTGCTCATCGGCGGGGATTCCGATGCCGGTGTCCCAGACCTCGACCTCAGCGGTGCCGTCGAGAGCGAACACCCGCAGGCCGGCCTCGCCCCCGCCGGGGGTGAACTTGAGGGCGTTCGAGAGCAGGTTGTCCATCACCTGGCCCAGGCGGTCCGGGTCGCCGCGGATCTCCAGCCCGCCGGCGATCTCCTGGCGCAGCTTGACCCCGGTCCGCTCGGCCTGGCGCTTCGCCGCCTCGATCGACTCGCGGGCGGTCTGCGAGAGATCGACGTCGGTCTCCTGCAATTCCAGCTTGCCCGCCTCCAGTCGGGCTACGAACAGGAGGTCGCCCACGAGCCGCTGGAGCCGCCGCGCGTTGCGGTCCACGATCTCGAGGAACCGCTTGCGCTCGGCCTCGGTCAGAGCGTCGTCCTTCGTTTCCTCGAGGAGCAGCTCGGTGTAGCCGACGATTGAGCTGAGGGGCGTTCGCAGCTCGTGCGAGACGAGCGCGAAGAACTCCTCCTTCACCTTCTCGGCCTCCTGGGCCGCCCTCCAGTTCCACTCCAGCGCCTCCGCCATCTCGTTGAAGCTCACGGCCATCGCCCCGAGCTCGTTGCGAGAGCGGACGCCGAGCACGCGCGCTCCCAGGTCGCCGGCGGCGACCCGCTTGGCGCTCCAGGCGAGGGCGCCCACGGGGCGCAGGATCCGGGACTGCATGTAGATGCCCATCGCCAGGCACAGGAGCGCGACCAGCGCGAGGGCGGCGATGGTGATCGTCCGCGCGCTCGAGCTGCTCGACGCCGCGGCCGCGCGGTGCGCGTCCGCGAGACGCTGCTCGGCGACGTCGAACGAGCTGAACATGCCTCGGAGCTGGTCGACGCGGCTCTTGCCCTCACCGGTCTCGACGACGCTCCGCGCCTTGTCCGGGGACTTGTGGCTGAGCATGAGCAGCGGGTGCAGGTAGTTGTTGACGTACGAGTTGATGCTGGTCTGGATGTCGGTCGCCATCGCCTGGGTCCGGGTGGTCGTCGCGGTCTCGATCAGCGCTCCAGAGGCGGTGGGGTAGAGCACCAGCGCCTTCCGGTAGGGGTCGAGGAAGCGGCCGGCGCCGGTCAGCAGGTAGCCGCGGACACCGCTCTCCATGTCGACGACCAGGCGCTCGAGCCGCGAGCTCGCGGCCACTGCCTGCTAGGCGCGCTGGGCATAGTTGGCCGCGTTCTTCTGGTTGGAGATCGCGTTGGAGAGCAGAACCAATGCCACCGCGTTGATCGCGAACAGCAGGCAGAGGGCCCCGACGCTCTGCCAGGAGAGGCGGGTGCGCAAGGCGCGGATCACGCGGGCCAGCCTATGGCGACTCCCTCCCGGAGACAACCTGTTTGAGCGATTGGGACCCAGGCGTGAACGCGCGGGCGATCAGTAGGATCGCGCCCGATGGACCGCGGACTCGCCGTCCTCCTGACCGCCGTCGTCGGCGGCATCCTCGCCCTCCAGGCCCCGATCAACGCGGGACTCGGGCGAGCCACGGGGAGCATCACCGCCGCCCTTGTGTCGTTCACGGTCGGCACGGTCGCCCTGGTCGTGGTCGTCGCCGTCAGCGGGGAGGCGGGCGGGCTCACTTCGACCTTCGACGTCCGCTGGTACTACCTGATCGGCGGGCTCCTCGGTGCCGTCTACGTCACCACGGCCCTGATCACGGTGAAGTCGATCGGGGCCGGCGGAGTCGCCGCGGCCACGGTCACCGGGCAGTTGACCGCCGCCGTTGTCATCGACCGCCTGGGTTGGTTCGGGCTCGAACAGACATCCCTCAGCGCCACCAGGATCGTCGGCGTCGTCCTGCTCCTGGCGGGGACGTTTCTCATCGTTCGCTGACAGAATCCAAGCTACAATCGGCACGAAGGGGTACCGACAAGGAGGTCCGACGTGAAGGTGATCGGAAGCATCACGGGAGTGTTCTGGACCCTCTGCCTGGGCGCGGTGGCCCTGTTCGTGTTCTTCTGGGCGACGGGACTGTTCTCGCCGCAGGAGGTCCTGTGGCTGAGCGTCGTGGTCGGCGTGCTCGGCGTGCTCTCGCTGATCCACTTCCTGCGGGTCCGCCGGGCGCTCGGCGACCCTCGCCACTCGGACCTCGCGCGCACCGTGCACTCGATGCGCGAGCGACGCGGGTTCTAGGCGGCTAAGCGGCTGCCCTGAGGTGAGCGCGACGCTCCTCGGAAGCGGGGGGCCGCCTCGCGAGCTCTCGCGCGTACGCCGGATGGGCGATTCGCAGGTAGTGAGTGAACGACCAGCGCACGAACGCGTCGCTGCTCATCCCGCGCAGCGCGGCCGCCAACAGCGGAGGGGGGACCCTGGGGATGAGGCGCTGGATCCGCAGGAGCCAGGTGAAGTGCCAGAGGTGGCGGTCGGAGAACGCTCGGTAGCGCTCGAGCGCGCCGCGCCGGGTCACCCGCCCGTCGATCACCCTGCGAACCTCGCGACCGCACGCGATGCCGAAGTAGAAGGCGGTCCGGATTCCCTCGGCGGTGAGGGGCAGGCAGTGCCCTGCCGAGTCCCCGACGAAGAAGATGTCGTCCTCGGTGGCGCGGCGGAGCCGGTGGGGGATCCAGTTGCCCTGGTAGCGCACGGCGTCGCGCTCGAGGTCCTCCGCCAGGCGCACCGTCGATTCCTTCACGTGGTATCTCGGCTCGAAGGACCCGACGCCCACCCTGATCTCGTCCTTGGCCGGGAAGCTCCAGGCGTAGCCGGCGGGAACGTAGCCGCGGTCGATCCAGATCTCAAGATCGTCCGAGGCTCCGCCTGGATGCACCTCCAGGCCTCGCGACAGCGGCGCGTCGGGGGGCTGGTAGCCGGACGACCCGAGAACCCGCCGCCATCCCAGGCAGTCGACCACCAGCGGCGCGGTGACGTCGCCGCGATCCGTGTGCACGGTGGTTGCTGTCCGACCGTTGACCTTCGCCGTCTCGAAGGAGGCGTCGCCCTGTTCGAACAGGAGCTCGCAGAGCGTGCGGTAGTCGAAGGTGGAGAAGCTCCACGGCAGCTCCATGCGCGTCGTGATGTGGGGCGTGTGGATCACCAGCTCCTGGAAGGTCTGGCGCATGGAGGCGCCCACGCCCATCGCCTCGAGCCACTGGGTGGGCGCCGCGCACGCTGAGGTCTGGCGCTCGCCGATCTCGTACCGATCGAGGAGCAGCACCCTGGCCCCGGAATCGGCGAGCTCGCGGGCGACCGCGAGGCCGGCGAAGCTCGCACCGCAGATCAGGACGTCAGCGTCGCCGCGCAGCGGCGTGCGCTCCTGGCCGCGCTTGGTGCGTCGCGTAGGCACGGAGAGCGAGGGTACTTCAAGCCACTCTCTCTATAGTTAGCCGCCGTGTCCGCGACCGATACGACGACTGAGCCTGCCACGAGCGCAGCCGCGCAGCCGCCCCCGAACGGGGCGAACGACTTCCTGATCGAGGTCGACGGCAAGCTCGTCCCAAACTACGACGCCACGATCAAGCCCTTCGAGGAGGGCGACGTGGTGAGCGGCGAGGTCGTTCGCATCGACAAGGACGAGGTCCTGGTGGACATCGGCTACAAGTCCGAGGGCGTCATCCCGTCGAACGAGCTCTCGATCCGGCGCTCGGTCGATCCCTCCGACGAGGTTTCACTCGGCGAGCAGGTGGACGCGCTGGTGCTCACCAAGGAGGACCAGGAGGGGCGCCTACTCCTCTCCAAGAAGCGGGCCCGGTTCGAGAAGGCGTGGCGCAAGATCGAGGCCGCCGCCGAGTCCGGCGAGCCGGTCGAGGGAACGGTGATCGAGGTCGTCAAGGGCGGCCTGATCCTCGACCTCGGCGTTCGCGGCTTCCTGCCGGCCTCCCTTGTCGACATCCGCCGCGTCCACAACCTGGACGAGTTCAAGGGCGAGACGCTCGAGTGCAAGGTGATCGAGCTCAACCGCAGCCGCAACAACGTCGTGCTCTCGCGCCGCGCGGTCCTTGAGGAGGAGCGCAAGGAGGTCCGCGAGCAGATCCTCGGCCGGCTCCAGCCCGGCATGGTCGTCGAGGGCAAGATCTCGAACATCGTCGACTTCGGCGCCTTCGTCGACCTCGACGGCATCGACGGGCTGATTCACATCTCAGAGCTTTCCTGGAGCCACGTCAACCACCCGTCCGAGGTGCTCTCGGTGGGCGAGACGGTCCGCGTGAAAGTGCTCGACATCGATCGCGACCGCCAGCGGATCTCGCTGGGCCTGAAGCAGACGCAGGAGGACCCGTGGCGCCGCGTCCTCGACGAGTACAAGCCGGGCGACGCCCTCCAGGGCAAGGTCACGAAGGTCGTCGCGTTCGGCGCCTTCGTGGAGATCGTTCCCGGCGTCGAAGGCCTCGTGCACATCTCCGAGCTTGCCGAGCACCATGTCGAGAACCCGAGCGAGGTCGTCTCGCCGGGCGACGAGGTCTGGGTGAGGATTCTCGAGATCGACGAGAGCCGCCGTCGCATCTCGCTCTCGGTCAAGCGCGCCGAGTCCCAGAACTTGCCCCTTCGCGACCTGATGCCCCCGGAGCTCACCGGGGAAGTCACTCAGGCGGCCGCGCCCGAGGAGGTGCCCGAGCTGGGCGACTCCGAGGAGGTCTTCCCGGAGGCGCCCCCGCAGGCCGATGCCCCCGCCGAGCCCGAGCCCGAGCCCGAGGCGGAGGCCGGCGAGCCGGAATCGCCCGGCGAGGACGAGGCCCCGAAGGAGTAGGTCTCATCTCCCCACCGTTCGTTGGCTTAACGGGGGGGATCGCTGCTGGGAAGTCGGAGGCGCTGGCCGCGTTTGGCCGCCTGGGGGCTGCGACGCTGTCGACGGACGCCGTCGTCCACGACCTTCTCGAGGACCCGTCCGTAAGGGACCGGCTGCTGGAGCGATGGGGTGGGGAGGTGGTCCCCGGCGGAATCGTCGACAGGGGCCGCGTGGGGGCGATCGTCTTCGATTCGATCGAGGAGCTCGCGTGGCTCGAGTCGCTGCTTCACCCGCTCGTCGGTGGGCGTGTGGTCGAATGGCGGAGCGGCCTGGCACCCGAAATCGAGCTCGCGGTCGTCGAGGTGCCGCTGCTCTTCGAGACGAGCATGGAGGACGCGTTTGACGCAACGGTCGCCGTCATCGCCGCCGACGAGACGCGGGCCCGGCGGGCGGGGCTGCGAGGCACCGAGTTGCTCGAGTCGCGGAGTGATCGCCAGCTGCCGCAGGAGGAAAAGGCGGCTCGCGCGACGTATGTCGTGGTCAACGATGACTCGCTCGACACACTCGAGCGAGAGGTAGCCGCGCTCATGGAACGACTGACGCAACCGACACCATCCAGCCTATGAGCCCCGCGCGGACAGCCGCCAGGACCGCCCGCCGGCCGACGCGTGGGCAGGCGCGGCGGCGACGCTGGACCTGGCTGGTCATCGCGGCGCTGTTGGGTGTGGGCATCGCGGTCGGGATCAGCAAGATCGACGTGCAGCAGGCCATCCGGGATATCACGCTCCCGCTCGAGCACGACGACATAATCCGCCAGCAGGCCGCCGACAAGAATCTCGACCCGGCGATGGTCGCCGCCGTCATCTACTCCGAGTCGCGCTTTCGCGACCAGGAGTCTCACGCCGGCGCCCTCGGACTGATGCAGATCACACCGCAGACCGCGCACGCGATCGAGCACCTGAGCGGCGGCACGACCTTCGTCACCTCGGACCTCTCGGATCCGCAGATCAACATCAGCTATGGCTGTTACTACCTGCGCTACCTGCTCAATCACTACAACGGCAACGAGGTCGCCGCGCTCGCCGCGTACAACGCGGGCACGGGGAACGTCGACAAATGGGGTGGCTCTGACCTGCAGGAGTCGGACATCGAGTTCCCCGAGACCCGTGCGTACGTGAACGAGGTCCTCGACAAGCAGCAGGACTACCGCGATCAGTACGCCGCCGATCTCGGCCTCAACAATTGACCCTCCCGGTCCCACCCTGCGCCATACCGTCGATCTCATGCCATGCCTGAGGGTTGTGCCTCAGGTACGAAAACGGGATGATCACTACAAAGTTGCGTGCAATGCACGGATTCTGTTCTACAGTTCTCCAGGCCTTTTTCGGTGTGCAGAGTGGGCGTTCGGGGCTGCTCCAAACACGGATTCGTTATGAGCTCCTCCCAGAAAAACCCAAGTGACGTTGACGTGGCCCTCAGCCCATCTACTGGGCCGGCAACCAGCCGAACACGAGCGACATGGAGCTGACGCAGACCGCGGACGGCAACGTGTACGTGCGGTACCTGACCGGGAACGCGTCGATCGGCACGCCGAAGCCGTCGTACCTGACGATCGGGACCTATCCGTTCCAGGACGCGCTCCACGCCGTCGACGTGATCTCGAAGGAGCCCGGTGCAAAGACGTTCAGCGTCGCGAACGGGGGCACCGCGGTGCAGAACTCGAGCTCGCCGACCAGCGTCTACGTGGCTTTCCCCGACGAGAAGGGCTACGAGATCGAGGTCTACGACCCGGACCCGGCGAAGGCGCTCGACCTCGTCAAGTCCGGGGACATCCAGCCGGTTCCCTGAGTGCTTGTGCACAGCGCCTGAGTTGACGCAGCGCGGAAGGGCGCGTTGACGCTCTTCGTCACCTGGTTCCTGTTCCCGCTCGTCCTCGGGGCGCTGGCGATCGGCTGCGGCCTGCTGGTCGAGCGGATCGCCGGGATCAACCTGCCGGGCGTCCTGCTGCCCGCCGTCGGGCTCGGGCTGATCATCGTCGTCTCGCAGTTCTTCACGCTCGACAGCGGGCTCGCGCAGGTGATCACGCCGCTCGTCGTGGCGCTCGCGGTGGTCGGGTTCGGGCTGTCCCTGCCGGTGATCGATCGCGGCATCGCCTGGTGGGGGGTCGCAGCGGCCGTCGCCGCATTCGCCATCTACGCGGCGCCGATCGTGTTTTCCGGCGAGGCGACGTTCGCCGGCTACATCAAGCTGGACGACACCGCCACGTGGATGGCCCTGACCGACCGGGTGATGCAGGACGGCCGGAGCCTCGCCGACCTTCCACCGTCGACCTACGAGGCGACGCTCGCCTTCAACCTCGGTGCCGGCTATCCGGTCGGCGTGTTCCTGCCGCTCGGCGTCGCTCGCGCCCTCGTCGGTCAGGACGTGGCCTGGGTCATCCAGCCCTACATGGCGTTCATGGGGGCCCTGCTCGCCCTGGGGGCGTATTCGATCACCGAGCCGCTGGTGAAGTCACCTCGGCTACGAGCCCTGGCGGCCTTCCTGGGCGCCCAGTCGGCGCTGCTCTTCGGCTACTACCTGTGGGGCGGGATCAAGGAGATGGCAGCGGCAGCGCTCGTGGTCTCGATCGCGGCGATGGCCGTGTTCGCCATCCAACGATGGGAGTCATGGCGGCCGCTGGTGCCGCTGTCGATCATGAGCGCGGCCCTGATCGCGGTCCTGAGCGGGGGCGGAGCAGCCTGGCTCGCGCCGATCCTCGTCGTCGTGCTGATCGTGTTCGTCCGGCTCGTCGGTTGGGCGGCATCCCTCGTGAGGGCCGGCGCGTTCGCGGCGGCGCTGGTCGTGATGAGCCTCCCGGTGATCATCCCTGGCGGGCTCCTGCCACCCACCTCGTCGCCGTTGACCAGTGAGACTGCGCTGGGCAACCTGTACCACCCGCTGAGTGGTCTCCAGCTGTTCGGGGTATGGCCGAACGGCGACTTCCGCCTCGATCCCCACCAGCTGACGACGACCTACATCCTGATTGCGGTGGTGGGGATCGCCGCCGTCATCGGCGTGGCGCTTGCCGTCCGCGCGAAGTCCTGGGCCCTCGTGATCTATGTGGGCGCGGCGATCGTGGCGTCGCTGGCGATCTTCCTCATCGGCTCGCCCTGGGTCGGCGGCAAGGCCCTCGCGACGGCGTCTCCGGCGATCCCCATCGCGGCCGCGGCCGGGGGCGTCGCCCTGTTCGCAGGCGGGCGCCGCGTGGAGGGCTCGATCCTGGTCGCGGTGATCGCCGTCGGCATCCTGTGGTCCAACGCCCTTGCATACCGGGACGTGAGCCTGGCGCCGCGGGCACAGCTGGCCGAGCTCGAGACGATCGCGGGCCAGCTCGGTGACACGGGGCCGACGCTGATGACCGAGTACCAGCCGTACGGCGTGCGGCACTTCCTGCGCAACGCCGCGCCCGAGGGGGCATCGGAGCTGCGGCGGCGAAAGGACCCGCTGCTGAGCGGGCGCAGCCTGCGAAAGGGCACGACGGCGGACATCGACCAATTCCAGCTGCCGCCGGTCCTCGTCTACCGGAATCTGGTGCTTCGCCGCGGCCCGGGCGGCAGCCGGCCACCGTCCCCGTACCAGCTGGTCTACGAGGGCAAGTACTACGACGTCTGGCAGCGCCCGGCGGACTCGACCCGGTTCGTCATCGACCACCTCGGCCTGGGCACGGAGACGGATCCCGCGGGCGTCCCCAAGTGCTCGCAGGTCCAGCACCTCGCTCAGGAGGCCGGCACTGGGGGCACTCTGGCGGCCGTCAGCCGCAATCCGGTGGTGATCGTCCCGATGAGCGAGACCAGGCACCCGGCCGCGTGGAATTCGAAGCAGTATCCGTCGTCGCTGGTACCGACGACCCCGGGCTCGCTCACCGCCCAGGTCCAGATCCCGCAGACGGGCGACTACGACGTCTACCTTGGAGGAACGGTTCGTCCGCAGGTCGACCTCTCGGTGGACGGCAAGCACGTGAGCTCGGTGAACGGGTTCCTCAACAACTTCGGTGAGTACGTGCCCTTCGGGTCGACACGCCTGACCGCCGGCCGGCACACGATCTCGCTGACCTTCCACGGTTCCGACCTCTATCCGGGGAGCGGCGGGCCGCCGGAGCCGATTGGGCCGCTCGGCCTCACGAACCAGGACGCGGCGAACACGAAGATCTCCTACTTCCCGGCGAGCCAGGCGAGCCAGCTCTGTGGGCAGCGCTGGGACTGGATCGAGGCCGTCCAGGGCGCGAGCGGCCAGTAGACCACCGGACACGGCATGTTGCGCGGCTATTGTGCTCTCCGTGCCCGAGTTCAAGCTGAATCCCGCCTACACGCCCACGGCCGACCAGCCGCAGGCGATCGCGTCGCTGGCCGAGGGGCTCGGCACCGACGAGCGTTTCCTGACGCTGCTCGGCGCTACCGGCACCGGCAAGACGTTCACGATGGCGGGCACGATCGAGGCGATGCAGCGGCCCGCGCTCGTCATCGCCCACAACAAGACGCTTGCCGCCCAGCTCTGCAACGAGTTCCGGGAGTTCTTCCCGGACAACGCCGTCGAGTACTTCGTCAGCTACTACGACTACTACCAGCCCGAGGCGTACGTCCCGGCGCAGGACCTCTACATCGAGAAGGACTCGTCCATCAACGACGAGATCGACCGGCTGCGCCACTCGGCGACGGCGGCGCTCCTTGCGCGCCGCGACGTCGTGATCGTCGCCTCGGTCTCGTGCATCTACGGCATCGGGTCGCCGGAGCTCTACCGCGAGCAGATGCAGCTCTTCAAGGTCGGCGACTGGGTCGACCGCGACGACACCTTCCGCAAGCTGATCGGCATGCAGTACGGGCGCAACGACACCAACCTGACTCGCGGCACGTTCCGGGTGAAGGGGGAGGTTCTCGAGGTCTTCCCGGCCTACGCGGAGACGGCCTACCGGATCGCGCTGTTCGGCGACGAGGTGGAGTCGATCCAGCACTTCGACCCGCTCACCGGCGAGGTCCTCGACGAGATCGACCACGTCGCCGTCTGGCCGGCGACGCACTACGTCACCAAGGAGGAGACGATCGAACGCTCGGTCGCCGAGATCAAGCAGGAGCTGAACGAGAGGATCACCTTCTTCGAGGAGCGGGGCAAGCTGCTCGAAGCGCACCGGCTGCGCCAGCGCACCGAGTACGACATGGAGCTGATGAAGGAGCTGGGCTTCGCGCCCGGAATCGAGAACTACTCGCGGATCCTCGACGGCCGCCCGGAGGGGAGCCCGCCGCACACCCTCATCGACTACTTCCCCGACGACTTCGTCGTCTTCGTCGACGAGTCGCACCAGACGATCCCGCAGATCGGCGGGATGTACGAGGGCGACCGCTCGCGCAAGCAGACCCTGGTGGACCACGGCTTCCGGCTGCCCTCGGCGCTCGACAACCGGCCACTCCGCTTCGAGGAGTTCCTGAGCCGGATCGGCCAGCTCGTGATGGTGTCCGCGACCCCTGGCGAGTTCGAGCGGGCCTCCGCGTCGCGGATCGTCGAGCAGATCGTCCGCCCGACGGGGATCGTCGATCCGGAGGTGGACGTGCGCGAGACACGGAACCAGATCGACGATCTCATGAACGAGGTGCGCCGCCGCGTGGACGTGGGGGAGCGGACGCTGGTGACCACGCTGACCAAGAAGATGGCCGAGGACCTCACCGCGTACCTGCTCGAACACGGCTTCCGGGTTCGGTACCTGCACTCCGAGATCGACACGCTCGAGCGCATCCAGATCGTCCGCGACCTGCGGCTCGGCGAGTACGACGTGCTGGTTGGAGTCAACCTGCTTCGCGAGGGGCTCGACCTGCCCGAGGTCTCGCTGGTTGGGATCCTCGACGCCGACAAGGAGGGCTTCCTGCGCGGCGAGACGAGCCTGATCCAGACCATCGGCCGGGCCGCCCGCAACGTGCGCGGACAGGTGCTCATGTATGCCGATCGCGAGACTGATGCCATGCGGGCGGCGATCCGGGAGACCGACCGCCGGCGCGAGATCCAGGTCGCCTACAACCGCGAGCACGGCATCACGCCGGAGACGGTCCAGAAGGGCATCTCCGACATCGCCGAGTTCCTGTCGATGGAGTCGCGCTCGACGCCGTCGCGGCGGCGTCGGGCCCAGCGCGACGGTGACGTGATCAAGAGCCCGGAGGAGCTGGAGAAGATCATCGTCGAGCTCGAGGAGGAGATGCTGGCGGCGGCTGACGAGCTGCGCTTCGAAGAGGCGGGACGCATCCGCGACGAGCTCAAGGAGCTGCGCGCGGACCTGGACGCCTTGCGCGCCTAGTCGCAGGGAAAACCCCCGCTGACGGCTGGTATATGGTCAGCGCGTGGATGTGTCCCGGCCGCTGTCGGGGGATCGGCCGGGAGACCTTAGCTGACCTTCATGCGGGGCGCGTTCGTCGGTGAGGCGCTCATCCTGCTGATCGCGTAGGACCTGCGCTACGAGTACCCGCTGCTGCCGATCTCGGCCGTGGGAATCGCGCTGGCCGTCGGCCTCATTCGCGGCTGGATATTCGGGACGGGACCACCGCTCAGGAGACAACCCGACTCGGCCGCGGTGCCGTAGCGGTAACCTCGGCGCATGGATGCCAAGAAGCTCGTCGAGCAGGTGGCGCAGAGCGTGCGCGAGGCGATCGACGAGGCCCAGCAGCAGGCGGACGAGATCGTGAAGGAGGCGGAGGCGCAGGCCAAGCGGGTGCGCGCGGAGGCGGAGCACCTGCGCGGAGAGGCGGAGCGGATTCGCGCCGATGCGGAGGCCGATGCCCGCCGGCGTCTGGACGAGGTCCAGACCGCGCTCAAGGATCTCCAGGGCCGGCTCTCGGGCAAGCCCTCCAGCGAGGTGAATCCAGGGCCCGTGACCGTGCCCGAGCCGACACCTGAGCCGGTCCCGGAGCCCACACCCGAGCCCGTCCCCGAGCCGACCCCCGAGCCCGTGCCGGAGCCCACCCCGGACCCGGTGCCCGAGCCGACCCCTCCGGTGGAGACCCCCGCGTCGGAGGCGGCGGAGGCGAATGGCGACGCCGTGAGCGGTGAATCCGACGCGGCCGCTCGACTGGTCGCGATGAAGCTGGCGCTCGACGGCACTTCGCGCGACGACGCGCGTGAGCAGCTCGCTGCGGAGTACGAGGTCGCGGACCTCGACGGCCTGCTCGACGACGTCTACTCGAAGGCCGGCAAGTAGCCGCGACCTGAGCCGGCCGGTCCAGCGTGCCACGGCACGCTCGTGAGCCCCTTGGCAACCTAGACGGATGCGTGCGCAACGCTACAGGCGCATATTTGCGATCCGCGAGGCGAGACTGCCGATCCTGGCGACCGCGATCGATCGCATCCCGATCGCCTCGCTCTCGCTGGCGACGATCCTGCTGATCCACGCCGAGACGGGCTCGTTCGCGACCGCCGGGATCGTCGAGGCCGGGTTCGCGATCGCGACCGCAGTCACGCTGCCGGTTCAGGGCCGCCTGGTCGACAGGCTCGGCCAGACAGGGGTCCTCGGCGTCGCTGTGGCGCTGAACCCCATTGCCCTCATCGGGCTCGTCGTCGCCGCCCACAACGGGGCATCGATACCGGCCCTGGTCCTGATGGGAGCCCTGTGCGGCGCGACCACCCCGGCGACCGGATCGTGCATGCGGGCTCTGTGGTCGACCCTGGTGACCGATTCCGGCCTGCGCCAGAGCGCTTTCGCCCTCGACGCGATCTCGCTCGAGGTCGCGTTCATCATCGGCCCACTCCTCACCGGCCTGCTGGTCACGGTGGGCTCACCGACGGTCGCAATCCTGTTCAACGCCGTCCTCGCGTCCGTCGGCACCCTGTTGTTCCTCCTCTCGCGGGCTTCGCGAGCCTGGCGCGGCGACGCCGGCCCGAGGCACTGGGCGGGGCCCCTCCGGTCGCGCGCGATCGTCCTGATCGTCCTGGTCGAGCTCAGCTTCGGCATCGCGCTGGGGGCGATGGAGATTTCGATCACAGCCTTCGCGACGGACCACGGCTCGGCTGGCCTGGCGGGTGTGTTGATCGCGGCCCAGGCGGCGGCGAGCTTCGCCGCGGGCGTCTGGTACGGAGCTCGCCACCACGCCACCCCTGCCGCCGACCGGTACGTCCGCCTCAGCATCCTGCTGGCTCTGGGGCTCGTGCCACTGCTGCTCACGACCTCGATCGTCGAGGCTGTGCCGCTGATGGCCCTGAGCGGGCTCGCGCTGGCGCCGGTGACCGCGGCGCTCTACTCGCTGGTGGACGAGATCGCCCCACCGGGCTCCGCCACGGAGGCCTTCACCTGGATGATCACCTCGATCGTGTCCGGCGCCGCCCTCGGGCAGGCGCTCGGGGGCACGCTCGTCAACGGCGGCCATCCACACCGCGGATTCGCAGCGGCGATCGTCGCGGCGGGCATCGGCGCAGCGATCGCGTTCGCCGCCCGGCCGCGGTTTCGACCGGCGCCGAGCGCGGCGTAGACGAACGACAGGCACCGAGGGAAGGCCCCGTTCTGGCGGTAACCCCCAACTCGGCCGTGACACGACTGGGTCAAGTGAATCCGTGCTCGGTTTCCGGATGCGGATTCACTTGACCCTGGGCCCACGCCCGGACTTGCCCACTTTCGGTGCCCTTTTTCCGGGCCACGCCGCCTTCCACGGGAACGCCCGTTCGCGTCCGTAGAATCGAAGTAGTTATGTCCCCCTCGAACCGCATCGTCATCTCGGGTGCGCGCGCGCACAACCTCAAGGGGGTTGATCTCGAGCTTCCACGCGACGCGCTGATCGTCATGACCGGGCTTTCCGGGTCCGGGAAGTCGAGCCTTGCGTTCGACACCATCTACGCCGAGGGCCAGCGGCGGTACGTGGAATCGCTGTCCGCGTATGCGCGGCAGTTCCTCGGGCAGATGGAGAAGCCCGACGTCGACTCGATCGAGGGGCTTTCGCCGGCGATCTCGATCGACCAGAAGACGACGTCGCGCAACCCGCGGTCGACCGTCGGCACGGTCACCGAGATCTACGACTACCTGCGGCTCCTTTGGGCTCGTATCGGAAAGCCCCACTGCTACAGCTGCGGCGCGCCGATCCAGGGGCAGTCACTGGAGCAGATAACCGACCGGGTGATGACGCTGGATGAGGAGACGCGGTTCATGGTGCTGGCGCCGATCGTGCGCGGTCGCAAGGGCGAGTACGGGCGCCAGCTCGAGGAGATGCGGGGACAGGGCTACGTCCGCGCCGTGATCGACGGGGAGCTCCGGCGCCTCGACGAGGACATCGAGCTCGACAAGAAGTACAAGCACGACATCTCGGTGGTGGTCGACCGGTTGGTGATGAAGGAAGGCATTCGCAAGCGGCTGTCCGAGTCGATCGAGGCCGCGTCGCAGCTCGCCGAAGGAATCATCGAGGTCGAGCTGCTTCACGGCAGGGACCCGGACGCGCCCGGACGCGAAGCGGAGGACGCGGCCGGTGTTGGTTCGAGGGTGAGCAACGGTGACGAGGCGCCCGGGGTGAAGGTCCTCAGCGGCCCCAGTGCCGGCAAGCGCGGCGAGGTGCTCGTGTTCTCGGAGAAATTCGCGTGCCTCAACTGCGGCACGTCGATGCCCGAGCTCGAGCCGCGGATCTTCTCCTTCAACTCGCCCCACGGCTGCTGCCCCCGCTGCCACGGCCTGGGCTTCCAGCGAGTGATCGATCCGGAGCTGATCGTGCCGGACCCGACGCTGTCGATCAGCGAGGGAGCCCTTCAGCCCTGGATCAAGGCCGCGTCGATGTACCACCGGCGCCTGCTGGAGGCGGTCGCCGAGGCCAACGGGATCGACGTCGACACGCCGTGGCAGGACCTGCCGGAGAAGGACCGCCGGCTGCTGCTCGAGGGCACAGGATCGGACAAGCACACGGTCAGCTACCGCAACCGGTTCGGCCGCAAGCGGACTTACACGGTGCGCTTCGACGGCATGCTGAAGAGCCTCGAGCGGCGCTACGAGAACACCGATTCCGACAACACGCGTGAGCGGATCGAGGGCCTGATGGCGCTCCAACCGTGCCCGGCGTGCGGTGGCGCCCGACTGCGGCCGGAGAGCCTCGCGGTCACGGTCGGCGGGCTCAACATCTACGAGTACACGCAGCTGTCGGCGCGCGCCGCCCTGGAGTGGATCGAGAACCTGGAGCTGACGGACACCGAGCGCGCCATCGCGAGGCTCGTCGTGCGCGAGATCGCGGAGCGGCTGCGGTTTCTCGACAGCGTCGGGATCGGCTACCTGTCGCTCGAGCGGGCGGCCAACACGCTCTCCGGCGGCGAGGCGCAGCGCATCCGGCTCGCCACCCAGATCGGCTCGTCCCTCGTGGGCGTCCTGTACATCCTCGACGAGCCGTCGATCGGGCTCCACCAGCGCGACAACGCGAAGCTGATCGACACCCTCAGGCGGCTGCGGGACCTCGGCAACACTGTGATCGTGGTCGAGCACGACGAGGGCACGATCCGCGCCGCCGACGACGTCGTGGACCTCGGTCCCGGCGCCGGCGAGCACGGAGGCGAGGTCGTCGCGCAGGGCACGCCGGCGCAGCTCACGCGAGCTTCTGAGTCCCTCACAGGCCAGTACCTGAGCGGCAAGCGGTCGATCCCGGTGCCCGAGGAGAGGCGGCCGGCCCGCGACGAGCTCGTGGTGCGCGGTGCGCGCCAGCACAACCTCAAGGACGTCGATGTCAGCTTTCCGCTCGGGGTGTTCTGCTGTGTCACCGGCGTCTCGGGCTCGGGCAAGTCCACCCTGGTCAACGAGATCCTCTACCGGGCGGTCGCCAACCGTCTCCACCGGGCGAGGCTCCGCCCGGGCGCCCACGACCGCATCGAGGGCATGGAGCACGTTGACAAGATCATCAACATCGACCAGTCCCCGATCGGCCGGACACCGCGATCCAACCCGGCCACGTACACCGGCGTCTTCGATCACATCCGCGACCTGTTCTCGAAGACGAAGGAGGCGCGGGTTCGCGGCTACAAGCCGGGGCGGTTCAGCTTCAACGTCAAGGGCGGGCGCTGCGAGGTCTGCCGCGGCGACGGCCAGATCAAGATCGAGATGCACTTCCTGCCCGACGTCTACGTCCCGTGCGAGCAGTGCCACGGGCGCCGCTACAACCGCGAGACGCTCGAGGTGCGGTTCAAAGGCAAGTCGATCGCCGACGTGCTCGAGATGTCGGTGGAGGAGGCGGTCGAGTTCTTCGCCCACATCCCGAAGATCCACCGGCGCCTGCAGACCCTGCACGACGTCGGGCTCGACTACATCAGGCTCGGGCAGCCGGCTACGACGCTGTCCGGGGGAGAGGCGCAGCGGGTGAAGCTCGCCACCGAGCTCTCAAAGGTCGCCACCGGCCACACTCTCTACATCCTGGACGAGCCCACCACGGGGTTGCACTTCGCCGACGTCCAGCGGCTTCTAGAGGTGCTCGACCGGCTGGTGGACGCCGGCAACACCGTCGTGGTGATCGAGCACAACCTCGACGTCATCAAGACCGCCGACCGGATCATCGATCTCGGGCCCGAGGGCGGCGACGCCGGCGGCGAGGTGGTGGCTATCGGGACGCCGGAGGAGGTGGCCGCCAGCACCGCCTCGTACACGGGCAGCTTCCTCAGGGAGCTCGTCACACCGGCGAAGCAGCAGGCCCGACGCCGTGCGCCGCAACGTCGCCGCGAGCCGGTCGCGGCCTGAGTCATCGCCCCCGCGGCGATGACCAAGCCGCTTGCCGCAGCGCTCGTGGCGCTGGCGGTCTTCTTCGGCATCTACGGGCTCGCAGTGCGAACCGAGATCGGCCAGCACGCGGACGAGGCGGCGCTCATCGGCGGACGCTCGGCGCCGCAGCGCGCGCAGTCGGGTGCGAACCGGCTGCTGCGCTTCATCAGCGTCGGCTCGCTGGTCGCCGCGGTCATCGCGCTGGGGGCGCTCGCGTGGCTGTGGCGACGGCCCTGGCTAATCGTGCTTCCGGCCGCCATCGTCGGCCTCAGTCTGCTCGCCACCGAGGCCTTCAAGCTGGTGATCTTCCAGCGCCCGGACCTGTGGCCCTCGACCCTGAACGGGAACAGCTACCCGTCGGGCCACACGACGATCGCGATGAGCCTCGGGCTGTCGGCCGTGCTGATCGCTCCCACTCGGTGGCGCGGCTGGGTCGCGTTCGCCGCCGCCCTGTTCGCCGGCGGCGTTGGGATCCTGGTCGTCACCGCGGACTGGCACCGCCCCAGCGACCCGCTTGGCTCCTACGCCCTGTGCCTTGCGATCGCCGCAGGCCTGGTGGCCGTCCTGCAGCGCTGGGGGCCGCGAGAGCTCGCGGCCGGACGGGTGGAGGGGCGGGCGCCGCCGTCGGCCACCGTGCTCGCGCGTCGTCTCGAGGCGGCTGCGATGGCCACCGGCGTCCTCCTCTTCATCGGCGCCGTGCTGCTGGCGGCGCTGCGCTACGGGCCTGACGTGGCCTGGAACAAGCCGCATGCGGCGTTTCTGGGCGCAGTGGTGGCCATCCTGATCGCGGCGGGCATCACCGTCGGCGCCATGCTGCGAACGCTGCCCGAGCCGGCCTCTTAGTGCCTGAATAGACGAGCCGTTATCGTGGCGGCATGCCCCCTTCGCCGCCCGCGCCAGCCCCCGCGAAGGGGTCGGATGGCCAGCTGATCGGGGTTGACGTCGGCGGGACGAAGGTGGCGGTCGCGACGCTCGAGAACGAGGCGCTCACCAGCCCCACGGTTCAGCCGACGGAGGCCTCGAGCGTCGACGGGCTGGTCGACGAGATCGTGGCGGCGGTGGAGACGGCGTGCAGCTCGCGGACCGAGGCCGTGGGCGTCGGAGTGCCGTCCGTGGTCGAGTTCCCGACGGGCCGCGTCCGTTCGAGTGTGAACCTGCACATGGACAACTTCGACCTCCGAGGTGCGCTCCAGGGCCGGCTCGGCCTTCCGGTCTTCGTCGACAACGACGCGACGGTGGCGGCGATCGGCGAGGCGTTCGACGAGGGGGGCCGTGCGCTCGTCCAGAACCTTGTGATGTTCACCGTCGGGACCGGGGTCGGGAGCGGTCTTGTCCTGGGCGGGAGGGTCTACCGGGGCTCGACCGGCGCGGCGGGAGAGCTCGGTCACACACTGATCGGGGCGAGCCTGGCCGATGGTGCTCCCGAGCCCGGGACGTTTCCGCAGGCCGGGTCGCTCGAGTCGCTCGCCGCCGGGCGCGTGCTCGATCGCATCGGCGCCGAGGTCGCGGATGAGCACCCCGACTCGGAGCTCGGGCAGTGGGCGAGGGGTGGGGAGCACATCGACGGGCACGACGTCGTGAAGGCGGCGCACGAAGGTGACCGGGACGCCGTCGGGGCGCTCCGCATCCTCGGCGAGAGGCTTGGTATCGGCATTGCGAATGCGATCAACACCTTTGACCCGGACGAGGTCGTGATCGGTGGAGGCGTATGCGTGGCGGGTGAGCTGCTGCTCGGCCCGGCGCGGGATACCGCCCGCGGGTTCGTCCTGCCGGGCGTCGGAACGCGGACGGAGATCAGGCTCGCCCGGCATGGTGTGAACGCGGGGGTTCGCGGCGCCGCGCTCCTGGCTGGGCTCGAGCTTGCCGCTGGCGACACTGAATTCGTCTCGACGCGGGCCGAGGTGGAGAGCGCCTGATGGCCACCGTCACCCAACCCGAGACGCTGCCGGAGAACCCGTTCGTCCAGGACATCGAGGAGGAGCTCCCGCCGCCGACCTCGCTGGTCATCTTCGGCGGGACGGGGGACCTCGCGGCCCGGAAGCTCCTGCCCGCCGTCTACAACCTCCGACGCGGAGGCCTCCTCCCGGAGAAGTTCGACGTGATCGGGATCGGCCGCCGGGAAGGCGACGACGAGCGGTTTCGCAGCCACGCGCACGACTCGATCGCGGAGTTCTCTCGCACCGGTCTGGAGGACGACACGTGGAAGACCCTGGAGCCGAACCTGGAGTTCCTGCGGGGGGACCTCGACGATCCGAATCTGTTCGAGGAGCTCGCCGGGCGGCTGGCCCGCCACGAAGCCGAGAGCGGTCCGAGGCAGAGGGTCTTCTACCTGGCGGTCTCCCCGGCCTTCTTCGGCCGGATCGCGAAGTCGCTCGCCGCGGTCGGCCTGGGCTCCGAGGCCGAGCGGCCGACCCGCCTGATGATCGAGAAGCCGTTCGGGCACGACCTCGAGTCGGCGCTGGCGCTGAACGACGAGGTCTCCTCGGCGTTCGACGAGTCGCAGATCTTCCGCATCGACCACTACCTGGGCAAGGAGACGGTGCAGAACATCCAGGTGATGCGGTTCGCGAACGGGATCCTGGAGCCGGTCTGGAATCGCCGCTACGTGGACCACGTGGAGATCACCATGGCCGAGGACCTCGGCATCGGCCGGCGATCGGCCTACTACGACTCCGCGGGGGCGATCCGGGACGTGATCCAGAACCACCTGATGCAGCTGCTGGCACTGGTGGCGATGGAGGCCCCGGTGCGCTTCGACGCGGACACGGTCAGGGACGAGAAGGTCAAGCTCCTGCGCTCGGTTCGGCGCTACACCCAGGCCGAGGTGGCCGACTACGTCGTCCGGGGCCAGTACGGCGCCGGGTGGGTGGGCGGCGAGGAGGTGCCCGCGTACGTCGACGAGGAGGGCGTGCCAGACGATTCGGCGACGGAGACCTATGTCGCGATGCGGGTGGAGGTCGACAACTGGCGCTGGGCGGGGACCCCCTTCTACCTTCGATGCGGCAAGCGGTTGCCGCGGCGCGTTACCGAGATCGCGGTGCAGTTCCGGCCGGTGCCGCACCTGCCGTTCGCGCGCGCCGACACCGGCGAGGTTGAGCCCAACGAGCTCGTGCTCTCGGTCCAGCCCGACGAGGGCACCTCGCTGCGGCTGGTCGCGAAGATTCCTGGGCAGGCGATGTACGTGCGGCCCGTCCAGATGGAGTTCAAGTACGGGACATCGTTCCTGGGCGACTCACCGGAGGCCTACGAGCGGCTGCTCCACGACGCGCTGCTAGGCGACGCCACCCTGTTCACGCGCGCCGACGAGGTTGAGGAGGAGTGGAGGATCATCCAGCCGATCCTCGATCGATGGCAGGCTGACGTTACGGGCCCCTCGGTCTACGAGGCGGGAAGCCAGGGGCCGCCGGACGCCGACCAGCTGCTCGCCGTGCGCGGGCGCCGGTGGAGGCAGATTTGAGCACGGCGACCCAGGAGGCTCCGCGCGGTCGCGAGAACCCCGAGCGAATGCGCTGGGTCGGCGAGGGCGTCACCGCAGCCGACGTCAGCGCGGAGCTGGACAGGCTCCACCGCGCGGCGGGCGGCCCGGACCGAGTGCTGGCCCTCGCCAGGACGCTCAACGTGATCGCCGTTCCCTGTTCCGATCGTCGCGAGGCAGCCGTGCAGAAGGCGCTCGATCGCCTGGGAAGCCACACGCCGTCGCGCACGCTGGTGCTACGCAAGCACGGCGAGGATCGCGTCGACGCGAGCCTGGTCATGGAGTGCGCGTCCCCGTCCGGGGCCGGGGAGGTTGGGCTGTGGCACGACCGTGTGCTCCTAACCATGGACGCGGCTCGGCTCGAACACTCGGCGTCGCTTCTGGCGCCGCTCCTCGTGAGCGACCTGCCGACGGTGCTGTGGCTCCCGGACGCGGGCTCTGAGATCCCCGATCCGGCCCTGCTCGAGCGCGCGCAGTACCTGCTGGTGGACTCGGGCACCAGCGGCCAGGCGGTTCTCGGCAAGCTCGCTGAGCTCGCCTCCGCAGTTCGAGTCCACGACCTCGCCTGGGGCCGCCTGGAGTACTGGCGCGCCGCCACGGCGGCTGCCTTCGAACGGCCCGAGCAGCGACGGCTGCTGCCCGCTGTGGAGAGCGTCCGTCTGCGCTACGAGCCGCTTGGCCTGGGAGCCGCGATGCTGCTGGCCGGCTGGGTGATGGCCCGCGCCGGGTGGAGCCCGGGGCCGCTCGAACGGGGCAACGGCACGAGTCGGGTACGGGCCGTCCGCCCGGACGGCGGGGAAGTCTCCATCGAGCTCGTCGAGGGGAGCGACGACGGCGGGTGCGGCGGGGTGGACGCGCTCACGTTCGAGGCGGATGGCGGCGGCGAGGTGAAGGTCACTCGCAGCGGCGCGACGAGCTCGATGAGGGACCTCTTCGCCGAGGCTCTCCAGCCCGAGCCGGCGTTCTCGCGCGGGTACTCGCCGGCGGTGGCCGCCGCTGCGAAGATGCTGGACGGCTCGTCATGACCTCTGTCTTCGTCGCCGACACTCCCGAGACCGCGGCCGAGGCGGCCGCCGATCGGCTCACCGAGGCCATCGCAGGCGCCAGGGACGCGCGCGGGGCCGCGCACATCGCGCTCGCCGGTGGCACGACACCACGCAAGACGTACGAGCTACTGGCGAGCAGGATCGACGACTGGACCGGCGTGGAGGTCTGGTTCGGCGACGAGCGGGCGGTCGGGCCGGACGACCCGGAGAGCAATTTCCGGATGGCGTCGGAGACGCTACTCGCCGATGGTGGAGGTCCAGAGGTTCATCGCATCGAGGGTGAGCGCGGTCCGGAGGATGCCGCCGCGGCCTACGCCGGCGAGCTCAAGCGGCGGCTCCCGCAGGAGAACGGCATCCCGGTGCTGGACCTTGCCCTGCAGGGCCTCGGTCCCGACGGGCACACCGCCTCGCTGTTTCCCGGCAATCCTGCGGTCGCCGCCACGGGCGTCTGCGTGGCAGTACATGACGCACCCAAGCCCCCGCCCGACCGCATCACGCTCACGGTGCCGGTGCTCCGCGCCGCGCGGTCGATCGTCTTCCTCGCGACGGGCGCCGAGAAGGCCCAGGCCGTCCTCGGCCTCGTAGCCGGACCGGATCCGAAGATCCCATCGAGCCTGCTCACCGGCGAGCGCACCGAGGTGATCGTCGATCGCGCCGCAGCACCGCCGGACGCGGGCTAGCTACGAGCCAAACGAGTGGGTCACCCGTTGCGCAGGGGTCTCCGCGCCCGCCGGTGACCCGTCGCCGCTTGTGTCGGCTGCCTTGCTGCGGGTCCTCCTCCGACTGGGCTTCTTTTCGCGGGTCGAGGCGAGGAGGGCCGCGCCGATGCCGCCGCCGAAATCGCCGAGTGCCGCCACGTGCAGGGCGGGGGGATGATCGTCCGTGAACAGGTGCGGCTCCATCGCCTTGCGGATGCGCTTTACGTAGGGCTCGCCGAAGCGCACGCCGAGGCCACCGCCGATGATCACCGCCTCGACGTCGAGGAGGTTCACCGCTGAGGCGATTCCTGTGCCGAGCGCCTCGACCGCCCGGTCGATGAGCTTCTCCGCGAGGGGATCGTTGGCCTTGAGGGCGCGGTCCCAGATGCCGCTCGTCAACCGGTCTCGACCGCGCTTCTTCATGATCTTGAAGAGGTCGGTCTTGGCGCCCTTCGAGTGTTCCTTGCGGGCCTTGATCTCCATCGCCGCCCGGCCCGCGTATGCCTCCATGCAGCCCCGCCGCCCGCACGTGCAGCGTGCGCCGTCCTTCTTGATGACCATGTGCCCGATCTCGCCGGCGGCTCCGCGTCCGAGCCAATGCTCCCCGTTGAGAACGATTCCGCCGCCGACACCGGTGCCCCAGAACACGCCGATGAGGGACTTGTAGTGGCGCCCGGCGCCGAGCTTGGCCTCGGCATCCGTGGCGACGCCGACGTCGTTGCCCACGTAGACCGGTGTCCCGAGCGACTTTGAAAGCCACCCACCCAGCTTGAACGTGCCGTCCCAGCCGGGAAGGTTTCGCGCCTGCGACACGGCGCCGGTCACCGTGTTGACATCACCCGGTGAGCCCACCCCGGCCGAGGTCAGTTCACTGGGCCGCACGCCGGCGTCCAGTGCAGCCTCTCGGAGGGCATCGGACATCTCCTCAGCGACGTCCTTCGGACCGCCCTCCGTCGGGGTCGGACGCCGACACTGGCCGACCACGTTCCACTTGCCGTCCACGACGACGGCCTGGATCTTCGTACCGCCGAGGTCGATGCCTCCACGCATCACGGGCTTCCTGGGGCTCACGCAATCACTCTAACCGCAATCTCAACGGCGGCTTCGCCGCCTGACGGCACATGCTGCTGCGGCGACAAGTCACCGCCCCACATACCTATGTCGCCTCCGACTCGATCACGCTCATCACCGCGTTGATCTGCGAGAGGTGGGTGAACGCCTGCGGGAAGTTGCCGAGGTGGCGGCCGCTCTCAGCGTCGATCTCCTCGGCGTACAGCTGCAGCGGGCTCGCGAACGAGAGCAGCTTCTCGCACAGGGCCCGCGCGCGGGCGGCCTCGCCGATCTGGGCGAGCGCCGTGACGAGCCAGAACGAGCAGATCGTGAAGGTGCCCTCCTCGCCCTCGAGCCCGTCGTCGGTGTGCTCGACGCGATAGCGCAGCACGAGGCCGTCCTTGGTCAGCTCGTCGGCGATCGCGAGGACGGTCTTGCGGATGCGCTCGTCGTCCGGCGGCAGGAAGCCCATGAGCGGGAGCAGCAGCAGCGAGGCGTCGAGAGCGTCGGTGTCGTAGTGCTGGACGAACACGCCCCGCTCATCAACGCCCTTGTCGCAGACCTCCGCCTTGATCTCGTCGGCCACCTTGCTCCAGCGCTCGGCCTTCTCCGTATCGCCGCGCTCTTCGGCGAGCCGCCTGCCGCGGTCCAGGGCGACCCAGCACAGGACCTTGGAGGCGGTGAACTGCTTCGGCTCGCCGCGGACCTCCCAGATCCCGCGGTCGGGCTCCTGCCACTGGCTCGCGGCGTCGTCCACGAAGCCCGCGAGCAGGTCCCAAGCGGCCTTCGGCAACTGCTGTGTCAGGCCATGACGGGCATGGATCGCGATCGAGTCGAGGAGCATTCCCCAGACGTCGTGCTGCTTCTGGTTCCAGGCGCCGTTGCCAGTTCGCACCGGACGCGCGCCCCCGTAGCCGGAGAGGTGGTCGAGCGTTTTCTCGGTGAGCTCGTGCTCGCCGCCGATGCCGTACATGATCTGGAGGGGGTTGGTCCCGACGGTCTGCATCACGAAAGCGAAGAACTCGAATGCCTCCCATTCGAACCCCAGGGTGAACAGCCCCCAGAGCATGAAGGCCGAGTCGCGGATCCAGGTGAAGCGGTAGTCCCAGTTGCGCTCCCCGCCGGGCGTCTCGGGCAGCGACGTGGTGGCTGCCGCCATGATCGCCCCGGTGGGCGCGTAGCTCAGGCCCTTGAGGGTCAGCGCGCTGCGCTCGAGGTAGCTCCGCCATGGATGGTCCGGGAACGTCCCGCCCTTCAGCCAGTGGCGCCAGACCTGCGCGGTGTGCCACACCTCGCCTGCGGCCTCTTCGGGAGAAGCGGGCACCTCGTCGCCCCACGACAGTGCCACGAACGCGCTCTCGCTCTCTCGGAGGGCGGCCCGCGCGGTCGCACGCGGCCCCGTGAGCCCGAGTGGGAGGCTGCTGGTCAATCGGAGCTCTAGGTCGCCGCTCGGCGCCGACACCACCGCGCTGTCGTACCCCTCGCCGGCGTAGCTCCATACCCCAGGCTCGCGCCCGTAGTCGAAGATCGGCAGGCAGTTGAGGATCACCTCGACGTCGCCATCCACGCATGTCGCCACCCGGAGGAGGGTCCCGGCTGCGACGAAGTCGCCCGGCCCGCGCTTGTAGTGCTCGTGCCTCTTGCCGCCGTGCCAGCGATGCATGACGAGGCAGTCGTAGACCTGGAGCAGGCCCGTGGGCGTCTGCCAGGTGGTCTCCAGGACCAGGCTGCCGGGAAGGTAGCGCCGGTGGGTGGGCACCTGGATGCCCTCCGGCAGCAGGCCGAAGATGCCGGCGGAGCGATCGAGCATCGCCCCGAACACGCTTGGCGAGTCGGGGCGGGGCAGGCAGAGCCACTCGACCCTGCCACCCGACGCGATCAGTGCGCAGGTCTCGCAGTCCGAGAGGAACGCGTAATCGGCGATCGGGGGAAATTGGCCCCTGGCGCCGGCATCGGACTCCGAGTCACCTGCGGGCGTGGCGTCAAGTCCGGTGGGCTCGGTGGTCACGTGGCTGCGCTCGTGGGTCGGCGACCGGCCCGGTAGCGCCGGATCAGAGTGTCGGTGGAGCTGTCATGGCCGAGGTCCGGCTCGTCGGCTGCCTGGAGCTCGGGGACGATCCGTTTGGCGAGCACCTTGCCGAGCTCGACGCCCCACTGGTCGAAGGAGTCGATGCCCCAGATGGCGCCCTGGGTGAAGACGCTGTGCTCGTACAGGGCGACCAGCGTGCCAAGCATCGCGGGCGTGAGCTCGGCTGCCAGGATCGTGTTCGACGGCCGATTGCCCTCGAAGACGCGGTGGGGGACCAACTCCTCCGGCGTTCCCTCCTCGCGAACCTGGTCGGCCGTCTTGCCGAACGCCAGCGCCTCGGTCTGGGCGAACACGTTCGCCATCAACAGGTCCTGGTGCTGACCGAGCGGGTTCAGCGACCGCTGGAAGCCGATGAAGTCGCACGGGATCAGCTTCGTCCCCTGGTGGATCAGCTGGTAGAAGGAGTGCTGCCCGTTGGTGCCGGGCTCGCCCCAGTAGACGGCGCCGGTCTGGTAGTCGACGGGTTGGCCGTCGAGCGTGACGTGCTTGCCGTTGGACTCCATCGTCAGCTGCTGCAGGTAGGCCGGGAAGCGGTGCAGGTACTGGTCGTAGGGCAGGACCGCGACCGTCTGCGCGCCGAAGAAGTCGCCGTACCAGACGGCGAGCATCCCCATCAGCGCCGGCAGGTTGCTCTCGGTCGGCGTCTCGAGGAAGTGCTCGTCCATCGCGTGGAAGCCCGCGAGCATCTCGCCGAAGCGGTCGGGGCCGATGGCGAGCATGGTCGAGAGACCGATGGCGGAGTCCATCGAGTACCGGCCGCCGACCCACTCCCAGAAGCCGAACATGTTGTCGGTGTCGATCCCGAACTCCGAGACGCCGTCGGCGTTGGTCGACACGGCGACGAAGTGCTTGGCGACCGCGCTCTCGTCGCCGAGCGCGTCGAGGGACCACTGCCTGGCGGTGTGGGCGTTGGTCATCGTCTCGAGGGTGGTGAACGTCTTCGAGGAGATGATGAAGAGCGTCTCCTCGGGGTCCAGGTCGCGCGTGCACTCGACGAAGTCGGTCCCGTCGACGTTGGAGACGAAGCGGAAGGTCATGTCCTGCTTCGAGTAGTGGCGGAGCGCCTCGTAGGCCATCACCGGCCCGAGGTCGGAGCCCCCGATGCCGATGTTGATGACGTTGCGAATCGGCTTGCCGGTGTGCCCCTTCCACTCGCCGCTTCGCACCTTCTCGCAGAAGGCGGCCATGCGATCGAGCACCTCGTGGACCTCCTTGACGACGTCGACGCCGTCGACGACCAGCGAGCGGTCGCGGGGCATCCGCAGCGCGACGTGCAGCACCGAGCGGTTCTCCGACACGTTGATCCGATCGCCGCGGAACATCGCTTCGCGGCGTTCCGGCATCCCGCAGTCATCGGCGAGCTCGACCAGCAACGCGATCGTCTCATCGGTGACCCGGTTCTTCGAGTAATCGAGGTACAGCCCCGCGCCCTCGGCGACGAGCCGCTCGCCCCGCTCGCCATCGGCGGCGAAGAGCTCACGCAGGTGGGTGTCGCCGATCTTTCCGAAGTGGCGCTCGAGCGCCTTCCAGGAGCCCCGTTCGGTGAGGGGAGGGACGGTTAGCGTCTCGGTCACGAGGCCGGTTTCTCAGCGTGGCCGCCGAACCCCTTGCGCATCGCCGACAGCACCTTGTCGGCGTAGTCGTCCAGGCCGCGCGAGGCGAACCGGGAGTAGAGAGCCATGGTGAGAACGGGAGCGGGGACGCCCTCCTCGATCGCGGCGATCGATGTCCAGCGTCCCTCGCCCGAGTCGGATACGCGACCCGCGTAGTCGGACAGGTCGGGCGATTCCTGAAGGGCCTGGGCGGTCAGGTCGAGCAGCCACGAGCCGATCACGCTGCCGCGGCGCCAGACCTCGGCCACGTCGGGAAGGTCGATCTCGTACTGGTAGTACTCGGGGTGCTCGAGCGGGGTGGTCTCGGCGTCGACCTCCTGCTTGGCCTTGCCGATGTCCCCGTTCTTGAGGATGTTCAGGCCCTCGGCGTAGGCGGCCATGATCCCGTACTCGATCCCGTTGTGGACCATCTTCACGAAGTGGCCCGCGCCGTTGGGACCGCAGTGCAGGTAGCCCTGCTCCGAGGGCGTCGGGTCACCCTCCCGGCCGGGCGTGCGCTCCGCTGATCCGACGCCCGGAGCGAGGGTGGCGAAGATCGGGTCGAGCCTCTCAACCGCCTCGTCGGGGCCGCCGATCATCAGGCAGTAGCCACGATCGAGCCCCCAGACGCCGCCGCTGGTGCCGGTGTCGACGTAGTGGATCTTGTCCTCGGCGAGCCGCTTCGCCCGCCTGATGTCGTCCCGGTAGTAGGAGTTGCCGCCGTCGATCACCGCGTCACCCTCGTCGAGGAGGGGGACGAGTGCGTCCAGGGTGCTGTCGACCACGGCTGCCGGGACCATCAGCCAGACGGACCTCGGCTTTTGGAGCTTGCCGACGAAGTCCTCCATCGACTCCGAGCCGGTCGCGCCCTCGCCGGCCAGTGACTTGACGGAGTCCGGGGATACGTCGTAGACGACGCAGTCGTGGCCCGCCTTCATCAGCCTCCGGGTCATGTTCGCGCCCATGCGGCCCAGGCCGATCATTCCGAGTTGCATCGCGATGCTCCTTTCCGGTGCAGCCCGGACTGTCTAGGCCCTGCTCACCCTGTGGCCGCGAGTCTGCGTGACTCGGACTTGATTGATTCCAAGAGGTCGTTCCAGCTCTTGTTGAAGGACTCCTTGCCCTCCTGCTGGAGCCGGGCGGCGAGCTCGTCCGTGTCGATGCCCGCCGACTGGAACTGAGCCAGCACCTCGTCGGCGTCCCCGCCGTCGGGCGGGATGGGCTCGCCCACCTGTCCGTGGTCCGCGAAGGCGACGAGCGTCTTGTCGGGCATCGTGTCGATTGTGTCTGGCGCGGCCAGCGCCTCGATGTAGAGGACGTCCGACGCGTTCGGATCCTTGGTGCCGGTGCTGGCGAAGAGCAGACGCTGGCGGAATGCCCCGTCGGCCGCGAGCTTGTTGAAGCGGTCGGACTCGAGCAGCTCGCGGTAGGCGCGATATGCGTGCTTGCCGACCGCGACCCCGAGGCGGTTGCGCAGCTCGTCGGGGACCGCGTCGGCGACCGCGACGTCCCAGCGGCTCATGAAGAGCGACGCCACCGAGCGCACGCCCGGATCCAGGCCGTCGGCGATCCGTCGCTCGATGCCGCGCATGTACGCCTCGGCGGCAGCGAGGTACTGGTCGGTCGAGAACAGCAGCGTGACGTTGATCGCGATGCCGGCGTAGATCGACTCCTCGATCGCCTCGCATCCCGCTTCGTTGCCAGGGATCTTGATGAAGAGGTTGTCGCGTGCTCCCTGCTCGTGAAGCTTCTTGACCTGTTCGATCGTCGCCGGAGCGTCGTCGGCGAGAAGCGGCGAGACCTCCATTGACACGAAGCCGTCCTCGCCGTCGCTCTCCTCGTGGGCGCGGCGGAACAGATCCGCGGCGCCCTGCAGGTCCTGAAGCGCGAGCGCGAAGAAGATGTCCTCCGGCTCGACGCCATGCTCGGTGAGCTCCGTGATCTGCTCGTCGTAGGCGTCGCCACCCGTGATCGCCTTGTCGAAGATCGTTGGGTTGGACGTAAGACCGGTGACCGAGAGCTCGTCGATGTAGCGCGCGAGCGTCCCGTCGCCGAGCATTACGCGGGTGATGTTGTCGAGCCAGAGGCTCTGCCCAAGGTCGTGGAGTGCTTGTGTTGGCTTCATTTCAGGAGCTCCTTCGCTGCCTCAGCGACGCGCTCGGGGGTGAAGCCGAACTTCCGCTGGACCTCCTTCAGAGGAGCGGACGCGCCGAACGTGTGCATACCGATTATCTGTCCCTGCGGCCCGACGTAGCGGTCCCAGCCCAGAGTCGATCCCTGCTCCACCGCGACTCGGGCCTGCACCGACTTGGGCAGCACGCTGTCGCGGTAGTCGTTGTCCTGGAGGTCGAACAGGTACCAGGACGGAAGGCTGACGACTCGGGCTTGCACGCCGCCCGAGCGTAACTCCTCGTAGGCATCGATCGCCAGTGACACCTCGCTCCCCGTGGCGATCAGGATCACCTCCAGCTCGCCGTCGGCGTCGGCGAGGACGTAGCCGCCACGGGCCAGGCCCTCCGCGGAGGCGTACTTGGAGCGGTCGAGGATCGGGACGCCCTGCCGGGTGAGGATGAGCGCCGTGGGCTGGTGACGCTGCTGCATCATCACCCGCCAGGCCTCCACGACCTCGTTCGCGTCGCAGGGGCGGATCACGTTCAGCCCGGGGACGGCTCGCAGCGAGGCGAGCTGCTCGACCGGCTGATGGGTCGGGCCGTCCTCGCCCAGCCCGATCGAGTCGTGGCTGAACCAGTGGATTACCGGTAGCTCCATCAGGGACGAGAGCCGGATCGCGGGGCGCGCGTAGTCCGAGAAGGTCAGGTAGGTCGACCACACGGGCCGGAGCTTGCTCAGGGCGAGCCCGTTCGAGAGCGCGGCCGACCCGTGCTCGCGGATCCCCAGATGGAGGTCGCGACCCTTGCGATCCTCCGGCTGGAACGCCTCCGAGCCCTCGCCGTCAAAGTCGAGGCCGCTCCCGGCGGAGCCGGTGAGGTCGGCGGAGCCACTCATGAGCCACGGCACCCGCTGCGCGATCACGTTCAGCACCTGGTGGGACGCCTTGCGGGTCGCCAGGCCCTTTTCGTCGGGTTCGAAGCTCGGGAGGTCGGCATCCCAGCCGTCCGGCAGGGCACGACGCTGCATCTGGTCGATCTCGGTGGCGACCTGGGGGTCGCCGTCGGATATCCGCTGCGCCCACTCGGTGCGCAGCCGCCGTCCTCGCTCGCCGACACCGCGGGCGAAGTGCTCGTAGACCCCGTCGGGGACCAGGAACTCGGCGTCCTCCGGCCAGCTGTAGGCCCGCTTGGTCTCGCGGACCTCCTCCTCACCGAGTGGCTCGCCATGCGCCTCGGCCGTGTCCTGCTTGTGAGGGGAGCCGTAGCCGATGTGGCTGTCGACGATGATCAGCGTCGGGCGGTCCTTCTCCTCCTGGAACTCCTGGAAGGCGCGCGTGAGGAGCTCGAGGTCATTGGCGTCGCCGACGCGGGTGACGTTCCAGCGGTAGCCCATGAAGCGGGCAGCCACGTCATCCTCGTAGGTGAGCTCGGTGTGGCCGTCGATCGTGATGTGGTTGTTGTCGTAGATCCAGCAGAGGTTGTCCAGGCGCTGGTGGCCGGCGAGCGACGCCGCCTCGTTGGAGACGCCCTCCATCAGGCATCCGTCGCCGGCGATCGCGTAGGTGTCGAAGTCGTAGACCTGGCTGCCGTAGCGCGCCTGCAGCCACTTGCCGGCCACCGCCATTCCCACGGAGGTGGCGATCCCCTGGCCGAGCGGGCCCGTCGTGGTCTCGACTCCCGAGGTGAGGTGGTACTCGGGGTGGCCGGGGGTATGGGAGTCCAACTGGCGGAACGACTTGATGTCGTCCATGCTCACGGCGGGCTCGCCGAGCACCTCATACTCGGGATCCACCGCCTCGACCTTCGCCAGGTGCAGCAGCGAGTACAGGAGCATCGAGGCGTGCCCGGCCGACAGCACGAAGCGGTCGCGGTTCGGCCAGATCGGATCGGTGGGGTCGAAGCGCAGGAAGCGCTGCCACAGCGTGTAGGCAACGGGGGCCATCGCCATCGGGGTCCCGGGGTGTCCCGAGTTCGCCTTCTGGATCGCGTCGATCGACAGCGTCCGGATCGTGTTGATACAGAGCGTGTCGATGTCCGTTGCGACCGGCTGGGCGACAGTGGCCATCGGTGTCCGATCCTAGTCCAAGGCGTCCACGGCCATCTAAACGAGTTCGTAACAAGCAAGACAGCAACGGCACCAGCCAGTTTCGGGGCTGAGGCCCCTCACCGACAAACCTGACACGTCGCGGCGATCGCTTAGATTCCCGTCTCGTGCCGGGCGAGTTGCCGACGCAAACCGAGAAGCGGGTGGCTGCGGAAGCGGCCGCCGAGCTGGTCGAGGACGGGACGAAGGTGGGGCTCGGAACCGGATCCACGGTCGCCTTCCTGCTGCCTGCCCTCGCTGCGCGCAAGCTCTCGATTCATTGCGTCGCCAGCTCACCCGCGACCGAGCAGCACGCGGTGGAGCTGGGAATCGACATCGGGCCGTTCGAGGGCGTGGATCGCCTCGACATCGCGATTGACGGCACGGACCAGGTCACCCCGGACGCCTGGCTGATCAAGGGTGGCGGCGGCGCTCATTTCCGCGAGAAGATCGTCGCGGCCGCCGCCGACCGGTTCATCGTCATTGGCGATTCCAGCAAGCCGGTGGATCGGCTTTCGCCTCCGGTCCCCCTCGAGCTGTCCAAGTTCGGCCTCGCCGCGACGATGCGGGAGATCGGCGAGGTCGACCTCAGGGACGTGGCCGAGAGCCCCGACGGCGGGCTGATTGCCGACTACCGAGGGCCGGTCTCGGATCCGGCCGGGCTCGCCGAGTGGTTCGCGTCCATTCCGGGGATCGTCGAGCACGGGCTCTTCCCGCCGAGGCTGGTCAGCGAGGTCCTCATCGGGCGCGGTTCAAGCGCCGAGCGCCTCGAGCTCATCCGAGGCTGAGCGCTCCGATGGCGGACCAGCGCGGCTGGCGGACCTGGTGGGTGAAGCACCGCTGGTACGAGCGCAACCGGCGGCGGGGCCGGCGGTGGCGGATCAACCACCACATGGCGCGGTCGGGCGCCTTCATCCGCTACCCGATCGAGGGCGAGGTGCTCGAGGCGCTGGACGCGGGTCGCCTCGTCATCGGCCAGGGGACGCTCCTCGAGCCGGGCTGCTGGCTGACGCTTTCGCCCGAGGCGCACATCGAGATCGGCGAGGGTTGCTTCCTCAACCGGAACGTGATGCTCGCCGCCTACGACCGGATCGAGATCGGTGACCACGTCATGTTCGCCAACGGCTGCTTCGTGGGCGACGCTGCGCACCGCTTCGACGACCCCGACAAGCCGATTACCTGGCAGGGCTTCACCTCAAAGGGTCCTGTGCGCATCGGATCCAACTGCTGGTTCGGCGTGAACTGCGTTGTGACGAGCGGCGTCGAGATCGGCGAGCGCTGCGTCATCGGCGCCAACTCCGTGGTCATCGAGGACCTCCCGCCACGCGTGATCGCCGCCGGAATCCCCGCGAAGGTGATCCGAGAGATCGACTTCCAACACAGTGGGGAGCAGGAAGTGGTTGATTAACGATGTGCCTGACGGACCTGGAGATCGCCGCACTAATGGCCCGCGAACGGCTGCGGCGCTTGTCGCAGCGCTCACCGTTGCCGCGGTCGCAGCCGGCGGATGTGGGGGAGGGGGCGGTGAGACGAGCACCGCCGCGAGCACCACGACCGCCGCGAGCGCACCGACGGGCAGCACTTCGTCTCAGAGCACAACCACGACCCGTACCTCGACCGACACCGGCGGCGGGTCCGGGACCGGGCAGGTAGGACAGAGTCACAGCATTCCCGACGTCGTGTTCGCGGTCCTCGCGTCGACGGACCCGAACAAGGCGTGCAGCACCGACTACGTCACGGCGCATTACCTGAGCGTTGCGTATGGCGGCAAGCAGGGCTGTGTGCAGGCGCAGGCACCCGCAAGCGCGCCGAAATCCCTGAACATGAACGACGTGATCCTCCTCGACACCGCCAAGCCGCCCCCACAGGCATCCGTGAGAGTGGCTCCTGACGGTGGCCTGTACAACGGCGAGCAGCTTCTGGTCTCTCTCGTGAAGGAGGACGGGACCTGGAAGATCGACGAACTGAAGTCGAACGCCCCGGTAGGCCCGTGACCGCGCGCAAGGGGACCTACTCGATCGTTGCTCGGGACCCGGGAACGGGGGAGCTCGGGGTTGCGGTGCAGTCGCATTGGTTTTCCGTTGGCTCGATCGTCTCGTGGGGGGAGCCCGGCGTGGGGGCGGTCGCGACCCAGTCGATCGCCGAGCCCGCGTATGGGCCACGGCTTCTGGAGCGCCTCCGGGACGGTCAGGCTCCGGCGGAGGCTCTCGACGAGCTGCTGGCCGCCGACGAACAGGCAGCGGTCAGACAGGTCGCGGTGGTCGACTCGAGAGGAGCCGTCGCGGTCCATACCGGCGATGGCTGCATTCCGTACGCGGGGCACGTGGAGGGCGAGGGCTTCAGCGCCCAGGCCAACATGATGGCCGGGCCGGATGTCTGGCCGGCGATGGCCGACGCTTTCACGGCCTTCAGCGAGCCTCTCCCTCGCCGCCTCCTCGCAACGCTTGACGCTGCCGAGGCCGCCGGGGGCGACGTGCGGGGACGTCAGTCGGCCGCCCTGCTCGTCGTTCCTGCCGAGGGTGAGCCGTGGCGGCGAACCGTCGAGCTTCGCGTCGAGGACCACACGAACCCGCTGGGGGAGCTCCGACGGCTGCTCGACCTCGCCGATGCCTACGCTTTTGCGGACCGGGCCGACACCCTGATGGCCGAGGGCCGCCACGACGACGCTGCGGAGGCCGGCCGGAAAGCGTTGGAGCTGGCCCCGGCAAGCGACGAGCTCGTGTTCTGGGGTGGGCTGGGGATGGTGCAGGCGGGGGACCTCGAGGGCGGGGTGGAGCGCGTCCGCAGCGCGATCGAGATGCACTCCGGATGGCGCGACCTCCTCGCTCGACTGAGGCCGGAAATCGCGCCCTCGGCCGCGGCGGTGCGGGATGCACTCGGCGTTCCGGAGCAGACGGGCCCGTGAGCGAGCGGCCGCGGCTCGTTGGCATCAACCACGTCGCCCTCGAGGTGGGCGACATCGACGAAGCACTCGAGTTCTACGGGCGGATCTTCGACATCGAGGGAGTCGAGCGCGCCTACGGCATGGCATTCGTCGACATGGGCGACCAGTTCATCGCGCTGTCTGTGGGCGACCCGGGTCCGCCCGGCAGGGCCCATTTCGGCCTCGTGGTCGAAGACAAGGCCGCCGCCCGCGCAGCGCTCGAAGCGGCGGGGGTGGAGATGTCCAAGGGAAGGTTCCTCGACTTTCGGGACCCTTGGGGCAACCTGATTCAGGTCGTCGACTACCGCGACATCCAGTTCACGAAGGCTCCCGGCGTACTACGCGGCATGGGTTTCGAGGGGCTGGAGAAGCGCCCGGAAGCGCTCAACGAGCTGCGCGAGAAGGGCTTGGCGGAGCGGGAGTGACCTCGTGCATCCGGCCTCTCCGGGGAGCGGCCGGAACCGCCTCGGACTAAGCTCGCGTCGGGTCGATGGCCGCGGCGATCAAGATCGGGACGATCTTTGCCGGGTACCGGATCGAAGGGGTGCTGGGCAGAGGAGGGATGGGCGTGGTCTACCTCGCCGAGCAGCCCGAGCTCGGCCGCAGGGTGGCGATCAAGGTCATCGCGCCCGCGCTCGCGAGTGACCCCGACTACCTGGAGCGCTTCAAGCGCGAGTCGCGTTTGGCCGCCGCCATCGAGCACCCGAACGCGATCCCGATCTACGAGGCTGGTGTGGCCGACGAGGACATGCCGTACCTCGTCATGCGTTACGTCGAGGGAGAGGACCTGTCGTCGCTGCTCCGCCGGGAGGGCCGGCTCGATAGGCGTCGTGCCGCGGCGATCGTCGACCAGATCGCCGGCGCGCTGGACGAGGCGCACGCGCGTGGCCTCGTTCATCGCGACGTCAAGCCTGCGAATGTCATCGTCGAATCGCGCCGCGGCACGGAACACGCCTACCTGACGGACTTCGGCCTCACCCGTGAGGTCGACGCGTCCGGGGGGCCAACCGCCACTGGGCGCTGGGTGGGGACCATCGACTACGCCTCTCCGGAGCAGATCAAGGGCGGTCCGGTGGATGCCCGCTGCGACATCTACGCGCTCGGCTGCGTCCTCTTCACGACGCTAACCGGCCACCTGCCGTTCGAGCGCGAGGAGGACGTCGCAAAGCTCTACGCGCACGTGAGCGAGCCGCCGCCGGCGCCGAGCAAGCTTGCGGATGGGGTCACGGACGAGCTTGACGTGGTGGTCGAGCGCGCGATGGCGAAGGAGCCCGATGACCGGTACCTGTCCGCCGGGGACCTGGGCCGGGCCGCGCTGAGCGCCGCCACCGGTGCGCCCGTCTCACAGCCGGAGCACAGCGTCGCGACCGGCGAGGCGGCGCCGGTGACCCAGCCTGCCGAGACGACGCCCACCAAGGCATCGGAGCGGCCGCCGACCGAGCCGGCGAGCACCGTTGCGGGCGAGCCACCCACGGCCGCCCCGCCTCCAACCGAGCCGTCGGGCGAACCACCTCCGCCGACGCGGCCGGAGCAGCCAAGGCAGTCCCGCGCGGGAGCGAGCAGGCGGCGCCTAACCGCCCTGGGCGCTGTGCTGGCCGTCGGCGCGGCCGTCGCGATCGCGATCATCGCCCTCAGTGGTGGCGGAGGTGGAGGCTCCTCGTCGAGCTCGGCGACGAGCGGAGGCGGCGGCCAGGCTCAGAAGAGCTCTGGGAAGAACGGGGGCGGCTCGGCGAACGTCGTCGACGGGATAAAGGTGGTTCCTTTCACTCAGTCGAGCTTGTTCACCGTCGACGTGCCCAAGGGGTCGAAGCCGGGTGTGGTGGATAAGCAACTCTCGGGCGGCGTCACGCTCACCGCGCTCGTGACTCCGGACCAGAAGGTCGACGTCGAGATTCAGCAGGCCTCATCCAATGCCACCACGCAGCTTCGGAACGCGGAGGCGGCGCGAGCACAGGAGGGGGCGATCCAGTACACCAGCGGTTCGAAGACTGTCGCGGGACGAAAGACCTACTACCTCGGCTACACACACACCGAGTCGGCCAGACACAACCTGCCCGATCTCGGCGAGGCGAATGTCTTCACCTCCTTCTTCGACGAGGGCGGGTTCTCGTGGCGTACGCGGGCGGCCGTTTCGACGAGCAAGGCGAACAGCAAGAAGGTCTCGCAGGACCTCTCGACCCGCATGGCCGAGACGTTCCAAGCCAAGTGAACGAGCGACGGGGCCCCGTTGCCGGGGCCCCGTCGCGGTTCCGCCTATTTGGCGTGGGTGTGGGTGTGGGCTACTGGTAGACGGCTTCCAGGAGGAGCCAGCAACCGTCGGTGTAGCTCAGCGTCTGGAACGGGCCGCCCGGCGACAGCGCTGGGGTGAACAGGAACTGGTTCGGTCCACCTGAGCTGCAGCGCAGCATGCTGGTCTTCTTGGCGCTGATGGCCAGGTACTGGCCCTTTTCGACAGGGACGTGGACAGGGAAGGACTCCACGTCGTAGGTGAGGCTGTTTCCGTTGGGCTGACCGTTGTAGTCGATCCGCGGTCCGTTGCGGACGACCCGGCCCTTGTCCTTGCCCGGCTTCGCTTCGGCGATCTGGAGCTTGAAGTGCCCCGGGCCGCCGGCGATGAGCTTTACCTTCTTGATCACGCCGTCCTTTGGCGCACGCTCGTGGCCGGCATCGTTGTACGCGTCCATCTCGATCCGCGTACAGGACTTCGCCGGCATCGTGCACGGCTGTGCCGGCTGCGAATTCGACGGCTGGATCGTCTTGTTCAGCTTGGCGCCGAACGTGGTGGCCGCGAAACCGCTGGCGGGTGCCGCCATGAAGGCCGCGACAACCCCGAGGGCCAGGACGAGGATCAGCCGCCGTCCGAGCCTGCGGTTGGTCTTGATGGTCTTGCTGTTGGTCATCGGGGTTCTCCTTTCTGGTTCTCACTCCCGACGACCCGCAGTCTCCGGTCCCAGGGCCCGCGCTACCAGACGCCCGCGGGATGGACGTGTCTCGCCACGGGGTGATTCGGACCACCCCTTGGTGTGGGTTCGCGCCTAGAGCTCGCGCTGCGTGATCAGGCCGGTCTGCAGCGCGCGCTCGACGACCGCGACCCGCTTGCGGTTCTGCGGCAGTTCCTGCACGTCGAACTTCTCGAACAGAGCCCGCATGTGCGTCTTGACCGCGTCCACGCTCAGGTGAAGCTCGTCCGCCAGCTGTTGGTTCGTGGGCGGCGTCGCAAACGCTGCGCCGTCCTTGAAGGGCCGGCAGAGCGCGACCAGCACGCGACGCTGGGCCGGCGAGACAGCGGCAGCCGAGAGGGCGTCGCTCGCGACGATGGTGGACGCGGCCTCGGTCAGTGCCGGTGCCCGGAACAGGACCATGGTCTGCCCGAACCGGAGCATGTCCCCGTCCCGCAGGCGGCTCCTCCCGCCGACGCGCTCGCCATTGACGAACGAGCCGTTGCGAGAGAGGCCCTCATCGACCAGCGTGAGCTCGTCGCCCACGACCTCGAGCTGCGCGTGGAGCGCCGAGACCTCGTCATCCCACGACAGCTGGACGCCGGACGACGGGCTCCGGCCCACCCAGAGCTCCGTCACGCCGGACTCGATCGACAGCAGATGCCGCTGACCCTCGGCATCCCGGTAAGCGAGGAACGGGCGCCCGGTGCGCTCCGCCTCGATCTGCGCCTTGAGCTCGACCGCGGTGACGGGGTGCGGGCCGCCCGCCTCCCCGGTCACGAGAGCACCTGGATCACGATCGTCCGCCCGCGCGGGCTGTCGTCGAAGTCGATGAGGACGAGCTGCTGCCAGGTCCCGAGCGCCAGCCGACCGCCCTCGACGGGCACCACCTCCGAGGCGCCGACGATCGAGGCGCGCTGGTGGGCATGCGAGTTCGTGTCGTGGTTGAGGCGGTTGTGCTCGTAGTCGCCGCGGACCGGGATCAGGCGGTCGAGCAGGGCGCGGAGGTCGTGCACCCCGCCGGGCTCGAACTCCATCGTCGTGATCCCCGCGGTCGAGCCGCGAACGAAGGCGCTCGCCTGGCCGTCGCTCGTCCCGGACTCGGCGACCGCCGCCTGGACGCGGCGCGTGATGTCGACAATGTCGGAATGGCCGCGCGTGGAGAGCCGGATCTCGCTGGTGTGCACCGCCATGGGCGCAACGTAACAAGGCGAAAGGAAACGAGCCGAGCCCAGATGGGCCCGGCTCGCTTCCTCACTCCGCCGCCGGCCTCCCACACCGGGGCGGTGCAGCGCTTCGGCTTTGTCAGACGCCCCGCGGATGCGCCCCGCGAATGTGGAGGGCCTCCATCAGCCTGGGCACGAACACCAAGGCCGAGACGCCAACCAGCACGTAGATGACGTTCAGCAGCGTGCCGCTTCCGAAGATCGACGAGAGGACGTTCGTGTCGCCGTTCGTGATGCCGACGATGCCCCAGTTGAGCGCACCGATGAACATCAGCAACAGCGCCACGGGCTCCAGTCGCTTCAGCATCTCCATTACCTGTACCTCCTGAGAAGGATCCGCTTCGTGCGAATCGACACAAGCAATACCCCGCGACGGGCGCGGGGTTACGGCGGCGACTGCGGAGGCGAGGTGGTGAATCCCGCTGGATATCGCGTAGTTCGCCGCACGACACCCGCGGTCAACTGCCGTAGCCGACGCGAGGCGAGGAACGGATGATCTTTGATGCCGAGGGAGATCGAGTATGAAGAGGGCAGTCACACACGGCAGGAGGGTCCACCGGTCGCTGTGCGTGCTGCTTTCCTGCCTTCTGGTCGGAGCCATGGGCGGCGCGGTCGCTACCGCACGCGCCGCTTCCCGGCCGGACATCCTCATCTTCCTGACAGACGACCAACGGGACGCCGGCTCGATGATCGAGATGCCGACGATCCGCCGCGTGTTCGGGCAAGGCGGGACCGAGTTCCCGAACGGCTTCGTGACGACACCCCAGTGCTGCCCGTCACGCGCCTCCATCTTCTCGGGCGAGTACCAGCACAACACTGGAATCGTCGTCAACAACGGGACAACGTTCAATACCAAGGACACGTGGGAGCGGTATCTGCACGATCACGGCTACTTCACAGGCCTGGTAGGCAAGTACCTGAACTTCGTTCCGACGCCGCGTGCGCCGTATTTCGACTACGCGGTCGCCCTGGACGACCCGGACGAGGCCGAGCAGTGGCAGGTCGCTCGTGGTGTGCGGGCGTTCTTTCAGCGCGAGTCCACCCACCCATCTCGCCCCTGGGCGCTGGTGGTGGCTACGCACTCGCCGCACAGTCCGTGGACGACGAAGCCCGCTCATCCCACCGCGATCCCGCCGTTCACGCCGCCGTTCAAGCCGGACTCCTACCAGGAGGCGGACCGTACGGACAAGGACCCGTCGGTTCAACGACGCAGCTTCAGCGACGCGGTCTTCGAGGACGCCTACTACGGCCAGCAGATGGAGACGCAGGCCGCCGATGGCGAATTCGCGCAGCTGTGGCAGACGATTCGGGACCACGGGGAGGGAGGGAATCTGCTGGCGTTCTTCCTATCGGACAACGGCTTCATGTGGGGCGACCATGGCATGTGGGGCAAGGGCGAGCCCTATCTGGAAAACAGCGCGGTGCCGTTCTACGTGCGCTGGCCGGGACACTTCGCCGCCGGGGTCGAGGACAGGCGAATCGCGGCCAACATCGACATCGCTCCGACGATCTACCAGGCCGCGGGCATCAAGCCTGGTTACGCCGTCGACGGGCACTCGCTGCTGGGCAATTACCGGCGGTCGTGGCTGCTGCTCGAGTTGATGAACGAGGGCGTCGCCCAGATCCCGGCGTGGTACTCGTACGTTGCGCCGGGCAAGCGCCAGTACATCGAGTGGTCCGACGGCTTCGTCGAGGACTACAACCTCCGGACCGACCCCGCTGAGCTGGGCGCCAGAAACCTGGTCGCCCCGACCGTCGCCGCCAAGCTGCATGCGGCCGAGACCTGCAGCGGAGCGGCCTGTCCCTAAAGCGTTGCCGCCCGCGGCCGCGCTACCAGTCCCAGGGCGACGTCGCCAGGCTGCCCTGGTCGAGGTAGGCCTGGAGCTCGGCGACCGCGTCCGGATCGGCCGAGTAGACGTGGTCGGCGTCGGGGAAGTGGCGCGAGCGCACCTCGTCCGCGTACGCCCTGATGCCCGCGACCATCTGGTCGTGGATGTCGGCGTAGCGCTTGACGAACTTCGGCACGCGACCTGACGTGATGCCCAGCAGGTCGTGGAAGACGAGCACCTGGCCGTCGGTCGAGAGGCCGGCGCCGATCCCGATCACCGGCACGTGAATGTGCGTCATCAGCGCGTCGGTGACGGCGGCCGGGACCGCCTCGAAGACGATCGCGAAGCAGCCCGCAGCCTGTAGCTCATGGGCGTCGTGTGCGATCTGGGTCGCGGACTCCACCGTCTTGCCCTGAGCCTTGAACCCCCCGAGGGCGCTCGCGGTCTGCGGGGTCAGCCCGACGTGGCCCATGACGGGGATGCCCGATCCGGCGATCGCTCGGGCGCGCTCGACGGAGGGGCCGCCGCGCTCCAGCTTGACCGCGTCGCAGCCGGCCTCCCGGACGAACCGCTGCGCGTTCTTGATCGCGTGCTTGTTCGAGCGCTCGTAGGAGCCGAAGGGCATGTCGCCGATCAGAAGCGGCGTGCGGCGCCCGCGATTGACCGCGGCGGCCATGGTGACCATCTCGTCCATGCCGACCGGAGTCGTGGCGTCGTAGCCCAGAACGACCATCGCGGCGGTGTCCCCGACCAGGACGATGTCGACGCCGGCCTCCTCGGCCGCGACCGCCGACGGGTAGTCGTACGCGGTGACCATGACGATCGGCTCCCCCTTCGCCTTCATCTCGGCGAGGCGGGGCAGGGTCACGGGCATTCGACCCGCGGCGTCGGGCTGCGTTTCCTTCGGACGGCTGCTCATCGATTGCTCCCTTCATGAATCAGGCTTCCGGGCACCTCGAAGTCGGCCTCTGAGGCGAGCGACGAGTCGAGGAGCACCTCGGGATGGGAATCAACGCGGACGATCTCGTTGCGCTCGCCCACGTGGACGACGATGGGGGCGTAGGAATCGAGGTCCGCCTCGTCGTAGGCGCCGAAGGAGGCGACGATCACCTTGTCGCCCTCCCTGACGAGCAGCGCGGCCGCGCCGTTCACCCGCACGGCACCGCTGCCCGCGTCGCCCTCGATCACATAGGTGACGAAGCGGGCGCCGTTCTCGATGTCCCACACGTGGACCTGCTCGTTGGCCAGCAGGTCGGCGCTGCGCATCAGCTCCGGATCGAGCGTGATGCTCCCGACGTAGTCGGGATCGCACCCGGTCACGGTGGCCCGGTGGATCTTCGATTTCAGCATCTGTCTCTGCACTGGTCTCTTCAACCTCCGATCAGGGTGTTGTCGATAAGTCGAGCGGCGCCCACGCGGGCGGCGACCGCGATCAGCACCGGCCTGCCGTTCAGAGAGTCAACGGCGGCCAGGCTCTCGGGGTCGCGGGCCTCGAGGTACTCGGGCTCGATGCCGGCCTGCTTCAGCTCGGCCCGCGCGGCATCCAGGGCGGCCTCGGCTGTGCCCTCGCCGGAAGCGGCCACCTCCTCGGCGGCACGGAGCGCGCGGCTCAGCGCCGCGGCACGCTGGCGCTCCTCGGGCGTGAGGTACGCGTTGCGCGAGCTCATCGCGAGCCCGTCGGGCTCGCGAACGGTGGGGAGGACCTCGATCTCCACCGGGAAGTCCAGGTCACGGGCCATGCGGCGGATGACGACCGCCTGCTGCGCGTCCTTCTGGCCGAAGAAGGCGACGTCCGGGCCGACCGCGTTGAAGAGCTTCGCGACGACGGTGGTGACACCGCGGAAGTGCGCCGGGCCGCGCAGCCCGGGATCGCCGTCGAGGACATCGGTCAGGCCGCCGCCCACCTCGACCGACGTCGAGAACCCCTCTGGGTAGACCTCGTCCACTGCGGGGGCGTAGACGAGGTCGACGCCGACACTCCTCGGCGATCTCGAGGTCGCGCGCCTCGTCTCGCGGATAGGCGTCCAGGTCCTCGTTCGGGCCGAACTGGGACGGATTCACGAACAGGCTCATGACGACGACCTCGCAGCGCTCCCGCGCCGCTTGCAGGAGCGACAGGTGGCCGTCGTGGAGGTAGCCCATCGTGGGCACCAGCCCGACAGTCCTGCCCTCGCGGCGCGCCGGCGAGAGCGCCTCGCGCAGGTCGGCCTTGGTTCGAGCCACCTTCACGTTGACACCTCGTCCCGGACGGCGAGCGCCCTCGCCCGCTCCGCGAGCGACTCGTAGACGGGAACAAGCTCGGGCGCGGTCGCGCGCAGTGCCTCGAGGTGGCGCTCCACCGTGGCCGTATCGCCGCGGGCGATCGGACCCGTCAGGGCATCCGCGCCGCGCTCCGCCCAGTTCGCAGCGCTGCGAAGGACCAGGGGCGCGAGCAGCTCACGGCCCGGCGCGTCGACACCGGCCCGATCCATCAGCTCTGCAGCGGACTCCTCCAGCGCGACGAGGAGGTTGGATGCCATCGCGGCGGCGGCGTGGTAGGCGTCGCGCGCGTCCTCGGGCACCTCGAAGGGCCGCATCTGGAGCCGGTGTCCGAGCCCCCGGGCGATCGCGAGGGCATCCGGCGTCGAGCCTGCGATCGCGCACGGGGCGCCGACGAGCTCGGTTTGCGAGTCGGGGATCGTCTGCAGCGGGTGAAGCGAGAAGACCTCAGCGCCGGCGTCGGTCGCTGCCGCGAGCGCTGCGAGGGTGGTGGCGCCGCTCACGTGGCCGACGAACCGAAGCGGCGGCACGGCGTCTGCAGCCTTGGCGGCCGCCGCCTCGATCTCCCCGTCGGGGACACAGAGCAGGGCGACCTCCGAGTGACGACATGCGTCGAGCGCGTCCTCGCGGACGGCGACACGGACCGTGAGCCCGGCGGCGCTCGCGGCGGTCGCGATCGAGCGCCCGGCCCTTCCGGCGCCGACCACGGCAAGCCTTGAGAACGGCGGCGCATCCGCGGCAAGCGCGGCGTCGGTGGGTGGATCCCGTTCCAGTTCCCTCATCGGAGATACCAGACGGCTGAAGGCGGTTCCGCTGAACTGTCTGAGCCGATTTGGTCCACGCCCCGGGTGGGGTCGCAGCCGTGGCCAATTATAGGTAGGGCCCGGGCTTCGAATTCCGGTAACCCGCACGTTCCGCATTCCCGTGCGGTGTGCGGCGTGCGCCGCGGATACCATCGCTAGCGTGCCCCTGTATGAGTTCGAGTGCGGGCGCTGTGGCGCCCGGTTCGAGGATCTCGTCGGCGTCGGGACGGAGACTGTCGACTGCCGCGAATGTGGCGCCGAGGGAGCGCGCCGCGTCTACTCGCCGCCCGCGCCGGAGCCGCGGCTGGTGAAGACCGGGGGTGCGCTCCGCCAGCAGGAGGCACGGAACGCCGAGCTCCATACCCGCACGAAGCAGAACTTCAAGGCGGCGAGGCGGCGTGCGGAGGCGCGCCGGAAGGGACCGTCGTGAGCGCAACGCGCGAGGAGCGCCGCGAGCACCTCGTCGAGGTGTACCGCGAAGCTTCCGTGTGCGAGCTCTGCGCGCTCTCGGAGACGCGGACCAACGTCGTCTTCGGCTCGGGCAACTCCGACGCCGACCTGATGTTCGTGGGCGAGGCCCCCGGCGCCGAGGAGGACCGCCAGGGGCTCCCGTTCGTGGGCCGAGCCGGCGGGCTGCTCACAGAGCTCCTGGAGGGGATCGGGATGAAGCGGGAGGACGTGTGGATCACGAACGTGCTGCGCTGCCGCCCTCCCGGCAACCGCGACCCGCAGCCGCTCGAGATCGAGTCCTGCCAGCCCTACACGTATAAGCAGCTGGAGCTGATCCAGCCGCGGGTCATCGGCACCCTAGGGAACTTCGCGACGAAGCTCCTGACCGGCAGCCGGACGGGGATCACCAGGGTGCGCGGCACCGTCCAGGTGCACGAGATCGGCGGACACCCGGTGTTCCTCATGCCGCTGCTTCACCCCGCGGCCGCGCTGCGCACGCCCTCGCTGGTCGACACCCTGCGGGAGGACTTCGCGAAGCTTCCCGAGCTCATCTCCAGGCCGCGCCCCGAGGGGACGGGCGCGCGACCGTCGGCGGCCGACCTGGCTCCGGAGACCGTGGCCGCGGGCTCCGACCAGCTCGACCTGTTCGGTTAGTTGGAGAGAACGTCCAGCCCTGCGGAGACCGCGGCGGTCGGCGCGCGGATCGCCGCCGACCTCGGCCCAGGCGACGTGGTCCTCGTCAGCGGTGAGCTCGGCTCGGGCAAGACGACGCTCATCCGGGGCGCCTGCCGCGCGCTCGGGGTTACGGAGCCGGTCACCTCGCCGACGTTCACGATCGGGCACCGGTACCGGGGGCGTGTGCCGGTGTCGCACCTCGATCTCTACCGGCTCGAGGGGCTCGAGGACGAGGACCCGGGACTGCTGGACGACTACCTGACCGATGACGCCGTGGCGTTCGTGGAATGGCCGCGGGCGGCGGAGCCGCAGCTGGAGCGGATCGCGCTGCGGGTGGAGCTGAGCCATGAGGGCGGCGATCAGCGGCTGATCGCGGTGCGCCCGTGACCTCGATCGCCGGGCTCGACACCGCGACCGACGACGTCAGCGTTGCGGTTGTGCGCGAGCGCGTGGTCGTCGACGAGCGCCTCGTGCCGAAGCCGGACGGCGGGCGCCCGCGGCACGCCGAGGCCCTGCTGGTCGAGCTCGAGGGCGCCGTGGGCGCGGCGGGGGGATGGGACGCGGTGGACCGGCTGGCGGTCGGAATCGGGCCGGGCTCGTTCACCGGGCTCCGGGTCGGCCTCGCGACCGCACGCGCGATCGCCCAGGCGCTCGGCAAGCCCGTGGTCCCGGTCGGCACGCTCGCCGCGCTGGCGGCGGGCATCGCCGAGGACGGCGGAGAGGGGAGGTCGCGGCTCGCCGTGCTGGACGGGCGGCGCGGCGAGGCCTTCGCGGCGCTCTTCGGGCCGGGTGGCGAGGAGATCTGGGAGCCGCTTGTGGCGAAGCCGGAGGTGCTTGGCGAAAGGCTCAAGTCCGTGCCCGACAGCCCGCTGGCCGGCGGTTCCGGGGCGCTACGATTCCGCGGTGAACTGGAGGCTGCGGGCGTCGAGGTTCTTCCGGACTCGAGCGAGGCGCACCGGGTGTGGGCCCGGCACGTTTGCCGGCTCGCCGCGGACGGGCCCTCTTCACCGCCCCAGGCGATCCAGCCGATCTACCTGAGACCACCCGACGCGCAGGTTTGGCTTGACCGAGATTCGCCTTAGACGATTGGCATACAGCGACCTCCCGGCCGTGCTCGCAATCGAGCGCCGGTCCTTCCAGACGCCGTGGTCCCTGGCCATGTTCGTCCTCGAGCTGTCCAAGCCGTCCGGCATCTGTCTCGCGGCGACGACCGACGACGGGCTGGTCGGGTACATGGTCTGCTCCCGCTACGCGGACGTCTGGCACCTGATGAACGTGGCCGTCAGCCCAACCGTGCGCCGCCAAGGCATCGCGCAGCGGCTGCTGGAGCGGCTCTTCGAGGAAGCGGGCAGCGAGGCTCGCTACACGCTGGAGGTGCGCACCTCGAACCACGGTGCGATCGCGATGTACGAGCGGTTCGGCTTCCGGCGCGCGGGCCACCGCCGCCGCTACTACCACGACAACGGCGAGGACGCCCTCATCATGTGGCTCGAATCTCGGTCCGTCGTCGAAGCCTGAGCAGATTGACGGGAACCCGGTCGGTGCGGACGCGGAGCGGAGCAGCCGACCGGATGTTGTTCCTCGCGCTCGAGACCTCCTGCGACGACACCTGCGCCGCGGTAACGGATGGCGCACGGATCCTGTCGAATGTCATCTCCTCGCAGGCCGCCGCACACGCCCAATACGGCGGCGTCGTCCCGGAGGTCGCGTCGCGCCACCACCTCGAGCTCATCAATCCGGTCATCGACGCGGCGCTCGGCGAGGCCGGCGTCGAGTTGACGGACGTCGACGCGCTCGCCGTGACCCGGGAGCCTGGCCTGATCGGGGCCCTGCTGGTCGGCGTCGCCACGGCGAAGGGGCTCGCGGCTCCCCTTCGCAAGCCGCTGGTGAGCGTGAACCACCTACACGGCCACGTCGCGGCGAACTTCCTCGAGCCGGACCCGCTCGAGCCGCCGTTCCTCTGCCTGATCGCGAGCGGCGGCCACACGCTGCTCGCGGGCGTCACGTCCCACGAGGGCTTCGAGGTCCTGGGTCAGACGCTCGACGACGCGGCCGGCGAGGCGCTGGACAAGGGAGCCCGGCTGCTGGGCCTCGGCTACCCGGGCGGGCCGGCGATCCAGCGCGAGGCCGAAGGCGGGGACCCCGCGGCATTCGACTTCCCGGTGGCCATGACCCGGGATCCCGGGCTCGACTTCAGCTTCAGCGGCCTGAAGACGGCCCTGCTGTACGCGATCCGCGGCCTGGGCGACGGTGAGCTCGAGGGGCGCCGGGCGGACCTCGCGGCGAGCTACCAGGCCGCGGTGGTCGGCCAGCTGATCGCGAAGCTCGAGCGAGCGGTCGGTCGAGGCGAGTGGGACGCGGTGGCGCTCGGCGGGGGAGTGGCGGCGAACACGCTGCTGCGGGAGCGAACCGCCGCCCTCTGCGATGCGCGCGGGCTGCGGCTGAAACTGGTTCCTCGCGAGCTCTGCACCGACAACGCGGCCATGATCGCGTCCGCGGCGCGGTTCAAGGAGCCAGCGCCGTATCCGGAGTACCTGGGGTGGACGGCGACGGCATGAAGGTCGTCCTCTACACGCGCGAGGGGTGCCATCTCTGTGACGAGGCGCGGGAGCGGATCCTTGCGCTCCGGGATTCGGACGGCGGGTTCGAGCTCCGCGAGATCGACATCGACACCGACGACGAGCTGCACGCGCGGTTCCTCGAGCGCATCCCCGTAGTGGAGGTGGACGGGGACATCGTCGCGGAGCTGGACGTGGACGCGGCCGTGCTCCACGCTGCACTCGCCGAGCGCCGGACCGATACTGTCCGGTCCGTGACACGCGAAGGTGGGTCGAAGCAGCGATGACGGAGGACGCGGTGGCGGACATGCCATCTACAGAGCTGTCGCTCGGCGACGGCGACCGCCTGTCGCTCGGCGTGGCCGCGCGCCTCTCGCGCTACCTGCAGGTCTTGATCCAGGCGCGAAAGATGGGCAAGGAGACGATTTCCTCGCAGGAGCTGGCCGAGTACACGCACATCAACTCGACCCAGATCCGGCGTGATCTCTCGGGCTTCGGGAAGTTCGGCAAGCGAGGCGTCGGCTACCGCGTCGACTCCCTGGTGGAGGAGATCCGCCGCATCCTCCGGAGCTCCGGGAAGCACAACATCGTCCTCTTCGGCGCCGGCAACCTGGGCCAGGCCATCGCGAGCTCGGACATCTTCGCCGACCACGGATTCCAGATCGTCGCCATATTCGACGTCGATCCGAAGCTCGTGGGAAAGCAATTCGGCGAGGTGGAGGTCCACGACGTCGCGGGCCTCTCCAACGTCGTCGAGGAGCAGGACGTGGTTGTCGGGGTCCTGGCGGTCCCGTCGGCCGCCGCGCAGGACGTGGCCGATCGCCTGGTGGACGCCGGCGTGAAGATCGTCTTCAACTACTCCGAGCAGCTCCTCCAGGTGCCGCCGGACGTGACCGTCCACACCTCGAGCCCCGCGGTCGACCTGCTCTACGCGCTGTACTTCTACCTCACCTAGCCCGGTACTAATACGTCTATGAGCGCGGCCACGGACGCTCATCACCCGGAACGGCACCAGCCAGTTTCGGGGGCTGAAGCCCCCTCACCTACATACCTGGACATGGCCAAGGCGCGCGAGCGGTTTGAGGCCTCGACCGACTTCACCCTTGCGATCGAGGAGGAATTCGCCCTCATCGACCCCGAGACGCTCGAGCTCGTCAACCGCTTCGAGGAGCTCCACGCCGCCTGCCAGCGGGACGACCTGCTGGCCGATGCCGCGGTCGGCGAGCTGATCTCGTCCGAGATCGAGATCCGCTCGGGGAAGTCCGAGAGCTTCACGCAGGCGGTCGAGCGCCAGCGCGAGCGTCGCGAGCGGCTGTTTGCGACCGCCCGCGAGCTGGGCGTCGCCCTGGCGGCGACGGGCACGCACCCGTGGGCGAACTACCTCGACCAGCAGATCATCGACACGGAGCATTACCGGCGCCTCCGCGAGGAGCTCCGGTGGGTGGCGCAGCGCAACAACACCTGGAGCCTTCACGTGCACATGGGCGTGCACGGCGCCGACCGCGCGGTCGCGGTCTGCGACCACCTTCGTGGGTTGCTGCCGCAGCTACTCGCTCTGTCCGCGAACTCGCCGTTCCTCGACGGCCGGGACACCGGGCTGCACACCATGCGGACCGAGATCTTCACCCGCACGTTCCCGCGCTGCGGGGTCCACGAGCCGTTCGGCAGCTGGGACGCGTATGCGGACTTCATCGACGTCCTCGTTCGCACGGGTTCCATCGTGGAGGCGACGCAGCTCTGGTGGAGCGTGCGGCCGCATCACGCGTTCGGCACCGTCGAGCTGCGGATCTGCGACGCCCAGGCCCGCGGCAGCGAGTCGTTCGCGCTCGCGGGCATGATCGCGGCCTGCATCGCTCAGGCGGCGCTCGACTACGACGACGGTCGCCTCGGGACGCCGCTTCGCCAGCGGGAGATCGAGGAGAACCTCTGGCGCGCGATCCGGCACGGGATGGACGGCCGGATGATCGACTACGAGCGCCGGGCGGAGATCCCGACCCGCGAGGCGGTCGAGCGCCTCGTCGCGTGGACCGCTCCGGCTCGAGAGTCCCTCGGCATCGAGGTCTCGATACCGGAGGCGAACGGAGCCCAGCGCGCGTACCGTGCACTGGCGAGCGGAGCGTCGATCCGCGAGATCTTCAAGGATTCCGTCGCTGAGACACAGCGCACCTACGCACCCGAGGGGGTATCGACCGCATGAACGCAGAGGAGGGCCAGCCGCAGCCACAGCCGGGCAGCGAGACGCAGCCGACCGAGGAGGAGATGCGCCAGCGCATCGAGGAGCAGCTCCGCAAGGTGCGCGTCCAGGACCTGCTCCTCGAGAGCGTCGTCAGCGTCCTGAACCTCGCGGCGCGCAGGATCGCCAAGGAGGACGAGCAGGACCTGGAGCAGGGGCGGATCGGGATCGAGGCCGTCAGAGCCGTGGTGGACCTGCTGGACCCCGAGCCGGCGGCTCAGGTGCGGAGCGCCCTGTCCGAGGTGCAGATGCTCTACGCGAAGTACGCGAACGAAGAAGGGGAGCCCCCCGAGGAGGGAGGCTCGCAGGCGCCGGAGGGAGGCCAGCCGCCGCCGCCAGGCCCCGGGCCCCAGGGCGGTCCGTCGAAGCTCTGGACCCCCGGCCGGGGCTGAGCCATCAGCAACGGCACCTGCCAGCTTCGGGGCTAAAGCCCCTCACTACATATCTGGCCCTGGGGGCGATTGTCGCCCCCGCGTCCACTATGCTCCCCGCGCTTCGGCGGCCCGCTAACGGGGCGCCTCCTACCTAAGAATCAGCAACGACACCTGCCAGATTCGGGGCTAAAGCCCCTCACCAGAACCCCTAGACGGAGGACTAAGACTTGACGAAGTTTCTGACCGATTACGGCGTCGTCATCGCGCTGGTGTGCGCCGGTGCAGCGGTGGTCTACGGCGCCGTCATCACCCGGCGCCTGCTCGCTCGCTCACCGGGCAACGAGCGGATGCGGGAGATCTCGGGCGCGGTCCAAGAGGGAGCGAAGGCATACCTCACGCGCCAGTACACGATCATCGCCGGCGTCGCGATCATCCTGGCGATCCTGCTCATCGTGCTCAGGAACGTCGACACGGCGATCGGGTTCGTGATCGGCGGCGCGCTCTCGGGCGCCGCGGGATTCATCGGCATGAACCTCTCGGTGCGCACGAACTCGCGAGTGGCTGAGGCCGCGCGCGGCGGAGTCCCGCCGGCACTGGACGTCGCCTTCAAGGGCGGCTCGGTCACCGGGATGCTCGTGGTGGGTCTCGCGCTGCTGGGCGTCGCCGGCTACTTCGGGATCCTGATCATCACCGGCCAGAGCGACAAGGAGGCGGTCGATGCGCTCGTCGGCCTGGGCTTCGGCGGTTCCCTGATCTCGGTCTTCGCCCGTCTGGGAGGAGGCATCTTCACCAAGGCGGCCGACGTCGGTGCCGACCTCGTGGGCAAGGTCGAGGCTGGTATTCCCGAGGACGACCCGCGCAATCCCGCGGTGATCGCGGACAACGTCGGCGACAACGTCGGCGACTGCGCGGGGATGGCGGCTGACCTCTTCGAGACGTACGCCGTGACGTCGGTGGCCGTGATGCTCCTCGGGGTGCTCACGTTCTCCGAGGCCCGGGAAGTGGCGATCTTCCCATTGGTGATCGGGGCGGTGGCCATCCTCGCGTCGATCATCGGGGCCCTCTCGGTGCGCACCCGCAGCGGCAACGTCGAGGCGGCGCTCTATCGAGGGCTCGCCGTCTCCGGAATCCTGTCGGCGGCCGCGTTCTACCCGATCACCCAATGGCTGATGGGGGACATCACCTTCAAGGCCGCGAACCTGAACAGCGCCCCGACGGCCACTGACCTCTGGTTCTGTGCCCTCATCGGGATCGCCGTCACGGCCGGCCTGTTCGTCATCACCGACTACTACACGTCGACGCGATTCCGCCCCGTGAAGACCATCGCCCGGGCGTCGGTCACCGGGCACGCGACCAACATCATCCAGGGGCTCGCGCAGGGCCTGCAGTCCACGGCCCTTCCGGCGATCCTGCTCGCGCTCGCGATCCTGGGCGCCAACCAGCTCGCCGGCATCTACGGGATCGGAGTCGCGGTGATGGCGCAGCTGTCATTGACCGGGCTGATCGTCGCCCTGGATGCGTTCGGCCCAATCACCGACAACGCCGGGGGAATCGCCGAGATGGCGGACCTGCCGGAGGACGTGCGCAACGTCACCGATCCACTGGACGCGGTCGGGAACACGACCAAGGCGGTGACCAAGGGGTACGCGATCGGCTCCGCGGCCCTTGCCGCCCTGGTCCTCTTCACTGCGTTCCAGCAGGAGCTCCAGGCCGAGGCGGGCGCCGGGCACGTGCTCAACTTCAACCTGACTTCGCCGCCGATCCTGATCGGGTTGTTAATCGGGGGAATGATGGTCTACCTCTTCACCTCGATGGCGATCGAGGCCGTGGGCCGCGCGGGGGGACAGGTCGTCGAGGAGGTGCGCCGCCAGTTCCGGGAGAACCCGGGGATCATGGAGGGCACCGAGCGCCCGGAGTACGGCGGCACGGTGAGCATCGTCACCGCGGCCGCGCAGCGCGAGATGATCGCACCGGCGCTGATCGCAATCGTGATCCCGCTGATCGTCGGACTGATCAGCGCCGAGGCGCTGGGCGGGCTGCTGATCGGGGTGATCGTGGTCGGACTGTTCGCCGCGATCTCGATGACCGCCGGTGGCGGTGCATGGGACAACGCGAAGAAGTTGATCGAGGACGGCGCTTTCGGCGGCAAGGGGTCTGAGGCCCACGCCGCGGCGGTGACCGGCGACACGGTCGGCGACCCCTACAAGGACACCGCCGGCCCAGCGATCAACCCGATGATCAAGGTCGCCAACATCGTCGCGATCCTGATCATCCCGATCGTGCACCTGTAGCCCCAGACACAACGGCGCCGGGCCTATAGTCGGCTCAGATGGCTGAAAGGCACCCTCGCGAGGAAACGCTGCGCCGCGTGCACGGCACCGGCGCGCTGTTCGCGGCGGCGTACGGGAACGTCGGCTCGTCGATCTACTACGCGCTCGGCGTCACCGCTGCGTTCGCCCTCGGGCTGACGCCGATCGCATTCGTGGTCGCGGGGGTGATCTTCGCCTTCACCGCGGCCACCTACACCGAGGCGACCGTGATGTACCCGGAGGCCGGCGGGTCCTCCAGCTTCGCTCGGCACGCGTTCAACGAGCTCGCGTCCTTCGTGGCGGCCTGGGCGCAGATGCTGAACTACGTGATCACGGTCGCCATCTCGGCGTTCTTCGTGCCTCACTACCTGAGCGTCTTCTGGCCGGCGCTCGGCCACAGCCCCGGGGACATATTCGGCGGCATCGTGGTGGTGGTGTTCCTGGCGGCCCTGAACGTCAAGGGCACCCAGGAGTCGTCGCGCCTCAATCTGATCCTGGCCATCGGCGACCTGCTCACGCAGATCATCCTCGTCGGCATCGGCATCGTGCTGGTGCTGAGCCCGGACATCCTGGTCAACAACGTCCACCTGGGCGTGGCGCCGACCTGGGGGGATTTCGCGCTTGGGATCGCCGTAGGGATGATCGCCTACACGGGGATCGAGACGATCTCGAACATGTCCGAGGAGGCGCGCGATGCCCCACGGACGATCCCGCGCGGTGTCGGCTTGGTGGTGATCGCCGTCCTCGTGCTCTACGTGCTGATCCCGGTCGTGGCGCTCTCTGCGATGCCGGTGACCCAGAACGCCGCGGGCCACTACAGCACCGTTCTCGGCACCAAGTTCGCCTCCGACCCGGTCCTCGGGATCGTCGAGAACCTCGGTCTGTCGGAGGCCTTCACCCACATCCTGCGCTACTACGTCGGAGTGCTCGCCGCGGTGATCCTCATCATCGCGACGAACGCGGGCCTGATCGGGGTGTCACGACTCACGTTCTCGATGGGCCAACACCGCCAGCTGCCCGATCGCATCCGGCAGGTTCACCCGAAGTTCCACACGCCGTACATCGCGATCATCGCGTTCTCCGGCGTGGCCATCCTCACGATGCTGCCGGGCAAGACGGCCTTCCTGGCGACGATGTACTCGTTCGGCGCGATGCTGTCGTTCACGATCGCGCACGTTTCGGTGATCCGCTTACGCCAGCGACACCCGGAGCGGCAGCGGTTGTGGAAGCCGCCCCTCAACTTCCGCGCGTTCGGGTTCGAGATCCCGATCACCGCGGTCCTCGGAGGGCTCGGGACGTTCGCGGCATGGATCATCGTGATCGCGTTGCACACGAGCACCGGGCTGGTCGGAGCCGGGTGGATGCTCCTCGGGCTGCTCGTCTACTGGGCCTACCGGCGCCGCCAGCAGCTGCCGCTGCGCCAGACCGTGAAGGTGGTGACGCCCGAGCCGCTCGGCGTGGAGGAGGTCGAGTACAAGAGCGTGCTCGTGGTCTTCGAGGACACCTCCTTCTCGGAGGAGGCCGTGGCGACCGCCGCGCGCCTCGCCTCGCGTGGGCGGCGGGGGATCCACGTGTTCGCGATCGTTCCGGTTCCAACGCACCTGCCGCTCGACGCGCCGCTCGAGGACGCCGAGGCGGATGCGAACAGCCTGGTCGAGCAGGCGAAGCTGATCGGCGGACTGCGGGTCACGGGCCACATCGAGAGGGTGCGCCCAGGGCAGGAGGCCCGGGCGATCATCGAGGAGGCGCGTTCCATCAAGGCGGCGGCCATCGTCATGCCGCTGCGCTACCGGAACGGCAAGCCGCTCTACGGCAAGACGCTCCAGACCGTGCTCGCGAAGCGCCCAACGCGCGTGATCGTTACCGCCCAGCCGGGCGAGCAGCAGCCGGTCGTCGCCTGAGCAGGCCGAACCAAACGTAAAATTCCCTCCACATGGCGGCCCCCCCTGATCAGCTCTATCGCGCGGTCACCTTGATCTTCTCGGTGGTGATCATCGGGTTCGGGCTCGTCATTCTTGTCGTGACGCTCGCCAACGGGGGTGGCATCGGTGCGGCCGGCCTGTGGCTCGGGCTCCTGTTCATCGGGATCGGCGTTGCTCGTCTCTATATCGCGCTGCGGTCGCGGAGTTGAGCGAGGACTCTCAACCTCAGCCCCCGTCGGGTAGCGGTGACGGAGGCCCCGCCCGTGGGGGGTCGTGGCGCCGGCGCCTGCCGCGCGTCAAGGTCGGCCCGGGGCCGCTGACCGGAGGCTTTCTCGGCGTCCCGCTTCAGATCGCGGTCGCGTACGCGGCGATCGGGTTCTCGCTCTACTTCTCGATCGGCGTCGTCGCGGGGTTCGGCCTCGGCCTCACCCCGCTGGTGTTCCTTGCGGCGGGCCTGCTGCTCGTGCTGGCCACCCTCACGTATGTCGAGGGGGCCGGCATGTTCGGTGAGCGAGGAGGCTCGTCGTCGTTCGCCCGCCACGCGTTCAACGAGCTGATCAGCTTCATCGCCGGCTGGGCGATCCTCATCGACTACATCATCATCGTCGCGTTCGCGGCGATCTCGGTCGCCCATTACATCGGGCCGATCTGGGGGGGATTCACCCACGGCTGGGCGGAGATCGTCGTCGCTGGTGCGGTAATCGCCCTCGCGGCGGCGATCAACATTGGCGGCTTCACCAGGTACGTGCGGCAGCGCCCGCTGATCCTGATCGCGCTCGCCGACGTCGTGCTCCAGGCGGCCGTGATCGTGGTCGGGGCAATCGTCGCGTTCCATCCCGATCGGCTCACGGCGCACATCGACCTGTTCACCACGCCCTCGGTGAAGCACCTCGTCGAGGCCCTGGTGGTGTCGACGCTCGCGTTCGCCGGCATCGAGGCGGCATCGGACCTCGCGCCCGACTTCAGCTGGCGGCGCCGGGACCTGCGGCGTGTCGTGGGCGCCAGCGCGATGCTGCTGCCGGTCATCTACGCGGGGATGGCGGCGATCGCCCTGATGGCGGTGCCGGTGGTGGAGACGCCGCATGGGCCGCAGACCGCGCTCGGGGAGAGGTACATCGAGGAGCCGATCCTGGGGGTCGTCCAGAGCTACGACCCGCACTGGTTGTCGGTGCTGCTGCAGATCGGAGTGGTGGCGACCGCGCCGATGGTCCTAACGTGGGCGGCGGCGACGTCGATGCTCGGCCTCTCGCGGCACGTGTACGCCCTGGCGACGAACCGGCAGGTGCCGAGCTGGCTGGGCAAGCTCAGCCCGCGGTCGACGCCTTACATCGCGATCCTGATCGCCGCGGTGATCGCGTTCGGTCTCGCGCTGCCGACCGACGTCGCTCTGCTCGCCGAGATCTACGCGTTCGGGGCAACCCTCGCGATCGCGATCGCGCACGTCTCGATCCTGTGGCTCCGCTGGAAGAACCCGAGCAAGGACAGGCCGTACCGCATTCCCTTCAACGTCCCGTTCCGGGGGAAGGCGATCCCGATTCCGGCGGTGCTCGGGGCGGTGCTGATGTCGCTCCTGTGGCTGGCCGTGATCGTGTTCCACTCCCGCGCGCGGTGGGTCGGGGGCGGTTGGATGGTGTTCGGCCTGATCGCGTACGTGATCTACCGGAAGTACGTGGAGGGCGTCACGCTGACCAAGCGGGTGTCGGTGCCGGAGAAGGCGCTGCGCAAGGCGGTGCGCCCGCCGGAGTACGGAAACATTCTCGTGCCCGTCTTCGGGACCAAGCTGGACGACGACATCGTTGGGACGGCGGGACGGCTCGCGGACGCGGCGGACGAGCCCGGCGAGGAGCGCCCGCGACTGGACGTGATCTACGTGATGGAGCTGCCGCTGACGGTCCCGCTCGACGCCCCGCCGCCGCGGGAGCGCGCGGAGGCGGCCAAGGCAGCGCTTCAGCGCGCGAAGGAGGTGGGGGAGGAGTACGACTCGGTCGAGGTCGAGACCGACGTGGTCCCCGCGCGCAGCGTCGGCGCCGGGATCGTCGAGGAGGCCCGGCGCCGGAACGTGGAGGTGATCGTGATGGGCAGCGAGCCGCCGAGTCGCATCAAGGGCGGCGCCATGCTGGGGGGTCTCGGCGGCTCGCGGCCCGCCGAGGTCGGGGACGTCACGGAGTACGTCCTGAAGAAGGCGCCGTGCCCGGTGCTGGTGACGGCTCCGCCAGAGGCGTAGGCGGCCTTTCATCGGGCCTCCCGCGGGATAGCATCCAGATTGTGTTTCTGATGATCGTCGGTGCCGGGCGGGTGGGCTCGTCCCTCGCGAGGGCGATGCTGCGCGACGGGCACACCGTCTCGTGCCTGGACGAGGACCCGGAGGCGCATGCGCGGCTGGAGATCGGGCTCGAGAAGCCATGGGAGGACGTGGGCGGCCAGTTCACCGTGGGCACGGGGCTCGAGATCGAGGCGCTGCAGGCGGCCGGGATCGAGCGCGCCGACGCGTTCGTGGCCGCAACGGACGGCGACAACACGAACATCGTGATCGCGCAGATCGCGAAGCGGCGCTTCAACGTGCCGACGGTGATCGCTCGCATCCTCGACCCGTACCGGGCGGAGTGGTACGAGCAGCAGGGGCTCCACACCATCTGCCCGACGAGAGTGGCGATCGAAATGCTGGAGACCGAGGTCAAGGAGGCCGCCGCGAAGGTTGCGGGCGGTTAGGGGACCGGATGTACGTACTGATCGTGGGAGCCGGGAAGGTCGGGTGGAACCTGGCCCGTGAGCTGCTCGACAAGGGGCACGAGGTGACCCTGATCGAGAACGACCGCGATCGCTACGTGACCGTCGAGCAGGAGCTCGAGCACAACGTGCAGTACGGGGACGCCTCAGAGCTCTGGGTGCTGGAGCGCGCGGGCGTCTCGCGGGCCGACCTGGTGATCGCCGTCACCGGCGACGACGAGGACAACATGCTGATCTGCCAGGTCGCCAAGGAGAAGTACATGGTCGAGCAGACCATCGCGCGCGTGAACAACCCCCGGAACAAGCAGTGGTTCGAGCTCCTCGGGATCGCGCCGGTCGTCTCGGCGACCGACCTGATCCTGCGCCTGATCGAGCACGAGGTGCCCAAGTACGGGCTCGTGCACCTGCTCGACCTCCCGCGCGAGCGCCTGGAGATCATCGAGCTGCTGCTTGGCGACCACTCGCCCGTGGCAGGCCAGCGCGTCGCCGACCTCGAGATGCCGGAGGGGAGCCTCCTGATCTCGGTGCTGCGCGACGGCACCGGCTTCGTCCCCAGCCCCGAGACGGTGCTGGAGTCGGGCGACGAGGTGCTCGCCGTGCTGGACCCAGGGCTGGAGGAGGAGCTGAAGACCTACTTCGGCCCGGACGGGACGTCCACCGACTAGTGGCCGACCGCGAGGTCGACTATCTGCTGATCGGCGGGGGGATGGCCGCCGCCCACTGCGCGTCCACCCTGCGAAGGCGCGGGGCCGACGGGTCGATCCTGCTCGTCGGGCGTGAGCCGCACGTTCCGTACGAGCGGCCTCCGCTCTCGAAGGAGTACCTGCGGGGCGAAGGCCCTGAGCAGGACACCTACGTCAACGGCGGCGAGTGGTACGAGGAGAACCAGGTCGAGTTGCTGACCGAGACGAGCGTGATGTCGCTTGACGCCGGCGAGCGAACGGCGAAGCTCCAGACGCGCGAACAGGTGCGGTTCGGGAAGGCGCTGATCGCCACCGGAGCGCGAGTGAACATCCTGCATCACCTGGAGGGGTCTCGCCTGGAGGGGATCCACTACCTGCGCACGCTGGGGAACTCGGACGCGATCCGCGAGGAGGCGAAGGAGGCGGGGCACGTCGCGATCGTCGGCGGGAGCTACATCGGCAGTGAGGTGGCGGCGTCGCTGACCACCCTGGGCGTCGAGTGCACGATGGTGATGCTCGAGGAGATCGTGCTGTCGCGGACTTTCGGTGAGGAGCCGGGCCGGTACTTCCACGAGGTCCTCGAGTCGCACGGGATCGAGATCGTTGGCGGCGAGGAGCTCGATTCGTTCGTCGGCGACGAGCGCGTGCGGGCGATACGGACGAAGAGCGGGCGGGAGATCGAGTGCGGGATGGTCGTGATCGGCGCCGGGGTGCATCCGGAGACGATGCTCGCCGAGCGCGGCGGCCTGGCGGTGGAGAACGGGGTCACGTGCGACGCCAAGCTGGAGAGCTCGGTGGAGGGGATCTTCGCGGCCGGTGACGTCTGCTCCTACGACAGCGTGATCCACGGGCGGCGGCTGCGGATCGAGCACTGGGACGTCGCGCTGCAGCAGGGTCAGCACGCGGCGAAGGGGATGCTGGGGGAGATGGAGCCCTATCGCGTGGTGCCGTACTTCTTCAGCGACCTGTCGGACTGGGCGAGCCTGGAATACGTGGGGCCGGCGGAGGAGTGGGACGAGCTGGTCTGGCGCGGCGACCGGGATTCGGGCGAATTCCTGGTCTGGTACCTCGACGGCGGCAAGGTGGCGGGGGCGCTCAGCGTGGGCCGCTCGGAGGACCTGGAGCACGCCCGGCGACTGCTGGAGTCAGGCGCCGACGTCATGGCCCAGAAGGCCGCGCTGGCGGACGTCGACAGCGATCTGGAAGCCGTCGGATCCAGCTAGGCTTACCGCGCCACCCGGTCCCGCGAAGACCGAGGGCGCCAGTGCGGGCTGGTGTAATGGCAACACGCCTGCCTCTGGAGCAGGAATTCGGGGTTCGAGTCCCTGGCCCGCAGCTTCGTGCTTCCCCGCGCCTGGGCTGCCTGAATCCCTTCACTTGCAGGCCCTCTGCGGCTGACCGAGCCGACGGCCTTGCTACCTTGAGCCGCTGAGTGTGGGGTAGGTGCGTATATCTGGCGCTCGGCGGCGCCCTTGTCGCGATTCTGGCTGCTGCAGGCTGCGGCGGCAGCAGCTCCGCGCCCGTGACCGGCGCCAGCGGCGCGAGCGGAGCCAGCGGTCAAAGCGGCGCGAGCGGGCTGACCAAGGCCGCCTTCATCAAGCAGGCCGACCAGATCTGCGCCGAGGCCAACTCCGCGGTCGACAGCCTCGGCGCCGGCACCAGCGCCGATCAGTCCTTCCAGGTCTCGCAGGAGCTCGACATCACCCGCAGCGAGCTCCAGTCCCTCCAGGCGCTGACGCCCCCGCAGGAGAACCGCGCCACGCTCAACGACTTCCTCACCGCGAAGAAGAACGAGGTCGACGCTCTCACCCGCGCGAACACCGCGGTCCAGAGCGGGGGCGACACCAGCTCGGCAGACGCGGAGCTTGCCAGCGCCAAGCAGAACGCCGAGGCGGCGGCGACCCAGTACGGGATGAAGGACTGCGGCAACGCGAAGAGCCACAACACGCAGGCCGGCGGCGGGGCCACGACGGCGGTCCCGACGACCACCGCGGCGGTCCCGACGACCACCCCCACGACCACCACGCCGGTCACGCCCACCACGACGCCCGCTCCCGCTCCCGCACCGGCGCCCGCCCCGCCGACCGGCGGCACCGGAGGCAGCAGCGGCGGCACCGGCGGCAGCAGCGGCGGCACCGGCGGCGGGACCGGGAACGGCGGGACCGGCGGCTCGGGCGGCGTCACGCCCTAGCCCCGGGGTCAGGCCGCGGCCGACTCCGCCCAGGCGCCGTACAGACGCGCGTAAGCGCCGCCCGCGGCCATCAGTTCGTCGTGTGTTCCCGCCTCGGCGATTTGCCCGTGCTCGAGCACCACGATCCGCCCCGCCCGCCGGATCGTCGAAAGCCGGTGCGCGATCACGATCGCCGTGCGGCCGAGCAGCAGCCGCTCGAGCCCCTGCTCGATGATCCGCTCGGTCCGAACGTCCACGTTCGAGGTCGCCTCGTCGAGGATCAGGATCCGCGGCTCGGCCAGGAGCGCTCGCGCGAACGCGATCAGCTGGCGCTGCCCCGCCGACAGCTGCACACCGCGCTCCCCGATCTCGGTCTCGTAACCGTCCGGAAGCTGCCCGATGAACCGCTCCGCGCCCACGGCCGCCGCGGCGGCGTGGATCTCGTCCTCGGAGGCGTCCGGGCGCCCGAACGCGATGTTGTCTCGCACCGTGCCCGAGAACAGGAACCCCTCCTGCGGGACGATGCCGAGCTGGCTGCGTAGCGCGCTCGAGCTCAGATCCCGCAGGTCGTGCCCGTCGACCAGCACCCGCCCCTCCTGCGGGTCGTAGAACCGCGCCACCAGCTTCGCGAGGGTCGACTTGCCGGCACCGGTCTCACCAACGAGCGCAACCGTCTGCCCTGCCGGCACGTGCAGGTCGATCCCGTCGAGGGCCACCCCGGCATCACCGCCGTAGGAGAACCTCACCCCGTCCAGCTCGATTTCGCCGCGAATCCGGCCCGGGTCCAGCGCCCCCGGCTTGTCGACCATGTCCGGCTCCGTCTCCAGCAGCTCGAAGATCTTGTCGAGCGCGGCCATCCCCTGCTGGTACGTCGTATAGAGCTGCGAGATCTGCTGAATCGGGTCGAAGAAGGCGTTCAGGTAGCCCACGAACGCGACGACCACGCCGATCTGGATATGGCCCTCAACGGCGAGATAGCCGCCGTAGAGCAGGATCACGCCGGTCCCGATCGCCGACAGCAGCTCGACCGCCGGGAAGTACGCGGCATTGAGGTAGACCGTCGCCATGTTGGCCTGCCGGTTCTCCTCGTTCAGCGCCGCCATCCGCTCCTTGTGCCGCGGCTCCTGCGCGAAGCTCCGCACCACGCGCACCCCGGACAACGTCTCCTGGAGATAGGCGGTGATGTTCGCGATCTTCTCCCGCGTCCTCCGGTAGGCGCCCGACGACGCGATCCGGAAGATGACGCTGCCGATCGCGAGGATCGGGAACGTCGCGAACGTGACCAGCGCCAGCTGGAAGTCGAGCAACAGCAGGATCACCACGACGCCCAGCAGCGTGAGCGTGCTCGAGACGAGCGTGATCACCCCGTCGGTGACCAGCGTGTCGAGCGCCTCGACGTCGTTCGTCATCCGCGAGATCAGCACCCCCGGCCTGCGGCGCGTGAAGAAGCCGATCGACATCGTCTGCAGGTGCGTGTAGATCTGCTCGCGCAGGTCCTGCAGCGCCCGCTGCCCGACCCAGCCGACCAGATAGGTCTGCGCGTAGGTCGCCCCCCAGAACATCAGCGCTGAGAGCACGTACGCGGCGACGATCCAATCGAGCGTGCTGAGGTCGCCCGTGTTGATGCCCTTGTCGATCGCCAATCCCGCCAGGTACGGCGGCGCCAGCCCCGCCGCGGTGGCGATGAGCAGGGCGATCCCCGTGACGATGACGCGGCCGCGGTAGGGCCGGAGCAACCCGAACAGCCAGCGCACCTTGCGCGTGCGCTGCTTCTCGCCCCGGAACAGACGCCACAGGTCCCGAAACAGCAGGAGCACACCCATCAGCTGCCCGGGCTGATTGGCCTCGTCCTCGGTGGCCTCGGCGACGTCCGACCCCTCGGTCTCGGGATCGAGCTCGGTCACCGCATCGTCGTCGCGGGCCGGCCGCCCGTTCTCCTTCCCGGTCCGGGATGCCATCAGAGCCTTGCCACCTCCTCACGCCGCTCGAGGTCGCGCTGGAGGAACACCGAGTCAGCCATGCCGTGTTCGGCGATCTCCGCGTAGAGCGGGCACCGCTCGAGCAGCTCCTCGTGGGAGCCGCGATCGACGATCGTCCCGTCGTCCATGACCACGATCTCGTCGGCGAGCGAGATGGTCGACATGCGATGGGCGACGATGAAGGTCGTCCTCCCGGCCATCACCTCGCGCAATCCGCGCTTGATCGCGGCCTCGGTGCGGGCGTCGACGGACGACGTCGCGTCGTCGAGGATCAGGATTCGCGGGTCGGCGAGCAGCGCGCGGGCGATCGCGATCCGCTGCCGCTGTCCACCCGAGAGCGTGAGGCCGCGCTCGCCGACCAGCGTCGCGTAGCCGTCGGGGAGGCTCTCGATGAAGCCGTGCGCCTGCGCCCGCCTCGCCGCGGTCTCGATCTCGTCCTGCGTCGCGTCCGGGTGCGCGTAGGCGATGTTCTCGGCCACCGACGCGGAGAACAGGAAGCTGTCGTCGGCGACGAAGGCGATGTGCGAGCGCAGCGAGGTCACGTCCACGGTCCGCAGATCGGCGCCGTCCACGAGCACCGACCCGCGGGTCGGGTCGTAGAGCCGTGCGAGGAGTGCCACCAGGCTCGTCTTCCCCGCCCCCGATGGACCGACCAGCGCGACCGTTCGGCCCGCGCCTACCTTCAGCTCCACGTCCTCGAGCGCGGGCGCGCCGCCGTCGTAGGCGAGCGAGACGCCCCGCAGCTCGACCGCGCCCGGACCGTCGGGAAGCGGGGGCGCGTCCGGCGCGCTTTCGATCCGCGGCTCTCGATCGAGGATCTCGAACACGCGATTGCCCGACGCGACGGCCCGCTGCGCCATTCCCAGCGAGACCCCGAGCATCCGCATCGGGCCGGTGAGCATGATCAGGTAGGTGTAGAACGCCGCGAACGCACCGAGCGAAAGCTCGTTGTTGATCACCTCGCGGCCGCCGACGAAGAGCACCACCGCCAGGCCCAGGCTCGGGAGGAAGCCGAGCAGCGGCGAGTAGAAGGCCTGGAGGCGCGTCGAGTAGATGTTCTGGTCAAACACCCGCAGCACCGAGCGGCGGAACCGCCCGAGCATGTGCTCCTCGCGCGCGAACGCCTTGACGATCCGGACGCCGGAGATCGACTCCTCGACCTCGGCCGTCAGCTCGGCGAGCCGCTGCGAGATCTCCTGCACGGCAGGCCGGGAGCGCCGGTTGTACCGCATGGCCGAGAGCACCACGAACGGGACCGGCGCCAGCGCGAGCGCCGCCAGGTCCGGCTTGATCGTGAACATCACGATGCTCGACAGGGCCAGGGTCAGCGCGTTCTGCGTCAGGAAGATCAGGCCGTAGCCGAGGAAGAACCGGATCGACTGCAGGTCGATCGTCGCCCGCGACATCAGCTGCCCCGTCTGCTGCGAGTCGAAGAAGCCGAGCTCCAGCGACTGCAGGTGGTTGTACATCCGGCCCCGGAGGTCGTACTCGACGTTCACCGATACCTTGCCGGCGATCAGGCGCCGGATCACGGTCAGGCCGAGACGCAGCAGGCCCGCCCCGCCGATCGCGAGCACGTACGGCAGGATCGCCGCCTTGTCCTGCCGCTCGATCGCGTTCACCGCCTGCCCCACAAGCCATGGGATGAGCACCGTCATAACCATCGCGAGCGAGGCGAAGACGAGCGACGCGATCACTGAGCGGCGGTACGGGCGCAGAAAGCCGAGTAGCCGCCGGAAGGTGGTCACGACACTCGACTATACAAAGTGAAGTATCGAGTGACGGCAATACTTGCCGCATGGCACGACCGCCCGCCGGCCTCTGCGACACGTGCATTCACCAGCGCATCGTCAAGAACACGCGGGGCTCGGCCTTCTCGCTCTGCGAGCGCTCGAGGACGGACCCGGCCTTTCCGCGCTACCCGCGCCTGCCGGTAGCGAGCTGCCCGGGGTATGAGCCCGTCAAGCCTCCACCGGCGCCGGAGTCCCCGCGGCGCTGAGCGCGCCGGCGCTGGCGGCCACCACGAGCCCGATCGCGACCACCTCGTTGGCGCTCAGGTCCTGCCCGAGCGCGATGAGGCCGACGAGCGCGGCGACCCCGGGCTCCAGGCTCATCAGCACGCCAAAAGTCCCCTTCGGAAGCCGGCGCAGCGCCTCCAGCTCCAGCGAGTACGGGATCGCCGAGCTGAGCATGGCAACGGCGAAGCCCGCGGCGAGGAGGCCCGGATCGCCGAGGTCGCTCCCGCCCGCCACGATCCCGCTGGGCAGCAGCACCACGGTTGCAACCACCATCGCGATCGACAGGCCCTGTCCGCCGCTGAACGCCCGCCCGATGCGCGCCGCCAGAACGATGTAGGCAGCCCAGAACGCCCCCGCCAGGAGCGCCAGCAGCGTCCCGGTGACATCGAGCGACCCGTGAATACCGGGTGAGAGCAGCACGATGCCGCCGGCGGCCAGGGCCACCCACAGCAGGTCGCTCGCCCGGCGGGACGCTGCGACCGCCACCAGGAACGGGCCCGTGAACTCGAGGGTCACCGCGATGCCGAGCGGGATGCGGTCGAGCGCGGCGTAGAAGCTGAGGTTCATCCCGGCGAGCGCGAGGCCGAAGAGGACCGCGTCCCGCAGGGCAACCCTGGAGCGCCCCCGCAGGCTGGGGCGCCAGAGCAGGACGAGCACCACGGCGGCGAAGCCGGTGCGGAGCAGAACGGTGCCGGCCGGGCCGAGCTCGTCGAACAGCGTCGTCGCGATCGCGGCGCCGATCTGCACCGAGGCGACCGCCCCCATAACCAGGCTCATCGACGTCAGGCGCTCGGAGCGGCTCAAGCCGCCGAGCCTAGCGACGGGGGCCAGCCCCGGAGCCTCAATCGATGGCGGCGATACGTTCCAGGAGCTCCTCCAGCAGCTGCGCATACTGGATCAGGTGCCGCGTGCCGAGGAAGTGATCCTCGACGCGGCGTCGCGCGGCCTGACCCAGCTCCCTCGCGTAATCGGGACCGCCCAGCAGCTGGCCAAGGGCATCACCCATCGTCTGGAGGTCGAGCGGGTCGTCGAGCAGGAGCCCGCTCTTGCCGTCGACGATCTGGTCCTGGATGCCGCCCCGCCTGGTCGCCACGACCGGGCGCGACTTCCACATCGCCTCCGCCACCGTCAGGCCGAAGCCCTCCGCGAGGCTCTTCTGCACGACGATGTTCGAGCGGCGCTGAATCGCGTTGACGATCGCCGCGTTCTCCTGCACGTCCTCCATCGGCAGCGTCGCGAGGTGCACGCGCCTGCGTACCGCCGGATCGAGCTCCCGCCGGTAGTGGTCCACCTCAGCCAGCACCTCGGCACCTTCGGGGTCATCGGTCACTGCCGCCACCGAGGGCCCTGCCAGAAGCAGGTGTGCCTCCGCATCGTCGAGGTTCTCCACGAAGCAGCGCACCACGCCGATCGGGTCCTTGAGGCGATCCCACCGCGACACCTGGGTGATCAGCTGCACCTCGTCGGGGATCAGTTCGTCCTGGAACATCTCGGCGGCTCGGTCGACCCGCGCGGGCGTTCCGTCCTCGCGCAGGAACCTCGCGTGCGTCACGTCGCCGTCCTGCCGCAGGCCGGCGACCGCGAGGATCGCCCTGACCGCCTCCGGGCTGAGCTCCTGGTTCTTGGGCGAGAAGGCATCGATCGAGGGCGCGACGATCCAGACCTTGTCCTTGTCCAGCTCCTCCCAGACAAACTCCTTGCGCGAGAACACGTATGCGTCGGCGTCCTCGACGTAGCCCCTCAGGAAGTCCCAGGCCTGGCGCGCGACGTCGTTCGGCAGGTCGAGGCCGACGTGGCAGCGCCAAACGACCGTAGCTCCCGTCTCGATGACCGGCTTCACCAGGCCCGCGGTCTGCGGATCGTGCAGGAACACGATGTCCTCCGACGCCACCGTGTCGGCGAGCTCGGCGGCGTTTTCGCGGAGCGTCTCCTCGTAGATGGCGTGCTCGTGGTCACCGAGAGGGCCACCGTCCCCCGCCGCGCCGTGGAGGTTGTTGTGGATCCGCTTGGTGATCCGGAAGAAGTCGGGATTTCCACCGACCACGACCCATCGCGTGTCGATGCCGCCGCCGCGGGCGTAGGCGAGGAGCGACTGGAGGAGCTCGGCGACCCCGCCGCCGCGTGCGGTCGAGTTCACGTGCCACACCGCCCGGCCCGCGAAGAGCTCCTGGCCGCGCGCGATGACGTCTTCGAGCTCGACGTAGCGGTCGCCGAGCAGTTCCCGAAACCGCCCGGGTGGAAGCGGCGCGACTGGGACGTGTGTCAGAGGCAAATCGCCCGTGCTCCCCGTTGGATGTCACCGAGCCTACATCGACCGCGATCAACCGGCGCGAGCTGGGAAAGCCAGGTCTAGCCTTCGGCGCAGGATGGACGTGAGGACGGGACGATCACGCGCAGCGATTGCCTCCGCGGCGGTGGCGGGGTTGGTGCTGGCGATCGTCGCACCGAGCGCGCCGGCAAGGGGCCTCTCCTTCACGAGGCCGCTCAAGCTCCCGAACTCGCCGCCCAAAGGCGAGCTTCAAGGCGGCGAGCCATCGGTCGCGTTCGACTCCGGCGGGCGGTACGTCTACGTCGTCGCGCCCGGGGGCGGCGAGAACGGCGGGGTCGGCTTCTGGCGCTCGGCCAACGGGGGTCGCACCTTCCCGAGCGGCCGGAGCCTCGGCTCGAAGCTCGGGGGCGGCGACGCCGACGTGGACGTCGGGCCCGACCATACGGTCTACGTCGCGGACCTCGAGTTGGCGGCGAACGCGCTCTGTCGCTCGCACAACCACGGCACGACGTTCGACTCGAAATGCGACACGGGAATCGCGACCAACCAGACCGGCATCGAGTCGGATCGCGAGTGGGTGACGCCGAGCCCGACCAATCCGAACCTCGTCTACTTCAGCTACCACGACTTCAGCAGCGAGACGCCTCTCGTCTATCGCTCGACCAGCGGCGGTGACCCGGGGAGCTTCATCCCCTGCGGCCCCGTCCTGGCTCCCGGAAGCGCCGCGGAGGCCAACTACGTCCCGGGCGGGACCAACCAGGGCAAGCCCTCGATCGGAAGCGGCGGAGACCTCTACGTGCCGGTCCTCGAACCCACCAATCCCGCCACCGTTGAGAGTTCGTACAACAACTTCTACATGGCGATCGCGCGCCATGGATGCCGCCCGAGCACCCCGTTCCAGGACGTCACCGTGTTCAGCAACCCACATGCCGTGCTCGCCAACATCTTCCCCTACGTCGCCGCGCACGGCCGAACCGTCTACGCGGCGTTCACCGGCATCTCGGGGACCCGCCACCCGAAGGCGAAGGGCCCGGACAAGCACTATGGGGTCTATCTGCTGCGCTCCCGGGACGCTGGCCGCCACTGGTCGAAGCCGATCCCTGTCGACCTCCGGAAGTTCAAGGCGAACGCACTCGGCTCGGTGACCGTCGGCAGGCGCGGAAACCAGGTGGCGCTCGGGTTCTACCGCACCTCTACGACCTCGGATCCGAACGACCCGCACAACCGATGGAGCTACGAGGTCGCCGTGAGCAAGGACTCAGGGCGCCACTTCGCGTATCGACGGGTGACTCAAGGGCCGATCCACTACGGCGACATTTGCAATACGGGCATCCTCTGCACCGGCGGCCGGAACCTCCTCGACTTCAGCTCGGTTGGGGTCAATCCGAGCAACGGGTGCGTCATGGCCGTCTTCGCCGGCGACCCCTACGACACGCCGAAGAACGGCAAGACTGACGAGGCCGCTCCCTACGTTTCGCGCCAGAAGGCGGGCTGCTTCCACTAGCCCACGGCACGTAGGGTGAGGACGTGGCCGGCCCCCTCCTGATCGTCGATGCGCCGTCGCTCCTGTACCGGGCGTTCTTTGCGCTGCCCAAGTCGATCACGGACGGCAAGGGGCACTCGGTCAACGCCCTGCTCGGCACGACCAACCTGCTCCTGCGCGAGGTCGAGGAGCACGACCCGCGCGCCGTGGTCCTGTGCTTCGGGCCCGACGCGGCGGAGTATCGGGTGGAGCTGTACGAGCCCTACCACGGGGAGCGCCCGCCGGTCCCCGACCAGCTCGCGCCCCAGTTCGCCGCCGCGCCCGGATTCTTCGAGGCCTTCGGCTGGACGTCGGCGATCAGCGACGACCTGGAGGCCGACGACGTGATGGGGTCGCTGGCGAAGCTCGAGGAGAAGGCCGGGGGGGACGCCCTGCTCATGACCGGCGACCGCGATCTGTTCCAGTGCGTCACCGCCCACGTGAAGGTGCTCTACGTCAGGACAGGCTCCCGCGGCGCCGAGCTCGTGGATGCCGCCGAGGTGAAGCGTCGCTACGGCATCGGGCCCGAGCTGGTGCCCGACTTCATCGCGCTGCGTGGCGATCCCTCCGACGGCATTCCGGGAGCGAAGGGAGTGGGGGAGAAGACGGCCGCCGAGCTCCTGCGGCGGCGCGGCTCTCTCGAGGCCGCGATCGAGAACGCCGTCAGGGAGCGGCCTCCCCGCCTCTCGGGCGCGCTGCTCAACCAGGCGGACGAGCTGCGCATGTTCAAGGACCTCGCGACGCTTCGCACCGAGAAGGTGAAGCGACCGCGAAACCGCAAGCTCGATCTCGCGGGCGGGGCGGCGGCGGCGCGCGAACGCGGGATGAATCGCCTCGCCGAGCGCCTCGAGAAGGCCGTCACCGGCTAGTCTCGGGCCTGTGAGCGACGAGTCCAACCAGCCGGAGGGCGTGATCGAGCACGGCTTCAAGGAAGGCGACCCCGTCTGGGTCGAGGACGGTGACGGCAAGCGCCATCCCGGCACCTTCGTCGGCGACAACGAGGCGAGCGGCTGGTTCGGCGGCGGCCCGAGCGCCTATGTCGCCCATCCGGAGGCCCACCAGGCCGAGGTCGTCTCGGTCTTCCGCATCACGCCCCGCGACGAGTAGCGGCGCCGGGAGCAGCGGGCTCGCTCAGGCGGACTGGGCGGCGATTGCAGGCGCGCAGGAGGCGAACTCGTAGCTGCCGGGCATGTCGCGGCGCAGGAGCGCGAACGCGATGCCGCCGAGGACCAACGGCAGCCAGAACAGAATCACCCGGTACGCAAGGACCGCGGCGGCGGTGCCGGCCGCCGGGGTCCCGTAGACGATGAGGGTGCCGATCAGCCCGAGGTCGATGCCGCCGATCCCGCCGGGGATGGGCAGGAGCCCGCCGAGCTGCCCGATCAGGTAGCCCATCAGCACGATCGTGATCGCCGGCGAAAGGCCGAACGCGTGGAAGGTCGCCCAGAGGACCGCGTTGTCGAAGAGCCAGTAGCCCAGGGAGCCAGCGATCACGCGCCGATCGCCCGATCGCAGGATCTGGAGCGCCTCCGAGGTGCCGTCGATCACGGCCCTGCGGCTGGCATAGGCCCAGCGACGCGCGCGCGTGGCGTCGGGGCCGGGATCCTCGCCTGGGCCGAGGCGCGGGATGGCGATCACGCCGCCGATCACGAGCGCGGCCAGGGCCGCCGGGAGTGCGGTCAGCCACAGGGGGAGACTTGGTCCCAGCCCGAGGGCCATCGCCGCCCCCAGCACCGCCACCGCCACAAAGTTCGCGCCGCTCTTGATCAGGAAGAACGCCACCGAGCGACGGGCGATCCTCTGGCCGTCCATGCCCCCGCGGTGGAGCACCCACGCGCCGAGCGCCAGGCCCCCGGCGCCGCTCGCCGGAACGATCGAGCCCATCGCCAGCTCGGACCCGCCTATCTGCCAGCTCCGCCGGCGGCCCAGTCCCGTGCAGAAGATCGGGCCGAACATGACGATGTAGGAGCCGAAGGAGAGTCCCTCGAGAAGCGTGGCGAGCGCGAGCCAACCGAGGTCCGCGCCCTCGAGCTCGTCCCGAACCTCGCCGAGCCCGGGGGCGAGCAGGAAGACCGCGAACAGCAGGGCAAGGGCGCCGATCGCCTGCAGCGCGCGGCGGCGCAGCATGCGCGGCTGGAATTCTCGGGGGAGGTCGGTCGCTGAGGGCTCGACGATCCTGTAATTGCGGGCGGGCGGCATTTTGATCTGATGAGTTTGGCGACTGTCGACGGTCTTACTCGTACAGACAAACGAAGAGGAGGCGGAATGGAAAAGCTGCAGCTGGCGCGTGACGCCTACCGAGCCTACGAGTCAGGCGATCGGGAACTGATCGAGAGCCTGCTGGCCGACGAGCTCACCTTCTACAGCCCGCCCGATCCGGGCATCGACCGTGAGCAGTACTTCGAGCGGTGCTGGCCGAACGCCGGGATGATCGACTCGTTCGACCTCGTGCGACTCATCGAGGCGGGCGATGAAGTGATCGTGACCTACGAGAGCACGAAGACCGACGGCAACCGCTTCCGCAACACGGAGGTCCTCACATTCGAGGGTGACAAGATCAGGCAGGTGGAGGTCTACTTCGGCTGGGACCTCGCCTGACCGGGTGGAGAGCTCAGTCGGAGGTGGGGGCAGAAGGCACCGGCATCGTGACCGTTCCCGCCCCGAGCACCTCGACCTCCTCTCCGGGCAGGCAGGCACGGATGTCGTGGTCCTCGCGGCGCAGCCTCCGCCGCAATGACGCCAGGGCCGGAAGCCCGACCGCCGCGGGAACGACCAGGTAGATGCCCCGGTAGGCGAGAACGGCGACCGCGGCGTCGCTCGCCCCGACGCCGTACAGCACCAGGGCTCCGAGCAATCCGAGGTCGAGGCCGACGATACCGCCGGGTAGTGGGATGAGTCCGCCGAGCTGCCCGATGATGTACGCGAGCAGGAGGGCGTCGACCGGCGGAAGCGGGTTGCCGAATGCGGGGAAGCAGACAGCGAGCACGCCGATGTCGAAGAGCATGTACCCGGCGGAGCCGATCGCCATCAACGGGGAGCGCAGGAGCGCGACCGCCTCGCTCACCCCGTCGCCAACCGCTCGGAGCGCCGCCCCGATCCTCCGACGCGCCGAACGGGTGCCGAGAGCCCGCGCCGCCGCCCCCGCTGTCAGGGCGAGAACGATCGCCCCGATCCCGACGACGGCCGGGACGACGCCGAGCAGCCAGCGATCGGACGGCCCGCTCAGGACGCCGGTTGCGAGCGCGAGTCCGCCGAGGGCGAGAAAGCCGACGTTGGCGAGGCTGGTCAGCAGGAAGAACGCAACAGTGCGGCGCGCGATCAGCCCGCCGGGAACCCCACCGCGACGGAGGATCCAGGCGCCGAGCACCAGTCCGCCCGCGCCCCCGACCGAGAGCAGGGAGTTCGCCGCCTGCTCGGAGAGGCCGATCTCGCTGCTGGTGCGGATGCTCATCCGCCGGCAGAACACCGCCCGGAAGACGAGAACGTAAGAGGCGCAGGACAGGAGCTCGAGGATGACCGCCAGCGCGAGCCAGCCCGGGCTCGCGCCCTCGAAGCTGTCCCTGAGCGAGCTGAGTCCCGGCAGCAGGAGAAGAAGCCCGACGACGGCCGCGACGATCGCGGCGATGACGAGAATCGACCCTCGCAGCCTCGACTCGGAGAACTCCTCCGGAAGAGGCTCGGGATCGATCTCGAGAGGCTCGAGATAGGTCACCTCGATCCTCGTCTCCTCGGTCACCCCCAGATCTTCCGGCATCGCGCGCGCCGGAGCGGTCTAGTCAGCCTGAGGAGCCACTCGTCTGGTGACGGGAGCGCCGAACACCTTCGCGAGCACGATCGAAAACTCGTAGAGGAGCAGCAGCGGCACTAGCTCGACGAGCATCGTGACCGGGTCGGTGCCCGGCAATGCCATCGCGACGATCGCCAGGATCAGGTACGCGTAGCGCCGGTTCTTCGAGAGCTGGCGCGGCGTCGTGATGCCGAGCTTGGTGAGCGCCAGGATCCCCATCGGGACCTGGAACACGATGCCCATGGCGAGCAGCGTGACGGTGACGAACCCGTAGTAGTCGGCGGCCCGGACCTGGACCGTGAACTGCTCGGCGTTGAAGTTGAGGAGGAAATGCAGCGCGGCCGGAAGCACGAGGTAATAGCCGAAGGCGACCCCGGCCACGAACAGCGCCGGAACCAGCAGCAGGAAGGGCATGATCACTCGCCGCTCCACAGAGCTCAGCGCCGGCAGGACGAAGGCGTAGGCCTCGTAGAGCAGGATCGGCAGGGCGAGCAGGATGCCCGCGTAGACCGAGACCTTGAAGGTGGCCAGGAAGGGCTCGGCCGGGCTCAGGGTGATCGGCTTCTTGCCGGCGGGAAGAGGCCCGTTCAGCGCGTCCAGCAGCAGGTGGTTCTGCCAGAAGCAGAGGGAGACTGCGACCCCCAGGACGACGATCGAGACGATGATCCGCGTGCGGAGCTCGTCGAGGTGCTCGACGAGCGACAGTCCCTCGTCGTACCTGGGGGCCCGGAAGCGCGCCATCGGGCTACGGGGCGCTGTGGCCGACGACCTCGCCGTCGACGCGCTCGCCGGCGCCATGGGCGGGCGGATCGAGCTCCGGCTTGGACTCGTCGTCCTTCCCGGAGATCGTCGATCGGAACTCGCGGATGCCGCGGCCCATGGACTTGCCGAGCTCCGGCAGCCGCTTCGGGCCGAACACCACGAGGGCGATGATGAGGACCACCACTATTTCCAGGGGTCCGATGTTGGGCATTTGAGGTCTCCTTCCTCTGCTTGTTTCATGTCACCAACGACACCAGCCAGTTTCGGGGCTAAAGCCCCTCACCTCCTAACTGCGGGCCGGGCTCACGCGGCCACCGACTGGGTGCGCCAATCGATCTCCGCGATCCCGCCGGCCTCGACCCGGACCCCGCGAGCGCGCGGCTCGCCGTGGGTCCAGAGCGTGTATTCGCCGCGTTCGAGCGATTCGAACACCGCCGTGTAGGCGGGGCGGCCGTTGATCTTTCGCTCGAGCACCTCTTTGTGTGAGCGATTGCCGTCACGGCCCCGGGGGCTGATCTCCACCTCGACCCCATGCAGCTCGGGATCGGTGTGGAGGATCAGCGCCCCGCACTCCCCGCCGATGTCCAGCACGACGTACTCGGGATGCGGACGGTCGGCGTAGGTCTGGCGATGGCTCATCCCTTCGGCCCCGACGGCGTGTCGAACCCGTCGTGCGGCGTGCCCAGGTAGGGGAACGTCGACTGGTACCGGTTCTTGCCCGGCGTCAGTCCCTGGGTGATGGCCGAGCACGCGTCATCCGGCTTGTAGTCCGGATTGACCAGCGGGTACGTGAGGCCCGCAATGGCCTGGAGCTCGATGTTCACCACATCGTCGAACACGCGGCGGCCATTAGGGAACCCGGCCGCATCGCCGCCCAGCAGGCCCAGCGGGCTCGGCTTGGACTTCGTCGGCGGGATCGCGACGTTCAGCCGCATCATGTCCGCGAGGACGCTCCCGGTGTAGTTCTGGAACCCCGGGATGATCCCCTTGGGGATGCCGGTGAGCAGGATCGCCACCAGGTCCGCCCGCTTCGCCTTGAGCTTGGCGAGGCGCGGGAAGACGCCGGGGTACAGGACCGGAAGGAGCTTCGCGAGCTCCGGGTGCTCCACGTACTTCGCGAACGCCTTGTCGCCGGCCGGATGCACAGCGTTCCACTTGTCCTTCGAGCCCATCGGCACGACGACCTCGTTGAACAACGGGTTGCCGAGCCGGGAGACCTGGACCCAGGGCCCGGATTCCGTGCGCTCGTCGTTCCCCTTGTCGATCACCCGGGTCTTGCGCCGCGACGCGGCTCCCCAGATGCCCAGCACGGCCTTGGCGCTCATCGGGTCCGACGGGACCGAGCGATCGCGAGTCAGCTTCTTGATCGGAATCTGAATGGCGATCGTGTGGACGTTGAGCGTGGCCGTTGCGTCGACCCCCATGGCGGGGGACGTCGCGATGAGGTGGAGGTTCTGGAGCGGGCGCAGGTCGCCGAGGTCGAAGATCGACCCCAGGTCGACGAAGAACCCCTCGTTTCGCTGGCCGGCGAAGACCCTCTCACCGGACTGGAGGCGATGAACCGCTGCCTTCGCGAGCTTCGGATAGTTCGGCGTTGACCGAGGCCCGATGTTGCACGGAGGCGACGCGAGACCGCTGCCCAGGACCTTGGACTTGCCGCGCTTGTGGTTGACCTTGGTGACCTCGTAGAACTGCCGCCGGTTCCAGGTCTGGCTGTTGAGGGCCGTGATCTGGCCGGTGTTGTAGAGGAACGTGTCCGGGTTCCGAAGCTGCGTCTTGAACTTGAACTGGTACTCGATCTCCGGCTTGCCATCACCGTCGTTGTCGACGTAGATGGAGTACCGGACGTCGTCGCCGAACTCGAAGAAATTGGGCCCGCCTGGCGGGTCCTCGAGCGGCACGTAGTTGGTGATGATCGTGACCGTGTCCGGCTTGTCAGGACTCACGAACGCGTAGCAGTCCGTGTTGTCGGCGACCGGATCCTGGCTGATCTCTGGTGCTTCTCTGTGGGATGACATCTTGTCCGTGCTCCTTTACTTCCGTGCCTGCCCGCTCGCCGGCGCGGCCTTCACCAGGCGCTTCACCAGCACGGGATCTCGGTAGGTGACCTCGCCGGTGCCCGACATGACGGTCACCTCGTTCCTCTTGATGTCGCGGACGTAGGCGACGATCGTCTCCTCGGGCGGCGGCCCCGACGGGTCGGTGGCCTCGGGGTGATCGAGGGCCGCCTGCGCGACCGAGGGCGCAGCCGCGATCGCGGCAGCCCCCGTCGCCACACCCGCGGACGCCAACAGCTTCCGCCGGCTCAGGTTCTCCATGTCGACTCCTTTCGATGACGCGCGCCGCCGCTTCACCGGGCGGTTCTCCTCCGGCAGCAAGCGGCACAACCGATGCCGACCACTACGGGGCCTCGTCGGCTTCGGATCACCGGACCGATGAATTCGGAGCCCGCCGGTGATCCAAACGAGTGCGATCTCCGAACTCCAAGCCAACATGGACTTCTCGGCCCTGTTCACACCGTTCGAGCAAGCCGACGCCTGGCTTCAGGGCCTCCTGTCAGGCGCCCCGTTCCTGGTCGCGATGGCGATCGCGCTCGCGCTCGGCCTGCGACACGCGTCCGACCCGGACCACCTGGTGGCCGTGAGCTCGCTGGTGGCCGCCGACGGCGGTGAGACCAAGGCCGCGGCCCGCCTCGGGGGGTGGTGGGGGGCGGGCCATGCCGGCGCGCTGCTCGCGATCGGGCTCCCGCTGATCTTCGTGAAGTCCGCCGTGCCGGCGTGGGTCGAGCAGGCCGCCGAGCGCGCGGTCGGAGTGATCATCCTCTTGCTGGCGCTGCGCGTCGTCGTGAAGTGGATCCGCGGCGACTTCCGCGCGGGGAGCCATCGGCACCGCTCCGAGGGCGCGGACCACGGGCACCGCCACCTTCATCACGCCGGTGAGCCGGATCACCGCCACAGGCTCCGGACGCCCCGGCAGGCGGCGGGCATCGGCGTGCTCCATGGGCTCGCCGGGACGGGGGCGGTGGTGCTGCTCCTGATCACAGCGCTGCCGACGCAGCTCGAAGCCGCGGCGGCGCTCCTCCTCTTCGCTCCGATGACCGCCGTCTCGATGACGATCTGCACGACCGCCCTCGCGTGGGTTCTCACCCGGCGGCTGGTCGCGCCGGTCTACCGCACGGTCCTGATCCCGGCGTTCGGACTCTTCGGGTTGGTGTTCGGCGCCTGGTACGCCGGGCTCGGCTGACTACCTCCGCTTAAGCGGAGGTGGCCGCTGCCTTGACACGGAAGTGGCCGGTGCCTTCCTCGTCGTCGCGCACCTTTTCGAGGCGTCCCGCCTTGCGAGCCTGACGGAATCCCTTCATGAGGTCGGGCTTCTTCGTACCCAGTTTCTTCGCGAGGTCTTCGCGCGTGAACTCATCCTTCTCGAGGCCCTCGGCTGCCTCAACTACCTGGTCCGGCGTAATCGTCTTGGGCATTGCGGTTCCTTTCGGATTGGTTTCAGTGGGAGAAGTGCTTGAGGGCGCCTAGTTGGCGCGATCCGTTACTCCGGTCGGGGGGATCGCTCGGGGACCGGCGATGCGGGTGGGATGACCGACGGCGGGGGTATCGGTGACGCTGGGGGAAACACCGAACGCGCGGGCGGTATCGACGACGGCGCGATGGGATTGGTTGCGACCATGGCTGGCTTCCTTGCAATAGATGGAAGATCAGTTTACCATCCAATTCATGAATTCTAGTTCTGGAAACTCGCAGCCAAGGTTGGCATCTGAGGCGTCCAGCTGGGACTTCTTGACCAACCACGCCCACGTCCTCATGTGCGTGGCTGACGACCCGGGGATCCGCCTGCGCGATATCGCCGCGGCCGTTGGAATCACCGAACGCGCCGCCCATCGGATCCTCTCTGAACTGGTCGACGGGGGCTATGTCCTGCGGGAGCGAGAAGGGCGGCGGAACCACTACCAGGTAGTGCCGGACCTCCCTCTGCGCCACCCCCTCGTCAAGGGGCGAGACGTGGGCGACCTGCTGAAGATCCTGCTCGGCTCGACGCACTCACGCTGAGCTCGGGGCTCGGGAGCGAGCGCGCAGCAACGCCGCCTGGCGGCTTCGGTGCCACAGGTGGTCGCCGCCGCCCCACGCCGCGAAGCACAGTCCGCCGACCGTGCCGGTGACGGTCATCAGCACCCCGGCCGCGGCGGCGGCGGCCACTCCGTCGTTGCCCAGGATGAGGACCGCGGCCGCCGCGCCGACGCTGGGACCGACAGGCAGCTGAGACAGGGTCACCACCGCGATGAGGACGGCGATTGCGTCGAAGAACGAGGCATCGACGCCAACCGCGTGGAGCAGCAGCCAGTTGCGGAAGATCTGCGCGAACACGGCTACGAGGACGAAGCCGACCACACGGCCTCCCCCGCGGAGGCTGCGCAGGACGGCGAGTCCGCGCCAGAGCTCGCGGCCCTTGCGGACGGCGAGGTGACGTAAACCGGCGCTCGCGGCCGCAACCACGGCAAGGCCGATGATCGGTAGCCACCACGGAAGGCCGAGTGGCGCCACCAAGGTGAACGAAGCCAACGCAGCGAGCATCGCCTCCACGGTGAGGATCGGAAACTCGGCGGCGATCAGGGTCGGCACCTGCGGACTCACTGTGGGGGACGAGCGGCGCAGCGCCGCGATTCGGGCCGCTACACCCAGCTGTCCGTTGATGACCCCGCCGAGCACCTGCATGCTCGACGCGCGATAGAGGACTCGGCGCTGCACGGTCCCGCCCGCCGCCTGGATGCACACGTGCCATGCCTCGCTGCGCGAAAGGAGCGCGACCACCTGCAACAGCGCGGTTATGGCGAGCACCCACGCGGCCGTGCCGGAGAGCGCAGCGGCGAACTCCTGGCGGTGCCCGGCGAGCAGGTACGCGAGGAGCGCGGCCGTGGCCAGCGACCCGACGATCGCGATCGGCGTCCGTCGCCGGCGAGCGAAGTCGCGGGCGCCCGCAGTCATTCCGGCCAGGCGACTCGCGCCGGTCGGCCCCGGCCCCAGGTCTATCGATTCGGCACCTGCGACCGGCACCGTCTGCGATCGGCCCACCTCAGGGCCGGCGCCAACGCCAGCTGACCCTCATCGGATCTCGGCCCAGATACCTCGCTGTGTGCCTCCACCTACGCCCCAGCGGTCGGACAGCCGGTCGAGGATGAACCATCCCCACTCGGCCAAGGGGTCCACAGGGACTGCGTCGTCGTGACCAGCGGCAGCGCCGTTTGACGGTGCGATGGGTCCTGTCGCCTCGAGGCGAACGGCTTCCTCTCGCAGCTGGACGGTCAGCGCAACCGGTCCGCTGGGCGAGCCCGGCGCCCGGCCAATGGCCTGGGCGACGAGCTCCGTCGCCAGGAACGCACCGCTGCGACGGGTGTCCTCCTCCAACCCAGCGAGCAGTGCGTCGACGTCGTCGCTGATGGCCTTCATGCTGCGTGGCGGCTGAACGCGCACGCTGTGCGTCACCACCTGAGTAACACCGCCCCCGCCGGTCGGCCAGGTGAGCTTCGACATGAGTGTGTACCTCCTGCGCGGCCCGTCCCACGCCCAGAAAGACGCGGTCCGTTCCACATCGAGTGCAGGCCGGCAACTCATACGGACTCGCTTGAAGCACGCCCCCGCTAAGCGGTCGGTCTCCTGAATCAGACTACGCCGATCCTCCCGCTGCCGCGGCACGCCCCTTCCCGGCCCCACGAATTCCCGCAAGATGCGGCAAAACACCCCCGGCGCCTGCCAGTTTTCTGACAACCCAAGCCTCAGGTGCTAGAGCTTGCGGTCCGGTACATGGCTCCAACCAGAAAGGAGGGCAGCCATGGGCCTCAGGGAAGCGGAGCGCGAAGTGACAGGAATGGTCCACTCGGGCACCCCGTTCGATGCGATCGAGGACCGGATCCGGATCATTCCCGGCCTCGTCGACAACGAGCGATCCGGATTGTGGTTGTACGCGTGGTCACGGCAGGGCAGCGTCTGGCAGCGGAACGCGTCGGCACAGCTCCTGCACTGGCTGGAACATTGAGCGGACCGACCGCGAATCGACTCGCGATAAGAAGCCGCCGATGAGTCTCTGACGCTCCCACGCTGGGGTCGCAGCGGCGCTACGCTGCGTTTCGGTGCGGCGATGCCGCGAATGGACGTTCTTCGGACAGCCGGAGGCGAGACGGACGCGGACCCGCCGCACCCTAGACCTACATCGGAGTGGCGCACGCCCCACCACGGCGCCGCGACGAGGAAGGAGTGCTGATGGGACACGAAGAGCCACGAACTGAGAGTGCCGCCGATACACCCGAGGCCGGCGAGGGGCAAGACGGCGCGCTGCGCCAGGACATATCGAACGAGATCGTCCGCCTCTACAAGGAGCACTTCGGCAAGGGGCCGACCCGCTGCCGGACCTATCTGCAGCCCGACCTGGTGATCGTCGTACTGGGAGAGGGCTACACCGCCGCCGAGCAAACGCTGTTCGAGGGGGGCAAGTGGTACGAGGTCCGCGAGGCCAGGCAGATGTGGCAGGACACGATGAAGGAGCGGTTCGTCGAGACGATCGAACGGCTGACGGGAGCCAGCGTCGTGGCGTTCATGAGCGCCAACCATCAGAACCCCGACCTCGCGGTGGAGATGTTCGTGCTCGACCCGCAAGGGACCACATAGAGCCCAGCGGTCTAGTGCCAGCGAGCGCCGTGAGGTGGCTCTCCCGAGCGCGCCGGATGCGGGCCGCCGCGCCGCCGCGGTGGGTACCGCGCCACCGTGGGTTGATTCCGTTTCGGCGACTCCGGGTGAGCGACCTTCATCCCGCTCAGCCTCGCCGACGGCGGGGCTTCGAGCGGCAGAGGCTCGCGGCGCTGGAGCACATTCGCTTGCGGTGCGAGCTCATTCGCGTGGCCGCGGCGCGCTACGGGATCGCCGCGGAGGCGATCGCGGGCGCCGTTCTCTGGGACGCCCTCGAGAACCCCTACAAGCGTCCATTCCTGCGGCTCGGCCCCGGCAAGGTTCGGCCGTCTCGCCTCGGGGGTCCCAGCGCCGCCGAGCTGGCAGAGCGGGCGGGCCTCGTCCCGTTTTGGCCGGCGAGCGCCCTCGCGCGATGGCGCCTGCTGCAGCGACCCGACAGCGCGATCATCTACATTTCCGCGATCCTCGCGAGCCACGCCGCCGACTACCGGGAGATCGCCGGGGTGGAGATCAGCGACGATCCTGCTGTGCTCTGCACGCTCTATCAGGGCGGAAGCAGCGCGGAGCGTGCGCGGCGGCTTGCCGATCGTCGCCTCCGGGACCCCGGAGCGATGCCGCGCGCCGCGGATGAGATGGGCCCGTGGGTGGCCGCGAACATCGATTTCGTTCGCGCCGCGATGCGCGCTGGCCCCTCTTCCCGATCCGGACCTGGCAACCTCCCTGGTTCGCTGCCAGAGGCGGGTTGGCGCAGGAGACCGGACGCCGAGCGGTGGCGCAGGTTCCCTGACGCAGGCCGGACGGCGCGGATTGTCTTACCTCGGGCCAGCCGACTCGCTCACACCCTCGACTGTTGCCTCGCCCTCCAGTTCCAGGCCCAGTTCGACGAAGAACGCGATAGCAGCCGCGAGATCCTCGACCACAACGCCGGCGTGATCCATCCGGTAGATCGTCATGCCAGGCAGTGTGGCACTGGCGAAGTGCGACGACTGCTGAGATCGCCAGCGCGGCCCCGACCGCGGGCGCCGGCTCCGGATAGGCCAGCATGTAGCCATCGCCGAGCGCCTTGACGAGACGACCGTCCTCGCCGATGTTCTGCTCCACCGCCTCCGCCAGATGGTCGAGGACCTCGATCGCCGCTCGATCCCCCTGCCGGTTCGCGTAGGAGGTGAAGTGCCGCAGATCGCAGAACAGAAGCGAGACCTCGACCGTCCCGGGCACCAAGCCCTCGGCTTCGAGCTCCGCCTCCCAGACCGCCGCCTGCAGCAGCTCCCGCTCGAGTTTTCGCCGGTGGACGCCGAGGAGGATCGGGTCGGCCAAGGGCAACAATAGCTCGGCTGCCTGCCGGGTCGCCGCCAATGCCTCGAGCGGGTTCGAGGTGGTCTCCTTGATCCGCGGTTGGAGGCGGGATCGAAACAGGTGGAGCTCGGTCCGAGCGACGCGGTCGAGCGCCTGTCCGTAGACGCGCGCCACCTGCAGACGGACGTCCGGCGGCCATACCTCCCCGAGTCGCCCCAGCTTCCGGAAGACGTTGGCCTCCTCGCCGGTGAAGAAAGCCTCCTCGGCACTTGGCGCAGGCAACCCGAACCCAGTGAGCATCGCCTGGATCTCTCGGACCGGCAAGCCCCCATCTGCCTCGATCTCCGCCGCGCTCACCCGTCGCCGCTCTCGTTCCGGGTCAAGCACGCCTTCGAAGATCGCGTTCTCGATCCGGCCGAGCCTCGCAGCCTCGCGGATCCGCTCGGGCTCAACGCCGAGGCGCACCAAGCCGTTGATCAGCTTGCGCTCCGCCGCCGTTGAGCCGATTTGATCGGCCAATGACCGCGGGTTCTCAGACACGGTCGCCCATCTCTACTCGCGGACACTACGGCGAGAGGCGTGTCGATGAATGCAACGGGAGCAGGAGCCCTGAAGGTAGTGGATCTCCATGCCAGCCGGGACCATGCCGTCACCCTTTCAGCGCACGCAGTGCATTGAGGATCACGGCCACGTCGATCCCCTCCTGAAGTAGCGCACCCGCCACCGGCGGGATGTAGCCGAAGGCGGCGAATCCCATCGCGATGAAACTCAGACCGAGACCGGCGACAACGCTCTGGCGCGCGATCGTCAGCGAGCTTCGACCGATCCGGATCGCATCCGCGACGCGATCCACCCTGTCAACGGCGATCACCGCATCCGCCGTTTCCGAGGAAACGGTCGCCCCGACGCCGCCCATCGCGATGCCCACGTCGGCCAGTGCGAGCGCTGGCGCATCGTTGACGCCGTCACCGACCATGACGACAGTGCCCCCGTCGGAGCGCTCGCGCGCTCGGCGCACGACCTCGATCTTCTCGTCGGGCGAGCACTCGGTGAACACCTGGTCGACGCCCACTGCCTCGCCGACCGCCTCACCGACCGCCCGCTGGTCGCCGGTGACGAGCACGACCTCCTCCACGCCTGCGCCTCGGAGCTCTTTGGTCAGATCACCTGCGTCGTCACGCAGATGATCTGCCATGAGCACGGCGCCCGCGAGCCTGCCGTCCACGCCAACGAGAACTCTGGCCCAACCGGGCTCGGCCGCGCCGTCCAGGAGCCGCTCAGCTGCGTCCGTTCCGGAGTAGCCGCGCTGTCGCAGCCATGCGTCGCTGCCCACAGCCACGCGATGCCCGCCGACCTCTCCCTCGATCCCTTGGCCGGGTTCCTCGACCACGTCCTCGGGAAACTCGAGTTCGATTCCGCGACCTTCAGCCCCGTGAACGAGGGCCTCGGCCAAGACGTGGGCTGAGAGCTGGTCCACCGAGGCGGCTAGCCGCAGCATCTCTTCTGGCGCCAGTCCGTCGGTGCTCTTCACCTGCTCGATCTCTGGTCTCCCATGGGTGAGCGTCCCGGTCTTATCGAGTAGCACCGTCCTGGCCTCGCCGAGCTTCTCAATCGTGCCCCCGCCCTTCGCGATGACGCCGTCGTGGGCGGCTCGCGAGACGCCCGAGATCAAGGCCACCGGCGCAGCGAGAATCAGCGGGCAAGGGGTGGCGACGACAAGCACCGCCAGCGCACGGACGGGATCGCCGCTGAGCGCCCACGCCGCGCCCGCGATGATGAGCGTCACCGGCAGGAGGATCGCGGCGTAGCGATCTGCCATTCGGACAAACGGGGCTCGTTGCTGCTCCGCGTCCTTCACCAGCGCGACGATGGCCGCGTACGCGCTCTCGGACGAGGTTCTCGTCGCCCGCATGTCGAAGGCCTCGCCTGCATTGAGCGTGCCGCTCGAGACGGTCGATCCCCGGCCGTGCGTGACCGGAAGTGGCTCCCCCGTCAGCGTCGACGCGTCGATCACGGCCCGCTCGCTCTGCACGGCGCCATCTACCGGCACTACCTCGCCGGCGCGAACCACGATCCGGTCCCCGACTGCGACGTGATCGACCGGAACCTCCTCGATCTTCTCGTCCTGGCGGCGGTGGGCGATTCGCGGAGCGCGCTCGAGCAGTGCCGTGAGCTCGCGTCGCGCGCGCCGGCCGGCGGCCGCCTCGAGGGCATTCCCTCCGCTCAGCATCAAGGCGATCACCGCGCCAGCCAGGTATTCACCGAGCGCCAGCGCGCCGACCATCGCCACCAATGCGATCGCGTCGACGCCCACGTCTCCGCGCATTAGGGTCCGCAGCACCGACCAGGTCAGCGGGATCAGCGTCAGCACGATCGCCGCAGCCCAGATCAGATCGCCCGCCTGACCCGGCTCGAAGAGGTGGACGATGCCGCCGAGCGCGAGGGCAAAGAGGATCAGGCCGACGAGAACGTACGGCTCCGATACCCCGACGGCGGTGGCGGCAGAGCGAAAGGTGCCGAACCTCCGCGGCGAGTCTGGCTGCCGTGTTCTGGGAGTCATGGACCCCGAACTGTAGGAGTGCCCGATCTGCCAGCTGGGCTGACCCGCGCTAGGACACCGAGCGCCAAACGGGATACACCTTTTCCGTGATTAGCGACGCCTTCAAGACGCTGAGGCCCGCGACTCCCCTCGCGCGCTGCTCCTGCTCGAGGAAAGCACAAGCATGGACGGCATATCGGCGAGGAACGTGCGAATCGGCTGTCCGGCGACGTTCGGTGCTGGCCGCGGATTGGCGGTTTTCAAGTGCCGGAGGCAGGACTCGAACCTGCGACACGCGGATTATGATTCCGCTGCTCTAACCAGCTGAGCTACTCCGGCGGGGGTCAGATCGTAGCGGTGGGATCGTGCCCTCCCGGCCTCCAGGACGAGGGACGGGGCGGGGTGGGAATAGCATTCGAGCCCTGTTGCGAAGCGTGTTTGGGAACGGGATCGCTCGAGCACGTCGCAGGCGGGTGGCGTCGATCGTTCTGGTCTGTCTTGGTGCCGCCGCGGCCATGGCGGGTGCTCCAAACGCCAGCTCGTCCTCGGTGAAGAAGCAGCCGCCTCGGCTATTCGTTGCCGGAACGCTCGCGAATTACGACAGCCGGCCCCTGCGATCCGCGCATGCGGATGCCGACATCCTCGCCGTGAGCGGGGGGTCGGGGATCGCGCGCATCGACGTCGCGGTCGACGGCAAGCGCGAGGCGTCGCGGCGTTTCCGGTGCCGGCCGTCGTGCCCGGCATCGGCGCGGCTGCGCTTCAGGTATGACCGTGCCCGGTTCGGTCCTGGCCGGCACATGGTCTCGATCACGGCTTCGACCGTGGCCGGCCGCTCTGCTCGGCAGAAGATCGACGTCGAGCCGCCACCGGCCGTCAGCTCGAGCGGAGCGCCGCGCGCCCAGCCGGCCTTCTACCTCACCGCGGGCAACGCCACTGACCTGCGACATCAGGCTGCGGACGATGGCGCGCGGTTCGCCCGGACGCAGGGGCCGGGGCACTCGCTGCTCGTGCTCGACTTCGGCGCCGCGCGCCGGCAGGGCAAGAACTACGGCGTATCCCTCCGTAGTGGCACGTTCTTCGCCGACCGGCAGGTCCAATCGGCACTTGCGGCGGCGGCACAGGCCTACCACGAGCGATACCGGCGGGGGAGCGTCACGATCGTCTACTCGAACAGCAACGCTCACCTCAGCCACCCGGGGAGCGGACTCACTCCGTTTACGGCCGCGACCGCACGAGAGGCGGGCCGCCAGCAGCAGCTGACGGTTCGGCACGTTCACCTCTATCCGCATGAATCGATCGCCCCTGGGGGCGACATTGAACCCGGCTACGACCTCATATCCCCGCCGCAGGTGGCCATCTCACTGGTCGCCGGCGCGTCCGCCGGAAACGGTTCCTACTTCGACGTCGGCACCGCGCCCTGCAACGGCAACGACTGCACACACGGCTGGGTGGTTCACGACATCTGCGAGGTGACGACCGGCAGCGGCCGTCAGGCAGTGCCCGAGATCTATTACGGACAGCCGATCGACCAGAGCGCACAGTGGGCCGAGATCGCGCGGCAGTGCGGCGTCAAGTCGTTCCCCGGCGTGAGCTCGAGCCCGCTCGGTGACTACACGCCGGCACAGAGTTGGCAGCTGCTGCGACGTGCGAGCGGCCGTCCCGTTGGCAACGCGGTCCTCGTCTTCCCGCGATGAGGGTGATCAGAAGAGATGGGGCGCCATCGTGGTCCGTTTGCTGTCTCGCGGTCCTGACCGTTCTCGCGGGAGCACTTGGGCTCGCTGCCTGCGGCGGCGGCGGGAGCACACAATCGAAGGGCAAGGCCGGCCCCGGGCGCGGGATCGCGGGTCACACGATGCAGGAGACCTTGCCCGCCGCGATCGATTCGCACCCCCAGGGATTCGCCTCCGCCGATCTCATGCGCCCCGCGAATGCCTGGCGCACCTCCAACCACCAGCGGTTCACCGAGGTTGACGCGGGGGTCCTGTCGCGGGCCAGCTCGATCGGTGCCTTCTTCATCTTCCGTCATGAGTTCGTGCACGCCAATCAGCGAGTGGACCTGGTGAAGGTGCTCGGGTCCGGGGCGCTGCGAATCACGCGGGCGCCGCAGGGTGCCGCGGTCGAAACATCCGCGCAGCGGAACGGAATGCTGAGCTTCGTCGGCGCTCGCGGCGTTCGTGGGACCCTCGACCTGAGCGACGACACGGTGACCCTGAAGCCGGCAAGCCCCGGCGGGTGACGGCGGGCATCCACGCTCGCCAGCCTCTAGGCTCCGGCGCGATGAGCGACCTGGAGCGGGCTGTGAAGGCCGTGATCGAGGACTGTCTGGCGGTGAAGGCAGGGGAGGACGTGGTCGTCGTCTGCAATCCCGCTACCGAGAGCCTCGCCGAGCGGCTGCGAGCGGGGGCCGAGGGCGTTGGCGCCGAGGCCGTGCTCACGATGATGGCCGAGCGCGAGCAGCATGGCGAAGAGCCGCCGGAGAGTGTCGCCGCGGCGATGCTCACGGCCGACGTCCTGCTCGTGCCGACCGTCCAGTCGCTCTCGCACACGGCCGCGCGGAAGGCCGCCACCGACGCCGGCGCCCGGGCGGCGACGCTCCCCGGGGCGACCGAGGAGATGCTCGCCCGGGTCATGAGCGCGGACATGGACGAGCTGCGGCGCCGCGGAAACGTCCTCGCCGACCTGCTCACCGCCGGAAGCGAAGCGCGCATCACCTCTGCCCGGGGATCGGACCTGAAGCTCAACCTGGAGGGGCGCGCCGGGATTCCCGACGCCGGCGAGCTCGGCGAGCCGGGCGCCTTCGGCAACCTCCCGTGCGGAGAGGGTTTCATCTCGCCCCATCACGACTCCGGCAGCGGAAAGCTGGTCGTCGACGGTGTGATCGCCTCGATCGGGATCCCCGAGAAGCCGGTCGAGCTCACGATCGAGGACGGCGCGCTGGTCGACGCGACCGGTGAGATGGGGGCGGAGCTGATGAGGCAGCTCACGGCGGCGGGACCGGATGGCACACGCGTCGCGGAGCTCGGCATCGGGACCAACGAGAAGGCGATCCTCAGCGGCGAGCTGCTCGAGGACGAGAAGCTGCTGGGCACCGTGCACGTCGCCTTCGGGGCCTCAGCCGGGATCGGCGGCGAGATCCAGGTGCCGGTCCATCTCGACTGCGTCGTGATGAAGCCGACCCTGACCGTGGACGGCCGCGAGGTCATCCGCGACGGCCAGCTGCTCGTCTAGGGCGCCGATCGCCCGCATGCTCCTCGCGGTCCCCAACTTCTCCGAGGGGCGCGACGAGCGCCGAATCGAGGCCATCTCGACGGCGTTCGCGACGGGCGCTGCGCTCCTGGACACGCACTCGGACGCGGTCCACAACCGCACGGTTCTGACTCTGAGCGGGCCGGCCGGCTCGCTGGCGGCCGCCCTAGTGAACGGCGCCCGGGCATGCGTGGACGCCATCGATATGTCGAAGCAGGACGGCGCGCACCCGCGCATCGGTGCCCTCGACGTCTGCCCGGTCGTCTGGCTGCAGGAGGACGATCACGCGGCCGCGCGGAACGAGGCCCTCGCAGCCGCACGCGGAATCGGCGCCGAGGCCGGCGTCCCGGTCTTCCTCTACGGCGAGCTCGCCCCGCATGAGAGCCATCGCGAGCGGGCGTTCTTCCGCGCCGGGGGGCTCGTCGAGCTCACGCGCAGGGTCGAGGGCGGCGAGCTGCGGCCCGACTTCGGGCCGACCGAGCTTCATCCCACCGCCGGCGCCACGCTGGTCACCGCACGCCCGCCGCTCGCTGCGTTCAACGTCGAGCTCGCGGGGGCGGACATCGCCGCGGCGAAGGAGGTTGCCTCCCGCCTGCGCGAGGCCGGCGGCGGCCTCGAGGGCGTGCGGGCGATCGGCATCGACCTCGGCAACGGCCGCACCCAGGTCTCCACCAACATCCACGACCCCGCCACGGTGCCGCTCGCGATCGTCGCCATGCGAATCCGCGAGCTCGCCGGCCCTCACGGCGCGCGCCCCGTCGGCGCCGAGATCGTCGGTCTCGTTCCGGAGCGGGCGCTTGACGGCTGGCCCGATGCGCTGCGCATCGCCGGCTTCGATCCGGCCAAGCACGTGATCGAACGCCGGGTGCGGGTCTAGGCGGCTACCCGCTCGCGTCGCCCGCCTGGCGCTCCTTCACCTTCCCCTCGAGCTGCTCCATGATCGCGGGATCGCGCAGCGTGGTGACGTCGCCGAGCTCTCGGCCGTCGGCGATGTCCCGCAGGAGACGGCGCATGATCTTCCCGGACCGGGTCTTCGGCAGGTCGCCGGTCCAGATGATCCGACTGGGCCGGGCGATCTTGGAGATGCGCCGCGCGACGTGGTCGCGGATCTCGGCCGCGACCTCGTCGGTGCCCTCGATGTCGCCCTCGAGGGTCACAAAGGCGCAGATCGCCTGCCCGGTGTCCTCGTCCGTCTGACCGATCACGGCGCACTCCGCGACCTTCTTGTAGGAGACGACGGCCGACTCGATCTCCGCCGTCGACATGCGGTGGCCCGAGACGTTGATGACGTCGTCCACGCGCCCGAGGACCCAGAAGTAGGAGTCCTCGTCCTTGCGGGCTGCATCGCCCACGAAGTAGGTCGTCTCGCCGAATCTGGCGTAGTAGGTGTCGACGAACCGATCGTCCTCCTGGTAGAGCGTGCGGAGCATGCCCGGCCAGGGCCGGCGCATGGTCAGCAGGCCCTGCTGGTTCGGGTCGTCGACCTCATTGCCCTCCTCGTCGACCACGGCGGCGTCGATGCCCGGCAGCGGCCTGGTCGCCGAGCCCGGCTTGGTCTCGGTGACGCCGGGGAGCGGGCTGATGAGGATGTGCCCCGTCTCGGTCTGCCACCACGTGTCGACGATCGGGCAGCGCTCGCCGCCGATCACCTTGTGGTACCAGAGCCAGGCCTTCGGGTTGATCGGCTCGCCGACGGACCCGAGGAGGCGCAGCGAAGAGAGGTCGTGCGCGCCCGGGTACTCCGTGCCCCACTTGATGCAGGCGCGGATCGCGGTCGGGGCCGTGTACATGATCGTCACGCCGTAACGCTCGACGATGTCCCACCACACGTCCTTGTCGGGATAGTCCGGCGCCCCCTCGTACATGACGCTGGTCGCGCCGTTCGAGAGCGGCCCGTAGACGATGTAGCTGTGGCCGGTGACCCAGCCGACGTCGGCAGCGCACCAGTAGACGTCCTCGTCCGGCTTCAGGTCGAAGACGTACTTGTGCGTGAAGCTGACGCCGAGGAGGTAGCCGCCCGTCGTGTGGAGGACGCCCTTCGGCTTCGCCGTCGAGCCCGACGTGTAGAGAACGAAGAGCGGGTGCTCGGCGTCGAGCTGCTCCGGCTCGCAGTCCGGGTCCGCCGCCTGGAGTGCCTCGTGGTACCAGACGTCGCGCCCCTCCTGCATCTCGCAGTCGGCACCGGTCGCCTTGACGACGAAGATCGTCTCGATCGAGGAGACGTCGCCGATCTTCTCGTCGACGGCCGACTTGATCGGCGCCGTCTTGCCCTTGCGGCGCGCGCCGTCGACGGTGACCAGCGCCTTCGCGTTCGCAAACTCCATGCGCTCCTTCACCGCGTCCGGCGAGAAGCCGCCGAAGACGACGTTGTGCGGTGCGCCGATGCGGGCGCAGGCCAGCATCGCCACGGCGACCTCGGGGATCATCGGGAGGTAGATCCCGACGATGTCGCCCTTCCCGATGCCCCGGTCCTTGAGGGCATTGGCGAAGCGCTGGACCTCGCCGAGGAGCTCGGCGTAGGTGATCTCCCGCTCCTCGCCCTCCTCGCCGCGCCAGTGGAAGGCGACCTTGTCGCCGTTCCCGGCCTCGACGTGCCGGTCGAGACAGTTGTGGGAGACGTTCAGCTTGCCGTCCTCGAACCATTTGTAGAACGGCGGATTCGAGTCGTTCAGGACCTGCTGGGGCTCGGTGAACCAGTCCACGAGCTCCGTGGCCTGGCTCGCCCAGAATGCCTGGAAGTCGCGCTCGGCCTCCTCGTAGAGCGAGTCGTCGTTGACCAGGGCCTTCTCCCGGAAGCTCTCCGGGGGCGGAAACTTCTCTACCTCGAGGAGCTCAGCGAGCTCGCGCTCGAGCTGATCTGCGTCGGCTACGTGCGTTGCCATCTCTCTCTCCTCGCCTCATTAAGCGTCTGTACCTACGGATTCATACCGCTCCGGCAACGGCGGGGCCGGCGCGACCCTGAGCCGCGCCGGCTGCCGTTCCATCCCAGTGGGTTCGATCACTCGCGCGCAAGCGGGAAGACCGGAAGGACCGTCCGCTTGAACGTCGAGTTGACGACGGCAGCGAACGACGCGTACCACGCGGCCACGGCGGTCGCGAGGCCGATGTAGCCGCCCCACTTGATCACGTCGGTGTTATCGCCGGAATTGCCCGCCGCCAGCAGGATGAATGTCACCGACAGCAGCAGGAAGACCAGCGCGACTGCGCCGGTCGTGCGGAGCGAGGCGATCAACATGTACGTCGTGAAGATCGCCCATGCCCACAGGTAGAGCCCAACGGCGGAGCCGGCGCTGGCCGCTGGGATCTGGGGTGCAAAGACCGCGACCAGCACGGCGAACGAGAGCCAGAAGGCCCCGAACGACGTGAAGGCCACCGCACCGAACGTGTTGCCGGTGCGGAACTCCCACATCCCTGCGAGAAGCTGCGCCAATCCTCCGTAGGCGAGCGCGAGTCCGAGGACCACGGGTTCCCCTCCGGAGCCCACGAGCTGAGCGTTGAACATGCTCAGCACGAAGGTGGTCATCGCAAACCCCGCGAGACCCAAGGGGGCCGGATCGGCCGGAATCCACCCGAGTCGCGATAGCGCGGATGCGGTCGGGTCGGCGTCGGGATGGTTCCCGATGCGCGCGCGGGTGGAGACGGTTGCACTCTCCATCGACTCTCCTTCCCCTAACCCGGCGAGCCCCCGGCGGGCGCGCGCCGGACTTCGGTGGCTATTGAGCTGTCAAGCGACCGATGCCCGCCGCAACTTGTCGCAAACCGGACGAGTCAGCCAGCGAACAATCGGCGCAGCCGGCCGGGTTCGAGCCGCCGTCGAATAAGTTTCAGGGCGTGGCCCGGACCACGAAGAAGCGCCGCAGGAAGCACCGCGGGACTCAGGGCGGGAGCATCGACCGTCGCGCCAGCGCCGGGCGGCCGCGGAGCCGCGAGGAGGCCCGCGCCCGCGCCCGGAAGCAAACGGGCCAGAAGCGCATCGACTCGCCGCCGACCTGGACCGGCGCCCTCGGGCGGGCCGCATTCGGCGCGGCGATCTTCTTCGTCCTCCTGATCCTGATCTTCCAGCGGCCGGTGGTTGCCGCGCTGCTGCTGTCCGTACTGATGATGCTCATCTACATCCCGCTTGGGCACGCGATCGACGGCTTCATGTACAAGCGCCGCCTCCGCGCCAAGCAGCGCCAGGCGGAGGAGCGGAAGGCACGGTCGTAGGGGTGAGCCCTGGGCCAACGATGGGCAAGTAGGGAGCAGCCCGTACTGCGAAGGTCGACAACTCACCAACCGCCGGCGCCCGCCGCCTCCGTTGGTGACTTGACCCTCATATACGCCGTTAATGCACCAAGCGCTCTCGGCTCTGGCGGCCATTGGTGAGTTATCCCGGTGCCCGGATACCCTGAGCGCATGGACGTTCGCTCCTTCACCGTCGGCCAGGTGGCCGAGAACTGCTACATCGCGCGCCGCGACGGAGCCGATCACGGTGTGATCGTCGACCCGGGCGACGAGCCGGAGCGGCTGCTCGAGGCCGTCGACTCGCTCGGGGTGACGATCGACGGGATCCTCGTCACCCATTGCCACTTCGACCACATCGGGGCCGTGGCACCGGTGGCCGAGGCCACGGGGGCGCCGGTCTGGTGCCCGCAGATCGAGGTGCCCGTGCTCGCGGACATCATGTCCTACGTCCCCTGGCCGGGATTCGGGCCGTTCGAGAGCTACGACGCCGATGAGACCGTCGCCGGCGGCGAGCACCTGTCGCTGGCTGGGCTCGAGATCGACGTCATCTTCACCCCCGGCCACAGCCCCGGTCACGTGACCTACGCGATCCCCGACGAGGGGGCGCTCTTCTCCGGGGACGTCCTGTTCCAGGGCTCCGTCGGGCGCACCGATCTGCCGGGTGGAGACTGGGGGACGCTGCTCGAGAGCATCCGCGGGCTCGTCGACTCCTATCCCGAGGAGACGACGGTCTATCCGGGGCACATGGGCATCACAACGCTCGGCGCCGAGCGCGCCACAAACTCGTTCCTGGCCGAGCTCGCCCGGTAGGGCCGGGCCGCACGGCCAGCAAATAGTCTGGCGGGTGTGTGGGTCGAGGAGCGCTTAGCGACGAGTCAGGCAGGTCAGGCGGCGAAGCCGCCGCATTAGCTGTGGCCGACCGGTTCCAGGCTCCCCGGGGCACCGCCGATGCGCTTCCGGCGGATGCGGCCGCGCGGGCGCGGGTCGAGCAGGCTGCGCGCGAGATCCTCGAGCGCGCCGGCTACAGGCGGATCGAGACGCCGGTCTTCGAGGACACGGAGCTCTTCGCGCGCGGCGTGGGTGGCTCGACGGACATCGTTCGCAAGGAGATGTTCACCTTCGAGGACAAGGGCGGGCGCAGCATCACCCTGCGGCCGGAGGCGACCGCGTCCATCGCCAGGGCGTACATCGAGCACGGCATGCAGAAGCTGCCGCAGCCGGTGAAGCTCTGGTGGTACGGCCCGCTCTTTCGCCACGAGCGCCCGCAGGCCGGCCGCTTTCGCCAGTTCTCCCAGCTCGACGCCGAGGTGATCGGCTCCGACTCGCCGCTCGTCGACGCCGAGTTGATCGTGCTCCTCGACGAGATGTTGAGGGCCGTCGAGGTCCCGGAGCTGGCCCTCAAGGTCAGCAGCCTGGGGTCGCTCGAGTCGCGCGGCGCCTACCGGAACGAGCTCATCGCCTACCTGCGCGAGCACGAGGACGGGCTTGACCCCGACGTGCGCGAGCGGATCGACGAGAACCCGCTGCGCGCCTTTGACTCCAAGGACCCGGCGACACAGGAGGTCATGGCCGAGGCCCCGAAGATGCTCGATCACCTTGATGATGAGGACGCCGAGCACTTCGAGACCGTCAAGCGGCTGCTCGACCAGGCGGGCGTCCCCTACGAGGTCGATCCGACCATCGTGCGCGGGCTCGACTACTACACGCGCACCGTTTTCGAATTCCACAGCGCCCGCCTCGGCGCCCAGTCCCAGGTCGCCGGCGGTGGTCGCTACGACGAGCTGATCGCGCTGTTCGGCGGCCCGCGAACGCCGGCGATCGGCTGGGCCGCCGGCGTCGAGCGGATCCTGCTTGCGATCGAGGGCGACGGTGAAGAACTGCCGCATGACGTCTTCGTC
>CAVQCK010000023.1:0-88296 GCA_963710955.1 uncultured Actinomycetes bacterium | reverse complement strand
CAGCGCGTCGGTCAATCGATCACCTCACCGAGCGGGTTGGAGTCCTCGGAGACGATCTCCTGGACCAGCCGCTCGGTGTGCTCCGTGGCGCGCTCGATCAGCCCGATCACCTCGTCGTCCGGCTCGGAGAAGCGCGAGAGCACGTAGCGCGCGACCACGTCAGGGTCCGTCGAGTCGGGGCGGCCGACGCCCACGCGAACCCGCCAGAAGTCCGGTCCCCCGAATCCCTGGGCGATGCTCTTCAGCCCATTGTGGCCGGCCAGCCCGCCCCCGAGCCGGGTGCGGATCTCGCCGAACGGGAGGTCGATCTCGTCGTGGACGACGATCGTGTTCTCGAGCGGGACCTTGAGCGAACCGCGCGCCGGGCCGGCGGCGGTGCCGGAGTCGTTCATGTAGGTCTGCGGCCGGAGGACCGCCACGCGCGGGCCTCCGGCGCCGGCCCGCCCTTCGGCGATCAGGCCTCGAAAGCGCTCCTTCGGGCGCGCCAGGTCCCACCGGCGCTCGAGCGCAGCCGCGACCTCGAAGCCGATGTTGTGGCGGCTGCGGTCGTACCGCGAGCCCGGGTTGCCGAGGCCGACGACGAGCACACGCTCGTCCGCGCCGGATGCGTCGGTGTCCAAAGCGGCTCGGCCGCGTCGCAGCCGGCCAAGCAGCGACAGGGGGCGCTACTCCCCTTCGGAGTCGGCGCCCTCGGCGGGAGCGTCGCCCTCCGCCGGGGCCTCGCCCTCGGGGGCTTCCTCGCCCTCGGGCACCTCGCCCTCCTCGCCGACGAGCTCGGCCTCCCCCTCGACCTCGGGCTCGGGCTCCTCCTCGACGCGAGGCGGCGATAGCGTCGCGATCGTCACCTCGTCGGCATCGACGCCCTCGCCGAGAGCGAAGGTGACGCCCTCGGGAGGCACGACGCCGCTGAGCTGGAGCGTGTCGCCGATGGACATGCCGGAGACGTCGGCGGGGATGCTGTCGGGGATCGCGGTCGGCAGGGCCTCGATCGTGATCTGGTGGGTCACGTGCTCGAGCACGCCGCCCTCCTTCACGCCGGGCGCCTCCTCGGTGCCCAGCAGCTCGATCGTGACCTCGGCCTCGATCGCCTCGTCGAGCTTCACCTCGAGCAGGTCGAGGTGGAGCAATCCGCCACGGACGGGATCGCGCTGCTCCTCCTTGATGACCACGGGGGTCGTGCCGGAGCCGTCGAACTTCACGTCGATCAGCGCCCCACCGTGCAGCAGGACGGTGCGGGCCTCACGCTCGGCGACCTGGAAATGACGCGCGTCCTTGCCGCCGCCGTAGAGAACGCCGGGGACGAGCCCGTCACGCCGCAGCCGCCGGGTCGTGCGAGACCCGAACTCGGTGCGATCGGAGACGTTGAGCGTTGCGCGGTCCGAAGCCATGAGGCGTTGAGGATAGACAAGGGCCTGGGATCCGCGCAACGTTGCGGCGAACCCGGGCGCCTTCGCCGCCGCCGGCCTGGATTGGGCAAGTAGGGCAGGTCCCCGACCGAGGTTCACGACGATTGTCGAGAAACGGCGGCTATTTCGCCGTTTTCCGACAATCGTTGGAGGCCGTGTCAGGAAAGACGCCCAGATTCCCCAGAACGTCAGCCCAACCTGGGGGGCTTCCCTACACGACCTGATCCGACCGCGGCGAGACTCCCACCCAGGCAAGGCCCACCGCCTACCCTGAGGGCATGGCGGAGGACAAGATCCCGAAGGGCAGGATTCGGCGCTCGGCGAAGCTCGGCACCGCGATGGGCACGCAGGCCACGCGCTACGCCGGGACCAAGGCCGCCAACGTGGCCCGCGGGAGCGAGAAGGCGGAGCAGGCGCTCGAGGGCAGGCATCTCGAGACGGCCCTGAAGATGGCGTCCACCCTCGGCGAGATGAAGGGCGCGGCGATGAAGATCGGCCAGCTCGCCTCGTTCATCGACACCGAGTTCCTGCCGCCCGATACGCGGAGCTCTACCAGGATCAGCTCGCCAAGCTGCGGACGTCGGCTCCTGCCATGCCCTGGGACAAGGTGAGCAAGGTGCTGGACGAGGAGTACCTGGGCGAGCCACTCGACGAGATGTTCGAGAACATCGAGGAGGAGGCGTTCGCAGCCGCGTCGATCGGCCAGGTGCACCGCGCGACCCTCACCGACGGGCGTCCCGTGGCGGTGAAGATCCAGTACCCGGGCGTCGCGGAGGCCCTCGAATCTGACCTGCGCAACGCCGGCATGATCATGCGGCTGGCGCGGGCGATCGCCCCGGGCCTCGACGCGAAGGCGGTGGCAGCGGAGCTGCGCCTGCGCGTGATGGAGGAGCTCGACTACGAGTACGAGGCCCAAAGCCACCGGAGCTTCGCCCGCGCCTACCGCGGCCACCCGTTCATCCACGTGCCGGACGTGATCACGCGGCTGTCGCGGCGCCGGGTGCTGGTGACCGAGTACGTCGAGGGCGCGGGCTTCGAGGACGTCAAGCAGCGCTCGCAAGAGGAGAAGAACCGCTTCGGCGAGATCGTCTTCCGCTTCTGCTTCGGCTCGATCTACCACCTGCAGATGTTCAACGCCGACGCCCACCCGGGCAACTACATCCTCATGGAGGACGGGCGAGTGGCGTTCCTCGACTTCGGCATGACCAAGCGGCTCGACGCCGAGCAGATCGAGCTCGAGCAGCGGGCGATCGACGCCGCGGCACGGCGAGATCCCGAGGCCCTGCGCGAGGCGCTGCACGAGCTCGGCTTCGTCAAGAATCCGTCCAAGTTCGACGCGGAGCGCCTGATGGAGCACGTGATGGTCGTCGGCGGCTGGTACATGGAGGACCGCGACGTCGAGCTCACGCCGGAGCGCGTGATGAAGGTCATCGAGTCGACGTCGGACCCCCGCTCCGAGTACTACGACCTCATGCGGCGCGAGAACCTCCCCGCCGACGAGCTGATGGGCCGCCGGATGGAGACCGGGGTGCTTGCCGTCCTCGCCCAGCTGCGCGCCTGCCGCAACTGGCATCGGATCTCGCGCGAATGGATCTACGGGGACCCGCCGGCCACCGAGCTGGGTGAGCTCGAGTGGGCGTATTTCGAGGAGCGCGGCGAGCGGCGCGCGCCGGGACTTGCAGGCAGGGCCTAGGGCCTGCCTCCCCCTGCGAGACAGGCCCTGGACGCACACCCTGCCGGATGAGGGCCCTTGGCAAAAACGAGTAGTAGCCGGAGGGCCCTGCCTCCCTCCTGGCTACCGACCGGCCACCGACATGATGGGCGTTACGGCCGGATTCTCCAATCCTCCGATCGACGGTTATTGAGGATGAATCTCGCTCATTCGATCGGAGGAACGTCGGATCAGCCGATCGGAGGACCCCCGGAAACCGGTTGTTCAGCCAGTCTCAGGCGCCTGCGCGCTCAGCCGTGGCCGTACGCTGCGGCAGCAGACGGCCGCCCACGAAGAACAGCGAGATCAGGAGGCCCAGGACGGCGGCGATGGCCACGAACCGGAAGCCCGCCTGCACGCCGACGGCGAACGAGTCCTTGATGATCGGCACGACCACGTTCTGAGCCGACTGGGGAAGCTGATTCAGCGCGTGCTTCGCGGCGTCGGTTCCGGCCAGCTGCCCGTGAAGCACGGCGACCTGGTGATCTGTCAGCTGGTGGCCGTGGAGGGCCGTCGTCGCCTTCGAGTCGAGGTCGTTCTCGGAGGTGATCGTGAAGATCGTCGTGGTGATCGCGACCCCGATTGCGCCGCCGGCGATCTGGCACATGTAGACCAGGCCGCCCGCGAGGCTCGTGCGCGAGGGGTCGAGCGCTGTGACGCCCGCCGTCGTGACCGAGGGGTAGAAGAGGCCGGCTCCAAGCCCGGTCAGCGCGAACCCGGCGATCAGCGAGGTGTAGCTCGAGCCCGCGTCGACCATCGACAGAAGGAATGGCCCGAGGGTGAGGCCGACGGCGCCGGCTGTGATGGTGACCTTCGGCCCCAGGCGTCCGTACAGCGGCCCGGCGATGAACGACGTGATCGCGAACGTGGCGAGCATCGGCAGCATTCCCACGCCGGCCTTCAGGGCGGAGTAGCCGAGGATCTTCTCCATGAACTGCGGCCCGTAGAGCACGGTGACGAAGAAGACCGCCGACATGAGCGTGACCGTGATGCACGCGTTTCGGAACTCGGTCGTGCGGAACACGTCCATTGGGATCAGCGCGCTCTTCTTCATCCGCGGCTCGATGAATGCGAACGAGGTGAGCAGCAGTCCCGCCACGACGAACATCCCGATCACCGCCGGGCTGCCGAATCCCCAGTCCGCCGCCTGGTCGAACGCCAGCAGGATGAGGAACAGCCCGGCCGAGAGGGTTGCGATCCCCGAGTAGTCGATTCGCTCGTCCTCGACCTCGGGCCGCGGCTGGTGGACCTTGGCCCAGGTCACGAGGACGGCGATGATCGCGATCGGCACGTTGAGGAAGAAGATCCAGCGCCACGAGAGCTCGTCCGTCAGGACGCCGCCCAGCAGCGGCCCCATGGCGTTCCCCAATCCCGCCGCGCCGAGGATGAGCCCGCCCGCGAGCCCCGCCTTCGACTCCGGCAGGGCGGCGTAGGTCATTCCCAGGATGGCCGGCCACATGAGGGCGGCGCCGAGCCCCATTCCCACGCGCATGATGATCAGGAAGATGGCGTTCGGCGCCAGCCCCCCGAGCAGCGAGAAGGCCGCGAAGAGGGCCGAGCCGACGAAGAACGCGCGCCGGCGCCCGAACAGGTCGGCGAGGCGGCCGCCGGTGACGATGGCCATGCCGAAGACCAGGCAGTAGGCGTTGATCACCCACTGGGCGGTTCCGAGGTCGACGTTGAAGTCGCCCTCGATCGCGGGCAGGGCGACGTTCAGCGCCGTGAAGTCGTTCGCGATGACGATGACGCCGAGGCCCATCGCGACCAGGGCCATCACCGTGCCCGGGGCCATCTTGTCCGGATTGGCGGCCGCCGCGGTGGTGGACGGGGCCACGCCCGCCTCCTTCGCGCCGCGTGAAGGTGCCGCGCCGACCTCGCGTGCATGTGGTGGGACAGGCCGAACGGCACGGAGCGGACTTTATCCGGGCCGCCGGTGGACCCGGCGCGGCTCAGAGCCGGTCGAACAGGCGCGGATCGTTCGTGCAGATCCCGTCCACGTCGAGCGCCGCGAGGGTCCGCATCCGCGGCAGCTCATCAACGGTCCACGCGATCAGCTCGAGGCCCTGCTCGTGGCACTGGTCGACCAGTCGTTGGGTCACCACCGGGTGGTACGCCCAGATGGCGCTGACGCCGAGCTCCGGGGCGCTCCGCCGCACGACGCCGGGGAGCCGCGCCCGCATCGAGATCAGAGCACCGGCGACGAGCGGCCGCGCCCACGGCATCGAGTTCCAATCGCGCGTGACCTTGGGGAGGGTCCACCCCGTGACGACGCCCGAGTCGAGCTCCTTGAGCGCGGTGAGGCTCGACACCTCCATCGTCGAGATCGAGGCCCGGTTGACGAGGTTCCGCTCGCCGAGCGCGGCGACGACCTCGTTCTCCCGGCCAGCGATCTTCAGGTCGAGGTCGATCGCGACGCCGTCGAGCGGTGGGCGCGTGAAGGCGTCCATGGCCTCGTCGAACCGCATCGGGCTGCGCCGCGCGGCGTCGCCCCAGTCGTGGGCCACAAGCAGCGGCGGGGCGCCGTCGGCGGCGGGGGCGGGCCGGCGGTGGCCCGACGCCAGTCGGCGCCGTCCCGGAACTCGGCCTTGGGTCGCAGGACGTCGAGCTCGATCATCTCGGCGCCGGCGTCGACGGCGGCCTCGAAGCTCTCGAGCGTGTTCCCCGGCCGGATCAGGTCCGCGCCCTTGTGGCCGATTCGCTTCACGGCCGGGGGAGGGTAGTCGTCCATGTGTCCAGGCGCTTGCGTCTGGATCCTGACATCCACTGGACGGCCCGCCCCGGAGGCGGATAATGGCCACACGATCAGGAAGGCTGTCGGGCGCCAGGGACGGAGGCGATCGCGGGTGTCGGTGAGCAAGGCAACGATTGGGATCCTCGCGACGGCGTGTGCGCTGGCGGCGCTTGTTCTCGCCGCTCCCGCGGCCGCCGTGACCTTCACCCTCGCGATCGAGCCGAACGAGTTCGACGCGTATCCGGGCGAGACGGGTGTCCCCAGCGCCCCGACGCCGGCGCAGGTGGTCGTGACCGAGGACGGCGGACCGGTGTCCAACAACACGTTCGTCGCGATCGCCTCGAGCGATGGCACGAAGCTCACCGTCGACGGCGGCGGCGTCACGATCCCCACGGGACAGACCACCGTCCCCATCACGTACACCGCCATCGCTCTCGGTCAGGTGACCCTCACGGCGACGTTGGGACCGCTGGACCCGGTGACGGCCACCGCGAACGTCATCTCTCCCACCGATCCGAAGATGAGCGTCAACCCGTTCAAGACCCTGAACAAGACGGTCGGCGATACGCAGAACCTCGCCGCCAACTTCTTCCTGACGGGCGGCATCACGCCGAGCCGCGTCCGCTGGACGGTGAGCGGCGCGAACTCGGTCGGCCCCGTCGACGTGACCAACAACACCCCGAACGAGTCCGACTTCGGGTACATGGGCACGAATCCCGGCACCGACACCGTGACGGCCTGCTACGACCCCAACAACGACAGCGCCTGCGACAACGTCAAGCACGCGACGGTGACGTGGGTGGCCGCGTCGCCGACAATCTCGACCATGGCGTCGCATGGCGTTCCCGTCGGCCGGACGGTCCACGACACGGCCTCCCTGGCGTCCGGCTTCAGCGCGACCGGTCAGATCACCTTCCGCCTCTACCGGCCCGGCGATACGACCTGTTCGCAGCTCCCACTGTTCCACTCGGTGAAGTCAGTGTCCGGCAACGACGACTACGTCTCGAGCAATTACACGCCGACCAAACCCGGCACCTATCGGTGGCGGGCCATCTATTCCGGCGACGCCGCGAACCACTCCGTCGCCGGCGCCTGCGGGGCCGCGAACGAGTCGGTGACGGCCGTGAAGGCAAGCCCGAAGCTCGCGACGACCGCATCCAGCGGGATCGCCCTCGGCGGCAAGGTCCACGACACGGCCGCGATTACCCGTGGCTACAAGCCCGCAGGGATGCTCACCTTCCGGCTCTACGGCCCGAACGATCCGACCTGTTCGCGCGCGCCGGTGTTCCATGCCACTAGGACGGTGTCCGGCAACGGCGCCTACCGATCGGCCGACTTCACTCCGAAGGCCGCCGGCACCTACCGTTGGCGGGCCTCGTACGCCGGGGATTTCCGCAACAAGGCCGTCGCGGCCGCTTGCAATGCCACGGGCGAGTCGGTGACCGTCAGCAGGCGCTGAGCCACCGCCCGCGGCCAACTGCGTCATCAGCCGGCCCCGCTGGCTAGCTTCCGCCCATGGGCAATCTGTCGGAGGCCGCCCGCCGCCGGATCGCCGCGGTCATCCTGCTGGCGGGGATCGTCGTCGTCGCCCTCGCGATCGCCGACGTGGGGCCGTTCTCCAACCCTCCGAGCGAGGCGCAGCGCGCCCAGGACGCGGTGGTGGGGTTCTTCGCAGCGGCCCAGCACCGGGACTTCAGGACCGCCTGCGACCAGCTGACCGAGGAGGAGCAGCGGACGATCGAGCAGCGCGCGGGGAGCATCGCGGCACGAGAGGGACTGAAGGGCTGCGACGAGATCCTGAAGGCGTTCCTCGGCGACCAGCTCGCCGGCACCAGGATCACCAAGATCGCCGACGCGCGGGTGAGCGGCAATCAGGCGGTCGTGGACGCCAGCCTGAGCTCACCGGGTGAGAAGGGCACGCGGTCGACGACCTTCCACCTGTTCCTGGTCAGGGACGAGTGGAAGATCTCCGACTTTGGCGTCTGAGCCGGAAACGCGCCTGGCCCGGGCGTAGCATTCGGACACGGTGAGTCAGGAGGACCGAAGCCACTACCACCAGAGTTGGTGGGACAGCTGGGGGAAGTCGGTCGCCTTCCTGCTGCTTGGGATTGTCGGTGCCGTGGCGGCCATTGTCGGCGCGCTCATCATCCTCGGCGTCATCTTCTGACCCGCGCCTTGGGGGGCCGGCTACTCCTCGGCGAACGCCCAGAACCGCAGGCCCTGGCGCCGGCGGTGAATCGGCGGGGCGTCCTCGCGAGTTCTCCTGTACTCGTGCGGGAAGCGCCAAATGTAGACGACGCCGTAGAGCACGTACGCGAGAAAGGTGCCGACAAGGAGCGCGATCACCGGGGCGATGTCCGCCGCCGGGGTCTCCGGAACCTTCCCGAGGCCGAGGTTGGACAGGGCCTGCAGGAGGAATCCGCAGGCCAGGAAAAAGAAGCCTACCGCGCCGTACGCCTGGTCCTCGCTCGCCTCCCACGGCGAGCGCTGCCAGCCCGGGTAATGCGGCTTGCTCGGCCGGAAGAGGCCGAACGCAAGCAGGGCGGCGCCGATCACGTCAAGGGGAAGCCCGATCTCCGACAGCAGCGGCGTCAAGGGCGAGTCGGCCGGCGCCTTAGAACAGCTGGTTTTCGCCGGCGAAGATCTCACTGACGGAGTCGTCGGCGAAGATCCGGCGGATCGAGTCGGCCAGCACCGGCGCGGTCGGGAGCACGGTGATGTTGTCCGGCGCGCCGGGGCGGAGCGGGATGGTGTCGGTGACGATGATGCGCTCGATCTGTGAGTTCTCGAAAGCGAGGCGCTCGTAGGCGGGGCCGGAGAAGACGCCGTGCGTCGCGGTCGCGATGACGCGGGCGGCACCCTCTTCCCGCACGGTGTTGGCGGCCGCGCAGAGAGTGCCCGCCGTGTCGATCATGTCGTCGACGAGCACCGCGGTCTTGCCCCGGACGTCGCCGACCACGTAGCCGATCTCGGCGACCTGCTGCGCCGGGCGCTCCTTCTCCATGACCGCCCAGTGGACGCCGACCTTGCGGGCGAAGTTGCGGGCCACCTTCACCCGGCCCGCATCCGGGGAGACGATCACGAGGTCCTCGCTGAACGCCTGGTCCATGAACCACTGGGTGAGCATCGGCATCGCGGTCATGTGGTCGACGGGGACCTCGAAGAAGCCCTGGATCTGGCCGGAATGGAGGTCCATGGTCAGCACCCGGTCGACGCCGACCGCCTCGAGGCACTTGGCGACGACGCGCGCCGAGATCGGCTCGCGCGGCTCGGACTTCTTGTCCTGGCGGGCGTAGCCGTACCAGGGCATGACGGCGATGATGCGGTGCGCCGACGCGCCCTGGGCGGCGTCGATCATCATCAGGAGCTCGGCCAGCGAGTCGTTCGGCGTCATGCCGTGCGCCTCGTTGGCGGCGGTGGACTGCACCAGGAAGACGTCGGCGCCGCGGATCGATTCCTCGTAGCGGCAGTACACCTCGCCGTCGGCAAATGTCTGGAGCTTCACCTTGCCGAGGTCGACGTCGAGCTTCGTCGCGATCTTGGCGGCGAGCTCCATCGACGCGCGCCCGCCGAAGACCATCAGGCGCTTCGTGTACTCCTGCGGGATCGAGCTGAGCATCGCTGGGCGTTCCTCGATGGTGGTCACGAGTCCTCCGTGTCTTCCTCTCCAGCTTCCTCGCGCGCCTTCTTGTCGGCGTAGCCCTCGACGTTCTCCTGTTTGGGCCTCGCGATCCCCAGGGCGCCGGGCGGCACGTCCTCGGTGATCGCTGAGTTGGCGCCAGTGTAGGCCCCGTCGCCGATGCTTACCGGAGCGACCAGGGTCGTGTCAACGGATGTGTGCACTCCGTGCCCGATCTTCGTGCGGTGTTTGCGGAATCCGTCGTAATTGGCGGTGATCGTCGCCGCGCCGAGGTTCGTCTCGTCGCCGACGTCCGCGTCGCCGATGTACGACAGGTGCGGCACCTTCGTCCCCCGGCCGATCTTCGAGTTCTTGAGCTCGACGAAGGTGCCGGCCTTCGCCCTCTCGGCGAGCACGGTGCCGGGCCGCAGGTAGGCGAACGGGCCGACGCTGCAGGCGTCGCCGATCTCGCTGCCGGTGACGTAGGAGTGCGGGGCAGTGACCTGGGAGCCGACCGTCGAGTCGATGATCGTCGTGTGGGGGCCGATGATGCTGGAGCCGCCGATGCGGGTGCGGCCGCGGAGCGTGGTGCCGGGCTCGATGACAGCGTCGGGCTCGATCTCGACGTCGGCGTCGATCCAGGTGGAGGCGGGATCGGTCATCGTCACGCCGTCGAGCATGTGGCGTTCGTTGATCCGCCGACGGGCGATCTCGTTCACGGTCGCAAGCTCGACGCGGTTGTTGACGCCGATGTTCACAGAGATGTCGTCGACCTTGTGGACGATCACGCGCTTGCCGTCCTCGCGCATGAGCTGCAGCGCGTCGCCGATGTAGTACTCGCCGGCGGCGTTGTCGTTGGTGATGCGGCCGAGCGCGTCGGCCAGCGCCTCGGCGTCGAAGGCGAAGGTGTTCGTGTTGACCTCGTGGATGGCGAGGATCTCCGCCGGGACCCCCTCCGGATACTTGGTCTCGACGATGCGCTCGAAGTCGCTGTTGGCGTCGCGCACCACGCGCCCGAGCGACTCGGCATCCTCACGCTCAACGCTCACAACGGTCGCCGCAGCGCCGGAATCGGTGTGCGCGCCGTAGGTGTCCTCGAGGGCCTCGGGCGTCACCAGGGGGTGGTCCCCGTTCATGACGATCACGGTCTCTGAGCCCTGGATCGCGCCGAGCGCGGCGCGCACGGCGCCGCCGGTCCCGTCGGAATGAGTCTGCACCACCGTCTCGGTTCCCTCGGGAAGCGCGGACGAGAGGTCGCGCGCGGGCGAGACGATCACGCACACGCGCTCCGCGCCCGCCTCGCGTGCGGCGAGCACGGGCCACGCCACCATTGGGCGCCCGCAAACGGGATGGAGCATCTTCGGCACCGACGAGCGCATCCGAGTCCCCTCGCCGGCGGCCATGATCAACACGGTCGGGCCGCTCACCTTCGGAATCGTAGAGCGCCGGGGTCGGCCCTACCCGGTTGGTGGCGCCCAGCGCAAGCGTCCTTTCCGCCCCGTTGGCGCTTTATTGGCGCTATGCGTGCGTAAAGGGCCAATCGCGGAGCTGGGGAGCCCGGATTCGAACCGGGATAACTGGCCCCAAAAACCAGGGTCCTGCCAGTTGGACGACTCCCCAGAGTCCCGCATAGCGTAGACCGGACCGGGGCAGCCCAATCAAGTGAATCCACATCCGCTTTCCGGGCACGGATTCACTTGACCCGGCCCCCTCGCGACCTCGGGCGTATCCCTCAGCGCCCCGTCGTCCTCGGCACCGCAACGCATCGTCTCGGCGAATTCCCTATAATTTTTTGTAGGAAATGGTTTCCATGGTCGATGCAGTCGCTGATCCCGTACGCGCCCGGCTCGTTCGCCGGCTCGCGTCGAGCAGCCCCGCCTCGCTCGAGGACCTGGCGAAGGCGGCCGGCGTCCACCCCAACACCGCCCGCGCCCACCTGAGCGCCCTCGAGGCCGACGGCTTCGTCGAGCGACGCCCGCAGCCGACGGACAGACCAGGCCGTCCCCGCACCGTCTTCAGCCTCCGGGAGGACTGGACCGTCCCCGACGACGGCTTCCTGGCGATGGCGGAGCTGCTCGGCGCCGCCCTCGGCGCGACTAGGCCCGACCCGCGGGCACTCCGGCGGCTCGGCGCCCGCTGGGGCCGCAAGGCCGTCGCTGCCGCCGGCCCCGGCGACGCGAACGACGAGCTGGTCCGCGTCCTCGCCCGCCTCGGTTTCGACGCCCGCATCGACGGGAAGCGGCTGGTCCTGACTGGCTGCCCATGCCCGCTGATCTCCCCCGAACGCCCCGCGCTCGTGTGCAAGCTCGTCGACGCCGTCGTCGACGGGATCCTCGACGGGTCGGGCAGCGGCCTGCACGCCGTCCGCCACGAGCACGACCCGGTCGGGCGCTCATGCAGCGCCGTGCTCCAGCTGGAGGCCGCGTGAACCCGGCTCTTCTCCACGCCGTCGAGAGCGGCAACCGCATCGACCTCGAGCGCGCCGAGGACGCCGCCCACGAGCTACTGCTCGCCCTCGGCGAGGACCCCCGGCGCGACGGCCTGAGAGACACTCCCCGCCGCATCGCGAAGGCGTACGCCGAGCTGCTCAGCCCCGAGCCGTTCAACCCCACCACCTTCCCGAACGACGAGGGCTATGACGAGCTCGTGATCGCCCGCGGGATCCAATTCAGCTCCCTCTGCGAGCACCACCTTCTGCCCTTCCACGGCGTCGCGCATGTCGGCTATCTCCCCGGCGACCGGATTATCGGCCTGTCGAAGCTCGGCCGCGTCGTCGACCTGTTCGCCCGGCGCCTTCAGGTGCAGGAGCGGATGACGAGCGAGATCGCAGCCTGGATCGACGAGCACCTCGATCCGAAGGGCGTCGGCGTGGTGATCGAGGCCGAGCACCTCTGCATGTCCCTGCGCGGCGTCCAGAAGCCCGGAACGCTCACCGCGACGTCCGCCCTTCGGGGCCTCGTCCGCGACGATCCCCGCACCCGACAGGAGTTCCTCGCGCTCGCGGCGCGCCAAACCTGACCCAGGAGGCACAGACGCCGACCGACCAGACATTCGTGATCGTTGGCGCCAGCCTCGCCGGCGCCAAGGCCGCCGAGACGCTGCGCGACGAGGGCTTCGACGGCCGCGTCGTCCTGCTCGGCGCAGAGGCCGAGCGCCCCTATGAGCGCCCGCCGCTGTCCAAGGACTACCTGCGCCGCGAGACGACGGACAAGCCGTACGTCCACAACGACGACTACTACGAGGCCAACGACATCGACCTGCGCATCTCCACCGAGGTGGAGTCGATCCACCCCGATTCCTCCGAGGTCGTCATCGCCGGCGGCGAGCGCATCGGCTACGACCGCCTGCTCCTCGCCACCGGCTCCGAGCCGCGCCGTCTCAACGTCCCCGGATCCGACCTCGACGGAATCCTCTACCTCCGCACCGTCGCCGACTCCGACGCGATCGCCGAGCGGATCGAGGCCGGCGGCAAGCTGGTGACGATCGGCGCCGGGTGGATCGGCGCCGAGATTGCCGCCTCCGCCCGCACCAAGGGCTGCGATGTGAGCGTCCTCGAGATGTCCTCACTCCCGCTGGAGCGCGTGCTCGGGCGGGAGCTCGGGGCCATCTACCGCGACATCCACACCGACCACGGCGTCGAGCTCCTCACCGAGACCGCTCTTGAGTCTTTCGAGGGCTCCGAGAGGGTCGAGTCGGTCCGCACGGGCGACGGCCGCTCGATCGACACCGACTTCGTCGTCGTCGGCGTGGGCGTCGTGCCGCGCACGAAGCTCGCCGAGGACGCCGGCCTGGAGGTCGAGAACGGCGTCCTCACCAGCGAGCGCCTCGAGACCAGCGCGCCGGGCATCTACGCCGCCGGCGACATCGCCAACGCCGTCCACCCCCTCCTCGGCGAGCGCATCCGCGTCGAGCACTGGGCGAACGCCCTCAACCAGGGCCCGGCAGCCGCGCGCAACATGCTCGGCAAGGACGTCCCCTACGAGAACATTCCCTACTTCTTCTCCGACCAATACGACGTCGGCATGGAGTACGCGGGGTACGCGACGGACTGGGACGAGGTCGTCTTCCGCGGCGACGTCGACGCCCGCGAGTTCATCGCCTTCTGGCTCCGCGACGGCCGGGTGCTGGCGGGCATGAACGTGAACGTCTGGGACGTCATCGACGACATCCAGGAGCTGATCCGCTCCAAGACGACGATCGATCGCGACCGCCTCACCGACACGGACGTCCCGCTCGGCGAGCTGGCCGCGAGCGTGAGCCGCAGCGACGGCTGACGCTCAGCCGCCAGCCGGCCGCAGCAGGACCCGCGCCGGAGCGCCATCGCTGCCGACCAGCTTGATCGGCAGGCAGATCAGCTCGTAGTCGCCGGGCTCGACCGCCGACAGGTCGAGGCCCTCGACGACCCAGGCTCCGGCGCCGAGCAGCGCGCGGTGCACGTCCCCTCCCTCGTCCCCGGGGCCGCCCACGGACAGGTAGTCGACGCCGACCAGCGCGACCCCGATCTCACCGAGGAGCTCGGCCGCCTCGTACGACACGTAGACGAAGTCGGGGTCGAAGTCGCGCTCCCACCAGGCACGCTCCGAGTTCACGGTGCGAAACAGGACGCGCTCCCCGCTCTCGATATCCAGGTCCTCGAGCGGCCCGCGGTCGATGGGCTCCTTGCCCTCAATCGAGATCACGCGCGCCCTGCCCATCCCGATCTCGAGCGGGAACGCCTCCATGCCCGGGTCGTCCTCGAAGAAGTGAAGCGGCGCGTCCATGTGCGTGGCGGTGTGCGCGCTCATGTCGAGCCTCGTGACGTTCGCCTCGGCGCCCTCCGAGATGCGGGAAATGGCCTCGAAGCGCACGGGCCCGTCGTCGGGCCAGTGGACCATCCCCGAGCGAACCGGCACCGAGACATCGATCCACTCGCCGGCCATCGCGATCCTCCGGTCAGTCCTCCGCGGGCGGCCTGACGCGGCCACCCTCGGCCCCCGGCTCGGTCGCCGGACCCGCCGCGGTCGGGATGCCCAGCACCCGCATCGCCTTGAGACCGAGGCTGAGCTTCTCCCGCCCCGCGCTCGAGCCGATGTCGTGGCCAGTCAGCTCCTTCACCCGCTCCAGGCGGTACCGAACGGTGTGCCGGTGGGTGAACAGGCTCGCCGCGGTCTGCGCCACGTTGCCGTCGTTGTCCAGGTAGGTCTCCACGGTCTTCACAAGCTCGGTCTCGTACTGCTCGTCGTAGGCGGCGAGCGGCGCGAGGGTCTCCTGGTAGAAGCTCTCCAGCTCTCCCGGGTCCTCGCTCATTGCCGGCAGGAGCAGCCGGTACGCGCCCGTGTCCTCGAACGCCAGCAGCGTGTGCCCCTCCGCCTCGGCGACGTTGGCCGCCAGCTCGGCTTCCTTGCCGGCGCGGTAGAGGTCGACGGGGTCCTCGGTCCAGCGGCTCCGCGCCACCGTGATTCCGAACCCGGCCAGCGCCGCGCCCAGCTCCCGCTCGAGGGCCTGCGCAGCGCGCGCGAGCTGCTCGTCCTCGCCGGTCGGCACGACCGCCACCACCTCGGCGGTCTCGCCCTCGCCGAGCGCGCCCACCGAACCCGACCCCACCGACCGAACGGCCCGGAGCGCCACCGTCAGCACCCGCCCTCGCCAGTCGCCCGCCTGGGCCGTCATGGGCACAGCCCGCGCCACGATCACGCCGGCGCCCCGCTCGACCGCCGCCCCGAGCTCCCCGGCCCGGGCGATGATGTCCCCGCGGTCCGTGACCTGGCGGTTGAGCAGCGCGCGGACGAACGCCGAGGCCGCCTCGTCGCTGGCCCATTCCGGCGAGCGCGAGCGCTCAACCTCCAAGGCCAGCAGCGTCGACACCATCCGCGCCACCACCGGCGACGCCGCATCGCCGCGCGACCGGAAGCGAAGCTCGCCGACGACCGCGTCCGCGACCCGAAGCTCAACGCGCTCCACGTCGTCGGCGCCGGAGAGCAGCTTCTTCTCCTCCGCCTGGGATGAGGCGGCCACGCCGAGCACCGCGCTCGAGCGGTCGATCAGCGCCAAGCTGGCGCCGAGCGCCTGCCCGGCTGCGCGCGTCACGGCCGGCAGGCCGGCCCCCGACTCGATCGCCGCCGAAAGCTGTTCCAGCAGACCCTCGGTATTGCCTTTTGCAGGCGTTTTGCGCTCTGCTTGCTCCGGGCTCACCGGAGCATGGTAGTCGCGACCACCCCGCCCGAGGCGGGGCTGAGCCTCAAATTCCCGGAAGCAGCTGCGTAATTTGCGGCCAGAAGTAGACGATCAGCACCCCGATCGCCACGCCGATCAGGACGAGGACGACGAGGATGAACACCGAGAGCAGGACCGCCGTCGCCTTCTCCCAGGTGCGGCCGTAGGCGCCGATGGCCGGCACGAGGATCAGCGCCGTGAACGCGAGCAGCGTGACGACGCCCGCCCCGCCGAACAGGAAGTACTCGGTGCCGATCCCCACATCCAGCATCTCCAGGCCGAATTGTGCCGTAACCGGGCGATGGCCACCCGGTCTGCCTCCCCGAACCCGAGGCGTCAGCCTGCGGGGCTCGCCCGGGCCGAGTTGTTGCGGAAGTGCGTGACGAGCATCGCGACCGCCGCGCAGAGGCAGAACGCGGCTGCGCCGAACGCCCAGCCACTCGTGACATCGCTCATGTAGTGCACGCGCAGGTAGATGCGCGTGAGCCCAACGAGCGCTGCGATCGCGAAGCCCGTCACGAGCAGAGCGGTGCCGCCGGCGATGCCGGGGCGAAGCCGGATCACGAGCGTCAGCGCCAGCCACGGGTAGAGCATCGAGTGGGCGGCGTGCGCGCTGGGGAACGACGAGCCCGTGGAGCCCGTCAGGGGGTCCGGCGGGCGCGGGCGGTCCGTTAGCGCCTTCAGTTCCGCCACCCCCACGTAGCTGATCACGATCGCGATCGCGATCACGGCCGCCTCCGGCCACCGCCGCTCCCGGGCCAGGAAGCCGACGGCGATCACGGCAAGCGGGATGACCACCGCTGACGAGCCGAGCGTCGTCACGACCTTCGCCAGCGAGACGAGCCATGCCACCTGGATCTTGTTCACGAAGTCAAGGACGGCCTGGTCCCCCGGGGTCGGCCCCGGGTGAGCCGAGATCGTCGACGTGTACGCGACCACGAGGTAGACCGAGACCGCCAGCACCGCCACCAGCGTCGTGAACTCGAGCCCGAGCCCGCCAGGCGTGATCCGCGCGAGCACGAACCGCGCCTGAGGCTGGATCCTGCGCCCCAGCGCCACCAGCGGGCGAAGGAAGGGGCGCTCCTCCATCCCGGCGACCAGCCGCTTCCGGTTCGCGGGATCGCGCAGGAACCGGACCCCCCACACAATCCCGACGATCACGACGACCGCGATGCCGAAGAACAGCGTGCCCTGCCCGGCAGCGTGGGCGGCGGCGTCCAGGCTCCGCGAGGCGAAGTACCCGAGCAGCACATACGCGGCCGCCCACAGTCCCGTGCCGAGGACGCTATACGGCAGGAAGCCCGTGTAACGCATCCCCGAGCTCCCGGCCACGAACGGCGCGAGCGCCCGCACCAGCCCGATGAACCGCCCGACCAGGATCGTCTTGCCCCCGTGCCGAGAGAAGTAGTCCTCCACCCGGGCGAAGCGCTCGTGCGTGATCCGCACTCTCGGCCCGTGACGCATGACGAAGCCGCGGCCGAGCCTCCTGCCGAGCAGGAAGCTGACCGAGTCGCCGGCGGCCGCGCAGACCCAGACGATCCCGATGGTGAGGATGACCGACGTCTCGCCCTGCCCTGCGACGGCCCCGCCGAGGATGACGACGGTCTCCCCGGGCAGCACGAGCCCGACGAACGCCGCCGTCTCGATGAAGGCCGAGATGCCGACGAGCAGGTACGTCCACTTCCCAACCTTCTTCGCAACGTCGTTCAGCGTGCTCTGGAGGCTGATGTCCGGCGCGAGCTTGCTGAACGCGACCAGCCCGCCGATGATCAGCAGGACCACCGCGACCTGGATCACCCGCTCCCTGCGCTTGCTCTCCCCGCCCGGCTTCATCGCTCAGGATCCGGCCCAGCGACGATCGCCCCGGCGAAGCGCGGCGCCAGCTGGCCCGCCGCGGCGTCGGCCCCGGCGATGTCATCGAAGAGCCCGAAGGCGGTCGGCCCCGACCCGGTCACCAGTGCCACCTCGGCTCCGGCGTCCTTGAGTGCGGCGAGCGCCGCGCCGATCGAGGGCCGCAGCGACACCGCCGCGTGCGCGAGGTCGTTCACCAGGAGCTCGCGGTACTCCAGCGGCGACGCCCCCCGCCCGGCCACCTCCCGTAGCTCCGCGGCGATCGATTCGAGCTCGTCCGGGTCGCGACCGAGGCCAAGCCGATCCGCCTCGGCGTAGACGTCCGCCGTGGAGAGCCCGTCGCCGGCCGCGATCAGGACCACGCCGAAGTGCCGCGGCGCCGCCAGCGGCTCCACCACCTCGCCGGCACCTCCGACCAGAGCGAATGCCGGGTCGAGCTGGGACGGGACGTCCGCCCCGAGCTCCGCGGCGAACTCGGGGAGCCCATCCACCTCATCGCCTGCCAGCCTCAGCACCGCGGCGGCATCGGCACTGCCGCCGCCGAGGCCGGCGGCCACCGGGATCCGCTTCTCGATCTCGATCCGCACCGGCGGCCCGGACCATCCGCGGGCACGCAGCCCGGCGACTGCGGCGTCGGCGAGGTTGGGCCCATCGACGCCGGGGCACACGACCTCGTCTGACTCGGCCTCGGTCACCACGATGCGATCGGAGAGCGTCAGCGGGCAGAACAGCGAGCGCAACTCGTGCAACCCGTCGTCCCGTGGCCGGCCGAGGTAGAGGCACAGATTCAGCTTGGCGGGGGCCCGAAGCGTCAAGCCACCCCCAGCTCGGCGGCGAGCGCGGCGAACTGCGCCGGCGCCAGCCGCTCGGCGCGCACGTCCGGCTCGAGTGCGAGGCGCCCCAGCGCCGCCCGCACCTCCTGACGAGACGCCCCGCCGGCCAGCTCCAGCGAGCTCGCGAGGGGCTTTCGCCGGTGGGCGAAGGAGTCGCGCACGAGCCGCGTCACGCCGGCCGCTGCAGCGGGGCCGACGCGCCGAAGCCGGACGAGCGCCGAGTCCACCCGCGGCCGCGGCCGAAACACCGCCCTGTTGACGGTGCGGATCAGCTCGACCTCGCAGGCCAGCTGGGCGACCACGCTCGGGGAGCCGTAGGCGGATGTGCCCGGCTCCGCGCGAAGCCGATCGGCGATCTCCCGCTGAACCATCACCGTCCACCTCACGACGGCAGTGAGCTCCGTGATCGTCCGCAGCAGCAGCGGCGTCGCCACCGAGTACGGAAGGTTCGACGGCACCGTGGTCGGCGCCGGCTCCAGCGCCGCCAGATCGAGGCGCATGGCATCGCCCCGCACCACCGAGACGTTCCCGGCGCGCTCGGCGAGCTCCTCGAGCCCATCTGCCAGCCGGTCGTCGAGCTCGACCACGTGGACATGCGCAACCCGCTCGGCGATCCGCTCGGTCAGCACGCCCTCCCCGCCGCCGATCTCGAGCGCCACGTCGCCGGGCTCGAGCTCGGCGTCGCGCACGATCGCGTCGAGCAGGTTCGGGTCGGCCAGAAAGTTCTGACCGAGCCTCACCACCGGAAGATCCTCTCCGCGTTCGCTTCCACCGTGCGCTCGAGCTCCGGGTAGGAGACGCCGCGCTCCGACGCCAGCAGCTCGCCCACCTCGACGACGTTGGCCGGATGGTTCGGCCTGCCCCGAACGGACTGCGGCGCCAGGAACGGCGAGTCGGTCTCGGCCAGCAGCAGCTCGTCCGGGACCAAGCGCGCGGTCTCGCGCAGGTCGTCCGACTTGGGATAGGTGACGTTGCCGGCGAACGAGCAGTGCCAGCCGTGCTCGATCGCCTCACCGATCCGGTCGGGTGGCACCGAGCAGCAGTGCAGGATGACGGTGACGCCTTCGGCCTCTGTGGACAGCGTCGCGAACGCCTCGTCGAGTGCATCGGTCGTCCCCGGTTGGTCGCGGAGGTGGATCACCAGCGGCAGCCCCGTTCCGCGGGCGATCGCGATCTGCCCGGCGAAGGCCTCGCGCTGCGCCTCACGGGGTGACGAGTCCCGGTAGTAGTCGAGGCCGGTCTCGCCGATCGCCCGAACTCGCTCGTGGCGGGCAAGCTCCGCAATGTCGGTGGCCGCGGCGTCGTCGAACCCGCCGGCCGAGTTCGGGTGGCGCCCGACCGAGGCGAACACCTCCTCGTGCTCCACGGCGGCGCGAATCGCCTCGCGATTGGAGGCCTCGTCCAGTCCGACCGTGAGGATCCGCCGCACGCCGGAGCGCCGCGCATCCGCCACGAGCTCGCCGTCAGCGGACTCGCAGACGCCGAGGTGCGCGTGCGTATCGACCACGAGCGCAGTCTAAGTTGGCGGTCGTACGCCGCTCGCGCGCTACGCGGCCGCGGCTTCGATCTTCGGGAACAGAGGCGGCAGCTTCTCGACGCTCTGGCCGCCTCCGTGCGTGCCGAACGCCTGGATCTCCCGGCCCTCGACGCCGAGCGCGTCGAGCATCCGCTCGCCCGTCTCGGGCATGTAGGCGGTCAGCAGCAGCGTCGTGACGCGAATGCCCTCCGCCAGGTTGTAGAGCACAAGATCAAGCCGGTCGCCTGCTCTGCTCCGCGTCCGCGAGCGACCGGGTTCCTGGGAGTTCGCCTCGTCCTTGGCGAGATTCCACGGGCGGGTCTCCTCGACGTAGCGGTTGAGCCGCCGCACCCGCTTCCAGATCTCCTCCAGCGCCTGGGTGAGCTCGGCGCGATCGAGGAGCTCGCAGACCTTCGCCTCGAGGCCGTCCAGCCCGTCGCCGCCGCCCGCGAGCTCGGGGTCGGTCTCAGCCTCCGGGACGCGCCCGTCCCGGTAGCGGTCGATCATTGCCAGCGTGCGGCTCGCGAGGTTGCCGTACTCGTTTGCGAGCTCCGTGTCGTAGCGGGCCTCGAAGCCGGCAGCGGACACCGACCCGTCCCGGCCGAATGAGACCTCGCGGAAGCAGTAGTAGCGGAGTGTGTCGGCGCCGAAGCGCTCGATGACCTCGAACGGATCGAGCACGTTGCCGAGCGACTTGGACATCTTCTGTCCCTCCATCAGCAGGTATCCATGGATGAACATGCCCTTCGGCACCTCGTAGCCGGCAGCCATCAGAAAGGCGGGCCAATAGACGGCGTGGAACTTGAGGATGTCCTTGCCGATGATGTGGAACGCGGGCCAGTAGCGCTCGGTCAGGTCCTCGCCCTCGCGCGCGTAGGTCAGCGCCGTCACGTAGTTGAGGAGCGCGTCGAACCACACGTAGATCACCTGCTCGGGGTCCCAGGGAAGCCCAACCCCCCAGGTCAGCTTCGGCCGCGACAGTGACACGTCCTCGAGCCCGCCCTGGATGAAGGAGAGCGCCTCGTTGTAGCGGGCCTTCGGTCGCACGAAGTCCTCGCGTTCGGCGTACAGGTGCTCGAGCTGCTCCTGGAAAGCGGAGAGCTTGAAAAACCAGTTCTCCTCGCGCTCGCGGTCGAGCGGGATGTTGTGGATCAGGCAGGTATGCCCGGGGCCCATCTCGAGGTCGGTCTTGAAGTCGGCGCACTTCGGGCAGTACCACCCCTCGTACGTCCCCTCGTAGACGTAGCCGTTGTCGTAGACGACCTGGACGATCTCCTGGACCTTCGCCTCGTGCTGGGGATCACTGGTCCGGATGAAGAAGTCGTTCGAGACCTCGATCTTCGGCAGGAGCTCCTTGAACTTGGGGGCGTTGCGGTCCACGAGCTCGCGCGGCTCGATCCCGAGCTTCTCGGCTGCCTGCGCCACGGGCTCGCCGTGCTCGTCCGTTCCGGTCAGGAAGAAGACGTCCTCGCCACGTTGGCGCATGTGCCGGGCGAGGATGTCCGCGGCGATCGACGAGTACGCGTGGCCGAGGTGCGGCTCCGCGTTCACGTAGTAGATCGGCGTGGTGACGTAGTAGCTCATGGCTGAGCGGCCAGCATAGATGCCACCGCCGAGCGTGCTCAGTCGCAGAACGGGGCGGCCGCCGGCGGATCGCGCCCCTCGACGCCGGAACAGCGCCGCAGCCGATCCAGGCGAGCCGCCAGATCGCGGCGGCGCCTCGCGTACTTTCGCGAGTGAATCCGGTTTCGAAGCTCGCCCGGGTCGCGCCGCAGGTCATAGAGCTCGCCCTCGCCGTGGAACGGCTCCGAGTACAGGTAGTGCCGCGTGCGGATCGCGTGGTAGGCACACTGGCACTCGGAGTCGTCGCCCTTCGGGAGCCGGCGGGAATCGATCTCCGCGAGGACCCCGCGGTCGTGCGGCCACGAGCCCGGACCGCCCAGCAGCGGCTGCAGGGCGCGGCCGTCCATGCGCCTGCAATCGCTCGGCGCGGCACAGGGGTGCGCGGCCCCGCCGTTCGCGTTCACGTAGTCGAGCAGCGTCGGCGCGATGTCCTGGTTCGACACCACGGCGCGCGTCGAGCCGGGTGGCTGCGAGTCGGCGTACCGCGCCGGGACGCGGATCGCGAAGGGGACGTTCAACGCAGGCTCGTACGGATAGGCCTTGCCGGTGCGGATCCGGTGCTCGCCGAAGAAGAACCCGTTGTCGGAGACGTAGACGACGATCGTGCGCCCCAGCTGCCCGTCGCTGCGCAGCTCCCCCATCAGGCTCCCTACCCCGCGGTCGACCTCGGAGATGGCACCGAGCGTGCAGTGCCAGCGCACGCGGAGCTGGTGGATGGCCTGCCGGTTGAGTGGATCGAGGGAACGGACGGGAGCCGGCTTGTCCCCGATCCGCCGCTCGTTGAACGAGGCCGGGCGTGGCAGCTTGACTCCGGTAAAGCGCCTGTAGGCCGCCCGGCCCGGCGGTGAAGGGTTCTTGCCCTCGCATGGGCCCCGAGTGACGTGATCGACGTGCGGCGCGTGGTAGCCGAGCCAGGCGAAGAAGGGCCGGCCGTCGTCGGCGCTCTGGTGGACGAACTGCTCCGTCTTCCGAGTGAGGACGTCGGTCGAGTAGTCGGCGCGCCCGTGCCCGTAGGAGCGCACGCTCCCGTCGTCGCTCACCTCATAGTCGTAGTAGTGGGCCTTGGCGTCCAGGAACGCGAACCACCGCTCGAAGCCCGGCGCCGCCCCCTTGCCTCCCACATGGCTGTAGTGGTTCATGAACTTGCCGAACATGCCGGTGGCGTAGCCAGCGTCGTGCAGCCAGACCGGCAGCGTGTCCTGTGGGTCGCGTAGGTCCGCATAGCCGGGGTGGTTGGAGAAGACGCCGTGGTTGTGCGGGTACTGCCCAGTGAGAATCCCGGCCCGATCCGGACAGCAGAGCGGCGGCGCCGCGAGGCCGTTCGCAAACGACGTCCCGGGCCCGACGACCTCGTGAAACGTGTTCGGCATGAACTTCCGCTTGAAGGTGTTCTGAGCCTGGTCGTCGACGAGGACGATCAGGAAGTTCGGCGGCGGCGCTGACGCGGCGGCCTGCGCCTGCCCGCCGGACTGGCCTCGAGCACCCACGCCGACCAGGACCGCGACGGTGACGGCCGCTGCAATCAAGCCCCTGGCCCTGAAGCTCCCCTTGCCCGCCAAGCAGAGGGCAAAGTACCGCAGTTCGGGCGGGGACGGGCAATCTGGACGCCGGTCGCACCGCCACAATCGAGGTCGCCGTGTTCGGCCCGGGATCGCTCACCTGGCGCGTCAACGGCGAAGCCGTGCTCCTCCTCGGCGGAGGCCGCGCCCTCCTCCTCCAGGTCGCACACCCAGGCGTCGCCGCCGGCGTCGCCGAGTTCTCGAACTACCGCGAGGACCCGTGGCGCCGCCTCTACCGGACCCTGGACACCACGCTGAGCATCGTCTTCGGCGACGACGAGACCTCGAAGGCCGCCTCAACCCGGCTGCGGCGAGTCCACACGCGCGTTGCAGGCGCGGACGACCGCGGTGAGCCCTACAGGGCATTGGATCCCGAGCTGCTGCTGTGGGTGCACGCAACGCTGATCGACACCTCGCTGGCGATCTACACCCGCTACGTCTCGCAGCTCACGCCCGACGAGCTCGAGCGCTACTACGACGAGATGAAGGCGCTCGGAGAGGCATACTCGATCCCGCGCGAGGCGATGCCCGCCGACTACGACGCGTTCCGCGGCTACTGGGACACGATGCTGGACGGCGGTCTGCGGGTGACGGAGACGACCCGCGACGTCGCCAACGCCGTCCTTCGACCCGACCTCACCCCGCTCGCATGGCCGGCCGTCGAGATCTTGCGCATGGTGACGGTGGGCACTCTGCCCGCCGGGCTGAGAGCGGACCTCAACCTGGCCTGGGGCCCGGCCCGCGAACGGGCGCTGGCGGGATCCCAGCTTGCAGTTCGACGCCTGATGCCGCTGCTTCCGGCACTGGTCCGCCGGTTTCCGAAGGCCCGGACCCGCGTCCTGGCCTAGAGCAGCGTCTCCTGGCCCTTCGCCGTCCGGCGGCTGCGCGGGATGCCGGCCGCCTCGGTGAGCGCGGCCTCGACGTCGGCGAGGATCGCCTTCTCCGACCGCGACGCGACCAGCGGCTCCGAGAGGCCCTCCACGTGCACATAGGTGCGCCGGCCCTCACCGCGTTCCTCCGGCCCAAGAGGAATCAGCGCGTAGATCCGATCAGCGCGGGCGAATCTCCCGTACCCCAGGGAGACCAGGCGTGGATCGCGCTTTGTCGCCACGGTCCAAGCCTAAACCCTGCGCGTACCGACCGTCCTATGGGTTCTTCTTCGGCGGACGGACGAGCTTCTTCAGCTCGGCCTGGGCCTCGCGCTTGCATGCGGGCGCGAAGGGCGGGTGCGCCAGGACGCCGGCCTTTCCCTTCGGCGCCGCGATCACGAAGCTGCTGCCCTTCTGGTGCTGGGCCTTCTTGACCTCGTCCAGGTTGTTGAGCAGCTCGTCGATCCTGCAGAACGGATCGCCGTTCATCTCGTAGCCGCTCGACGCCTTCTTCAGGTTGAGCGCCGAGATGATCTGGGAGTCGTCGATGGAGCTCCCGCTGCTCCCGCACCCGGCCCAGATCAGGGCGAGCGCGAGGATGAGCAGGGCGGCGAGACCGCGTCGTGCGGAAGCCATGTCGCAGGAAACCTACCCGGCCGGCGGCGGAAACTCGCATCAGCACGCGGGAGGGGCGGCCCAAGGCCGCCCCTCCCCCCATTCCCGGCATCCAGTGCCGAAAGCTAGGCCTCAGTTACCCGACGGTGCAGGGCTGGGTCTTCTTGACCGTGAACTTGGCTCCGCTGTTGTAGGTCCAGGTGCTCTGCATGTGCCAGGTCTTATTGGCCGAATTGCACCGGGCAGTGAGGTAGTTCCCCTTGCGGATCGTCGTCTTGAAGATCTTCAGTGGGAACGCAGCCGCCTGCGTGATGTGGTTCACGTCGAGGACCTTGCCGTAGGGTGCGCTCGCGTTCTTGAGCACTCCCCTGAGGAGGACCGTGCTGTTGCCCTGGCTGTTGGTCGACGGGTTCGTACAGGTGATCTTGCTGGGGTTCGAGACCTGCACGCGATCGAAGACGTCCAGGGTCGCCTGGCCATTCTGCGGCGGGCCGTTGAACAGCAGGACGCAGCCGTTGACGATGAACGAGCCGTTTGCGTCGGCGGTCGCGATGCCCGTTCCGACCAGCGACTTCCCACACACTGCCATGGCCTGCTTCATGGTCTTGCCCGCGAGCTGAGCCGGCGAGCACTTCGGCACGGCATTCGGGTTGATCTTCCAGTTCTGGTCCAGATAGATCTGGTCCCGCTCGACCGCGCCGTTGACATGATCATTGCCCGGCTCCTTGTATTTGGTCACCAGGTTTGACAACAAGGACGCCGACTTGTAGGTGGTCTTCGGCAGCGTGCTCGGACTGAGCTTGAACGTGAACGTCGACGATGCGTTTGTCGCCGAGAACGCAACCCCGGCGACGGCCAAGACGCCGACCAGGGCGATCGCCACGATGACGCGCCCCCTCCATCTGCGGATCGGGTTTAAAGCTTTCATTGGTCCCTCCTCGGATCCAGGAATCGACTGCACTCACCGAGGATGGCCGCTCGCCGACCAAACTTCATCCGTACGAACCCGCCGACCGGCTCGCGGGTAGCTACGGAGCGCCTCCTAAACGCGAGAGAGGGCGGCCCGAAGGCCGCCCTCTCGTGAGTACTTGGCTCGAAGAGCCAGTGCTAGGTCGTGGTTAGCCGACCGTGCACTTCTGGGTCTTCGCCGACGTAAACGACTTGTTGTTGTTGTACGTCCACGTGGTCTTCATGTGCCACGTCTTGTTCGATGCGGCACAGCGGGTGCTGATGTAGTTCCCCTTGCGAATCGTCGTCTTGAAGACCTCGAGGGGGAACGACGCGGCCTGGGTGATGTGGTTGACGTCCAGGACCTTGCCGTAAGGCGACGACGTCGCCCTTCAGCACGCCGTTCAGCAGGACAGTCGCGTTGCCCTGGCTGTTGCTCGACGGATTCGTGCAGGTGATGCGGCTCGGATTAGCCGCCTGCACCCGGGTGAACACCTTCAACGTCGGAATGCCGTTCTGGGGCTGGCCGTTGAACAGCAGCACGCAACCGTGGATGTTGAACAGACCGTTCGCCGTCGCTGTGGCGGTGCCAGTGCCGACGAGCGCCTTGCTGCAAGCCGCCATCGCCTGCTTCATGTTCTTGCCCGAAAGCTGGCTCGATGAGCACTTGGCAGCGGCGTTCGTGTTGATCTTGAAGTTCTTGTCCAAGAAGATCTGGGTCCGCTCCACCGCTCCACCCGGCACGTTATTGCCCGGGTTCGTGTAGTGGGTCTCCAGGTCCGTGAACAGCGAACCCTCCTTGTAGGTCGTCTTCGGCGCCGTGCTCGGACTCATCTTGAAGCTGAAGCTCGACGTCGTCGCCGCGATGGCGATGCCCGCGACAGCTAGGGCCCCGGCCGCCGCCAGTGCGGTGATGACGGCGAACCGCCTCCTATTACGCATCTATCAATCGCCTCCTTGAGAGGTCTCTTGCCGGCGCGGCTCTCCATCCGCACCGTAGGTCGTTCCCAATCGGTAACCCCGCCCAGCGTCAGAAGTTTCAGACGACCGGCGAAATCCCGCGCGGGAGCCCCTGAACGGTACCAGGGTCCGTGCCGGCTTGACCGGGTTCGAGCGCCGTTCTTCATCCGCATTCAACCCCGGGGACGACGAGAGGGGCGGCAGCTGCCGCCCCTCTCTGAACCTCCTCGACTTACTAGCCGGTCGTTAGCCGACCGTGCACTTCTGCGTCTTCGAGTCGCTGGCGGTCTTGCCGTTGTTATAGGTCCACACCACCTTCATGTGCCAGATGTGATCGGCCGCTCCGCATCTCGCGCTCGCGTAGTTCCCCTTCTTGACGGTCGTCTTGTAGATGTCAGCGGGAACGACGCCGCCTGGGTGATGTGGTTGACGTCGAGGATCTTGCTGTAGGGGCCGGTGGCGGGCTTGTAGACACCGTTGAGCAGGATCGTCGCGTTGCCCTGGGTGTTGTTCGACGGGTTCGTGCAGGTGATCTTGCTCGGGTTCGCCGCCTGCACCCGGGTGAACACCTGCAGCGTCGGCTTGCCGCCCTGCGGCTGGCCGTTGAACAGCAGCACGCAGCCGTTGACGTGAACAGACCGTTCGCCGTCGCCTTGGCCGTGCCCTTACCGACGAGCGCCTTGCCAGCAGGCCGCCATCGCCTGCTTCATCGTCTTGTCGCGAGCTGGCTCGCCGAGCACTTGGCCGCAGCGGTCGGATCCACCTTGAAGTACTTGTCCAGGTAGATCTGGGTTCGATCGACGGCCCCGCCGGGCTTGTTGTTCCCCGGGTTCGTGTAGTGCGTCTCCAGGTCGGTGAACAGCGAGCCGGCCTTGTATGTGTTCTTGGGCGCCGTACTCGGGCTCCCTTGAACGGAAATTGACGTCGTCGCCGCAAGGGCGACACCGACGATCGCCACCCCAGCGACCGCCGCAATGGCGATGAGGACGGCGTAGCGCCTCCTGATCCGCATCTAACTCGGCCTCCTTTGCAGCCGTTCGACGCGGTCTCGGTCCGCGCCGAGGTCTCTCCTCAGGCGGGCCGGATCCAACCGGCCGCACGGCCGGAACCTTAGACCAGAGTTAGCGACATGACCAGTGGTATGTCTCGGCTGGCCGGCCAGACGGCTCTGGTCGGCCAGCCGAGTCAACGCGCTACGGCGCTTCCGTCATGTACCCACCTTGCACGGCTGGGTCCGCGTCACCGTCCGCTTCGCCGCGTTGTTGTAGGTCCAGCGACCTTCATGTTCCACGTCTTGTTGCTGGCCTTGCACCTGGCGCTGATGTAGTTCCCCTTCTGATCGTCGTCTTGAAGATCTCGAGGGGGAACGTCGCCGACTGAGTGATGTGGTTGACGTCGAGGACCTTGCCGTATGGCGACTGCGCCCGCTTCAGGACGCCGGTCAGCAGGATCGTCGCGTTGCCCTGGGTGTTGCTCGCGGGTTGCACAGCTGATCGTGCTCGGATTCGAGGCCTGCACGCGCGTGAAGATCTGCAGCGTCGGCTTGCCGCCCTTCGGCTTGCCGTTGAACAGCAGCACGCAGCCCCGGATCGTAAAGGCCCCGTTCGCTCGCGGTCGCGATGCCGTGCCGACCTTCGCCTTTTTGCAGGCGTCCATCGCCCCCGCCATGGTCTGGCTCGATAGCTGCTCGACGCACACTTGCTCGCGGCCTTCGGATTGATCTTCCAGTTCTTGTCCAGGAAGATCTGCGTCCGCTCGACGGCACCGCCGGGTACGTTGTTCCCCGGTTTGGTGTAGCTCGTGACCAGATTGGTTGTGAGCGATCCCGCCTTGAAGCTCTTCTTCGGCACCTTGGTGGGGCTGAAACTGAAGGTGAAGCTCGACGTGGTGGCCATCGCTACTCCCGCCACGACGAGCGCTCCCCGCTACGAGGGCGAAAATGAGGGCGCTTCGCCGCCTGATACGCATGATCGCCTCCTTTGCGATCGATTGCCGCGCGGCACATCCACGTCTGCGCGGCTCGGACTTACCCTAACCGACGGGTCAGTCCGTCAAGCTCTACGGCTCGCGGCGCACGTGCAGGTACGGCGTGAACTCGCGGAACGCCCGATGGACTTGAAGTTGCCCTGCTTCTTGCAGCCGGATGCTTGGCCTGGGCGCTGATCGGCGTTCCGTTGAACGCGTAGAGCTTGAGGCGCTTGAAGAAGTCCTGGGCCGCCGCCTTCTTCTCCGCCGTCGTCCCGCTGAAACGGTTGTAGAAGTTCGGTTCGTTGGGCGAGTTCGGATCGAGCTTGCCCGTGATGCCGGCGGAGCAGGGAGTGTTCTGGAATGACTCGAGGCCGCTGTTCAGCTTGTTGTAGCCGCCGGGCTTCAAGTAGGGATTCGCGCGCTCCATGTTGAGTCGCTGCGGGAACGTGGCCACGCTCTGCGGGTTGAGGGGGCTCGTCGTGCGCAGCACCTTCACGAACTTGAAGTTGTTCTCTGGCGCCGCCTATCCGCAGTTGGTGGCGGCGGCGATGTTCCCGAGGAACGCCGTGATCTCGTGCTTGTACTTCTGCGCCACCTTGATGATCGGGTTGAACTCGGCGAGCCACGGCGAGTGCCCCTGGAAGTTGCCGCCGAGTCGCGAGAGCAGCGGCGTCAGGTCGTTGTGAGCAGCCTCCTCAGGGCCGGGAACCCCTGGTGTGACGCCGCGATCGTTCCCCTCAGCCCCTCGAAGAATCGCTGGAGGTCGGGAGCCGCCCGGCCCGCGGCCTCGAGGGTCGGGCTCAGCTGCTTCACCGCCGGCCGCAGCTGCTGGACGAGCGGGTCGGCGTCGATTGCGAACGTGTTGGTTCGCTGCAGCGTCAACCGGGTTTCACGCTGGAACGTCGGGAGGATCCTGAACGTCTCGGCCAGGTCCTGATTGCGCTGGGCCGTCGTCGTGAACACCCTGTCGGAGTTCTGGATCAGGCTGCGGAGCTGCCCTTGGCGCTCCGACAGGGCATGGAACACGTCGCCGCCGCTCCGGACCAGCTCCCGGACGGCGTGCTGCTGCGTGTCCAGGATGCGGAGCGCGCGGTTCGCCGACTCCGAGAACGGGCCGACTCGGCGAGCGCTTGGCCGAAGTCCGCTCCACGTCCCTTGAGGGCCCCGGCCGAGCCCTGCATCCACGCCTTGAAGTTCTGGCGGGTCTGCTTCCCGAAGGTGCGGAAGACCTCGTCCAGTTGCACCGAGCTCGCGACCTGCGCCGGCGGCAGGCTCCGCCCTCCGGCAACGACGGGGCGCTCTTGGACCCGGGCGTGAGCTCGACGTAGGTCTCGCCGAGAAGGGTCTTGGACCGCAGGATCGCCCGGGTGTTGTCGGGGACCGGGGCGTACGGGCTGTCGAGCTCGATCACGGCATCCGCGTAGTCGCCCTTGTTGGAGAGCTCGATCGACTGACCTTACCGACTGAGACGCCCGAGATCCGGACGTCGGACTCGGCGGCGAGCTGGGCGGCCTCGGTGAATGGGACCGTGAAGCGGTAGCCCTCGGGCTTCAGCGGCAGCGGACCGCCGAAGGCGATCCAGAGGAACAGCGCCAGGCCGAAACACGACAGGGCGAAGCCGACGGCGATCAGGATGCGGGTGACTGTTGGTGGTCGTGTCTCCATCGAGCAGCCGCCGGGCAGTCCGGATCTGCGTCTGGTCGGCACTCCGAAGGTCCGAGAGGGTCTGCAGGAAGATCGTTCTGATTCCCGACGACTCGGCGACCCCGCGGTGGAACACGAGAGCAGGACCAGGCCGTGGCGTAGCGGACCGCCGGCGTCCTGGGTGAAGAAGACGGCGTTCGTGTTGTGGTTGAGCCATGAGAGCCAGAAAAGGTTGCCCTCGTCGGAAGCGCCGGGCGGGTTGTACGCAAGGGCGTTGAACAGGAGGTTCAGGTCGTTGAAGCCCTTCGTGAGGGAGGTCGTGGTGGTCGCCAGCGGCTGCGACGCCTGGTTGATGTGCCTGAGCGGCTTCTGGGCAGCGCGGGCGAAGGGGCGGATCTGATTCTCGATCGGCCCCTTCGTCTCCCTGAAGAGCGGACGCACCTGGCGAAGCGCCGGCGCGAGAGCCGGCGCGGAGGGGATCAGCTTGCGGGACGCAGGCCCGAGTATCTGCGCGAAGCGGTTGGCGCTGTCAGCGTGCTCTGCGTCTGCTGGAGCGTCGGCGGGAACTCCTGGAGCGTCGCCCGGATCGCGTTCTGCTCCTTTGCGAAGGAGCCGAAGACGGTGTTCGAGGAGCGCACGAACCGGGCGAGCTGGGTGTCCCGCTTGCCGAGCGCGGCGCTGAGCTTGCCGAAGTTGGTGATCACCCGACGCAGGTTCTGGCGCCGCTTCACGAGCGCGCTGTTGATGCGGGCGATGTCCCGGACGGTCGGATCGAAGCGCCGCAGGCCGGCGGAGAGCTGCTCGGAGTGGCCGTAGAGGCCCTGCGCGCCGCCCTGGACGAGGAGCTGCAGGAACGATTGGGTGTCGCCGTCGAGGCTGGCCAGGATCTGGTCGGGGTTGACGTTCGGCTCGGTGTTGGCCAGCGGGATCGTCGAGCCCTCCTGAACCTCCTGTCCGTTCTGGCCCGGGTCGATCTCGATCGTCATGTCCTGCAGGCCGGTGCGCGGGCGCAGCAGCAGTGAGGCGTCCGTGTGGATGAGCGGCGCGTACTTCGGATCGATGTTCATCGTCACGACCGCGCGCCCGCTCTCCAGGTTCACGCCCTGGACGCTTCCGATCTTGACTCCGGAGAGGTCGACCGTCTGTCCCTGGCCCGGCGTCACGGCCTGCGCCGAGCTGAACTCTGCCTTGAGCTCGAAGTGGCTCTGGCCGAGGATCGGGACCCAGGACGGGAAGTTGGCCTGCTGCCGGACCAGGATCACGCTGGTCGTGACGATCGCCAGCACGGCGAGCACGCCGATGGCGATGAAGTCCCGGAGTGCTCTCGGATCGCGCGCTTCACGGGACCGCCTTGGGTCGGGCGGGCCTGAGCGCGCCAGCGGGCCGTTGAGGTCGGGTACAGCGTTCTTGTAACAGGGGACGTCGGAGCGGAACGGCGGCACCTTGCCGGTGACCACCGGACGGCTGCCGATCGGCGGGGAGATGTTGTGCGACCAGAGCGTCTCGTTCCGGAAGCCGCCACCGGGGTTCGTCATCTGCGTCAGCGTCGGGCCGCCGCCGGCCTGGAACCGGACGAACGAGCCGCTGCCGTCGAAGAGCTGGCTCTCGCCCGCAAGCTGGACCGTCGAGTAGAAGAACTCGCGGTAGTTCGGCTGACCGGTCGTGAAGTCGTATCCGGGCCCGGAGTCCTGGAGGACGGTGTTGCCCGCGGGGATCAAGTTGTGCGACGTGCACCGGCTCAGGAGGTCGGTCTGGTGGAACAACGCCGGCGAAGCGACCGTCGTCTGCGCCAGGCCGGGCCCGGCCTCGCGAGATACCTTCGCGTCGTTGCCGAGCTCGTTCTTCTTGAGCAGCCCTTGAACTGGATCAGCCACGGGGTGCCGGTGCGCACGTCTCCGGAAGCTGGCGGATGCCCGGCTCCAGCGGGATCGCCAGCGAGCGGAACGGCGGCAGCGCCTGGTCCACGTGCCGAAGTGCCGGCCGCGCCTCTTCGAGAGTGGGGGAAGCCGACGAATCGTCGTGGAGAATTCGTCGACTCCGACGCGAGCGCCCCCCGCCGTCGTGTTGAAGTTGGTGATGAAGCCTCGCAGCGCCTGCTCGCTCGGAGGAGAGCCTCGCGGAACACGTTGCGCTGGCCGCGGATCAGGTTCGACAGATCGTGGGGATGCTCGCCCTGAAGCGCGTCGCTCACGATCGACGACGCGCGCCCAGCCTTGCCGCCGTATTTGAAGGTCTGGTTGAGCGCTTGTGCCGCCGTCTTCCCCCTGAACCGATCTTGACGTGCATCTGATCCGCCGTGCCGGTTGTCGACGAGCGCACGTCGCCAATCTCCAGCGCTGCTGGAGGTCTGTTCCGCATTGCTCTTTCTCGAGCCACGCACACTGGGTCCAGCGCATCAGCGGCTCCGGTCTGGGCCATGGCCCCGATCGTCGCCCCCGCTGGAGAGGTCGTTCGCGCTGTGGACTTCCAGGCCGAAGGTCCAGGAAGAAGTTGCCCTCGAGGAACAGGCGCGGCCGGATGGTGACCGTCGCGTCGTGATGGAATTGCAGTCTCTGGTTCTCGACGGTGAAGGTCACGTCCGCCATGTGGCCCTTCGGCTGGACCGTCGGTGACCTCGCCCACATTGACTCCTGCAATGTACTGGCGAGTTGGGCTTGAGCGTCGTCGCGTTCTGGAACGTCGCGTGAAGCCTCGAAGCCGGGGCTGGTGAACTCGGGACCGCTTCGTGAACGCCAGGTAGGCGGCGATCGCGAAGATCAGCATGAGGACGAGGCCGATCTTCGCGGGACTCGGGGCCACGGTAGCTGCGTCCGAAGATTCTGGGGTCGGGAGCCTCCTCCCACGGCTTGTACTTCACAGGTGTGCGCTGTTGCGCCGGAAGATGCTCACTCTCGCCGGCCTCGCGTTTCTGCCTGTTGAGCTGGTCCTCGGTCCGGCGATGCCCTGGTTGCCCGGGACGTTTCCGATCACCGCACGGCCTTGACGTAGGGCTCGTTTCCGGCCTCAACATCGACGCTTCCGACCCGGCCGACGCAGTGTTCGGGTAGGGGTTGGAGTGCAGGAAGTTCGCGTTCGGGGCTCCCCGTTCAGCGGGTTGTCCTCGTTGCCGGCCTTGTTGGCCGGCGCCGAGGCCGGGCTCGTCTCGTTGTTCGGGCCGCCCGGACTCGACAGCACGACGAAACGCTGACTCGTGCCCGACGCCGTCGCCGATGCTGAACAGGCTCTCCGCGTCCGGAGAGCAGGGTCCCGGAGTTGCAGACCGACTGGGCCGGCCCCACGAAGTTCGCTGTCGGAGTGAGGGACCTGGCCAGCTGGGTCAAACGGCTGACGCCGCCCTGGACGCCCGTGTCAGTGGCAAACGCGCTCCAGCGACCGGGCGGTGGGTGTGGAAGCTGGCGTTGATCTTGGGGTGTCCGGAAGGACGCCAGCCCCGGGTCCCGAGCGCCCGTGCGGATCGCCGGGGAGTTCACCTTGAGGGCGTGGACGCCTGGCCTCAGGTCGGCGAACAACCCGGCACTGTGGCGGAGGAAGGTGTCGATCTTGGGCGAGGTCTGGATGAGGGTGTCGAGCGTCGGCGGCGTCTCCGAGATCGTCTCCTGGATGAACGGCCGAGCGACCCACGCGAACGCGGCGAAGGTCGTGTCCAGCGAGACGAACATGTGCGCCTGGGTCTCGGCGACCGGCGGTCACCTCCCCGGCCCCAGGTCGTCCGCCGCTTGGGGGAAGAACCGCACGAGCCCCGGTTTGCTTCGGTAAGCAAGGTTCTTGGCCACCGGTTGCAGGTGGCGGGAGCAGGGCGGAAGCGCCCCGAGCGCCTCGTTCACACCCGCCCCCCGCGCCCGGCGAGCGCGGCGCCGAACTGGACCAGGTTCTGCCGGATCGCCCTGCGCGGGTCGGCTGTGTTGAACGTGTTAAGGAGCTGGTCGAAACTGGACCGGATGCGGGCGGGCAGCCCGAATCGGAAGAACCGATCCCTCGGGATAGCCCTGGCTCGACCCGTTGCTCATCCTGATGTCCAGGTACTTGAGCCCGAGTGCCGAGCGCGAGCGGACCCGCTGACCGTAGAGCCGAACGCGGAATCGGATCAACGGTCTTGTCGAGCTTCAGGTTCGCCTCGCGCCGTCACCTTGCCGTCCGCTCTGCTGGCGACCGGAACAACCGATCCTCGACGAAGCCGACGCGAATACCGCCAACCCGGACGTCGTTGCCCTTGACGAGTGTCTCGGGGTTTGGCACCTGCACCGAGATCCGGTAGCTGGGGACGAACGGCAGCCCGTTGTTGGCGTTGTACGCAAGGAATACCGCCAGGATCACGATCAGGGTTGTGATCGCGCCGACCAGCGTCGGGCTCGAGGCGATGGCTCCCACTCCGCCGCGCCTCACGGTGCCTGCCCCTGACTCGGCGTGGTGTATTGGCCGGATGGAGTTCCGCCGCTGTTCTGGACGTGGCCCGGCTTGCCGATGATCGTGTTCAGCAGGTCCTTGGTGGCGCTGAGGGAAGGCGCGTGCGGCTTCTTGTGCTTCCGGCCGCCCGACGCGTTCGCCGCGGCGGCGCCCGCCAGATCTCCCTGAGCGTCCTTTGGCACGCCCGTCAGGCTGGCCGCGGTGCCGCCGTTCGAGCCGCTCGGAATCTTCGGCACCGTGGCGTTGGCCTGCGCGGCTCTGACGGCCTTGCCCTGAGTCTGCCCCCATTGCGCCTTGCAGCCGAGGTTCGCCTGGGCTCGGGTTCAGGGTCGTGCACGACGGCGTGATCTGGAGGTCCGCTCGCAGGAAGTGCCCGAACTGGTCGAACCCGTTGATCCCGCCGTTCGTGAAGTAAGAGAAGCTTCATGAGCGTCCTGGTTGCCGCCGGTGGCTCTGCAGCGTTCGCGAGCAGCTTGTGGAGGCTGTCGGCCCCGCCGGGTGCTGCACTGTGCGAGATCGCGAATCTTCTTCAGGGTCGGGTCGGAGTTGACCAGCGGCTGCTGGGCCGCCTGCGAAGCGGTGCCGAGTGACAGCAGAGCCGGCGTCGCCGCGTGGGCAAACGGGCCGAGGGCCTTCGGTCGATCGCGTGATGTTCGGCGCGGCGTCGGCGGAAGTCGGCGAAGGTCGGCGCCGCCTGGTTCGCGAAGTGCTGCAGCTGCACCATCTGGCAGCCTGAGAGCCCGCAGCGCAGCCGGGAACTTCGCGAACCCGGCTTCTAGAGCGGCGCTGCGCTCAGCGGTCGCCTCGCCCGCGGTGTTCGCGTTGTGGATGAAGCCCGCGACCTTCGCGCGCTCGCGCGCGAGCGGCGCCAGGATGCGATCGGAGTCTTGACGCGAGGTTCGCGAGCTCGTGGTTCTGCTGCGCGAGCTGGCGGAGGACGCGGTCCGTCTGCCTGAGCGCCGGATCGGCCCGCTTCACGATCGCCTCGAGGTCCTTGCCGCGTGCCGCAAGGCTGGCGCCGAGGTCGTTGAGGATCAGGCGGAACCGGTCGGCGAACGGCTCTCGCATGATGTTGTTGACGAGGTCGATGTCGACTTCCTTGCCGTTGTTCTGAAGCGGCAGGAAGTGCTGGCCGGCGCCCGGCTGCGCCGTAGGGGATGACCTTGAGCGGCGGGGGCGGCTGGGTGCCCGGGCGCGTGCGCCTGGGTCGGCTGGCAGTCCACGTACTTCTCGCCGAGGAGCGACTGCCGGCCGGATGAGGCAGGAGGCGTCCTGGCGAAAGTCCTGGAACCCGGTGTCGGTGATGTCCATGACGACCACTGCCTTGCCCGGGTCCGCGCTCTCGTCGCGGTTCGCCCACTCGCCCGGCATCGTCACGTCGACCGAGGAGACGCTCCCCACCTTGGCTCCGGCGATCCGGACGTCCTCGCCGTTCACCAGGAACGACGCCGTTGTCGAAGATTCCCCGGATCTCGTAGCTGCCGCCCGACCCGCCCGAGCCCTGCGCGAAGAACACGAGCGCGATCGTGGCGAGCAGAGCGGCTGTGGCGATGATCCGTCTCATGGGCCGGGCACGGAACGTGCGCTTCGGGGTCGGCACTTGCCGTTGAGGTTGCCGCCGTCGAGGAACGGGTTGGAGCCGGAGATCGGCTGCGTGGCGCCGCCCGGGCAGCGGGTGAAGTTGCCGAAGTCGAGCCCGCTGAACTGCTGACTGAGCGGGATGGGCTCGAGGGAACCCGTGGGATGGCCGCCGCGCAGCGCCGGGTTGGTATCCCCCGCGGTGCAGTAGTGGAACGGGTTGGACTCGGCCGTCGAGACCCGCACGTAGTGGCCGTTCGACGTCGTAGTAGGACGCGTCCTGGTCGAACTTGGCGATCCACGAGAACAGGTCCGGCGCGTAGGGCCGAGCGAAAGTGATGACGGGCTGAGAGGCATTCAGCCCCTCGATCGCGTGTGGCACGGCCTTGTCCGCCGCCGCCGTGGCGCGCGGCTGCGCCCGCAGCGACTCGGTGATGTCGTTGTTGGGCCCGGGCCTGTTGATGGCCAGGCTCAGGTTGTGCGATAACGGGGACGCCGCGCTCGGCGACCTGGCGGAGATTGCGCAGGAATGGCGTCAGGTGCTTGGTGGCGGGCTTCGCCTCGTTGACCAGAGGAGTCAGGTCGTCGAGCGTCGCCCGGAGGTTCACGAACGTCGTGTTCGCCTGGCGCAGGGTGGGCGGCAGGGCCACAAGCGACGCGATCCAGCGACGTGTTCTCCTGCGCGATCGCGCCCAACGCCTGGTTGGCGTTCTGGGTCAGGGCGGCGAGGTCCTGTTTGCGGTCGGCGATCGCACCCAGTGCCTTCGAGCCGGTGACTATGAACTGGGTGAAGTCCGCTGATCCCGGGTGATCTCGTCAGGAGCTGACGACCGGTCGAGAGCGCGGCTCGAAGTACTTGTAGCTGCGCCGGGCGCCCTCGGTGTGGCCCGTGTAGAGCTGCGCCTGGCCCTTGATCACGTTCGGGAGCGCCTTGCGCGTCTGCGGCCGGAAGGTGTTGAAGAGCTGGTCGAGGTCGACGATCGACGTCGTGTTCCCCCGCTCGATCGTCGCGTTGTCCGGCAGCATCGGCTCGTTGTTGGGCCCGGGAGTGATCGACACGTAGCGGTTCGCGATCCCCGAAGCGACGTCGCGCGGATCACGGCCGTCGTTCCCTTGTGGAGGGGCTCGTCGACCGAGATCGAGACGTCTGCGTTCCGATCGTCCGTCAGCGTGATGCTGTTGACGTTGCCGATCTGCTGGCCCGCGACCAAGACCTGGTTGCCGCTGACCAGCTGGCCGCCGTTCTCGAAGATCAGGTTGTAGGTGCGGCCGGAGCTGCCTCCGAAGAGGATCACGAGCACCAGCACGAGTCCGACGAGGAGAGCCCCGCCGGCAGCCGCCCTAGAATCCACGTGCGGCGGCCCGTGTCTACACGCTGGCTCTCAGGCGCCACCAGTCCGGGGCGGAGTGCCCCCTCCTCTTCCTGAGCTTGATGCTGGGAGCGTCCGGCTCATCCCGGCGGGAACGTCCTTTCCTTCCCGGGCCGGGGCGCCTGCCCCGGCACGAACGCAATCTCCTCTCGGCGCATCCTACTTCTATTCCTCACTGGTCAATATCGACCTTGCGCTTGCACGTACGATTGCGCCGCCGTAAGGCCGATGAATCCGATCCCGGGCGCTATTCGCGGGGATCGCGGCCCGTGAGACCCCGATAGAGGTCGTTCGGGCGGGTGCCCGTGAGGGCACCCACGACCGAGGCGGCAGCGCGGGGCGCGCGCCGGATTCACCAGGCGGCGCAACGCGTCGACGGCGAAGGCGAGATCCGGCCCTCCGCCCCAGCGGAGGGAGCCGGCGCGATGACGAGCACGATCTCGCCCTTCACGTCGTCACGAAAGCGCCGGGCCAGCTCACCGAGGGTGGCGCGGGCCACCTCCTCATGGAGCTTGGTCAGCTCGCGGCACACCGCCGCGGGCCGGTTGGGCGCAAGTGCGGCGAGCGCGGCGAGCGATTGCGGCAGCCGCCGAGGCGACTCGAAGGCGACCACGGTCTCGGCCGAGCGCAGCACGCGCTCGAGCTCGCCTGCACGGCGTGGCAGGAAGCCCTCGAAGCGCCACCGGTCGGCGGGCAGCCCGGAGGCTACCAGCGCCGTTGTCACAGCCGAGGGTCCCGGCAGCACCTCGATGTCCAGGTCGCGCTCCAGGCGGCGCGGATCAGGCGGAAGCCTGGGTCGGAGATGACCGGCGTGCCGGCCTCGCTGATCAGCGTGACCTTGGCGCCGCGCTCCACCTGCTGGGCGAGCTGAACGGCCCGCTCGGCCTCGTTTCCCTCGTGGTAGGAGACGAGTCGAGGCGCGGGATGTCCAGGCGCTCGAAGAGCAGGCCGGCACGGCGCGTGTCCTCGCACGCCACGAGGTGTGCCTCGCCGAGCGCCCGGCGGGCCCGCGGGCTCAGTCCTCCAGGTTGCCGATCGGCGTCGGACAGACCTGAGCCGGCCGGCCATCAGCCCTCGCGCCTTCCAGCTCGAGCATCGCCATCGTCGCCGCGCCGACCATGCCCGCGTCGGGCCGCAACTCAGCGGCGGTGACGGAGGTCTGGTTCATCGGACGAGCGCCTGACGGCGAGCCCGCGCGCGCGGGAGCGAGGAGAAGGTCCCCGGCCGCGATCACCCCGCCGCCGACGACGATCACGTTGGGTCGAAGATGTTCGCGAGCTTGGGAAAGCCACGCCGGAGGCGTCGCCCCACCTCCTCGAGCACCCTGGGTCTCGCGACCCGGTCGCCCTCGAGCGCCGTGTGGTCACCTCCTTGCCGTCGAGCTCCACACCTGCGGCCAGTGCCCGGCCGAGAGCCGAGTCCGGCACCCTCGACCCGCGGCCAGGGGCTCGACGGCCGATCGCCGTCCCCGACGCCATCACCTCGACGCAGCCATGGGTCGGGACAGTTTCCCTGGCAGGCAGGGCGCTCGCCTGGATCACGAAGGCGGCCAGCTCGGCGCCCGCGCCGGCCGACCCCCGGCAACAGCTCGCCGTCGATCACCAGTTCCTCGCCGATCCCGGCTCTCGATGGTCAGCATCATGATGTTCGCGGCGCCGGCGAGCGCCCCAACGGTGCTCGGCGAGGACGTGGCGTTCGCGTCGTTGTCGATCGCCACCGGGGACACCCAGGCGCTCTCCGGATCAGGTCGCGGATGGCCACGTCGGCGAGCTGGAGGTTGACGGCCATCTCGATGGGGCAACGCCGCGCCGGCGGTCGATCGTGAACGGCATCTCGAAGCCCCACGGCACCGGTCTTCGCCCCGCGCGACCATCGGGCTGGAGCTCCCGCTCAGCGCGTGGATGAGCTCGTCCTGGCTCAATCCCATACTCAAGCGGTCGACCTGGCAGCCACGTTACGGTCGGTATTGACCGCCCCGACCAGCATCTTCGTACCGCCGAGGTCCACCCCGATTGCTTTGACCGTCACAAGCGCACGCGTCGTTCCCGGGGGTCCATTCGTCAGTATTGATAGCCGATGGCCGACGAGAGGCGGGGCGAGGAGAAAACCCTGATTACAAGGTCTACAAGTCGGTCTGGGTTCTTCAGCAGGCCGCGCTCGCCCAGCCCGTCGAAGGTCCGCGAAAAGAAGGGGCGCAAGGACGCCGGTGGCGACGGCGACCCCCCCCGCCGCGGCGCCCCGTCACAGCCCTCCCGTGTGGTGCCTGGTAAAATCTCCCATGCAGCCGCGTTTTTGCTCTCGGCGGAATCGCCTGATCAGCTTCCGGGTGTTTCCAGATCTCTCTCCTAGATTGGAAGGGAAAGCTCATTGACATGGGCAACACCCTCCACGACAAACTGTTTTGGCCTGGTCAGCCCACAGATCATCCTCGGTGATCGGCACCGACATCCGGTCGGCTCAGCTCCGCGGGTCCCCGACGAGGCCGAGCCGCGCGTCGCCCTCAACGCCGTCGGCGAGTGGGAAGCCGACCGCGCCGAGCTGTTACCATGGCCCCGACCGGTTCGACACCCGGATTTTCCCCGGCCGCGCCGCGGCGACTCCCGTGCTCTCCGATCCCCCGCGACAGCTCCGCCGACATCCTCGGCCAACCCGAGAACAAGATCAATTCCGCCTACGCGGTCCGGGCCGCCAACGACGGTTCGGACGATCGAGAAGTTCCTCGGGATCAACATCGACCAGGTCGCGATCGTCGACTTCGACGTGCTCTCCGCCGCTTCATCGACACGATCGGCGGCGTCAAGGTCATGGCTCGCGGACGGCCTCCCCGCTCGACCGTCCCCGGCGGCGCCTTCGAGCTCAACCTCAAGCAACGGGCGAGCACACGCTGAACGGCTTCCAGGCGATCCCAGGGTTGGCTGGACGCGCGAACACGGTGCGGGTCGGGGCAGTTCACAGGAACTGCACCTTGAACGCGCGCAGTTCCAGCAGCTCGACCCCGGATGGCGTCGAGCATCGGCCTGACCAACCCGCTCCGCCTGCCCTGGACACCCTTGGTCAAGGGACCGTTCATCGGCTGGGATGCGCCGCAGGTGATGCCCTCGAAGATGGCCGTGTGGACGATGCCCCAGCTCGCGTTCGCGGCGGTGATCGGGTTCAGCAACGGAGCCCAGCGCCCGAAGCCGACGAGCACCACGGCGGCCGGCAACCTGATCATCCTGCCGTCGGAATGCGACAAGTGGGTGGTGAAGAAGTTCCTGCCCTGATCGCCGCCGCACCCGCCGGCCTGGCTCGCCGCCGAGCTGAGCGCCGGCAGGCCCCCGCTCGAGCGGTCGAAGAACCGTCTCATCCCCAGCCTCGGGGTTGTGCAGTTGCCCGTCGGTCGAGATGCCGCTGGTGCCCAGAAGTCAGCACCGACGGTCGGCTCTCGGACTCTGATACGTAGAGCTCGACGAGCTGCTCGTTGGCGGGATCGTCGTGGAAGGTCCAGGTCATCACTAGCGGTTCTGGCCGTCGATCAGCGTGTAATCGCCCCGCGCCTCCGCCCCCGCGCCGTTGGGCCGGCGCATCACGTACCGCAAATGCCCGGCGACCGCGAGGTCCACCTCGGCCTCCGGCAGCTCCTCGATCCGTCTTCCGGAGTGGAGCTTCACCGCGACTACACCTCTGGGCTGGTCCAGGCATCAGCATCCCTTGAAGCCCCGCACCTTCGCCCGATCTGCATGATGTGGCGAGATTGGTGCTCACCGTCGCTCCTTCCGCTCGTCCAGGTACTCGCCGACGACGTCGAAGAGGCGCTCCCAGCGCTCCTGCCGTCTTCTTATCCAATCCGAGGCCTCGGCGAGGCCCTCCGGACGCAGGGAGAGCGGCGGTGCCCACGCCTGCTCACCACCCGGCTCACCAGTCCCGCCTCCTCCAAGAGCTTCAGGTGCCGCGAGATGGTCGGCTTGGACACGCCGAAGTCCCGCGTCACCTCGCCGACGGTCGCCACCCCGCCGTGGAACTCGCTCGACGATGTCGCGGCGAAGCGGATGCGCGAGCGCTTTGAACGTATCGTTAGCCATTATGCTAACTATATAGCTGCCCTCGGACCAGACATGAGGAGTCGCTGATGACCGAGCACACGATCGGAACGCAAGAGGAGTGGCGGACGGAGCGGCGGGAGCTGCTCGAGGCCGAGAAGGAGCACATGCGCCGCGGTGACGAGCTGGCGCGCCAGCGTCAGGAGCTGCCCTGGATCCCGGTCGAGAAGGAGTACGTGTTCGAGACGGACGACGGGAGGAAGTCGCTGGCCGAGCTCTTCGACAGCCGCTCGCAGCTGCTCGTTTACCACTTCATGTTCGGCTTCGGGTTCCGGGTCGACGAGCAGAACCCGGGATGCACCGGCTGCTCGTTCGTCGCTGATCACTTCGATGGCGCCGTTCCTCACCTCAACGGACACGACGTAGCGCTGGTGGCCGAGTCGATCGCCCCACTCGAAGAGCTTCGTCCGTACAAGGAGCGCATGGGCTGGCGGTTCCCCTGGGCCTCTTCCCTCGGCACCGATTTCAAGTACGACTTCGGTGCTGCGTTCACGGAGGAGCAGCAACGAACCGGCGCCGAATACAACTTTCGCCATGTCGATCAAGTTCCGCCGCAGCGAGAGGGCATGAGCGCATTCGCGCTCGAGGACGGAGTCGTGTACCACACCTACTCGACATACGACCGTGGCGTCGAGCAGTTGAATCGGGACCTACCGGATGCTCGACCTGGCGCCGCTCGGTCGGAACGAGGAAGGACCCGCGTCCTGGTGGCAGCGGCATGATGAATACAACGCTCGATAAGAGGAGGCACGCTGATGACGGAGCACAGGATCGGCACGCAGGAGGAGTGGAAGGCGGAGCGCGACGAGCTGCTGAAGGAGGAGAAGGAGCTCACCCGCCGCGGCGACGAGCTTGCCCGCAAGAGGCGCGAGCTGCCGTGGGTCCCGGTCGAGAAGGACTACCGGTTCGAGACCGAGGGCGGTGACGAAGACCCTCGCCGAGCTCTTCGACGGCCGCTCCCAGCTGCTCATCTACCACTTCATGTTCGGGCCGTCCTGGACGAGGCGGGCTGCCCGGTCTGCTCCTCGATCACGGACACGCTCGCTCCCCAGGTCCCGCACCTGAGGGCCAGGGACACGACGCTGCTGCTCGACTCTCGCGCGCCCGCTCGAGAAGCTCATCGCCTACCGGGAGCGGATGGGCTGGGACATCGACTGGGTCTCGAGCGGCGGCAGCGACTTCAACCGCGACCTCGGCTTCCTCTACACGGAGGACGAGCTGAAGCCGTTCCTCGAGGGCGAGATCCCGGCCACCGTCGAGCAGAACGCGGAGATGTGCGGGACGGACGTCCTGGGGTACGTCGCGCGAGGGGCCGGGCCTGAGCGTGTACGCGCTCGAGGACGGCACCGTCTACCGGACCTACGTCTCAACCGCCCGCGGCCTCGAGTTCGCGATGGCCTACTACGGCCTGCTCGACCGCACGCCGAAGGGCCGCGACGAGGACGTCTCACGGCCGCTCTGGATGCGGCGGCACAACGAGTACTAGTCGTCCTTGCTGGACGGATGTCGCTGCCGGCTTCTTGTCCTTGTCGGACGACTTCGCGTCGGACTTCGAGTCCGAGGAGTCCTTGTTGCCGTCGCTCGACGATGCCTTGGTCTTGCGGGCGTAGTCGGTGGTGTAGAAGCCCGAGCCCTTGAAGTGCACCGCCACCGGGCGGAAGACCCGCTCAACGGGCGCGCCGCACTCCTCACAGACGGTCACCGGGTCATCCGACATCGACTGGAAGACCTCGAACTCGTGACCGTTGCGGCAGCGATACTCGTAAATGGGCATGGCGCCGATTATGGCAAGCGGTCCGACGGACGCTGGCACTCTCCGCTGGGGAGCGCCAATCGAGCGCGCCGTCCGCGGGTCAGTCGGTGTCGACGAGCGTGATCCCGGTTGACTGCCACACGAGCCAGATGGCAAGGTGGCGGCCGGCGCGGATCGGAGTTTTTATGAGCTGACGCATACCGCTCCCTGTTTCGTATATTGCATCGGCCTTCGGTGGGAAAAAGTTGAGCCGGGATGGTTCGCCGGAGGCAGGAGGCAAATGGAAATGAGGCAACCGGGCGTGCGGACACGTGCGCGGCGACGGATTCGCGCCGCCGTCGTCGCCGGCTTGACCGCCACGCTCTGCCTCGCCTTCGCGCCCGCCGCACAGGCCGCAATTGGGCTGCAGGGCCTCTCGGCAAAGCCGGCGAACCTCGCCGCCGGCGCGAACAGCGACTTCAACATCCACATCGGCTTCAGCGATCCCGCCGACCAGGTCAAGGACCTCACGGTCCACCTGCCGCCCGGCCAAGTCGGTAACCCCACCGCGACGCCCCTCTGCACGGTCTCCCAGCTGAACGGCGACAACTGCCCGGCCGACACCCAGGTCGGCAGCGTCACCGCCCAGGTGAACGTCATCGTGGCGGGGCCTGTGAGCGTGCCGCTGACCGTGAACGGCTCGCTCTACAACCTCACGCCTCACCAGGGTGAGCCAGCGCGGTTCGGGATCGTGCTCCGCCCGCTTGGGGGGCTGATCGGAAGCACGAAGATCATCCAGCAGTCCGCGGTCCGGCTCCGTCGGAGCGATTTCGGCCTCGACACGATCGTCAACAACTTCCCCCGCACGGCGAGCGGGCTTACGACCGACATCACGTCACTCGACCTGAGCCTCATGGGAACCGCAAACGGCAAGGGCTTCATTCGCAACCCGACGTCGTGCACGCCCAAGACGGTGACGGTCGACGCCACGTCATACGGCGGGCACTCCGCTCACGGAAGCGCCCCCTCCTTCACTCCCACCGCCTGCGAAGCGTTGCCGTTCTCCCCCACGCTGAGCGTCAGTGTCGGCGCGCCGGGTCGACCAAACCTGGATCGCACTCCCTGACCACGGTCATCCAGCAGGATGAGACGGAGGCCGGTCTCGCGCAGGCGAAGGTCCTACTGCCGAGCAGTCTCGGCGCCAACAGCGCGTTGCTCACCGGCAGCTGCAAGCTGCTCCAGTTCGAGGTCAACGCCTCGGGCTGTCCGCAAAAGATGATCATCGGGTCGGCTACAGCCACTTCGCCATTCGTTCCGAGCGCGCTCACCGGTCCCGTGGTGCTCGTCGCCCCGGGGCCCATTGACTTCCTTCCGCGCCTCGGAGTCGAGCTGAACGGCCCGCTCTCGCTGCACATCCTCGGGAGCTTTGTGATCGAGTCCTCCGGGGCCGGCAACGCGTTCGCGAAGCTTCCAGACATCCCGATCGCCCGTTTCGCCCTGCGTTTCCACGGCGGGAAGAATGCACTGGTGTCCACCACCAAGAGCCTGTGCACCTCCGCCGCGCCACGACTACAGGCGAGCTTCGACGGGTTCAACGGCGCGCACCGGCAGGGACCCGTCACGGCGCAGGTCAAAGGCTGCGGCTGAGGCTCCCGGCGTCGGCGCCCGACCGCCGAAGGACGAGCCAGTAGCCTCGGCGCCGCAGATGGCCGAGGCGGCGGACACCGGCACCCCCGACGTGACCCTCGACGAGGTCGTCGCCCTGTGCAAGCGGCGCGGCTTCATCTTCCCGTCGTCGGAGATCTACGGCGGGGTGGGCTCCACCTACGACTACGGCCACTACGGCGTCCTGCTGCAAGCAACAACGTCAAGGACGAGTGGTGGCGGGCGATGGTCCGCGAGCGCGACGACATCGTCGCGATCGACTCCGCGATCCTCCAGCACCCGCGGGTCTGGGAGGCCTCCGGCCACCTCGAGGGATTCACCGATCCGATGGTCGACTGCCGCACCTGCGAGCTTCGCTTCCGGGCGGACAAGCTCGAGGACGCGCAGTGCGGCCGCAAGCCGTCCAAGCACCCCGGCGAGTTCTCCGAGTGCGACCTGACCGACGCGCGCGAGTTCAACCTGATGTTCGAGACCAACGTCGGGCCGGTGAAGGACACGGCCTCCGCCGCCTACCTGCGCCCCGAGACGGCGCAGGGGATCTTCATCAACTTCAAGAACGTCCTCCAGTTCGCCCGCAAGAAGCCCCCGTTCGGAATCGCGCAGATCGGCAAGTCCTTCCGCAACGAGATCACGACCGGCAACTTCATTTTTCGGACGCGCGAGTTCGAGCAGATGGAGATGGAGTACTTCGTCCCGCCGGCGGAGGCGCCCAAATGGCACCAGTACTGGATGGACCAGCGCATGGGCTGGTACACCGCCCTCGGCATCCGGCCGGCCAACCTGATGCTCCGCCCGCACGATGCCGACGAGCTCTCGCACTACTCATCCGCGACCTCGGACGTGGAATACCTGTTCCCGATGGGCTGGTCGGAGCTCGAGGGGATCGCGAACCGGGGCGACTTCGACCTGACCCAGCACGCGAACGCGTCCGGCGAGAAGCTTGAGTACTTCGACCAGGAGAAGGGCGAGCCTACGTCCCGTACGTGATCGAGCCCGCCGCAGGCGTGGACCGCGCGATGCTCGCGTTCTTGGTCGATGCCTACGACACCGAGGAGGTGGAGGGACGAAAGCGCACACTCCTGCGCCTCCACCCCAGGCTGGCGCCCGTGAAGGTGGCCGTCCTGCCGCTGGTGTCGAAGGAGGGGATGCCGGAGCGCGCCCGTGAGATCTACGAGGAGCTGCGCGCCCGCATTCCTGCCGAGTACGACGAGGGCGGCTCGATCGGCAAGCGCTACCGCCGCCAGGACGAGATCGGCACGCCGTGGGGCATCACCGTCGACGGGCAGACGATGGAGGACGGCACGGTGACCCTCCGCGACCGCGACACGCTCGAGCAGGAGCGGGTCCCGGCCGAGGGCCTCGCGGACCGGCTCGCCGCGAAGGTCGCGGAGCCCTGGAGCTCACCCAAGCTGGGCTAGCGACTCTCCCGTCGCTCGGCGGCCTTCAGTTTTCTCCTCACGGCTGCGGTCTCGCTCTTGGCGTCGGCGAGCCGCGCCTTCTCCTGACGCAGCGTCTCGTCGTGCGCTCCACGCTCCCGCGCATGCGCTCCTCGCGGGCGGCGGCGTCGTCGAGCTCGGCGCGCAGGCGTTCAAGCTCGCGCCGGGCCTCGGCCACCTCCCGCCGTTTGCCCGAGCCGGGCCCGCGGTCGCTCGGGGAGCCGGGTTCCGAGCGTGGTCGCCGACTGCTCGCGCTCGATCCGCCCGCGCAGCACGCGGTCGCGCCGATCCGCGTCGCCCGCCGCCGCCTGCAGGTGTCACCCACGAGCTCGCGAGCGCGCTCGTCCGCCGGACGACCCGCGTCGCGGGCAGGCGCGCTGCGACCTCGACCACCCCGGCGTTGGCCTCGCGCTCGCGCTGTGCGGCGGCGCGCCAGTCGGCGACGGCGTCCTCGTCACCCTCCAGCGCACGTGTCTGCGCCTCCTCCAGCCGCCGGCTCGCCTCGGCGAACTCCTCCAGCAGCTTCGGACGAGAGCGCGGCAAGGTTGATCAGCCAAGCAGCGACGCTCGGCCGCCGCGCTTCTTGATCCGGCCGGCCTCCTCACGATCGCCTGCGCGCGCACTTCTTTGGCCAGCTCATTGCGCGCGGCCACGAACCCCTCGGGTGCTCGCGATAGAGCGCCTCTAGGCGCTCGTCGATCGCGATTTCCTTCTCAGCCATGCCTGCCGACACAGGCCCGTTGCCGAGCGAGAAGAGTGACGTCGGTCACACATCGCTGGCGCATGGCGCAAACCAGGTATTAACCTCAACGTTTACATCAGATGATGCAACGATCCGGCTAGCGACGAGGGGCGAGAGATGGCGACCGCAACCGCGAAGAGGACGAAGAGGGACGGGGGCTCCCAGACCGAGGCGATCACGTACGAGGACCTCTACCGGCGCTGGGAAGAGGGGAACTGGAAGGCCTACGACATCGACTTCTCCAAGGACCGCAAGGGCTGGGCGGAGCTCAGCGAGATCCAGCGCAAGTCCGCGCTCTGGATCTACTCGATGTTCTTCTTCGGCGAGGACTCGGTCACCGACAACCTCTCCCCCTACATCGACGCGGCGCCGACGGAGGAGCAGAAGTACTTCCTCGCGACCCAGCAGGTCGACGAGGCCCGCCACTCGGTCTTCTTCCACCGCTTCTTCAAGGACGTGATCGGCGCCGGGGACACGGTCGGCTCGACCCTCGCGTACACCGAGGCGCAGCTCGGCTGGGGCTACCGCAACGTGTTCGACCGGCTCGATCGCATGGGCGAAGAGCTCCGCAAGGACAAGTCGCTGCCCAAGTTCGCCCAGGCGATCGCGCTCTACCACATGGTCGTCGAGGCGACCCTGGCCCAGCCCGGGCAGCACTTCATCGAGGACTACTTCACGAAGTCCGGCACGATGCCCGGCTTCAGCGAGGGGATGCACAACGTCTCGCGCGACGAGCAGCGGCACATCGGCTTCGGCGTGAAGACGCTCTCCGAGTGCTTCCGCGAGTCCGACGAGTGCAAGGCCGCGGTCGTCGAGATCCTGCGCGAGGTCATGCGCTACTCGATGGCTGTCTTCGTCCCCCCGGGATGGGACCTCGAGTACACGCGCTGCTACGGCTTCGAGCTGGAGGACATCTACGCGTTCGGCATGCGATCGGTCGAGGCCAAGTGGAAGGCGGCGGGCTACCCCATCGAGGAGATGCCGTCCGACGTCTATCCCTTCGACCTGTCCATGCCGCATGAGGAGCGCGCGCAGCGCGCGATCACGCTGATGCGGGCGGGCGCGGCCGGCGAGCCGGTGCCGAACCCGGATTCCTCGCCGGAGGTGCAGCAGCTCCTGTTCGACATCATCGCCCGCTCCGCGCATGGCGAGGCGGTCAACGGGACTCCGACCGTGATCCAATGGCGCTTCGAGGACGCGGCGCCCTGGTACCTGCGGATCGACAACGGGAACTCCGAGGCGGTCCAGGGCGAGGCGCCCGACGCCGACCTCACGCTCGAGACCAAGTGGGGCGACTGGATCGACATGTCGGTCCGTGGAACCGACCCGCGGCGGGCGATGCTCCAGCGCAAGCTGCGGCCCCGAGGCTCGCTACGCACGCTCTGGCGGATGCAGCGGATCTTCCCCCGCAGCGGCTGACGGCCGGTCAGCGCCTGACTCCAACGAGCGTCTAGTCCTCGGCGGACGTCTGCTGCCTTCCCGGCGCGGTCGGGGGAACGGCTGCGGAGTTGGGGAACGCAGGATGCGATACGGAATGGATTCGAACTCGGTGAGGGGGCGGCGCGTATGGATCGCGCCTCTGGTGGCGATCGCCGCCATCTTGATCGTCGGCGTCGCACCCGCGTCCGCGATCCTCTACCGCATCTCGCCCGGCCACTGGGTGAGCTATGAGGCGCGCCAGGGCAAGCCAACGCCCCACACCTCACCGAAGTCGTTGCGGCTCTCGAGCTCGGCATCGAACTACGAGATCTTCAACGGCAGCGACGGCTACCTCAACTACAGCGGTGGCCCGGTGATGCCGCAGACCCACGCCTACGTCTTTGTCTGGAACGGCTCGAACTACACGGGGGCGGGCGGCCCCCCGTTCGGCAGCGGCAGCAATTGCGGCTTCGCGGACGGCGCCGGCAACTACAACACGCCCTGCAGCTCGTACGTCAACGGCGTGGCGACCTACTTCCAGGACCTGGCGGCGGCCAGCGGAACCCACAACAACAGCAACGCGGTCTCGACCCAGTACAACGACGCCGCGGGAAACAACGTCGACTACCAGGTGACCTACGGCGCGACCATCACCGACACCGATCCGTTCCCGACCAACGGCTGCCCCGGAGCTCCGAACGTCACCGCCGGCCGCTGCCTGACGGATCAGCAGGTTCAGAACGAGCTCCAGAGCTACCTGTCATCCCACGGCTATTCGGCCGGCATGAGCAACGAGTACTTCGTGCTGACGCCGCCGGGTGTGGCGAGCTGCTTCGACGCCGGGGGAAACGTCTGCTCGGGCAATGCCGGACCCGGCGGCACCCCGTACTTCTGCGCCTACCACAGCACGACGGACACCACGTCTCACTACATCTACTCGAACATCCCGGACATGGACGACATCACGGGCTGCGACCCGTTCGCCTCGAACTCCCCCCAGGGGAACACGGACTGCAACCCGAATGACTTCATCTGCGTCTGGCCCAACGGGTGGGCCGACGGGGTCCTCAGCGCTGTCTCGCACGAGCACAACGAGTCAATGACCGATCCGCAGCCCAACAATGCCTGGGCGGACTGGAGCGGCGGTCCGCGGCCGCTCGGCGACGAGAACGGCGACAAGTGCAACTTCGACGCCGGCGACGACCCGAACGCCCAATGGGTGCAGAACCCGAACGACATCTTCAAGGGCACGCCCTACAACGAGACGATCAACAGCCGCCGCTACTACATCCAGCGGGAGTGGAGCAACGAGAACATGGGCTGCTACAGCAGCTATACGGGAAGCGCCGCGCCGGGCGCGACCTTCGTCGCGCACACCACGACCGGCAGGACCGTGAGCTTCAACGCCAGCGGATCGGGCGGCGGCATCGCCCAGTACGTGTGGCAGTTCAACACCGGGCCGGGCGGCGGCCAGGTCCAGACGGTGAAGACGACGAGCGCGACGATCTCGCACACGTTCCCGACCGCTGCGAACTACCGCGTTGCATTGACGACGATGGCGGGCAACGGCCGCAGCCGCGGGACCGCGAAGACGGTCGACGTGAAGCCGCCGGTCATCGGCAGCGCGACGATCCAGGCCGGTCAGACGGTTCGCTCGATCATCGCCAACGGCTTCAAGATCAGCTCCCACCTGAGCGAGGCGGGCACCGAGAAGGGCGTGCTTCAGATCACGGCCGCCAAGGCGACCCAGCTGGGCATCCCTCGAACGATCGGCACCGGCACGCTCGCGTTCACCGCTGCCGCCACGAAGACGATGACGATGAACCTGACTGCCACCGCGAAGAACAAGCTCAAGACCAGAGCAACCTCGCGGTCACGGCGACGCTGAACGCAACCGACAAGGCCGCGAACGCGCGACGCCGTTCGCAAGGAGCGCGACGCTGCCGCACTGATAGTGCGCGGCGGCCTACTCGGAGACCAGCATGTAACGGAGGATGCCGCGCTCGAGCTCGAGCAGCTCGGAGTAGTCGCGGTTGGGATCCGTCAGGCGCTGCAGCGCGGCGCCGTCGGCCGCGCCGAACATGAAGGTCACGCAGGTCTCGGCCTCGAAGCGAAGCGAGAGCACTCCCTCGGCCTCCTTGCGGCGGAGGATCTCGGCCACGTGGCGCCTCGACCCCTCGTAGACCTGCGCCAGCTCGGCGCGGATCTCCGGGTTCTGGCGGCCGGCCGTGAACAGCTCGAAGATGAGGACGTAGAAACCGGGGTCGCTCTGGAGGATCTCCTCGGCGCCCGCGACGAACACGTCGAGGACGTCGTCGGCAGTCTTCGCAGCCTCGAGGGGCTGGTCCAGGGCCCCGATCCGCACCTCTGCGTCGCTGCGGAGCACCTCGATCAGCAGCCGCTCTTTGGTGCCGAAGTAGTAATGGAGGAGCCCGCGGCTGACCCCCGCCTCACGTGAGACGTGCTCGAAGGTGGCCCCCGTGATCCCGCGCTGCGCGACGCAGGTGCGCATCGCGTCCACGATGCGCTGGACCTTGTCGCCGGTCAGGCGCTCGTCAGGCCGAGTCTCCGCCTTCGTACTGATCTCCGGTGCCATCTCTCCGTACCCCCTTGCTCGACGAAACGTCGAACACAGGTGCGCGAGTGTATCTATCTAGGCCAACCGGACCGGCGGACGGCGGTGCTACTCGGTGGCGGCGGGCGCGGGAGCCGCCGTCGTCTGCGACGTGTACTCGAACTCCTCCTCGGCGCCGAACAGGCGGTCGAGGACGGCCTTGCGCAGATCCTCGTTCAGTGCGATCGCGAGCACGGCGGCCACGATGCCGATCAGGAACAGTTTGCGGAAGGGGTGGCGCTTCTTCCTGCGCTTGCCCTGGAGGCGCTCCGACGCGTCCTTGATGTTCTCGGCAGCGGTACGGAGATCGCGCTGGACCTTCTTGTCCTCGGTGAGGGCTCGGTAGGGGCCCTTGCCGTTCGACATCCGACCGTACGCATGGCGTGCGGCGTCGAAGGCCTCCTTGACGCTGTCCCGCAGCTCCGGGTCCTCGATGAACCGGCGCACATACGGATTGGATCCCGCCTGCTGCGCCGCCTGGCGCGCCTTGTCAGCCCTTGTGCTTGCTGCCATTCAACAACTCCCTCGTCCGCTTGGCTCGTCAGCGCAGCATATACCCGGAAATATGCCTGCTACCGCCCGGCCGATCTCAAAACGCACCGGCCAAGGCATCCTCGATCGTGTCCAGCAAGACGAACTCGAGTCCCTCCCGCTGGCGGTCCGGGATCTCGGCGACATCGCCCTCGTTCCGGGCCGGGACCAGCACCCGCTTGATGCCTGCCCTCTCGGCGGCGAGTGCCTTCTCCTTGAGGCCGCCGATCGGCAGCACCTGGCCCGTGAGTGTCACCTCGCCCGTCATCGCCACGTCCGAGGAGACCGGCTTGCCGGTCACGAGCGAGACGAGCGCCACGGCCATCGCCACGCCCGCCGAGGGCCCGTCCTTGGGGACGGCGCCGGCGGGGACGTGGATGTGGATGTCATGGGTGGCGAACCAGTCCTCGGGCACCTCGGACGGGAGCCTGTCCAGGTGGCCGCGCACCCACGAGAGGGCGGCCTGCGCGGACTCGCGCATCACCTCCCCGATCTGGCCGGTGATCGTGAGCTTGCCGTCCCCCGGCATCGCCGTTGCCTCGACGAACAGGACCTCGCCGCCGACCGGCGTCCAGGCGAGCCCGGTTGCCACGCCGGGGAGCTTGGTGCGGCGCCGCTGCTCGGCGAAGAACCGGCGCTTGCCCAGCAGCTCCCGCGCGCGCTTGGCGGAGACCGTGACCTTGCGCTTCACCTCTCCCTCGGCGATCTGCCGGGCGACCTTGCGGCAGATGCTCCCGATCTCGCGCTCGAGGTTGCGAACGCCCGCCTCGCGGGTGTACTCGTCGATGATCGCCTTGAGCGCCGAATCGGCGAACGAGATCTGGCTGCGCGCCAGCCCGTTCTGCTCGATCTGGCGCGGCACCAGATAGCGCTTGGCGATGTGGAGCTTCTCGTCGGCGGTGTAACCGGCGAGCTGGATCACCTCCATCCGGTCCTGAAGCGGGATCGGAACCGTGTCCAGCGTGTTCGCGGTCGCGATGAACAGCACGTCCGAGAGGTCGAACTCGAGGTCCAGGTAGTGGTCTCGGAACGACTGGTTCTGGGATGGATCCAGCACCTCGAGCATCGCGCTCGCCGGGTCGCCCCGGAAGTCCGCGCCCATCTTGTCGATCTCGTCGATCATGAACACCGGGTTGCGGGTGCCGGCGTCGCGCAGCGCCCGGATGATCACGCCGGGGAGCGCCCCGACGTAGGTGCGGCGGTGGCCGCGGATCTCCGCCTCGTCGCGAACGCCGCCGACCGAGATCCGCTCGAACTCCCGCCCTAGCGACTTCGCGATCGACTGGCCCAGGCTCGTCTTCCCCACTCCCGGCGGCCCGACGAAGCACAGGATCGGCCCCTTTGCCGACCGCGACACCCCCGCACGCGAAGCGGTGGAGGTGGCGCGCTTTGTTTGGAGCTGCCGTACCGCCAGGTATTCCAGGATCCGGTCCTTGACGCGTTCGAGGTCGTAGTGGTCGGCGTCGAGGACCTCGCGCGCGTGGGGGAGGTCCAGGTCGTCCTCGGTCTCCTTGTCCCAGGGGAGCTCGACCAGCCATTCGAGGTAGGTCCGGATGACGCCGTACTCGGCGGCCGCCGGGGGCAGGCGCTCCAGCCGGCCGAGCTCGCGGTCCGCCTGCTTGCGGGCCGCCTCCGGGAGGTTGGCCTGCTCGATGCGCTCGCGCAACTCGTTGATCTCGGCCTGCTGCTCGTCGCCCTCTCCCAGCTCCTGCTGGATCGCCTTCAGCTGCTCGCGCAGGTAGAACTCGCGCTGCCCCTTGTCGATCTCGGACTCGACCTGCGACTGGATCTTGGTGCCGAGCTGGACGACCTCGAGCTCGCGGGCCAGGATCTCCGACAGCCGGCGAAGCCGCTTGCCCACGTCGACCTGCTCCAGGAGCTCCTGCTTCTCCTCCGTCGAGATCCGCAGCGCGCCGGCGATCAGGTGGGCGAGCGCCGACGGGTCGTCGAGGTTCGCGACCGCGAGCTGGAGCTCCTCCGGCAGGTACGGGATCTGCTCGATGATCTCCGAGAAGGTGCGCTGGACGTTGTGGGTGAGGGCCTCGAGCTCCGGGGACGGCTCAACGACGTCCGGCAGCGGCTCGATGCGGGCGATGAGGTAGGGCTCCTCGGCGACGTAGTCGGTCAGGCGAACGCGCTCGGTGCCCTGGACCAGGATCCTGATGCTCCCGTCGGGCACCTTCAGCATGCGCGCGACGACGCCGGCGACGCCGACGTCGTAGAGCTCGTCGGGCCCGGGCTCCTCGGCCTCGGGGTTCTTGGACGCGACCATCGCGAGCATCCGCTCGCCGGAGAGCACCTCGTTCACGAGCCGCATCGATCGTGGGCGCCCGACCGCGAGCGGAGTCAGCGTGTCCGGGAACGGAACCATGTCCTGGAGGGGGAGCACCGGGAGCGCTCCGGGGACGGGCTGATCCTGGCGCTCGCGGATGGCCTGCTCGATGTCGGCGCCCTCGACGACCTCGATGCTGGGGCCGCCGTCCTCCTCCGCGGCCAGCCCTGGGAAGTCCCCAGCGCGCTCCACGACTACTCGCCGGTCTCGATCGGCACGCTGCGGCTCGTGGCGGCGCGCGCCCGCAGCGGCAGCTCGACGCGGAGAATCCCGTCGTCGTAGGTGGCCCTGGCCTCCTCGGCGACCGGATCCGCGTTCAGCTCGATGACGCGCCGGAACGGCCCGGCCTGGATCTCGACCTGCTGGTACACACGGCCCTCGGTCTCCTGAATGGGCCGCTCGCCGCTGATCACGAGGTCGCGGCCCACCACCTCGAGGCCGATGCTGTCGAGGCTCACGCCGGCGAGGTCGACCTTGACGATCGCCTTCGGCGGCTCCCCGCAGTAGTAGACGTCGACGCGGGGCGAGAAGCCGGTCTGGGGGCGTCGCGAGAGCGGGCCGCCGGCGCCCCAGACGCTGCCGAAGAGCTCGTCCATCTCACGGCGCATGCGCTCGAAATTGACCAGCAGGTCGCGGTCCCGTGCCACGGCCCTACCTTAGCTAGCGGCCCTCGGCGCCGGCAGGCAACCGGAGCACGAGCGGCGCGGCCCCTCTACCTTGCTCGCGAGGATGACGACGGGGGCACGCTCGACGCACTCCAGGCGCGCATTTCGCGCCGCGTTCGGCGTTGCCGCGCTGGCGCTTCTCCTCGCCTCCGCGCCGGCCTCGGCAAAGCAGGAGATGAAGTCGAAGATCGTGCGCACCCGCTACGGCGTGCCGCACATCACGGCGGACAACCTCACGAGCCTGGGTTTCGGCTACGGCTACGCGTTCGCCCAGGACGACCTCTGCACGATCGCCGACTCGTACGTGACGGTCGCGGGCCAGCGCTCGAAGTACTTCGGGCCCGACGGCGAGTGGACGTTCTCGGGCAACGGCACCGTGAACAACAACCTCGACTCCGATTTCTATTACCGCTCGGTCAACCGCTCGGGCGCGATCGAGCGCCTGATCCACTCCGCGCCGCCCAAGGGCCCGCTGCCCGGGGTGAAGAAGGCGGTCCGGGGCTACGTCCGCGGCTACAACGCCTACCTGCGGCGGACGGGTGTGGACAGCCTGCCCGACCCGCGCTGCCGGGGCGCCTCGTGGGTGCACCCGATCAGCGCGATGGACGTCTACCGCCGCTTCTACCAGCTCGGGACGCTGGCGAGCGCCGGGGCCGCGATCGATGGGCTCGGCAGCGCCGCCCCGATCCTCGATCCGAAGGCGGCGACGGCGGCCGAGGGACGCGAGCACGCGGCGCTGTCACGCGTTGCCGCGGGCAAGCAGGGGCTTGGGCCGTTCCCGCTGCCCAGCGGGTCGAACGCGATCGGCCTCGGATCTGCGGCCACTCAGAACGGGCGCGGCATGGTGCTCGGGAACCCGCACTTCCCCTGGTTCGGGTCCGAGCGCCTCTACCAGGTCCAGCTGCACGTTCCCGGGACGATGAATGTCTCCGGCGCGAGCCTGTACGGAGTCCCGCTCGTGCTGATCGGCCAGACGCGGGGCCTCGCCTGGTCGCACACGGTTGCGACGGCGTGGAGGTTCACCCCCTACGAGCTCACCCTCGCACCGAACGACCCCCACTCATACGTGGTGGACGGCAAGACGGTGCCGATGAGGGGGACCAAGTCACCGTGCAGGCCCGGACATCGTCCGGCGGGCTCCAGCCGATCACGCGCACCCTCTACTCCACCCGGTACGGCCCGATGTTCAACTCGATCGAGGGCATCCCGCTGCCGTGGACCTCCACGACGGCGTGGGCGCTGGGCGACGTCAACGGGCAGAACTTCCGGTACCTGAACCACTTCTTCCTGACCGACCAGGCCCAGAGCGTCCGCCAGTACAACCACATCGAGCGGCAGTACCAGGGAATCCCCTGGGTGAACAGCATCGCCGCCGACCGCGAGGGACACGCCTACTACACGATGGACGGTGCGATCCCGTACGTCACCGATGCCAAGGCGAAGAGCTGCGCGGCCGCCGGCGTGGGGGCGGGAGTGTTCGCGGCGACGGGCCTCCCCTTCCTGGACGGCTCGCGCTCGGCCTGCGAGTGGAGCAGCTCGAAGAAGGCGGCCGCGCCGGGACTGATGCCCCCGGACCAGGTCCCAACGCTGAAGCGCTCCGACTACGTCGAGAACTCGAACGACAGCCACTGGCTGGCCAACCCGCACCACCCGCTGGTCGGCTTCGCCCGCGTGATCGGCGACGAGCGGACCGAGCGCTCGATGCGAACGCGCCTGGGGTTGACGATGATCGAGCAGCGGCTCAAGGGAACCGACGGCCTGCCGGGCAGGGGGTTCACCCTGAAGGACCTGACCAAGGTCGCGCTGAACGACCGCGTCTACTCGGCCGAGCTGTGGCGCGACCCGCTGGTGAAGTTCTGCCGCACCCACCCGGTGCTCGTCGGCTCGAGCGGGCCGGTGAACGTGAGCGCCGCGTGCCCGATCCTCGCGAGGTGGAGCCTCCGCTACGACCTCGACGCGCCCGGGGCCGTTCTCTTCCGGCGGTTCACCGAGAACCTCTTCTCCACCACGACGCGGCTACCGACCGGGACCGCCAGCGGCCAATGGGAGGGCGCGGACGCGTTCTTCACCCACCCGTTCGACCCCTCGAACCCGGTCAACACGCCCAGCGGCCTGGACACCACCAACCCGCTCGTGGGCAAGGCGCTCGCCGACGCCGTGCAGGACCTGCGCTCGGCCAACATCCCGCTCGGCGCGACGCTGCGCCGGTACCAGTACGTCACCCGCGCGGGCAAGCGGATCCCGATCCATGGCGGCCCCGGCGATCCCTACGGCGTCTTCAACGCGATCAGCTCCTCGTGGCAGCCCCCGAAGGGCTACCCGGACGTCACCCACGGCTCGAGCTTCGTCGCGGCGATTGGGCTTCAGCGGCGGCCGCTGCCCGGTGCGCCAGTACACGTTCGTCACCTACAGCGAGTCCGAGAATCCGAGCTCGCCTCACAACTCCGACTACACCCGCGCGTTCTCGCGCAAGCGCTGGGAGCCGGAGCCGTTCTGCGCCGCCCAGGTGCGGCGTCAGGCCAGGAGCACCGAGAGGATCACCGCGCGATAGCCGCCCGGCTCGCCCTCATCACACCTCGTAGGTGGCGCCCTCCCGCGCGACCTCGACCGGGGCGCCGAACGCCTCCGAACCCTCGTCCCGGGCCCAGTCCGCGTCGAGCTCGTCCGAGATGTGCGTCAGGACGACGCGCTTCGCCCCGGCGCGGCGGGCGTGGTCCCCGGCCTCGGCCGGGGTCATGTGGCCGCGATCGCCATCGCGCTCCGGGCGCGGCAGCGTCGCCTCGACGAGCAGGAGGTTCGTGTCGCGCGCGATCTCGATCAGCTCGTCGCCGGGACGGCAGTCGGCGCTGTAGGTGAAGCGCCCGTCGCCGTTGGTGGAGCTGAAGTCGATCGCGTAGGTGGTCGTGAAGTGCGGCACCTCCTTGAAGCGGGCCCGGAGCGTCCCGACCTCGACCGTCTCCGCCGGGTCGTACTCCTCGACCGCGAACGCGATGTCGATCAGGTCCTCGTTGCCCCAGGAGCCGACAAGCTGGTGGAAGGTGTCGATCGCGCCGCTCGGCGCGATCAGCCGCGGGCGAGCGGGATCGTCCGTCCCGGGGTAGCCGGCGACGGCGACGGGCTGCTGGCGCGGTGCGTAGATCAGGGCGTACGAGTACGGCACCAGGTCGAGGATGTGGTCGGCGTGCAGGTGGGAGATGAGGATCGCGTCGACGTCCGTGTAGTCGACGCGCTCGCGCAGCTTCGCGAAGACGCCGTTGCCGCAGTCGAGCAGCAGCGTCGTCTCGCCGTCCTCCACCAGATAGCCGCTGCAGGCACCCCCGGCGTCCTGCCACGAAGGGGACTTGCCCAGCACGGTGATACGCATAAGCAAGGCAACTCTAGTCGCGGTCCTCGCTCGCGCCCGGCGCTCGACCGGGATGCAAGCGGGCGACCGTGACCGGCGCCAGGGCCGAGGGTATCGTCAGCACATGGCTCAGACCTGTGCTCATTGCGGTGCTTCGGCGGGTGATGACGCGCGGTTCTGCCCCTCGTGCGGCTCGCCTCTCGGGGAGCTTGCCGGCGCGGAGCGAAAGCTCGCGACGATGGTCTTCGCCGACCTCGTCGGCTCGACCGAGATGGCGTCGGACCTCGACCCGGAGGAGCTCCGCGGGCGTCTCGCGCCGTTCTTCGAGGTGGCTCGCTCGACCCTGGAGGAGCACGGCGGGACCGTCGAGAAGTACGTCGGCGACGCGGTCCTCGCCGTGTTCGGGGTGCCGCGGGTCCACACCGACGACCCTGACCGGGCGGTCGCGGCTGCGCTCGCCCTGACCGAGCGGGTCGCGTCCATGGACCAGGGACTGGCCGTCCGGGTCGGGATCGAGACGGGCGAGGTCCTCGCACTGGACGGCGGCGACGACCTGTCCGTCACCGGCGAGGCCGTGAACGCCGCGGCGCGCCTGCAGCAGGCGGCGGCGCCCGGCGAGGTGCTGATCGGCGAGCGTGCCGCGCGGGCCTGCCGGGCCTCCGAGGTCCACGAGGCGGAAGCGGTTGAGGCCAAGGGCTTCCCCGAGCCGCTGCGGGTCTGGCGCGCGAAGTCCGCCGGCACCGAGCGGATGGGGACGAGCGTTCCCTTCGTCGGCCGCGACGACGACATGGCACTGCTCGAGCTCGTCTACCGCCGGGCCGCCCGTGACCGGGTGCCCGAGCTGGTGACGATCACCGGCGACGCCGGGGTCGGCAAGACCCGCCTCGCGAGCGAGCTCACCGAGCGCCTGGCCGCGACCGACCCGGCTCCGGAGACCCTCCTCGGGAGAAATCCGCCGTACGGGCGCGGCATCGCATTCTGGGCGCTCGGCGAGATCCTGCGTGCGGCGGCGGGAGCCGGCGCGGAGGACTCGGTGGCAAGCGTCCACGACGCGCTCGGCGAGCGCCTCGCGAGCCTCGGCGCGGAGGATGCCGACGAGCTCGCCCACTCGCTCGCCACGGCGCTCGGTATGAAGGCGCGGGACGGCGACGTCGAGGACGAGCTGAAGCGGGCGTGGCGGCGCCTCGTCGCGCTGCTGGCGGGCGAGCGGCCACTGGTGATCGGGATCGACGACGCGCACTGGGCCGACGACGGCCTGCTCGATCTCGTGGAGGAGGTTGTCTTCCGGCAGGACGACGTGCCGCTCATGGTGCTGTGCACGAGCCGGCCGGAGCTCCTCGAGCGCCGCCCGGACTTCGGCCGCTCGGCCCGCAACGTCACCCAGATCGAGCTTCGCCCGCTGACGGCGGAGGCCGCCGGCGAGCTGGCGGTCGCGCTGCTGCCCGACGAGAACCGCGCGCTCGCGGGGCGCGTCGCCCAGGCATCCGGGGGCAACCCGTTCTTCGCCGAGGAGGTGGCCCAGGCGATCGTCGAGGGACGCGCGCGGCGCGGCCGATCACCTCCCCGACACCGTGCAGGCGGCGATCGCAGCGCGGCTCGACCTACTGCCGCCGCGGGAGAAGCGCACGCTCCAGCACGCCTCGGTCCTCGGGCCGAACTTCCTCGAGGAGGCGCTCGACGACCTGATGCGCGAGCCCTCCGCCCCCGCCCTGGCCGACCTCGCGCAGAAGGCCCTCGTACAGGAGCGCCTCGCGATCGGCCCCGGGAGGTTCGGCTTCCGCCACCACCTGATCCGCGACGTCGCCTACGCCGCGTTGCCCGCGAGCCGAGCGTGCGACGCTCCATGAGCGTGCCGCCGACGGCATCCTCGGCCGCGCGGGCGAGCGCTATCCGGAGCTCGCCGAGCTGGTCGCCTACCACCGGGTGCAGGCGGCGGAGCTCGCCTCCACCCCCCGGCACTCCGACGCCGCCCGCCTCGCGAGCCTCGAAGCGGCCGGGGTCGCGGCCCGCCGCGGCGCGTCATCCCGCGCCCAGGAGCTGTTCGAGCAGGCGGCGAAGCTCGCCGCCGAACCGGAGGACCGCGCCGACGCGCTGCGGTTCGCAGCCGAGCTCGCTCTCCATCGCTGGCGCGGGGACGAGGCCCTGCGGCTCCTTCAGGAGTCGACCGCCGTGTCGGAGGAGGTCGGCGCGACCCGCCAGGCCGCGAGCACCTACGCGCGCGTTGTCGAGGTGGTCGCGCGGATGGGCGGGCTCACCGGTGTGCTCCCGCGCGAGGAGCTCGAGACGATGCTGGTCCGCGGCCGCGACCTGGTGGCCGACGACGACCTCGTCACGCGAGCGCGGCTGGTGCTCGACGAGGCGTGGATCGCCTGGCGTTTCGGGCACGACGAGGACATGGCGGAGCCCGCGCGCGACGGGCCTCGAGCTCGCGCGGCAGGTAGACGACGTCGCGGTCATGTCGAGCGCGCTCGATGCCAGCACAGCGGTCGCCTGGAGCGAGGGCCGGTTCCGCGATGCGGTCGCGGCGACGCGCGAGCGCATCGAGCTCCTCTCGGAGGCCCACGGCGGCCTCCAGCTCGGCCCCGAGCGCAGCGACTCGCTCCACATGATGATCGAGTCGCTGGTGGCCACCGGCGACTACCGGGAGGCCGCGAAGTACGCGACGCAGGCGCGGGACCTGGACCTCTCGGTCGGGGCCGTCTACTCCGCGTGGGCGCGGGGCTTGCTCCCGGCCTTCTTCCTGGGCAACTGGGACAGCGCGACCGACATGGCCCACGAGCTGCGCGAGGCGTGGGCGGCCGCCGACCGGCCGACGATCGCGGCGCTCGCCGCCGCCCTGGCGTGCGCGGGCGCGGTCTACGGCTATCGCGGTGAGGACGCGGCCGCCGACGACTGGTTCCGCTTTGCCGAGAGCGTCGCTCCGCACCTTGGCGGCCAGGTGTCCGGAGTGCTCCTGCTCGAGTCGGACGTGGACATGCACCGCGGCTGCCTGCGGGACGCCGCGGAGCGGGTGTCCAGGGTGCCGGAGGGGAACTTCTGGTGGCGCGCCGTCTACGCGGCCACGCGCGCGGAGGCGCTGGTCCGAGCCGGCGACGAGCGCTGCGGGGAGGCGGTCACCGAGGCCGAGCAGACGATCGGCGACCACAGATACGCCCGCGGCGTGCTGCTGCGGGCTCGCGGCATCAGGGAAGACTCGGAGGAGCAACTCCGCGAGTCGCTCTCGGTGTTCGAGGAGATCGAGTGCCCCTACCAGGCCGCCAGAACGCGCTGGCTTCTCGGCGGAGCGGATCGCGCGGAAGCCGAGCGGGGCTTCGAGGCGCTGGGAGCGACGCTCCCGGACAGCTAATCACTTACGGCGGCTTCGCCGCCTAACGACACCTGCATCTGCGGCGACGAAGTCGCCGCCTCTCAGATATTGCGATCCTCGGCGTCGCGCAGTCGGGACGCCAGGGTCTCGAGCAGCGGCCACGCGACCTCGGGGTGCTCCTGGACGAAGGACTTGAACTCCCAGGCCGCCAGCCCGCGGCAGCGCAGGTCGGTGGTGGCGGTGACCGTGGCCGAGCGCGGCCCCTCGTCGATCAGCGCGATCTCGCCGAAGTGGTCGCCGGGCCCGAGCGTGCGGACGATCTCGCCCCGCAGGCTCACGGTCGCGTTGCCGTGCTCGATGAGGAAGAAGCCGACGCCGCTGCGGCCCTCGGTGGTGATCGCCTCACCCTCGTTGAAGCGGCTTTCGCGCATCACCTTCACGAGGCGCCCCAGTTCCTTGTCACGGACGCCCGCGAAGATCGGGACGCGCTTGAGGCTCTCCACCAGATCGTCGGCCATCGGCGCCGATCATATCCCCGGAACGGGGGCTCGCTCAGGCCGCCTGGACGGTGGTCTCGTCCGGAGCCTGACGGATGAGCAGCGCCGGCTGGCGCGGTGCGATCAGGCCGTCCGCCGTGTTGGGCCGGAAGGTCGAGCAGGGCTCGTCGAGGTCGAGGGCGCAGAGCATCTGGCAGTGGAAAAAGCAGTCCACGCAGCTCGGGCGTCCCTTCCGCCTCTTGTTCACCCTTCGCTGCCCGAGGCCGATCGCCTCAGCCATCTCCATCGCCCGTCCGTCTGCCCCAATCGCTCCCATTGCCACTCCCAAATCGTCCTTGTCCTCTCCAGTGCGGCGATCATGTCACCGGGTCGTGAACCCCGCCGGGCGCGAATGCGCAAATCGCCGCCTTTTTGGAAAACGGGCCGCGCCGGGATTTACGGCCTTTGCGGAAAGGAGCCCGCGGCCACCGTGAATGCCGCCGTGATCGGGTGCCGGGATCGCCGCCGGTAAAATCGAGGCTCGATGGCACCTGAGCGATCCTCTGAGCTGAGCGCCTCACCGCCGCTGTTTGAGAACCGGTTCCTCGACTTCTTCTCGAGGATCCATCCGTCGGTGCCGGCGATCATCTTCATCCCGGTGGTTGGAGCGGGCATCTGGCTCGGGGCCGACGGCGGCTACGGGGCACTCGCCCTGATCGGCCTCGTCGCGCTCGGGCTCCTGATCTGGACGCTCACCGAGTACTGGCTGCACCGTCTGGTCTTCCACTGGGAGCCCGACCATCCGATCGGCAGCCGGCTCCACTTCGTCATCCACGGCATCCATCACGACCATCCCAATGACCGGATGCGGCTCGTGATGCCCCCGGCCGTCAGCATCCCGCTTGCTGCGCTGTTCCTTTTCGTCTACACCCTGATCTTCGGAACGCCGGCTGCCTATCCGATCTTCTCCGGGTTCATCCTCGGCTATCTCGCATATGACTACACGCACTACCACGTGCACCATCACAAGCCGCGGACGCAGCTGGGTAAGCGTCTTCGCGAGCAGCACATGCGCCACCACTTCCAGGACCACCGGTATGGCTACGGTGTCTCCACCCCGTTGTGGGACGTCGTGTTCCGAACGCTACCGCGCAAGCGTCGTTACTGACACACTTAACTGAAGGGCAGACGCGCGGAGTAACTGTCACACTCCCGCACCCAGGGACGTAAGCCTTCTGACCAGCGAAAGGATTTCCCATGGCAGTCTCGAGTGCCGTCGATCAGGCGGCGGCTCTACTGAAGGAACGGATCACCGAGCTCGAGGGTGAGCTCGCAAAGCTGCAACGAGCGCTCGCCAGTCTCACGGAAGGGCGCAAGGGACGCCGGGGTCCCGGCCGCCCCCGCGGCTCCCGCAGCGCCACCGGCCGCACCCGCACCCGCACCCGCCGGCGCCGCCGAGGCGGCACCCGCGCCGACCAAGCGGTAGCACTGATCAAGGCGAACCCCGGCATCAGCGCGTCGGAGATCGCCCGCCAGATGAAGATCCAGCCGAACTACATGTACCGGGTTCTCGGCGACCTCCAGAAGGAGGGCAAGGTCAAGAAGTCGGGCCGCAAGTACACGGCGACGTAGCGGCTCACTCCTCTAGATCAAGTCCTTCACCGCGTCGCGCTCGGACTTCAGCTCGTCGACCGACGCGTCGATCCGCCCGCGCGAGAAGTCGTCGATCTCGAGGTCCTGGACGATCTGCCACTCGCCGCCGGAGCACGTGCACGGGAACCCGCAGATGATGCCCTCGTCGATGCCGTAGGACCCGTCGGACGGGATCCCCATCGAGACCCAGTCGCCCTCCGGCGTTCCGAGCACCCAGTCGTGGACGTGGTCGATGGCGGCGCTCGCGGCGGACTTCGCGCTCGACGCGCCGCGCGCCTCGATGATCGCCGCACCGCGCTTGGCGACCGTCGGGATGAACTCCTGCTCGATCCAGCTCTGCTCCGTCTCCAGCTCGGTCGCCGGACGGTCCCCCACCAGCGCGTGGCTGATGTCCGGGTACTGCGTCGTCGAGTGGTTGCCCCATACCGTCATCCGCTTGACGTCGCGCGAGTGGGCGCCGACCTTCTTCGCCAGCTGGGCCTTGGCGCGGTTGTGGTCGAGGCGCATCATCGAGGTGAACCGCTCCCTCGGCACGTCGGGAGCGTGCGACATCGCGATCAGGCAGTTGGTGTTGGCGGGGTTGCCCACGACCAGCACCTTCACGTCATCGGCCGCATGGTCGTTGATCGCCTGGCCCTGCGGCTTGAAAATGCCTCCGTTGGCCTCGAGCAGGTCGGCTCGCTCCATGCCCTTGGTCCGCGGGCGGGCGCCGACGAGCAGCGCAACGTTGGCGCCGTCGAACGCCACGTTCGGGTCGTCGGAGGTCTCGACGGACTCGAGCAGCGGGAAGGCGCTGTCGTCCAGCTCCATCACCACGCCCTCCAGCGCCTGCATCGCGGGTGTGATCTCGAGCAGTCGCAGCTCGACGGTCGTCTCCGGCCCGAGCAGCTGGCCGCTCGCGATGCGCGGCAGCAGGGCGTAGCCGATCTGGCCGGCGGCGCCGGTCACGGTGACCTTCACGGGGGAATCGCTCACTTCGAAGCCTCCTAGTGGGGGTAGTGAGGGGCTTTAGCCCCGAAACTGGCAGGTGCCGTTGCTGGTTCTGAATCGCTGGTCGTCAAGTCTTCTTATGCCATCGCGCTGTTGAGGTTCTCGTCGATCGCGGCGAGGAACTCCTCCGTGGTAAGGAAGTCCTGGTCTCCGCCGACGAGGAGCGCGAGGTCCTTTGTCATCTTCCCGCTCTCGACCGTCTCCACACACACTCGCTCGAGGGTCTCGCCGAACTCGATCACCTCCGGCGTCGAGTCCATCCGCCCGCGCGCGGCGAGGCCGCGGGTCCAGGCGAAGATCGATGCGATCGGGTTTGTGGAGGTGGGCGTGCCCCGCTGGTGCTGGCGGAAGTGTCGGGTCACGGTGCCGTGGGCGGCCTCGGCCTCGACCGTCTTGCCATCGGAGGTCATGAGCACGCTCGTCATCAGGCCCAGCGAGCCGAAGCCCTGGGCGACGGTGTCGGACTGCACGTCGCCGTCGTAGTTCTTGCACGCCCATATGTAGCCGCCCTCCCATTTGAGGGCCGCGGCGACCATGTCGTCGATCAGGCGGTGCTCGTAGGTCAGGCCGGCGGCCTCGAACTCCTCTGAGAACTCGTCGTCGAACACCTCCTGGAAGAGGTCCTTGAAGCGCCCGTCGTAGGTCTTCAGGATCGTGTTCTTGGTCGACATGTAGACCGGGAAGCCGCGGTCGAGCCCGTACCGGAACGAGGCGCGGGCGAAGTCCCGGATCGAGGCGTCGAGGTTGTACATCGCCATCGCGATTCCCCCGCCCTTCGGGAAGTCGAACACCTCGAGCTCCATCGGCTCTGAGCCGTCGTTGGGCTGGAAGCTCAGCGTGAGCATGCCATCGCCGGGGATCCTCGTGTCGGTCGCCCGGTACTGGTCGCCGAAGGCGTGACGGCCGATGATGATCGGCTTCGTCCACCCGGGAACCAGGCGCGGGACGTTGGAGATCACGATCGGCTCGCGGAAGATCACGCCGCCGAGGATGTTGCGGATCGTCCCGTTCGGGGAGCGGTACATGCGCTTCAGGCCGAATTCCTCGACCCGCGCCTCGTCGGGCGTGATCGTCGCGCACTTGACGCCGACGCCGTGCGCTTTGATCGCATTGGCGGCGTCCACCGTGATCTGGTCGTCGGTCGCGTCGCGGCTCTCGATCCCGAGGTCGAAGTAGTCGAGCTCGATGTCGAGGTAGGGCAGGATCAGCTGCTCCTTGATGAACGCCCAGATGATTCGGGTCATCTCGTCCCCGTCGAGCTCGACGATCGGGTTTTGGACTTTGATCTTCGCCATCTTCGGTTCCCCCTTCCCGGGGGACGGGGAAGCTATCGCGGCGGCGCTTACAATCGACCCATGGCCACCGCCGAGCGCCGCCCCGATCAGGGCACAGGGAGGGCGACCCACCAGGTCTTCAACCAGTCGAGCCCGCTGGCCCCCTACAACCCGTTCGAGGCCGACCAGGTGCTGAGGGAGGCCGTCCGGCGCGAGGGCGCCGAGTGGGCCGAGGACGAGGCGCGGGAGCTCGGCGCGATCTGCGGTCGCCCCGACGTCATCGCGCAGGGCGTCGCCGCGAACGAGAACCCGCCAAAGCTCCGCACCCACGACCGCTTCGGCAACCGGATCGACGAGGTCGAATTCCACCCGGCCTGGCACGAGCTGATGCGAGTGGGAGTCGGCTACGGCCTGCACGCGTCCCCATGGCGCGAGCCGCGCGAGGGCGCGCACGTCGCGAGGGCCGCCAAGTTCATCCAGCTCTCTCAGGTCGAGGCCGGCGTGGGATGCCCGATCTCGATGACCTACTCCGTCATCCCCGCCCTGCGCGCGCAGCCCGAGCTCGTGGACGAATGGGAGCAACGGTTCCTCTCCCTGTCCTACGACGGCGAGCGGCTGGTCCCGACGCCGGACAAGAAGGGCGCACTCTGCGGCATGGCGATGACCGAGAAACAGGGCGGCTCCGACGTCCGCGCCAACACCACGGTCGCGCGGCCCCTGAACGGCGGCGGCCCGGCGGCCGAGTACGAGATCACCGGCCACAAGTGGTTCTGCTCGGCCCCCATGTGCGACGCGTTCCTGGTCCTCGCGCAGGCCGACGGCGGGCTCTCCTGCTTCCTGCTCCCCCGATTCACGCCCGACGGCGAGCGGAACGCCTTCCACATCCAGCGGCTGAAGGACAAGCTCGGCAACCGCTCCAACGCCTCCAGCGAGGTGGAGTTCCGCGGCGCCTGGGCACGCCTCGTCGGTGAGGAGGGGCGGGGCGTCCCGACGATCATCGAGATGGTCAACCACACCCGCCTCGACTGCGTTATCGGCTGCAGCGCGGGCTACCGCTGGGGCACCGCCATGGCCATCCATCACGCGTCCGAGCGCGCGGCCTTCGGCAAGCTCCTCGTCGACCAGCCCCTGATGCGGAACGTCCTCGCCGACCTCGCGATCGAGTCCGAGGCGGCGACGGTCACCGCAATGCGGCTGGCCCGCGCCTTCGACGAGTCGCACGCCGGCGACGAGGGCGCCAAGGAATTCCGCCGCCTCGCCACGCCGGTGGCGAAGTACTGGACCTGCAAGCGCGCGCCGTCGCACGCTGTCGAAGCGCTCGAGTGCTTCGGCGGCAACGGCTACGTCGAGGAGTCCGGCATGCCCCGCCTTTACCGGGAGAGCCCGCTCGCCTCTATCTGGGAGGGCTCGGGCAACGTCCAGTGCCTCGACGTCCTTCGCGCGATGGCCCGCAACCCGGCCGCCGTCGAGGCGTTCTTCGCGGAGGTCGAGGAGGCATCCGGCGCCGAGCCCCGCGTGGACGCCGCCGCCCGCAGGCTGCGCGACGAGCTCTCCGAAATCGAAGCGATCGAGTCGCGGGCCCGCCGAGTGGTCGAGCGCATGGCGCTCGCCCTACAGGGGTCGCTGCTAGTCCGCTACGGCGACCCGGCCGTGGCCGACGCCTTCTGCGCGTCCCGTCTCGACGGGGACGCGGGCCTGGCCTTCGGGACGCTTCCGGCCGGCACCGACTTCGGTCGCATCATCGAGCGCCACTCCGTCGCTGCCTAGACAGGGCGTGCCCTACAGCCAGCGCTCGTCCAGGCGGCGGACCAGGGACTCGGTCAACTTGACTGCGTCGGCGACCGTCCCGTAGTCGACGTTCTCGGGGACGTCGGTCGGCCAGTGGTAGTTCGCCGGCTGCTTGAGGTCGGTGCAGGAGCAGAGCGATGCGCACTCGTAGCCGGCGGCGAGGGGGAAGATGCCGTCGGTCGCGTTCCGCAGGCGCAGGTTGGGGAACAGGTCGATCCCGAGCTCGCCGGCGAGCCCGTCGAGGAGCTCCAGCGAGCGAGCCGGGTACTCGCGCATCCGGATCATCCCCTCGCCGCGCAGCACCAGCAGGTGCGGCGAGCCGAGCGTGTCGACCGAGAGGAAGAAGGTGCTCTCGCGCGGGAGCTCGGCGAAGTGACGCCGGGCGAAGGCCTGCATTCCCTCGCACAGCGCCTCCTCCGAGGTGGAGACGAGCATCACGCGAACGTTCTCCGTCGGGCGCTCCGCCAGCGCCCGCGCCATCGCCACCAGGAGCGCCACGCCGGTGGCGTTGTCGTTGGCGCCCGTGACCGTCTCGCGCGAGCCGATGTCCGCGAGCAGGGCGCCCGAGACCGCGCCGAGCGCCATTCCCGCCTTGACGAGCGCCCGGTTCCCGCTCAGCGCGCCGGCGCCGATCAGCGCGGGGATCGCCACGGCGGGCGCCATCAGCGGCGGGCTCGTGTCGCTGCGCTCGAGCAGCCAGGGGGCCCGGCCGAAGACCAGCTCCGGGATAGCCGGGTGGTAGATGAGCCCGGACTGAGCTGCGTCGTGGTGGGCGACCAGGACGACCGTGCGCTCGGCGTCGGCGGGGCCCATCTCCGTGACCACGGTCGTCGCCGTCCTCTGCGGTAGCAGTCTGCGGAAGCGGCGCTCGCCCGGCGGCAGGTCGTCAAGCGCCGCCGCACCGATCGCCGCGGCCAGGGCACCGCCCAGAATCCTGCGCCCGCGCAGTGTGGCAATCCCGGCGAGGATCGCGCCCCCGGCCGCGAGGCCGAGCGGCCACCAGAAGGTGCCGTGTGCCTTGTCGAGCTCGATCTCGCCGCGGGCGCCGTGGTCGCGCAGCTTGGCGAGCAGCCATTCGGCGGCGCGGCGCTCGCCACGGGAGGCGGTCGGGCGGTGGATCGAGCACAGCGTCTCGACCAGATCCCGCAGCCAGGCCTCGTCGAGGTGCGCCGAGGCTTCCGTCGATGGCTGCGCGGCGCCCGGCATGAGGCCGGCCAGAGTATCCGCATTGGCAAGCGGCCGACGGCCCCTCGTGACGAGGCGCACTGCCTAAGATGGCTTCATGCCTGCACGTGGGGCGGTAACGCTGTTTCGCATCCGAGGGATCCGGATCGGGATCGACTACTCGTGGTTCTTCGTCCTCTTCCTGATCATCTTCTGGCTGTCGAGCTTCTACCGCTCGATTCTGCACGCGCCGGACAACGCCATCGGCCCGTACGCGCTGGCGGTCGCCAGCGCCCTGGCGTTCTTCGCCTCGATCCTGCTCCACGAGCTGGGGCACGCCTTCGTCGCCCTGCGGCGCGGAATCGGCATCTCGGACATCACGCTGTGGATGTTCGGAGGCGTCGCGCGCATGACCAGGGACTCGGACTCACCCGGTACCGAGTTCAAGATCGCGATCGCCGGTCCGGTCGTGACGCTCCTGATCGCGATCGTCTGCGTCGCTGTGGGCATCCTGGGCGCCGGCGGGCACGACTTCTGGGAGGCGATGCGCGTCCGCGACCAGGCGCACACGTCGGGCATTCTCGCGCTGGTCGCCTGGCTCGCGAGCATCAACCTGCTGATCCTGGCCTTCAACCTCATCCCCGCCTTCCCCCTCGACGGCGGCCGCGTCGCGCGCTCGATCGCGTGGAAGGTCACCGGCGACCGCAACAAGGCGACCCGGGGCGCCGCACGGCTGGGCCAGGGCTTCTCCTACCTCTTCATCGCGATCGGGATCCTCCTCTTCCTGCGCGGCGACCTGATCAACGGGATCTGGCTCGGGCTGATCGGCTTCATCCTGCTGCAGTCGGCGCGCGGCGCCGTCATGCAGACCGAGTTCACGAGCCGGATCGAGGGGATCAGCGTGGCGGACGTGATGGATGCCGAGCCGGTCGCGATCCCCGAGAACGCGAGCGTCGAGCGGGCGTTGGACGAGTTCTTCCTCCGCTACCGGTGGCCGTGGTTCCCGGTCGTCGACCCGACGCAGCGCTTCCTCGGCTTGATCGAGCGCGGCGCCGCCGACGCCGTCCCCGAGGTCAGCAGGACGTCCTCCACCGTGGCCGACGTCTTCGAGGCCGACTCCACCGGAACGCTGCGCGTCCGCGATGACGCGCCGCTCGAGTCCCTGCTGGGCAACGATGCCCTGAGCCGGCTCGGCGCCCTGATGGCCGTGGACGAGGACGGCCACCTGCGTGGCGTCATCACCGCTGACCAGGTGGGCCAAGCCCTCCGCCGCGCCCTCTCGGGCGGCGTCAGCGGCCCACCGGGCGGCCCGCCGGCGGTCTAGGCGACCGCGAGCCAGCGATTGTCGGGTAGGCGGAGGCGCCGGACTCTGCCCGCCGCAATATAGGATCGCCCGTCGAAATGCCCAAGCACGACGTACTGGTCATCGGCGCCGGGCTCGCAGGGCAGCGCGCGGCGCTGGCTGCGGCCGAGGAGGGTGTGTCGGTCGGGATCGTCTCGAAGGTCCACCCCGTCCGCTCGCACTCAAACGCGGCCCAGGGCGGGATCAACGCGGCCCTCCAGGAGGGCGACAGCTGGGAGTCGCACGCGTTCGACACCGTGAAGGGCTCCGACTACCTGGGCGACCAGGACGCGATCGAGATCATGTGCCGCGAGGCGCCCGACGAGATCCTCCACCTCGAGCATCTCGGCGTCACCTTCCATCGCAACGACGAGGGGCGGCTGGGCACCCGGGCCTTCGGAGGCGCCTCCCAGGCGCGCACCTACTACGTCGCCGACATCACCGGCCAGGCGATCATGCACGTCCTCTACGAGCAGCTCATGAAGTACTCGGAGCTGATCTCCCGCTACGAGGAGTACTTCACGACGAGCCTCGTGCTCGACGACGATGGGCGCTGCGCAGGCGCGATGGTGCGCAACGTGGCCAACGGCTCGAGTGGAGCTGTTCGAGGCCAAGAACGTGATCCTGGCCACGGGCGGCAACGGTCAGATCTGGCAGCCGACGACGAACGCCCTCATCTGCACCGGCGACGGCATCGGCATGGCGTACAGGGTGGGCGCACCGCTGATGGACATGGAGATGATCCAGTACCACCCGACCACGCTCGCCAAGAAGGGCTTCCTGATCACGGAAGGCGCGCGCGGCGAGGGCGCCCACCTGCTGAACGCCAAGGGCGAGCGGTTCATGGAGCGCTACGCGCCCAACAAGATGGAGCTCGCCTCGCGCGACGTCGTCTCACGCGCCGAGCAGACCGAGATCAACGAGGGGCGCGGGTTCGACGACGGCACCGTGGCGCTCGACATCACCGTCGTGCCGCGAAAGCGGATCCACGAGGCGCTGCGGGAGATCGTGCTCGTCGGCCGCGACTTCGCCGGCGTGGACATCACGCGCGAGCCGATCCACATCAAGCCCGGCAACCACTACACGATGGGCGGCGTCAAGACCGACGTCGACGGCGCGACGACCATCCCGGGCCTCTACGCGGCCGGCGAGGTGGCGTGCGTGTCCGTGCACGGCGGCAACCGGCTGGGCGCCAACTCGCTCCTCGACACCCTCATCTTCGGCCGCCGCTCCGGCGAGCACGCGGCGGCCCGCGCGAAGCAGGTGGAGCACGGCAGGACGTCCGATTCGGTGCTCACCGACTCCGAGCGCGAGATCGCGGAGCTCATCAACCGCGACCACGCCAAGGGCCGGCGGGTCTCCGTGCTGCGCAAGGAGCTCGGGGACACGATGGACGGCTTCGTGGCCGTCTTCCGCGACCAGGCGGGCATCCAGACCGCGCTCGAGCGGGTGAAGGCGCTCCAGGAGGAGTACCCGAACGCCCACATCGACGACAGCGGGACGGTGTTCAACCAGGACGTCCTGGGGGCGATCGAGCTGGGCTTCATGCTCGACCAGGCCGAGTGCACGTGCGTCGGGGCGCTCCACCGCACCGAGAGCCGGGGCGCCCAGTACCGCACTGACTTCCCCGAGCGAAACGACGAGGAGTGGCTCAAGCACATCGACCTCACCCGAGCCGACGACGGTCCCGAGGTGAGCTACTCCCCGGTGACGATCACGCAGTGGCAGCCGATGGAACGGACGTACTGAGTAGGGTGGCTTCAGATGCCTGAGTACACGCTCAAGGTCCGCCGCTACCAGCCGGAATCGGGCGAGGGCCCGTACTGGGAGGAGTTCAAGGTCGAGCTCGACCCGGACCTGTCCGTGCTCGATGGCCTGCTCCAGGTGCGCGACCGCCAGGACGGCACGCTCGTCGTGCGCTGCTCCTGCCGCGCGGCGATCTGCGGCTCGTGCGGGACCAAGATCAACGGGCAGTCCGGCCTCGCCTGCAAGACCCAGATCTCGGAGGCCCAGGCGGACGCCGACCGCCGCTCCACGAACGGGTCGGTACCGATTGTCGTCGAGCCCATGGGGAACATGCCCGTGGTCAAGGACCTCGTCACCGACATGGAGTCGACTCACTGGGAGAAGATCCGCCGCGTCACGCCCTGGCTTCTTCCGGAGGGCGAGCCGCCGGAGCGCGAGTACGTGGTCCCGCCGGAGTCGATGATCGACATCACGCAGTCGATGGCCTGCATCCAATGCGGCGCCTGCGTCTCGTCCTGCCTGTCGATGGAGGCCGACCCGGAGTTCGTCGGCCCGGCTGCCCTCGCGAAGGCGTACCGGTTCGTCGGCGATCCGCGCGACTCGCAGACGAAGGAGCGGCTCTACGACCTCTCACAGGACCCGCACGGGATCTACGACTGCACGCACTGCTTCTCGTGCATCGACGCGTGCCCGAAGGGCGTCGCGCCGATGGACCAGATCATGCGCCTCCGACGCAAGGCCGGTGACGACCACGATATCGACGACGCCAACAACGGCCGCCGCCACGAGCTCGCCTTCACCAAGATCATCGAGCGCAAGGGGACGCTGGACGAGTCGCTGCTGCTTCAGGAGTCCTACGCACAGGGCATCAAGGGCAAGCTCATACCGACCTCAGGAGCGATCAAGGGCCTGCTCGGCTCGCTGCCCACTGCGATCCGCGGGCTGAAGACCGGGAAGATGCGCTCCCTTCCGAAGCTGATCCCCGGCGTCCATTCGAAGCTTCCCGGCGACGCCCAGCAGCACGTCAGAAGGATCTACGAGCACTCCGAGGAGCACCGCGAGGAGCTGAACCTCTACATCACCGGCGAGGAGGAGGCCCTGGAGGAGGCGGTTCCCGAGCCCACGGCCGAGGCGCGGGTCGAGGCCGAGGCCGACCTCACGCCCGAGGCCGAAGTCGCGCCCGAACCCGACGAGGAGGGAAACCGCTAGTGGCTGACCTGAAGCTCGCCTACTGGCCGGGCTGCGTCTCGCGTGGATTCACGCCCGAGCTGCACGGCTCGATGGCCCTCGCCGCAGACCGGCTGGGAATTGAGCTGGTCGAGCTCGACCGCGCGAACTGCTGCGGGGCGGGCGTCATCGCCGAGCACAACCAGGAGCTGGCCGACACGCTGAACGCGCGCACCTTCGCACTCGCCCAGAGCACAGGCCTCGCGATGATGAACATCTGCTCGACCTGCCAGGGGGCCCAGTCCGAGTGTCAGCAGCGGCTGGACGCCGACTCCGCCTACCGGGCGCACATCAACGAGGCGCTCGCCGACGAGGGGCTCGAGTATGAGAAGAGCCGGGACGGCTGGAACAACAAGAACTTCCTCTGGGTGCTGGTCGAGGACTACGGCCTCGATCGCCTCAAGGAGAAGGTCACCCGTCCGCTGACCGAGCTGCGCGTCGGCCCCTTCTACGGCTGCTACGTGATCCGGCCCAAGCACCGGATCGGCTACGAGGAGCACCCCGACCGCGACCTCTACCTGGAGCGCGTGATCGAGGCGCTTGGCGGAACGCCCGTCGAGTACGACGGCGCGCGCAAGTGCTGCGGCTTCCCCGTGATCACCATGAACCGCGACACGTCGCTGCGCCAGGCGGGCACCCACATCGCCGACGCGCTCGACGCGGGCGCGGACTGCCTGGTCACGCCCTGCCCGCTCTGCCACCTCAACCTGGACATGCAGCAGCCGGAGGCCGAGAAGGTCACCGGCCGCGAGCTCGGCCTCGCCGTCCTGCACCTGCCGCAGCTGGTGGCCCTGGCACTTGGCTTCGAGCCCAAGGAGCTCGGCATGTCGAAGCACATCGCCTCCACCCAGTGGGTGGAGGGCCGGCTGGCCAGCGGCGTCCCCGCCTGATCCCATGGAATCGAGCGACGCGATACCCCAAGCGCCAAAGCCGCCGCCCGAGGTGGAGTCGGCGGTCCTCCTGGGCCACATCGAGGAGGCCGTGAGCCTCTACGTGCTCCACACGGACATCGACGAGGAGAGGGCCCGCGAGCTGGTCGCCCAGCTCGCGGAGGAAATCTAGCCCAGGATTCGCCCCGGGACCTCCTCCGGAGGACCGGGCTCCTCTTCATCGCTCCGCCGGCGCATCTGGCGCTCGATCCAGCCTGCGCCGACCGTGTCGGTCAGGCCGTGAGCGACGATCGAGCACAGGATCGTGAATGCGGCGATCTCGAAGATGAGCTCGCCCTCCCCGACCGCGGACTTCAGCACGAACAGCGCGAACAGCATCGATGCGACGCCCTTTGGCCCGAACCAGGCGATGAAGAGCTTCTGTGGGCCGGGTAAGCGGCTGCGGATCAGCGAGAGCATGATCGCGACCGGCCTGGCGACCAGCAGCGCGAGGATCACGAAGATCGCCAGGCGCCAGACCTCCCCGTGGTAGCCGGTGGCGACGATCAGCGCGCCGAAGATGAAGAACGTGATCACCTGCGAGATGGCGCTCACGTTCTCGGCGAACTCGATGAAGGTGTCCGGGATGTCGTGATCCACGGCACCCATCGAGATCCCGGCGACGAAGGCCGCGATCAGGCCGTTGCCGATCGTCACGTCGGCGAGCCCGAAGGCCGCGAGGCCGAATCCAATCGCGTAGATCCCCTCGTAGCGGCGGGTGATCCCCCCGCCCGGCAGATGGTGGTGCAGGCGCCCTCCAAGAGCGCCCACCGCCACTCCCACGACCCCGCCGAATGCGGCCTCGCCCAGCACCTTGAGCCCCTCGCCGCCCGCGTCGCCGCCGGGCTGCGCGAGGGCCAGGAAGAAGAGCACGAAGGGAAGCGCGAGCCCGTCGTTGAGCCCCGACTCCAGGTTCAGCGTGTGGCGCACCAGCGCGGGCACGCGCTGCGCGGTGACGACCGCCGAGGTGACGACCGGGTCGGTCGGCGTCAGCACCGCCGCCAGGAGAAACGCCTCCGGCCAGGACAGGCTTCCGAAGACGCTGTGCCCGATCAGCGCCAGGATCCCCAGCGTGATCGGCATCGCTACCACGATCGCCCTGGTGACCGGGCCCCAGTGCACGCGAAGCAGCTCCCGCTCGACGAACAGCCCGTCTGAGAACAGGGTCAGGATCAAGGCGATCTCGATCACGTCGACGACCCCGGGGGAGGTCGCCGTGACCGTCACGGCACCGGTCTCCGCGAGGCCGATGCCGAGCGCGACGGACAGGACCGAGATGGAGAGGACCGTTCCGCGCATCAAGCCCGAGAGCGCCGCGGCAATGGCGAGCAACACGCCAAGCACGAGGATCGCGTCCCCAAACCCGAGGTTCATGCCAGGCTTATATTCGGTTCAGCGGGAGGCGGCTGGCAGATACCAATCGAGGTAATGGCCGCAGGCGTGCCGGAGGGGGACCACTCGCTCGGCCTCGCCCGGAATCGGCCCCCCGGCTCCCGCAGGGCTGGCTGCGATCGCGCCCAGGTGGGCCTCGGCCTTTGTGCCCACGAGGCGGCCCAGGGTGGGCGGGCTGTTCTCCTGAACGGTGAAGCGAACCGGGCCGCCCTTGTCGACCGTGAGCTCGCCGACCGGGTAGTACGGCACCGAGCCCCGGTAGTCGAGGTTCGCCGGCACCGTCGCCGCGAACCCGGGCGCGGAGACGCGCAGCGGCTGGGTCGCGTCGTACTGCAGCGAGATCTCCCACCGCCCCCGGGGGATGTTCAGGGTCTGAGTGACCGCGGCGCCGCCTTCGACGGTCGAGCTGGGCGACCAGGTCCCGCCCACCGCCGGCGGCCTGGCGAACACGGTGGCGCGCCCCTTCGCGGGGAGCTCCGTCGCCTCCTGGGAGGGACACTCGAGAGGGGCGCCCGGATTGGCGCCCTCCTGCAGGGTGCTCCGCGGCCCGCCCGGGCCGGTCCGCTTCCAGAGCACGAAGTCGTCCGTCTCGCGGACGGGCTCGTAGTTGGGCGGCGGGCCGCTCGCGAAGGCGGCGCGGGTGGTGATCACGTACGGGAAGCGATTCAGGGTCGCCGGGGTGACCGAGTCGAAGTCGAACTTGCGGAAGACGTCCCTCAGGTGCAGGTCCGGCTTCACGTAGTTGGGGTCGTAGTAGTTGCGAACGGCCGTGAACGGACGCGAGCCCCGGAGCTCGTAGGCGACGAAGTTGTCACGCCCGAGGAACAGGACCTTCTGCCCCTGGACGAGCGGGCGGAGCTCGGCGAGCTGGTCCCCGTGGTCGGTCGGGGCGACCGGCGTCTGCCGCAGGACGAGGAAGCTCGACAGAGCCATGCCAGCCGCGAGCACCGCGGCCAGCGCGGGCATCGCCCACCCCCGCCGGGCTGGACGATCGTCGGAGAGGAGGCCGCCGAAGGCGACGAGGGCGACAATGGGAGCTGCGATCGCCAGTGCCTTGGCGCTCGTGTAGACCGTGCCGAACAGGCGGGCGCCCAGGTAGCCCAGGATCGCCGCGGCCAGCGCGGCGGGCACCGCGGGCCCGTAGCGCCGCAGCCAGCGTGGCAGGCCGACCGCCAGCGCCGCGAGGGCGATCAGCCCGCCCAGGTAGAAGGCGGCCGGGTGGCTCGAGTCGGAGGCTGCGAGCCGGAACTCGCTCGTCGGCCAGATGCCGAGCGCCTCGAGCGGCGAGAGCTGGTGGCGGAGGTTGCCGAGGCCGCCGCTGAGGTTGGAGGTGCGGAACGCGCGGAAGCCGCCGAAGTCGATCATCCGCGTCCACTCAGGCGCCGTCAGCACGGCGAGCATGCCCACCCCGACGGCGATCGTCAGGAACGCGCCCGCCTGCGGCACCCGTGGACGCCACCGTGGCGCCACGGCCAGGACCACCGCGTAGATCGCGGCCGCGGCGGCGAGCCAGAAGAGCCCGGGGAAGCTGTACGTGTAGGTGGCGCCGGCGGCGATCACGGCCAGCGGCACCGTCCGGACCGGCGAGGTCGCGCTCGGGAGCAGCAGCGCGAACGAGAGCAGGAAGAGCGCCTCGATCGGCTCCTTGAACGCCTCCTGCGCGAGGTACGCGGCGACGAGGTATGGGATCGCGACGAGGACGGCGGCCACGACGCGGGCGGCGGGGCGCACGTTGCGAAGCGTCTCGAACGCCACGAGGGCGGCCAGCACCGGGATGGCCAGCGTGAGGCCCGCGAACGCCTCGACGAGGCCCGTCCCGAGTCCCTCGCTGAGCCCGGCGACCAGCGAGTGCGGGCCTACCGGATAGCCCTGGTGAATGAGGACGGGCATGTCGCCGACCCGGGTGTTGAGCCAGTCGGCGATCAGCAGGTGGTACGCCATGTCGTCGTTGACGAGGCCGACGCCGAGGATCCCGATTCGCTGGTTGGCGATGAACGGGATCGAGGCGACCAGCAGCGCAAGCGCTCCGGCCACCACCGCTCCGATCGTCAAGCCCCCCGGCGCCCCACCCATCGACCCGCGCCGCACGACCAGCAGCACCGCCGCCGCGGCGATCATCGCGCCCACCGTGATCGCCACCGCCGTCCCGTGGCCCGGCAGCTTGATCGCCAGGCCGCTCGCCACCAGCAACGCGGCGAGGCCGACGGGCCCGGAGAGCCACGTCCACCCCCGCCGGCCGGAGAGGAACAGGATCGCCTGGCCGACGAGGAGCGAGCCCGCGCATACGAGCGCGACGGATGCGTAGGCGCCCAACAAGGGCCGCGATGCTAGAGGGCGGCGCCCGCGCACTGCAGGGGCGGCGTCTCAGGGCTCCCTAATTAGGGAACCCTAAGTTGTGCTGGTCTTCCGGGAGGGCCTGGAGACGATCCTCGTGCTCGCGGCGATCACGGCCGGACTGCTCGGCGGCAATCGGGCCTATCGCCGCCCGGTCGCCCTCGGGGGCGTGGCGGCGGCCGCCGCCACCGTCGCGACCTGGTTCGGAGCGGTTTGGGTCATCGGGATGTTCGGCAACCCCGGCCTCGATCTGGGCTCCTACTTCGCCGTGCAGTGGCTCAAGGTGTGGCGACCGAGGCGGCGGGGACAGCCCGCTGCGCACATCGCCGATCGCCCGCCGGCTGCTCCGGTGGGCGCCGGGCCTCGGTCCGAAGCCGCCTAACCCGCGGCGATGCCCGCGCCCTCGGGCACCCGCATGAGCCCGCGCTCGTGGATGAGCTCGGCGACCTGGACGGCGTTTGTCGCCGCGCCCTTGCGCAGGTTGTCGCCGACGATCCACATGTTGAGGCACCGCGCATGGGACGGATCGCGGCGGATGCGCCCCACGAGGACCACGTCGCGCCCCGCGGCCTCGGTGGCGAGCGGGTAGACCCCGTCGCCGGGTGCATCGACGACCAGGACGCCGGGCGCAGCCGCCAGCATCCGCCGGCAGTCCTCGGGGGACACGGGCTCGCGCGTCTGGATGTTCACCGACTCGGATTCCCCCTTCAGGACGGGGACGCGAACGCAGGTTGCGGAGATGCCGAGCTCGTCCTCGCCCACGCCGAGGATCTTGCGCGTCTCGGCCATCATCTTGCGCTCCTCGGTGGTGTAGTCGTCGCCGCTCTTGAACGTCTCGACCTGGGGGAGGATGTTGAAGGCGATCCGGTGCGGGTACACCGCGGCCGGCGGCACCTCGGATCCGTGGAGGAGGGCGTCGGTCTGCGCTTCGAGCTCCCGCATCGCACGGCGGCCCGTTCCGGAGACGGGCTGGTAGGTCGACACGACGATGCGCTCGAGACCGACGGCGCGATGCAGCGGTCCCAGCGCCACCAGCATCTGCATCGCGGAGCAGTTGGGGTTTGCCACGATCCCGCGATGGCCGTCGAGGGCCTCGGGGTTGACCTCGGCCACGACGAGCGGCACCTCATCGTGCATGCGCCAAAAGCTGGTGTTGTCGACCACGACGGCGCCCGCCTCGACGAAGCGCGGAGCCCATTCCTCGCTCACCGATCCGCCCGCCGAGGAGAGCACAAGGTCGATCCCGCCGATCGCATCCGCCGACAGCGGGCGGCACTCGATCTCCCGCCCGGCGTACGAGAGCTTGGTTCCGGCCGAGCGCTCGGAGGTGAAGGGGATCACCTCCGTGGCCGGGAAGCCGCGCTCCCCGAGTACCTCGAGGATCGTGCTTCCCACTGCGCCCGTGGCGCCCACGACGCCGACCCTGTAGCCATCGCCGGCCATGGCTAGGGAGTTACGCGGGGCCGATGCTCGGCGCCGGTCGGCTCCTCGCGAAGCACGGCGTCGGAGCCGAGGTCGAAGGCCTCGTGGAGGGCCCGGACGGCCTGCGCGATGTCATCGGCGGCGATCACGCACGAGATCTTGATCGGCGAGGTGGCGATCATCTCGATGTTGATCTCGTTCTCGCCCAGGGTGCGGAAGACTTTGGCGGCGACGCCGGGATGGCTTCGCATCCCCGCCCCCACGACCGAGACCTTGCCGACGCGGTCGTCGGTCTGCATCTTCTCGGAGATCTCGAGCCCGCCGAGCGCCTCGGACGCCGCCTGCAGGTCGTCCGCGTCGACCGTGAACGACAGGTCGGCCTTGTCGTCGGTGGAGACCGGCTCGTTCTGGATGATCATGTCGACGTTCACGTTCGCGTCGGCGAGCGCGCCGAAGACCCGGCCCGCGATCCCGGGCTCGTCGCGGAGGCCGCTGAGCGTCACCCGCGCCTCCTCGGCGTGCGTCACGGCTGTCACTGAAGGTCGCTCCATGGTGTCCTGCTCGGAGAGGACGAGAGTACCTGGGCCGTCCTCGAATGAGCTCCGGCATTCCATGCGGATGTTGTGGTTCCTGGCGTACTCCACCGACCGGAGCTGCAGCACCCGAGCGCCGGAGGCGGCCATCTCAAGCATCTCCTCGAAGGAGACGTATGGGAGAAGCCGAGCGTTCTCGACCAGCCGCGGATCGGCGCTGAACACCCCGCGCACGTCAGTGTAGATCTGGCAGACCTCGGCGCCCAGCGCGGCGGCGATCGCCACGGCGGTCGTGTCCGAGCCGCCGCGGCCGAGCGTGGTGACGTCGCGGCTGTCGCCGGAGACGCCCTGGAACCCGGCTACGAGAACGATCCTGTCCTCGTCGAGCGCGTCGCGAATGCGATCGGCCCGCACGTCCAGGATCCGCGCCTTGGTGTGCGAGGAGTCGGTGACGATCCCCGCCTGCGACCCGGTCAGCGAGATCGCGTTGTGGCCGAGGTCGTGAATGGCCATTGCGCAGAGCGCGCACGAGATCCGCTCCCCGGTTGAGAGGAGCATGTCCATCTCCCGCGCCGCCGGCGTGTCGGAGACCTCGTGGGCCATGTTGACGAGCTCGTCCGTGGTCTTGCCACGCGCCGAGAGCACCGCGACCACGCGCTTGCCCTCCTGCCGAGCGGCGACGATGCGCCCCGCCGCGCGCCGGATGTCGTCGGGCTCCGCAACGGAGGTCCCGCCGAACTTCATCACCACGATCTCACTCGTTGCCATGGGCGGTTGAGGATAAGGACATACGCACGACGGCACCGAGGGAGGGGCAAGAAGGGTGGTCAAGTGAATCCGCATCCGGTTTCCGGACGTAGATTCACTTGACCCGGCCCTCGCGACGGTTCAGAGCTGGCGATTCGCTCAGGGCTGCCCCTCGTTGCCGCCGTTGTTTGCCCCTCTGTGACCGCCTGCACATTTCCAGCGGCGGAGGCGCGATATATCTCCCTGATATATGGAGCTCTCGAGCACCGCCCACGTGATTCTCGGCATGTTGAGCTGGAGGCCGATGAGCGGCTACGAGATCAAGGCGCTCGTCGACAAGTCCACCCGCTTCTTCTGGGCCGCGAGCTATGGCCAGATCTACCCGGAGCTGCGCAGGCTCTCGGCCGCCGGCCTGATCGAGGGAAAGGCGGATCCCCAGGGCGGGCGGCGGCGCAACGTGTACCGCCTCACCCCGGCCGGCCGCAGGGAACTCGAAGCGTGGCTCGCCGTCGACGCGGAGGCCTTCGAGCTCCGCGACGAGGGCCTGCTGAAGCTCTTCTTCGCCGAGGCGGGCGGCGTCGCAGACGCGCTTCGGGCGCTCGAATCGAAGCGCCGCGAGCACGAGCGCGTCCTCGTCCATCTCGAGGAGATCGACAGGACCGCGCGGCCCGACGGGTTCGCGTACGAGGTCCTGCGATACGGAATCGAATGCAACCGCTGGCAGGCGGAATGGTGCGAGCGCACGATGCGTGAGCTGGAGAAGGAGCTGGATGCCGAGAGCCGGAGGACAGCCTGATGCTCGACTCACTCGCCAGATTCGTCTACCGCCGTCGCCGCTTCGTGGCGGTCTGCGCCGTCGCGTTCTTCGTCGTCGCCGCGGGGTTCGGCAGCGGCGTGGCGTCACACCTGGATCCGTATGGGGCCGACGATCCGGCCACCGACAGCGTCAAGGCCGACAACCTCCTCCAGGACCACGGCTACCGGCCGACGTCGGTGATCGTCCTGATCCAGGGCGCGCCCATTGCCAGCGCGCACACCCACTCGCGGGTCGAGGGGATCGAGCGCCAGCTTCGCTCGCGCGGCGACGTCGCGCGGGTCACCGGGTACTACGACACCCGCTCGAGCGACTTCGTTTCGCGGAACCACGACGCCACCTACCTCGCCGTGGCTCTGCACCCGACCGACGACAAGGCCCAACAGGACGCGGCGTCCGCCATCGCCGATGAGCTGAACGGCGAGCCCGGCGTCACGGTCGGGGGCAGCGCGCTCGCCCAGGAGCAGGTCAACAAGCAGACCGAGTCAGACCTGCGCCGCGCGGAGTTGCTCGCCTTCCCCCTGCTCTTCCTGCTGTCGCTCCTGTTCTTCCGCAGCCTGGTCGCCTCGCTGCTCCCTCTGCTCGTCGGAGGCCTCGCGATCGTCGGGACCTTCCTGATCCTCAGGATCGCCAGCGAGGTCGGCTCGATCTCGATCTTCGCGCTCAACCTGACCACAGGACTGGGCCTCGGGCTGGCAATCGACTACAGCCTGTTCATCGTCTCCCGCTATCGCGAGGAGCTCGCGCGGAGAGGCGTGGATTCGCCGGGAGCCCGTGGGCGCACCGAGCGCTGGGAGGCGCTGCGGGCGACCATGCGCACCGCGGGTCGCACCGTGCTCTTCTCCTCGCTCACCGTCTCGGCGGCGCTCGCGTCGCTGATCGTGTTCCCGCAGCGGTTCCTGTACTCGATGGGGATCGGCGGCTCGCTGGTTGCGCTGTTCGCGGCCGGGGTCGCTCTCGTGATCCTGCCGGCCATCCTCAGCATCCTCGGGCCGCGGGTGAACTCGCTCGCGCCGCGATTCCTGCAGCGGCGCGCCGAGCGCGACGCGACCGCCACCCAGCAGGGGTTCTGGTACCGGCTGTCCCGCTTGGTGATGCGGAGGCCGATTCCGGTCGCCACGCTGAGCGCCGCGTTCTTGATCGCGCTCGGGATCCCGTTCCTCTCGATCAAGTTCACCTCGGTGGACGCCCAGGTCCTCCCCACCAGCGCGAGCGCACGGCAGGTCGACGACGTCATGCGATCGGACTTCCCGCCGTTCCGCGACAGCCCGATTCAGCTCGCGATCGACGGTGCCACGCCGACGGCGGTGAACCACTTCACCTCCGAGGTCAAGCGCGAGCCGGGCATCGCAGCCGTCGAGCAGCCGCGAACCCTCGAGGGCGGCGTCACGGAATTGGACGCCATCTCGAAGAGCTCGTTCATCTCGGCCCAGAGCAAGGACACCGTGAGCGCGATTCGGGATCTACCACCGCCGCACGGCGCGACGGTGCTGGTCACCGGCAGCGCCGCGCACTTCGCCGACTTCCAATCGAGCCTGAAGCACTACGCGCCGATCGCGCTCGCGATCGTGGTGGTCACGACGCTGGTGATCCTGTTCCTCATGACCGGCTCGGTGATTCTCCCGATCAAGTCGCTGCTCATGAACGTGCTCAACCTGTGTGCCGTGTTCGGCCTGCTCGTCCTGATCTTCCAGGACGGCAACCTGGAGGGGATCCTCGGCTACACCAGCCAGGGAGCGCTCGAGCAAACGATGCCGATTCTGATCTTCGCCGTCGCCTTCGGCCTCTCGACGGACTATGCCGTGTTCCTGCTGTCCCGGATCAAGGAGGCCCGCGACCACGGCGCCTCAGACTCGGAGTCGGTGGCGCTCGGCCTGGAGCGAACCGGCCGGATCGTGACGGCGGCGGCCCTCCTCTTCGCGATCGCGATCGGCGCCTTCGCGACGTCTCAGATCGTCTTCATCAAGGAGAACGGCGTCGGCACGGCGCTGGCCGTACTGATCGACGCGAGCATCATCCGCGCGCTGCTCGTACCCTCGCTGATGGAGCTGCTCGGCAAGTGGAATTGGTGGGCCCCGGGGCCGCTTCGCCGCCTGCACGAGCGGATCGGCGTCAGCGAGCACGGAGCCGACGCCAACCTGGCCTCCGGCACGCGCTAGTTTGCTTCCTGGGATTCGAGCCAGCACTCGACAGGAGGTCGCTCCATGAAAGCAGCAACGGACGCCTCGACCGGGACGGCGAGCGAGCCGTACGCAAGCTACGGGGACGCCGCCTCAGCGTTCGCCTCCCACGTCAGCCGCGGGAAGGTCCGAGCGCTCGAGGCGCTGGGTGTCGAGATCGTCGTCGGCGAGCGGGAGGGTCCTCGCTTTCGCGACGCCTACTCCGGACGGTGGTTCTGGAACTGTCACTGCAACGGCGGCGTCTTCAACCTCGGCCATCGGAACCCGCGCGTCCTCGCGGCGCTGCGCGAGGCGCTCGACCATGTCGACGTCGGCAATCACCACCTCGTAAGCGGTTGGCGGGCGCGACTGGCGGAGCAGCTCGCGGGGAGCACGGGCAGGCGCCTGCCGTTCGCCGTCTTCAGCCCCTCCGGCAGCGAGGCGATCGACCTTGCGCTGCGCCTGGCCCGCGGTCACACGGGGCGGACGGAGGTGATCGCCACCATCGGCGGCTACCACGGCCTCGCCGGCCTGGCGCTGGCCGCCAGCGACCCGCGCTGGCACGAGCCCTTCGGAGCCGCCCCGCCCGGCTTCATTCACGTGCCGTTCAACGACCTCGACGCGATGCGCTCGGCCATCGACTCGCGGACAGCTGCGGTGATCGTCGAGGCGATCCCCGCGACCCTCGGGTTTCCGATGCCCGAGCCGGGCTACCTCCGGGACGTCGCCGCGGCGGCACGCGAGGAGGGAGCGGCCTTCATCCTCGACGAGGTGCAGACAGGGCTCGGGCGCACCGGGACCACCTGGTACTTCGAGCAGGAGGACGTCGTGCCGGACGTCCTGATCACCGGCAAGGCCCTGGGCGGGGGGCTCTACCCGGTGAGCGCGGCGCTCGTCAGCGAGGAGCTCGAGTCCTTCTTCGACGAGAACCCGTTCGCGTACGTGTCCACCTTCGGCGGCGCCGAGATCGGCTGCGTGGCGGCCAGCGCGGTGATGGAGGTGATCTCAGAGCCCGGATTCCTGGATCGAGTCAGTCAGCTCGGGGAGCGCTTCGAGGCCGGATTCGCGGACCTGCCGTTCGAGCTGCGCCGCCGCGGCCTGACGATGGGTCTCAAGTTCGACTCCGACGGCGGCGGCGTTATGGCCTCGGCGCGACTGATCCAGGCGGGTGTGTTCGCCGTCTTCGCCGAGCACGATCATTCGGTGACCCAGTTCAAACCGCCGCTCATCGTGAGCGACGACGAGGCCGACCAGATCATCGCGACCGCGCGGGAGGCGCTTTCGTGACGGACGACGGCTCGGGCGCTCCCGAGCCGATCGCCACATCCCAGGCAGCGCCCTCTCCGGAAGCGCTTGCGGACGCCGAGCTCCGAGACCTCGACCGCATCGTCGAGGAGTCGCTCGCGTCGGGTGAGGAGTCCCAGCTCGCGATCCTCGGCTACGGCGAGATGTCCCTCGTGCTCGCCTGGCCTTCGCACGACCCCCGGTATGCGTGCAAGAGGCTCCCGGTCTTCTCGAGCCGCGAACAGTTCACGCGGTACGGGCGGACCTTCGACGACTACCTCGACGCGCTGCGGGCGGGCGGCGTGGATCCGGTGGACTCCGCCCTGCGGGCGGTCGAGCGCGAGGACGGATCCGTTGCGGGGTATGCCGTCCAGCCGGTGCTGCCTTCGTCCACACTGGCACCGAACCTGCTCGGCGAGTCGGATCCCGCGGACGGCCACCCGCTCGTCAGCCGTGTGGTGGAGACGGTCGCGCACGTCGTCTCGCCGCGGGTCGGAATCGATGCGCAGCTCTCGAACTGGACGTGGGAGGACGGACGGCTCCACTACCTCGACGTGACCACGCCGATGCTGTGGGACGCCGACGGCACGTTGCGCCTCGATGTCGCCCTGCTCGTGCGCTCTGCGCCATGGGTCCTTCGCGGGCCGATCAGGCGCCTGGTTGCACCCAGGATCGTGGACGGCTATCGCAAGCTTCGCGGCGTCTACTTCGACCTCTGCGGAAACCTGATCAAACAGGGCCTCGAGGCGTGGCTGCCGGCCTTTCTCGAACACGTGAACCACCAGTTGGACAGCCCCATGACGCTCGAGGAGGTGCGGCGCTACTACCGCTCGGACGCACGCCTCTGGGCCGCGCTCCTGCGCGTCCGCCGGCTCGACCGCGCCTGGCAGCGCCGCGTGAGGCGGCGCCCGTATCCGTTCCTGCTGCCGCGCGACATCGAGCGCTAGGTCGGCCCCGCTCCGCCGCTTTGGGGGTGTGACGCTCGGCCGGGTCAGCCCCGAGACGGTTTTGTCGCCTGAGGTACGCCATAGCGTCCCCAGCCCTACAAGAGCTCTCTGGCTGGCGCTAGCGGTCGAGCGTCATCCGGCCCGCGAAGGCGCGGCCGAGGGTCACCTCGTCGGCGTGCTCGAGATCGGCTCCTACGGGGAGGCCGCTGGCGAGCCGGGTGATCGTAACCCGGTCGCGAAGCAGGTCCGCGATGTGGTGGGCCGTCGCCTCGCCCGTGGTGGTCGGGTTGGTGGCGAGCACGAGCTCCTCCACCCCGCCGGCGTCGACGCGGCGCACGAGCTCGGCGATCTTCAGGTCCTCAGGGTCGATCCCGTCGATCGGCGACAGGGCGCCCCCGAGCACGTGGTAGAGACCGCGGTACTCGCCCGTGCGCTCGATCGGGATCACGTCGGACGGCTCCTCGACCACGCAGATCAGCGATGAGCTGCGGCTCTGGTCCTCGCAGATGCGACACCTGTCGCCCTCGGCGAGGTTGAAGCAGACCTCGCACAGGCCGACCTTCTCCTTCACCTCGCGGATCGCGTCCGCCAGGCCGAACGCCTCGGAGTCGTCGGATCGCAGGATGTGGAACGCGAGCCGCTGCGCCGTGCGCTGGCCGATCCCGGGCAGCCGCGAGAGCTCGGTGATGAGGCGCTGAATTGGCCCCGGATGCATCGGCTGAACCTAGCGCCGCGAGCGGCGACGCCGAGGGTTACATCCCCGGTAGACCGAGTCCGCCCCCGCCGCCGGCGATCCCGCCCAGCTTCGAGGAGGCGAGCTCCTGCGCCGAGCGAATCGCCTCGTTCACGGCCGCCAGCACCATGTCCTGGAGCAGGTCCGCGTCCTCGGGGTCGATGGCCTCAGGGTCGATCGTGACCTCCAGCAGCCGCAGGTCGCCGCTCATCTTCACCTTCACCGTCCCGCCGCCGGCGCTGGCATCGACCACCTCGTCCTTGAGCTTCTCCTGCGCCTCCATCATCTCGGACTGCATCTGCTGGACCTGCTTCATCATCGCGTTCACGTCCAGCCCTCCGGGCCCGGGTCCTCCTCGCGTCATCCGGCTGCCTCCTTCTCCTCGGCGTCGTGGTCCTCGGTCTCCTCGAACTCCTCGGCGTCGAACTCGTCCTTGAGCCTGGCGATCAGCTCCTCCTCGCTCAACTCGCCCTTCTCTCCGACCACGTCCACCACGTCATCGGCCTCGAGCAGCACGTAGACGGGGCGTAGCCGCTCCCCGACGATCGTCTGGACGGCGTCGGCGAGCCGGTCGCGAGCGTCCTGCGCCTCCGCCTTCCGCTTGTTGAATCCGGCGCTCGGGGGGAAGCCGACCTTCAGCGCCTGCCCGGACCCCTCGGTATCGAGGGCGACTGGGCGCGCGGCGGCGAAGACCGTGGAAAGAAAGTCGGACCCGGACTCGCGAACCTGATCCACGACGGCGGGCCAGAGCGAGACGACACGCTCGAAATCGACCGGCTCCGCGACCACCGCGGCCGCCGCGATAGCCGGCCCCGGCTCGCCACGCGCGGCGGGTCCGTCGTCGGCCTCAGCGGGCTCCGGTTGCTCGGGAACGGAGGGGGAGCCGTCGCCGTCCTCGTCCTCCGTTGCCCGAGGCTCAGGCGGGCGGGCTCCGCCCAGGGATCCCTCGAGCAGCTCAAGGCGTTGGAGCAGGGCCTGCTTGGTGGGGTCGAGCTGCGGCCGCGCGGCGCGAAGCAGGGCCAGCTCGATCGTCATCCGCGGCTCGTCTCCCTCCTTGACTGCCGCCAGCGCCGCTGCGATCACGTCGATCGCCCGAACCAGCGCGAGGTCCGAGAGCTGCTCCGCCTGCGTCCTGAGGCGCTCGGGGTCGGCCGCCGTGACGCTGAACGCCTCCGGGACATCGCCCGCCGTGCGGATCACGAGCAGTTGGCGGAGGTGCGCGAGGACGTCGCGCCCGAACTGGGTCACGTCGCGACCCGAACGCGCCAAGCGCTCGCTCACCTCGAGCGCGGCCTTCCCGTCCTCCGAGGCGATCGCGTCGGCGACCGCCAGGATCAGCTCCGACTCGGCAACGCCGAGCACCGCGAGCACGTCGTCGGTGGCCACCTGCTTGCCGCTGTACGCGACCAGCTGGTCAAGGGTTCCCAGGCCGTCGCGGAAGCTCCCGCGGGCGGAACGGGCAATCGCCGCAACCGCGCCGTCGTCGATCTCGATCGACTCGGCGGAGGCGACGCGACGCACGACCGCGGCGATCTGCTCCAGCGACGGCCGCTGGAAGTCGAAGCGCTGGCACCGGTCGACGATGGTGGGCATCACCTTGTGCGGCTCGGTGGTGCAGAGCACGAAGACCGTGTTGGGCGGGGGCTCCTCGAGCGTCTTGAGGAAGGCGTTCCACGCCTCGCGCGTGAGCATGTGGGCCTCGTCCAGGATGTAGACCTTCCAGTTCCCCGCCGCGGGCGCGTAGCCAACGCGCTCGCGCAGGTCCCGGATATCGTCCACCGAGCGGTTCGACGCAGCGTCCATCTCGATCACGTCCAGTGACGACCCAGCGGCGATCGTGCGGCAGGACTCGCACTCCCCGCAAGGCGTCATCGTCGGCCCGTTCGACGCAGTTCAGCGAGCGGGCGAGGATCTTCGCGAGCGACGTCTTGCCGGTGCCCCGCGAGCCGACGAACAGGTATGCGTGGTGCACCCGGTCCTGCTCGACCGCGTTGCGGAGGGTGCGCACCACGTGCTCCTGTCCGACCACCTCGTCGAAGCTCTGCGGGCGGTGGCGGCGGTAAAGAGAGGTCTCACCCAA
>CAVQCK010000022.1:0-18970 GCA_963710955.1 uncultured Actinomycetes bacterium | reverse complement strand
AGCCGCGCTGTTCAGCTCGCGGCTCGCGGCGCTCATCCTGGTCGCCGCGGGCACGCTGATTGCCTTCGCTTCGCTGCGTGGCGTCTGAGCCCGTCGCGGCGGCCCTGGGTCAGGTCTCCAGCTACCGCCGTGAGCTACGCCAGCGCCGGAAGTCGTTGAGGAGGCCCAGCGTCTCAGCGCCCAGCAGCTCCCAGGCACGGGCGATGCCGATCGCCGAGAGCACGACACCGATGACCGCGATCGAGGTCACCGCGGATCGGTCGTCGGCGGTGGCCAGGATCGCGATGCCGTACCCGAACTGAACGACGAAGACCAGCAGGGAGGCGCCGGAGAGAACCGCCCAACGCCATCCGGGTTCCTGGGCTCGCCGGCGAACGAAGATCTGCACGGAGAGGGCGAGCGTCGCGCTGATCGACCAGACGGCCACGACGACCGCGGCGACGCCAATGTGCTGTCCGGGGATCAACGCGAGCAGGGCGACCACGAGGGTGTTCGTGAACGCGACGAAGGCCAGGCCCGCCGTCGCCTTGGCAACCGCGGTCGCCTCCGGGCCGACGGTGCGCTCGGGCGCCACCGAGATCGCGACGAACAGGAGCCCGATCAGCGCGCCGCTGGCCGCGGCGATCGCCGCGAAGAAGTCGTGGAAATCCGCCGGAACCACGAGCCCAGCCTCCCACAAGCCCGGATGATCCGGCGGAGCCCAGCTCCGGTGCTGGCTAGGTCTCCTGGTAGAGCGGGCCGTCGCCGCCCTCGGGCGGTGTGAGGCGGCCGCCCTTGGCCGTGATCGCGCCGCACTGCACGCAGTTCGACGGCGTGATGTTGAGGTCGATCTCCTCGGCGCCGTTCTCCGCCTGGTCCTCGGGGATCTCGTAGACCTGGGCGGGGCACATCGCGACCCAGGTCTCGGCGACCTCGCGCGGCACGCGCCGCTGGACCTTGATGTGGTTGGGCGCGTCGTCGCGGGTGGCGTTGCCCGAGGCGAACACCGAGGAAAGCTTGTCGAACGTGTACTTGTTGTCCGGCTTCGGGTAGCGCTTGGAGGCGCCGTCCGGCTCCATCGCCTCCTCGGAGTCGGGGTGCTGGTGCCAGCGCCCGGGCGGCAGGGCGCCGCGCGTGATGAGCGCCATGTTCGCCACCGCGCCGCCGAAGAAGAAGCCCCTCCCGAACGCCTGACGGACGTTCCGCCACTTGTAGAGGTCCTGCGTGATCGCGCTGCCCCGGACCCGCTCGTCGTACGCGTCGAAGTTGACGGAATCCTGCTTCAGGGACGCGACGATCTCCTCCGCCGCGTACATCCCGGCGTGCATCGCGTAGTGGATGCCCTTGAGCTCCGACACGTTGCACATGCCGGCGCCGTCGCCGCACATGACCATGCCGGGCACCGTGAACGTCCGCGGGAGCGCCCAGTAGCCGCCCGAGGGGATCGTCTTCGCGCCCCAGCCGACCCGCTTGCCGCCCTCGAGGATCTTCCGGACGAACGGGTGGGTCTTGAACTCCTGGAGCGTGTCGTGGACGGAGAAGGTCGCGTCCGTGTAGTCGAGTCCCGCGACGAAGCCGATGCAGACCTTGTCCTCGCCCATCGGGTAGATGAAGCTGCCGCCGAACTCGTTCCACTTCGGTCCCTTGCGAAGCGGCCAGCCCATCGTGTGGATGACGCGGTCCAGGGGCTTCTCCACCTCCCAGATCTCCTTCACGCCGAGCTCCCAGCGCTGCGACTCGAGGCCGTGGAGCTCGAAGAAGTCCATGGCGGCGCCGGTCAGGTGACCCTGGGTCCCCTCCGCGAGCACCGTCGCCTTCGCGACCACGTCCGAGCCGGGCTCGAAGTTCCCGAGCTCCTCGCCGTCTCGTCCGCGGCCCTTGTCCCCGGAGCGCACGCCCTTGACGACGCGCTCCTCAACGAGGAGCTTGTCCGCCGCGGTCTCGGTCAGCAGGTATGCGCCTGCCTCCTCGGCCTTCTCGCCGAGAAACCGGCCCAGCTTCGCGACCGAGGTGACGTAGTTGCCGTGGTTACGGAAGTTGGGCGGCGGCGGCTTCAGCGGAATCGCGTTCCGCTTGGTGAGCAGGTAGACGGCGTCCTTTTCGACCTCCTGGTAGACCGGCCACTCGGACCGGTCCAGGTCGGGGAACAGCTCCTCCATCGCCGACGGGCGCATGTTCGCGCCCGACAGCAGGTGCGCCCCCGTCACCTTGCCCTTCTCGATGACGGCGACCGGGACCTCGCCGAGCTTCTCGGCCAGCTCCGGCTCGTCCTCGAGCAGCTGCATCGTCTTGATCGCGCAGGCGAGGCCGGCGGGGCCGCCGCCCACGATCGCGACGCCGACCTCGATCCGTTCCTCCTCGGGGTCGGTCGGCTCGGTGACGTAATCCTCCGCCGGGTTGACCGGCGGCGGGAATTCGGCGGGGGCGACTGCCACTAGGAGCCCTTCTTCGCCTTTACGGCCTCGGTCAGCTTGGGCAGGATCTTGTGGAGGTCGCCCACGACCCCGAGGTCGGAGAACTCGAAGATCGGGGCGTTCGGGTCCTTGTTGATGGCCAGGATGTTCTCGGAGCTCTGCATACCGACCTTGTGCTGGATCGCGCCCGAGATCCCGGCGGCGAGGTACAGCTTCGGCGCCACCGTCTTGCCGGTCTGGCCGATCTGCGCCGCATATGGGTACCAGCCGGCGTCCACGACCGCGCGCGTTGCGGCTACCGCGCCGCCCATCGCGTCGGCGAGCTCCTCGGCGAGCTTGAAGTTGTCCGCCTCGCCGAGCCCGCGGCCACCGCCCACGAGGATCTCCGCGTCCTCGATGTTGACGTCGGCGCCGCGCTGCTCGCCGCGCGTGATCATGCGGGCCTTGGTGGACCACTCGGAGAGCTCGACGTCGACGTCGACGACCTCCGCGGAGCCGCCGCCGCCCTCGTTCATGTCGAACGCGTTCAGCCGGCTGATGATGATCCCCGGCTCGCCGACGTAGCCGACGTCGACGATGGCGGAGTCCTGGAGGACCGGACGCTCGGCAACCAGCTTGCCGTCGGCGACCTTGACCTTGGTGACCTCCATCGTCACACCGGCGTTGAGGCGCGCGGTGAGGCCGGCCCCGATCTCGAATCCGAGCAGGCCGCCGCCGAACAGCGCGTAGGAGAAGCCCTCGTCGGAGATGACCTTCGCCATCACGTCGACGATCGGCTGGGCCAGCCCCTCGGGGGCCTCCTTGGCGCGGAAGACGCGCTTGGCGCCGTAGGCACCGAGCCCGGCCGCGGCGTCGTCAGAGACGTCACCGACGACCACGGCGGCCGCTTCTGAGCCGATCTCGCCGGCCAGCTTCGCGGCCTCGGAGATCGCTCCCAGCGAGTTCTTGTTGAAGTTGCCCTCGTCGTCGTGAAGTGCGTAGACCAGGATGCCAGCCATCTAGATCAGCTTCCTTTCGTCAAGCCAGGCGACGATCTTCTCGACCGTCTCGTTTGTGTCCTCGTCCTCGATGATCTCCCCGGCCTGCTTCTCGGGCGGCGGGTTGATCTCCAGGACCTGGGTCTTGGAGCCGGTCTCCCCGACCTCGCCGGCCTCGATACCGACATCGCCGGTGGCGTGGGTCTGGAGGGGCTTCTTCTTCGCGCCCATGATCGCCTTCAGGCTCGGGTAGCGGGGCTCGTTGATCGCGTCACCGACCGAGATGACGGCCGGCAGGTCGACCTCGACCGTGTCGTAGCCGTACTCGGCCTGACGCTCGCAGGTGAGCTTGCCGTCGCCGACGTCGACCTTGATCACCTGCGTCAGCGAGGGCATCTTCAGGTGATCGGCGACGACGGCGCCGATCGTGTAGCACTCGCCGTCGTCCGACTGCTGGCCCAGGAGAACCAGGTCGGGCTGCTCGGACTCGAGCACCTTGGCCAGCGCGTAGCCCGTGGCACACACGTCGGAGCCGGCGAGCGCCTCGTCGGTCAGATGGACGGAGCGATCGGCGCCGAGCGCAACAGCCTTGTGGAGCGCGCGAACGGCGGACTCGGGGCCCATGGTGACGGCGACGATCTCGTCGACGTCGGCCTTGCCGCCCTCGCGAATCTGCATCGCAGCTTCGATGCCGTGGGTGTCAAACGGGTTGAGGTTCTTCTCTCCGGAGCGGTCGAGCCGCTTCGTGTTCGGATCGATGCGCTTCTGCACAGCGGCATCGGGAACCTCTTTGACCAGGCAACAGATCTTCAAGTGGTCCCTCCTTCAGGGGGAATGGCCGGCGGCATATTAGCGAGTGTGGGGTGTCTGACTGACCAGTCAGTCAGGTGGTTCCCCGTTGGCTGCGAGCTGAAACACGGCGGGTCAGGAGGCCCGTGCGGCGAGGGTGCGGCGCTCCTCGATCGCGTCGCGGATGAAGTCGACGATCTCGTCTGTGGAGGAGCCCGGAGTGAACACCTCGGCGATGCCGAGCTTCTTCAGCTCCGGCGCGTCGTCCGCGGGGATCGTCCCCCCCACCGTCACGACGACGTCCTCGACCCCCTGCTCCCGGAGGAGCTCAACCACCCTGGGCACGAGCGTCATGTGGGCGCCTGACAGGATCGAGAGGCCGACCGCGTCGGCGTCCTCCTGGATCACCGTCGCGGCGATCTGCTCCGGCGTCTGGTGAAGGCCGGTGTAGATGACCTCCATGCCGGCATCGCGCAGCGCGCGGGCGATGATCTTCGCGCCGCGATCGTGGCCGTCGAGGCCTGGCTTGGCCACGACCACGCGGATCTTCCGTGACGATTCCACGGCCGGGAGCTTAGTGCCGGGCGGTCAGGTGGATGCGGATTACGTGCCGGGGAGCGTCCAGGAGGCGAGGAGCGAGGTGATCACGATCACGGCCACGATCACGACGAGCAATCCCAGCAGGGCGATGACGTAGGCCTTCACGCCGCGGCCCGTGTCGTCGATGCCGTGCACCTCGTCCTCGTGGACGACGACCTCGCCGTCGCCGCCCTCGTCGGCGAGGAACAGCTTGGCGGCCTCGATGGCGCTCTCCTTCGTCGCGGTATTGGTGAGCGACTGCGGATCGTCCTCGCGAATGACGTCCCAGCCGTCGACTTCGTCTCTGACCACCAGCAGGTTCGCCATGTCGATCGCATACCCGCAGGCCGGCCGGGCCAAACGGCGGCGGAAGGGTCGGAGGGTCCTCTCAGGCGGGGCTCGAGAGCGGTGGCTGGTTGGTCGCCGACCCCGCGAGCTCGAGCCACGCGGCTCGCTTGCGCTCGTACTCGGGCGGAAGCGAGAGCTCGAGGTTCTCGGCCACCTCGAGCCACCTGAGGGCTCGCGAGTATCGGTGAGCGGCCGCCTCGAGCTCGGCCGAGCTGAACGCGAGCTCCCGGACGTCGGCATGGACCTCGGTGATGTCAGCTGCGTCCTGCCCGCTGGGCTCCTCCAGATCGCTCAGCTCGGGGCGCCCTCTGACTGCATATCCGGACCTGGTGAACAAGTAGGGCGCGAGGAACCGTCCCGCCACCTTGCTGGGCGGCCACCAGAGGATGCTCCTCGAGATCTGCGACGGCACGCGCCCGAGCCGGTCGGCGCGCAGGTACCGAGGGCCTGAGCCGGTGAGCAGGGCGCCCCGCAGCACCGGATGGAACGCCTGCGGCGCCACCGGCGCCCCGGCGAGCGCCGCGATGGCGCTGGCCGCGCAGTCCGCCTGCTGGGCGGCCAGGCCGCCCTGCTTGATGGGAAACCAGGTCGCATCGCCCGCAGCGTAGGTGCGTGGGAGGCCATCCACGCCGCCGAAGCGATCGGTCGGGATCATTCCGCGCCTGCCCTGCTCGGGCAGGCCTGGAATCGGAGGGACCGTGGCAATGGGCAGCGCGATCACCCGATCGGCGGGAACTCCGGGACCCTCCTTCGTCTTCAGGACGCCATCCTCGAACCGTTCCGGGACCCGTCCGGCATGCACAGTCACGCCGGCCTGCTCCAGCAGCCGGGAGACGCTCTCGCTTGCGCCCGCGCCGAAGAGCCCCAACGGCCTGGCCTCGGGCGTGACGAGCTGGACGGATACCTCCGCACGGGTGTGCTTCGACAGGTAGGAGCGCGTCAGTAGCGCCAGCTCGTAGGCGGCGAGGGGCCACCAGGTCTCGTCCGACAGCGTGAAGACGATCCGATCGATCACCCCGGACTTGGCGTCGTCGAGGACCTCTCGCATGCGAGGTACGTCATTCGATCCGCCGAAGGTCAGCGCGCCGGGGACGGCGGCGTCCGCCTGCTGGGCGCCGATCGCGATCAACAGCGCGTCGTACGGCAGCTCCGTGCCGGAGGAGGTGCGTACGGCCCGCCGGTCGGGATCGATCGCCTCGAGTCGCGTCCGGTGGAACGAAGCTCCCTGGTCACGGGCGATGTCCCAGAGCGAGAAGCGCCGCGGGGCCATGCTCTCGAACGGCTCCCCGACCGAGAGGGGGCGATAGGCGAACTCGTCCAGCGGCGAAAGCAGTGCCACGTCGACGCGGCCTGGTGCCATGTGGGTCAGCGCGAGTAGGCCTTCGAGCGCAGCCACACCGCCGCCCGCGATGACCACGCGCAATCGCTCGGCTCCGGTATCGGGCATGGACCCATAATCGCCGCGGACTCGGTGCGCTGCATCGGGGAACTCCCCGATTCTCGGTGCGGGTTTCGTGCAACCGCTAGAAGACTGGATGTTCCGTGTACTTGCCGAAGACCTCCTGGAGGGCGGCGATCATCTCGCCCTCCGAGGCCCGGGCGCGCGCCGCGTCGAGGAAGTGCGGCATCAGGTTCTCGCCCTCTGTCGCGGCCGCGGACCGCAGGTCGGCGAGAGCGCGCTCGACCGCGGCCGAGTCCCGCGCCCCGCGCGTGCGCTCGAGGCGGTCGCCCTGCTTCCGCTCGACCGCCGGGTCCGGGCGATGAAGCTCGATCCCCTCCTCGTCGGAGAGCCGGTAGTCGTTCACGCCCACCACGATGCGGCGGCGGGAGTCGACCTCCTGCTGGTAGCGGAACGAGGCGTCCGCGATCTCGCGCTGCGGGAAGCCGCGCTTGATCGCCTCGACCATCCCGCCGAGCTCGTCGATGCGGGCGAAGTACTCGTAGGCGGCCCGCTCCATGTCGTCGGTGAGCGTCTCGACGAAGTAGGAGCCGCCGAGCGGGTCGATCGTGTTGGTCACGCCGGTCTCGTGCGCGATCACCTGCTGGGTGCGGAGCGCGATGCGAACCGCCTCCTCGGTGGGGAGCGCAAGGGCCTCGTCGTAGGAGTTCGTGTGCAGCGACTGCGTGCCGCCGAGCACGCCGGCCAGCGCCTCGATCGCGGTGCGGACGATGTTCAGAAGCGGCTGCTGGGCCGTCAGCGATACGCCGGCGGTCTGGGTGTGGAACCGCATCCGCAGCGACTCGGGCCGCTTGGCTCCGTAGGTCTCGCTCATCTCGCGGGCCCAGATGCGGCGGGCGGCGCGGTACTTGGCGATCTCCTCGAAGAAGTCGATGTGCGCGTTGAAGAAGAAGGAGAGGCGGGGCGCGAAGTCGTCGACGTCGAGGCCTCGCGCCACCGCCCCCTCCACGTAGGTAAAGCCGTCCTTGAGCGTGAACGCGAGCTCCTGCTGGGCGGTCGATCCCGCCTCACGGATGTGGTACCCGGAGATCGAGATCGGGTGCCAGCGCGGCATGTGCTCCGTGCACCACTCGACCATGTCGGTGACGAGCCGCATCGCCGGCTCGATCGGGAAGCACCACTCCTTCTGGGCGATGTACTCCTTGAGGATGTCCGTCTGGATCGTCCCGCCGAGCGCCTCGGGCGGAATCCCCTGCTCCTCGGCGGCGCAGACGTAGAACGCAAGCAGGATGGCGGCCGGGGCGTTGATGGTCATCGACGTCGTGACCTTGTCGAGGGGAATCCCGGCGAACAGGTCGATCATGTCATCGAGGGTGTCGACGGCGACGCCCTCGACACCGACCTCGCCGAGGCTGCGTCCGTCACTCGAGTCGAGCCCCATCAGCGTCGGCATGTCGAACGCGGTCGAGAGCCCGGTCTGGCCGTGGTCGAGCAGGTACCGGAAGCGCTCGTTGGTCTCCTCGGCTGTCCCGAACCCGGCGAACTGGCGCATCGTCCACAGGCGACCGCGGTACATCGACGGGTAGACCCCGCGCGTGTAGGGGTACTCGCCGGGGAGGCCCAGCTCGCGATCGGCGTCCCAGCCAGCGAGGCTATCGGCGTCGTACAGCGGCTCGATCGGCTGCCCGGAGATGGTCTCGAACAGCGCGTCGCGCTCGGGCTGCGCCGAGTAGACCTCCTCCCGCCACTGGTGGGCGCGTCGCTTCGCGTCCGGCTCGATGGCCATGTGTTCTAGCGCGGAGCTCTAGCTCCGCGACTGGCTGGTGTCGTTCACAGTGTTTGAAGTCTAGGTGCGCCCCGGGCGCCTAGCGGCGCAGCGACGGCCGGTAGCCGCGGCGCTCGGGCCGGCGGCGCGCCAGGACCGTCCCCGTACCGCCGACGGCGGCCGCGACCAGGGTGGCGCCGGCGATCGCCAGCTGGCGGCCCAAGCGCTCGAAGCGCATCACCCGCCAGCCCTCGGCCGCCGCGATCTCAGCCAGCTCGGCGTCCGGGTTGACGGCGACGGGGTGACCGACCTCGCGGAGCATCGGCAGGTCCGAGACGGAGTCGGAATAGGCCCAGGATGCGCCCAGGTCGATGTCGTGCTCCGCCGCGAAGTCGCGCATCTTCGCGACCTTTCCCTCGCCGTAGACGAACGGCTCGACGATCCGGCCGGTGAGAAGCCCGGACCCGTCGACCTCGTACTGAGTGCCGATTCCACCTTCCATCCCGAGCACGCTCGCGAGCACGACCACGAGGTCGTTGCCGGCGGCGCTGACGATGAAGGTGGGCCGGTCCGCGTCCTGGTGGCTGCGGACCTCGTCAAGCATCTGCGGGTAGATGCGCGGCAGCACGCCGGCGAGGAGCCCCGGGGCGAGGCGCTCGATGTCGCGCGCGGGGACGCCACCCAGGAGCTCTTTGACCTGTCCGAGAAGCTGCGCCGTACGCTCGTCCGTCGAGCCCCGCAGGCGGAAGTGGACGTGCTCGACGCCCCACTTCATGAGCTGGCGCCGGCGCACGAGCCCGCTCCCGTAGGCGGCGCGCGCGAAGTGCATGCCGCTCGAGCCCGCCATGAGCGTGCGATCGAGGTCGAAAAACGCTGCGCCCCGTGCCATGCGGCACTGAGGCTAGCTGTCCGGGCTAGCCGCGGCGGGGAGCGAGCCCGGCGCGCCGCGGGATGAACTCCGGCATGCCGCGCTCACCCACTTCGACGTCCAGGATCGCCTGATGCGTGGCGTCCCCGCCGAAGAACGACTGGTTGGCCACGATCAGGCGGGTGCCCTTGAACATCACGCTCGACGGCGTGTCGAACGGGACCGGAGAGCCGTTGCCGCCCGTCTGCGGGGTCGTGGGAAAGCGCCCGAGGTCACTGCCGTCGCGGCCGATCACCGCGATCTGGTTGCTTCCGGCGAGGGCCGCATAGATCCGCCCCGAGCGAGCGGGCCAGAAGCCGTCGGGACCGTCGACCGCGCTGCTCTCCCAAATCCGGCGGAGCTCCGACGGCTTGTGATCGGCGCGGATGCGAACCGAGTAGAGCTTGCCCGTCGCGGGGTTGCCGTCGCCGCCGCCGGCCGAGCTCTGCTGCATCACCAGCAGGGTGCGATGGTCGGGCTCGAGGACGATCCCCGTGGTCCCGAACTGGTTGCCGTCGAGCTTCGGGTCCGCGAGCCAGATCCTCGGCTTGCCGCCGCCGGGCGGAACGCGCCAGATCACGGCCTGGAGGTAGTCGGTGACGTACAGGGCGCCGCCCGGCCCCCACGCCGCGTAGTTGGGGACGGGCGGGTCGTCGGTGAGCGTGGGCGAGCAGTTGGGGCCCGCGGTGCCGGGCAGGCACGGGGCGAGGTCGGGAAAACGTGCGTAGGTGTGGAACTTGTGCACGCGCCTCTGCGGGTTGAGGATCAGGACGCGGGCGGGATCGCGGTCGAGTAGCACGAGGCGTCCGCGGGCGTCGCTCGTCGCCACCTGGACGCCCTGGCCTCCGGAGAGGTTCTGGCCGGGGACGCTCCAGCTGTGCAGCAGCGCTCCGCTCCCGCTGTACTCCCGCACCCTGGACGGCTGGGTTCCGCCGGTCGGGTTCTCGTAGGTGCCCTCGTAGATGCGACCGTTCGGAGCGACGTAGGCGCGCGCCGGGAAGCCCGGCTTGCCGATGAGCGCGAGGACGCGCGTGTCCCATCGCGGCCGGTCCTTGGCTGCCTGGGCCGGGAGCGCGACGAGGGCGAGTGCGACCGCCAGCGCGCCACACATCGTGGCCGCGCGTCTCACAGCTCGTCCAGGATCTCCTTCGCGGCCCGCTCGCCCGAGCGCACCGCCCCGTCCATGTAGCCGTTCCAGTAGGTCGAGGTCTCGGTGCCCGCCCAGTGGATGCGGCCGACCGGCTTTCGGAGCAGGTGGCCGTAGGCGACCAGGATCCCCGGGCCGGGGATGGCGACCGGACAGCCGCGCGACCACTGCTCGCGCGTCCAGTTGGCCTCGAGGTACTCGCGCGCGTGCTTGGCCCTGGGGCCGAAGTAGTGCGTGAAGTTGCCGAGGACGGCGGCGCGGCGCTGCGACTTCGTCATCCGCATGAAGTGGCGCGCCTCGTCCCCGCCGATGAAGCCGAAGACGACCCCCGGCTTGCCGTCGGGGGGCGAGTCGTCGAAGGTCGCGTTCACGGGGCCGTTGAGCGACAGGGCCGTGCCGTTGAGGCCGGCGTCGCGCCAGAACGGCTTCTCGTAGACCACCGCGACCTTCATCAGCGTCCCCTGGGGGAGCCGCTGGGTCAGCTGGTCGCGGGCCGGCGGCATCCCCGGCTGGTAGTGGATACGGCCCGCGAGCGTCGGCGGCATGGCCACGACGACCCGCTTCGCCCGCACGTCGAGGCGCTCCGAATGGACGGTGACACGGCCGTCGCCCTGGATGATCCGGGTGACCGGCGAGCGCAACACCACCTGGTTGCCGAGATGCCTCGCCATCTTCTGGGCGAGCAGCTCGGTGCCGCCGTGGAAGCGCCACATCTGCGCGCCGGCGCGAGTGCTGAAGTTCCGCTCGAAGGTGCCGGGGTGCTTCTCGTCGCCCGAGGCGGCGATGTAGAAGAGCGTGAACAGGAAGGAGAGCTCTCGCGGCTCGGCGCCGAAGATCGGCCTCGTCGCCACGGCGACCAGGCGCCGGAAGCTCTCGTTCTTGCTGTAGCTGGAGTGCGTGCGCGCCCAGGACTCGAGCGTCTCCCCGTCCCACTGCCCGGCGCGAGACGCCTGCCACGGCGCGTCGACCGGGACCTCCGTGGAGAGCTGGTCCATGAGCGTGACGAGGGCCGCCGCATCCCCCGCGATCGTCGGGTCCGGGGGGACGATGCCGGTCGGGGTCTTGTCGCTATAGGTGAGGCGAGTCCCGTCCTTGTAATAGACGTTGTCCCCGGTGTCGAAGGTGGGGAACTTGCCGACTGCAAAGCGCTTCGCGAGCCGGAGGATGTGGCCCTGAGTAGGCCCGACGAACGTCGCGCCGGCCTCCGAGATCTCGCCGCCGCCGATGTGGTGGTTGTGGGCGCGCCCACCGACGCGATCGCGCGCCTCGAGCACCGCCACGGACTTGCCGTGCCGCTGGAGCTCGACCGCGGCCGTCAGACCGGCGAACCCGGCACCGACGATCGCGACGTCAACGGAGCGGGGCCTCCTGGCGCGCTCCCGCGCAAGCACGCCGGGCGCACCGGCGAGCGCGGCGCCGGCCGCGCCGGCTGCGGCGCCGCCGATGAGCGTGCGTCTGCTGAGCTTCGTTTCCTGCCCCAAGAGACGCGGAATTCTCCCAACGGCCGGCACCGAGAGCAAACCACAACCGGAGCCCAGAGGGCGAGAGCGCTATGCGTGGCCAATCCTTCTCTCGGCAGTCGAGTGAGTGATTGAGCCGCATATAGGGGTCGAATCGTTCACTCGATGCAAAAGCAGCGCCGAGTGGCGCAGCCCTCGCAGCGGCGGGACGGCTGCCCTACCCAGCCTTACGCGCTCTGAGCGACTGCGGCGGGAGCCGTCTAGGCGCCGTTCACTTCAATGATGATCGCGTCGCCCTGGCCGCCGCCGGAGCAGATGGCGGCACAGCCCAGGCCGCCGCCGCGACGGCGCAGCTCGTGCACCAGGGCACCGACGATGCGGGCGCCCGAAGCGCCGATCGGGTGGCCCAGCGCGATCGCGCCGCCGTTGACGTTGACCTTGTCGTCGTCGATGCCGAGCATCCGCATCGAGTTGATCGCGACCGAGGCGAACGCCTCGTTGATCTCCCAGAGGTCGACGTCGTCGGCGGACTTGCCGATCTTGTCGAGCGCCTGCTGGGCGGCCTTCGCGGGCGTGCGAGCCAGGTAGGCGAAGTCGTCGGCGACCGTGCCGTAGGAGAGGACACGGGCGATCGGCGTGCGGCCCTCCGCAGATGCCCACTCGTCCGACGCGACCACCACCGCGCCGGCGCCGTCGTTGACGCCCGGCGAGTTGCCGGCCGTGTGGGTCGCGTCGTCGCCGCCGACGGCGCGGAGCTTCGCCAGCACCTCGACCGTGGTGTCGGGACGGATGGCCTCGTCGGCGGCGACCTCGACCTCGTCCTTCTTCTTCTTGACGGTCACGCTCACGATCTCCTCGGCGAGCAGGCCCTCGTCGGTGGCCTTGGCGGCCAGCTGGTGGGACCGCGCGGCGAAGCGGTCCATGTCCGCGCGGGTGATCTCGAGCTCGTTGGAGACCTCGGAGGCCTCGTTGATCATCTGCTTGTGCGTGAAGGGGTTGGTGAGCCCGTCGTGGGTCATCGAGTCGATCGCCTCAACGTCGCCCATTCGGAAGCCGAACCGCGCACCGGGCAGCAGGTAGGGCGCCTGGCTCATCGACTCCATGCCACCCGTGACGGCGACCTCCACGTCACCTGCGCGGATCGCCTGGTCGGCGAGGCCGATGGAGCGCATGCCGGAGGCGCAGACCTTGTTGATGGTCTCCGAGGGCACCTCGCGGGGGATCCCGGCCTTGATCTGCGCCTGGCGCGACGGAATCTGGCCCTGGCCAGCCTGCAGCACCTGTCCGTAGACGACCGCCTGGACCTGCTCGGGATCCACCTCGGAGCGCTCGAGCGCCGATGTGATCGCCTTGCCACCGAGGTCCGTTGCGTCGAGGGATGAGAGGCCCCCACCCATCTTTCCGAAGGGGGTGCGGGCGGTTCCGAGGATCACCGTCTGGGACATCTGAGCCTTTCGTGGACGGGCGGCCGGCCGATCGGCCGCGAGCTTGACCTTCCCTGAGGATGCTAGTGATGCCGCGTCAATAGACTCGCCGCCCGTGCGGATCGAGGTCACCGCAGAGCCGCTCGAGGCAGTCGACGCGGACCTGCACGTAACGGGGCTCGCCCAGGGCGAGGAGCTGGGCGGCGCGTACCACGAGCTGCCGGGCGCCGGCGACGCGCGCGGCGGCTTTCGCAAGCACACGCTGCTGCGCCCCGACGGCGACCGTCGCCTCCTGGTGGTGGGGCTCGGCAAGCGCACAGAGCTCGACCCCGAGCGCCTGAGGATCTGCGCCGCCGTAGCGGTAGCGCAGGCCGCTCGCTACGAGGCCACGGCGATCGCCTGGTCGCTGCCGGAGTCCGGCGGCGCCGGTGTGACGCCGGCGACCCTCGCCGCCGGGCTGGTCGAGGGGACGATCCTCTCCTCCTTCAGGTTCGACCGCTTCAAGTCGCGCGACCCGGACGATCCCCCGCCCCCCGTCCTCGAGCGGCTCGTCATCTCGGCGCCGGGCTCCGCGGGCAACCTCGACGAGGCGGTCACCCGCGGGCGTGTGGCGGCCGAGGCGGCGAACCGCGCCCGGGAGCTCCAAGCACTGCCCGCAAACGTGGTCACCCCGACGTACCTGGCCGATCGCGCTCGCGAGATCGCCGGCGCCCACGACTCGGTCGAGGTCGAGGTGCTGGGCCGCGACCAGATGGCGGAGCGCGGCATGGGCGGCCTGATCGCCGTGTCGGCGGGAAGCGCGCAGGAACCGCAGCTGATCTGTCTTCGGTACTCCGGGGGCGGCGCGGGCGGCGAGACGATCGGCCTCGTCGGCAAGGCCGTCACCTTCGACACGGGCGGGATCTCCATCAAGCCCTCGGCGAAGATGGAGGAGATGAAGATGGACATGTCGGGCGGCGCCGCCGTCCTCGAGACGATCGCGGCGATCGCCGAGCTGGAGCTGCCCGGCAAGGTCGTGGCCTGCATCCCCGCGACCGAGAACATGCCGAGCGGGACGGCGACCCGTCCCGGCGACATCATCACGCAGCTCAACGGCAAGACGGTCGAGGTGAACAACACCGACGCCGAGGGGAGGCTCATCCTGGCCGACGCTCTCACGCACTGCGTCCGCGAGCTGGGGGCCGACCGCCTGGTGGACATCGCAACGCTGACGGGCGGGGTCGTCATCGCACTCGGGTCGACATACGCCGGCCTGCTCGCGAACGACGACGAGTGGGCCGAGCGTGTCGAAGAAGCGGGCCAGCGGACCGGCGAGCTCGCGTGGCGGCTGCCGCTCCATCCCGAGTACAAGGACCTCACGCGCGGCAGCGTCGCCGACCTGACCAACAGCTCCAACAAGCGCAAGGCATCGTCGATCTACGCGGCCGAGTTCCTGGAGGAGTTCGTCGACGACGTGCCTTGGGTGCACCTCGACATCGCCGGTACGGCCTGGGACGTCGGGCGCGCGTACGTCGGCAATGGGCCCACTGGGTTCGGCGTCCGCCTCTTCGTGAGCCTGCTGGCCGAGGACTGAGGTCGAGTTGGACTTCGACCTGACCGACGAGCAGCGCCTGCTGCGCGACACCGTGCGCGAATTCGCCGCGCAGGAGGTAGCCCCGGTGGCCGAGGAGCTCGACCGAACCAAGTCGTTCCCCTACGAGATCGTCCGCAAGATGGGAGACCTCGGCCTGATGGGAATCCCCTTCCCGGAGGAGTACGGCGGCGGCGGGGCGGGCACGCTCGCCTATGCCATCGCCGTCGAGGAGCTCGCCCGCGTCGACTCCTCGGTCGGCATCACCATGGCCGCGCACACCTCCCTGGGGACGATGCCGATCTACCTGTGGGGGACCGACGAGCAAAAGTCAGAGTGGCTCCCGGAGCTGACGAGCGGCCGCCGCCTCGCCGCGTTCGGCCTGACGGAGCCCGAAGCGGGCTCCGACGCCGGCAACACCAAAACCCGCGCGCGGCTCGACGACGGCGAGTGGGTGATCGACGGCGCCAAGCAGTTCATCACCAACTCCGGGACAGACATCTCGGGCTGCGTGACCATCACGGCGCGGACAGGGGACGACGGCGAGATCTCGAACATCATCGTTCCGAACGGCACCCCCGGCTACGAGGTGGGCCAGCCCTACCGCAAGATGGGCTGGAACGCCTCCGACACGCGGCCGCTCGCCTTCGATGGCTGCCGAGTCCCGGAGGCGAGCCTCCTCGGTTGCCGGGGCGAGGGCTTCAAGCAGTTCCTGCACATCCTCGACGGCGGCAGGATCGGAGTGGCCGCGATGGGCGTCGGGCTCGCCCAGGGGGCGCTCGACGAGGCGATCGCGTACGCGAAGGAGCGGCGCGCGTTCGGCCAGCCGATCGCGAGCTTCCAGGCGATCCAGATGAAGATCGCCGACATCTCCGCGGAGCTCGAGGCGGCGCGCCTCCTGACCTACAAGGCCGCGATCCTCAAGGAGCGCGGCGAGTCGTTCACGCTCGCGGCCGCCCAGGCGAAGCTCAAGACCGGCCGCCTGGCGGTGCGGGCCGCGGAGGAGGCCGTCCAGATCCACGGCGGCTACGGGTACATCGAGGAGTACCCGGTCTGCCGCTTCTACCGGGACGCCAAGATCCTCACCATCGGCGAGGGCACTGACGAGGTCCAGCAGATGGTCATCGCGCGCCAGTTGGGTTGCTGACACCCCACGGTCTGAATTCCCCAATTTGGGGGTTGATTTCGGGCCCCTTGTCACGGACCGCACGATTCCGGCCGAAGGGCGGCGTAGAGTCGCCTTCGTCGTCGGAACCTTCGAGCTGGGGGATCCAGTGGACAGAAAAGAGAACGGGCGCAGGCGTCAGCCGTCCCGACTCGCCCTGCAGCTGACCGAGGCCTTCGCGCCGTGCGCGGAGTGGTCTCAGGTTCGCGTGCAGCGCGGGGCGGGTGGCCGCCGCACTCGCGTCATCGTTGGCGCAGACGGAGCGGGAGCAGCCGCAGCCGGCACGGCGCCATTCGACTGGTCAACCGGAACGCTTTAGGCAAAACGGCTAGGACGCCGGGCTGGCGGTGATCGCCTCGAAGCCCCGAGCGCTGAGCTCGGCGGCCCGGCCGGCGTTCCCACCGGCGCCGAAGTGCTTGAGGAGCTCGAGCTCAGCCTCGCGGGTCAGCGGCGACTTCGCGCCGGCCCTGCGCGCCGCCTTGATGGCCTCGCGCGCGTAGGGAACCCAGACGCGCCCGGGCACGCCGACGGCCTCGCGCGCCGGCACCAGGCCCTGCTGCCCGAAGTGCCCGAGCCGGACGACGAGCCATTCGGGGCGCCCCGTTTCCTCGTCGACGAAGAACCCGTCGACCTTCCCCACCGCGGTCCCGCCGAGCTCGTCGAGGCGCCACCCGATCCAGGTCTGAGCCTCGGCGGCGTCGGGTCCTTGGTGTTCAGGCATCGTCGATCGTCTCCAGCAGTTTCCGCGCGGCGCTCGCTGGGTCCGTCTCCCGGCGCGTCACGCTCGCCAGCAGATCCTCCCAGTCCGGATCGCTCGTTGCACGCTCCTCCAGCCGGCGGCGAAGCCGGGCCGCCGCGATGCCCAGCACCTCGGCGCGCAGGTTGCGGGCGCGGCGCTGGGCGAGCGAGCCGGTCTCGGTGATGTGCTCCCGGTGGGCGTCGATCTGCCGGAGCAGCTCGCCGATGCCCTCGTCCTTCACCGCCTCGGTCCTCACGACGGGGACCTTCCAGTCACCCTGCGGGCCCAGGCCGAGAGCCGACCGCACCTCCCGGATCATCGTGTCCGCCAGCGGGTGATCGCCCTTGTTGACCACGATCACGTCGGGAATCTCCATGACGCCGGCCTTGAGCGCCTGGATCGAGTCACCGGAGCCCGGCATCAACGCGAGCACGATCGTGTCGGCGTGGTCGACGATGTCGATCTCACCCTGGCCGACGCCGACGGTCTCGAGCAGCACGTCGTCCTTGCCCGACGCGTCCATGAGCAGGGCGGCCTGGAGCGCCGCCTCCGCGAGGCCGCCGAGGGACCCGCGGGTCGCCATCGAGCGGATGAACACCTCGCTGTCGAGGAAGTGCTCGGCCAGCCGGATCCGGTCGCCGAGCATCGCCCCTTGCGTGAACGGGCTCGATGGGTCGATCGACAGCACCCCGACGCTCCGATCCGCCTTGCGGAGCTCCTTCGTCAGCGCTCCGATCAGCGTGCTCTTGCCCACCCCCGGAGGCCCGGTGATACCCACCACGCGCGCCTTGCCGGTGCGGGGGAAGACTTCAGCGACCAGCCGGTCGCCCTCGGGATCGCGATTTTCGACCAGGCTGATGCCGCGCGCCAGGGCCCGCTTGTCCCCACTGACGATCCTGTCGGCGAGGGTGGCGTCTGCTGGTTCGGCGGCCTTCGCCATGGGGGCCGGAGTCTAATCTCGCCACTAGAGTCCGATCGCCGTGCTCCGCCTGGTCAGCTTTCTCAAGCACAACGGCATGCTCACGCCGAAGTACGCGCGCCTCGCCGTCCGCTACGGGTGGCGCCGCCTGCTCACGCCCGCGGGCTGGCGGTGGCAGACCGACGGCCTCGTGTTCTTCGGCCGGAAGCTGCAGATCCAGATCGGCCGTCGCGGGACCATCCGCTTCGGGCGCTTCGTCTGGGTCGGCGACGGGACGAAGATCCGCTGTCACGAGGGCGAGGTGGTGATCGGCCCGAAGACGGTGCTGGGCCAGGAATGCACGATCTCGGCCTTCCAGCACGTCCGCATCGGCGAGCAGTGCGTGATCGCCGACCGCGCCATGTTCATCGACTTCGACCACGGCTCGGTCGAGGTCGACCGCCCGATCCGCCAGCAGGGCATCTACAAGCGGGACGTCGACGTCGGCGCGAACGTCTGGATCGGCTACGGCGCCTGCATCCTGCGGGGCGTGCGCGTCGGGGACAACGCGATCATCGGGACCAACTCGGTGGTCACCCGCGACGTGCCGGCGAACGCGGTGGTCGGCGGCGTTCCGGCACGCATCCTGCGGATGCGTGAGACACCCAAGACGCTGCGCTGGCCGGACCCGATCGAGCCGGACATCACCGGAGCCTCGACGCCACCGGAGGACGGCACGGCGGCGGCCTGATCACCTCCCACACGGCCGCCCGCGAAACGGTACCTTGGGCGCAGGGGGTACCTCGATAAGGGCCAGGCTCAGGATCAGGTTGTTCGTCAGCGCGGCAGGCGCGGGGCTCTTCGCGGTTGCTGGGGTTGCCTTCGCCGGACCGGGCGCCCTGACCTACAAGGGCTGTTTCGCCGACAGTGGCGCCCATGATTGCCGGACGCCGAAGCACAACTCGCTGGACAGCCTCGTTGGAACCGCGGTGAGCCCTGATGGGCGATCGGTCTATGCCGTTGGAGACCAGGGCATCACATCGTTCCAACGCAGCCCTCATGGGACGCTGGCGTATGGCGGCTGCATCGCCAACCATGGCGCTGGCGGCTGCAGGGAAGCGACCCATCCATCCCTTTGGGGCTCCTTTGGCGTCGCCGTGAGCCCGGACGGGAAGTCTGTCTACGTCGCATCGCTCCTCAGCGACTCGATCACCCGCTTCGACCGTTCGCCCACCGGAGCAATCAACTACGAGGGTTGTTTCGCGGATCGCGCGGCCATGGGTTGCCGGGCGCCTAAGCACAACTCGCTCAAGTTCCCCACCGGCGTGGCGGTCAGCCCGGACGGCAAGTCGGTTTACGTCACGTCGTACCTCGGAAAGAGCATCACGCGCTTCAAGCGCGGGCCGCACG
>CAVQCK010000021.1:0-43731 GCA_963710955.1 uncultured Actinomycetes bacterium | reverse complement strand
GACGTGGCAGGCGCGACGGAACTGATGAACCCGGACGCCGAATGGATTTCCGACAGCCGGATCGGCGAGCGACCTGTCCGAGGCCGCAAAGAGGTCATCCGGTTCTTCACCGACAGGGCTGAGATGTTCGACGAGCTTCGCATCGAACCCGAGCGCCTCTCGGCCACGGAAGACCGAGTCCTCGCCTTCCTTCGCGTGACCGGATGCGGGCAAGCCAGCGGCGCAGCGTTTGAGATTCGGATCGCGCACTTGTGGACTGTCCATGACGGCGTGGTAGTGCGGGGCGAGGGGTACGGCGACCGCAGCGAGGCCCTCGAAGCCGCCGGGCTGCGGGAGTAGACGATGTCGCGGGAGAACGTGGATGGGATGCATGCCTCTCGCGACCTTTACTTGCACTCGGGCCGTGCGTATGAGAGCCTCTGTCCTCGGGTCGGAACTAACGCTGGGGGGGAAATCGGATGCGAAAGGTTGGATTGGTAATCGTCGGGGCGCTCGCTACGACGGCGCTCACTGCAGGACTGGCGACAGCCAATGGGCCACATGGGGGATCCACGTGCACCGGCACGCTGGCCTCGGGCAAGTACCACAAGCTCGTCGTGCCCGCAGGCGCTACCTGCGACGGGACCACGGCAAACATCGATGTCCGTGGCGGGGTTCGGGTCGGCGAGGGTTCCACCTTCATCCTCGGGGCCGACCCCGGCGAGGGGGGCATCACCGATACCGGCACGATCCGCGGTGGGATCCGGGCGAACGATGCCGCCTCGCTTCAGGTGCACTTCGCACACATCAACGGTGGCGTGCGGATGCGCGACGGCGACGGCTTCTTCTCGACCGTGGAGGACAACGTCATCCACGGCGGCGCGAGGATCGACGGCTACTCCGGGTTCTGGCTCGGCTTCATCCGCAACAGCGTCCACGGCACCGTGAGGCTTAGCAACAACCAAATGGAGGACCCGGACGCGAATGAGTTCGTGTCCAACACGATCAAGGGCAGTCTCATCTGCCATGACAACTCGCCCGCGCCTCAGATCGGTGATTCGCAGGGCCAGCCAAACGTCGTCACCGGGCGGAAGGTCGACCAGTGCGCCGGTTTGTGACCTTCGACGGGTAGGCCGGATCGGCCCCGAAGCGGACTACGGGAGTAGGGCGCGGGCGTCACCGGAGTTCCCCGCGCCCGATCTACGGAACAATCCGGATGTCCCGCCCCATTTGGCGGTGCGACCCTGGTGCTGCGTAGCACACCATCTCTCCAGCTACGTAGAACGGGCACCTGGCCTCCTGGGTGTCCGTTCGCAAGCTGATCCACCGGACACTTGAGCGACGCCCTGTGGTAGCAAGCCGCACGCACGCACGCGGGCGCGTAGCTCTACCTGACCGCCCGTTACCTTCGCGCCAAGGCCGATGTCGGCCTCAGCGAGGCCAACCAGAGGGCCGAATCCGCCCAGATCGCGCCCCCCGAGGCCGTCTAAGCCCTCCTAAGCCTCTGGATAGAGCGTCAACCTCACGCGCCTGGCGCGTTAGGTCGCCTCGACGCCGCTCGCCTGCCCTCACCCTGCGGAGCGCTCCGCACACCTACCCCGGTCGCCTGGCGGCCTGGGTCGGGTGCTACCCCCAGACACCGGCGCACGCGCTCCTGGCACCCTGGCGAGCGCTCGCCCACCCGACCCCAACTCCCGCGCCCCCCGGCTCGGGGCTGCGCATCCCCGGCTTCGAGCCAATCGAGGCCAACAGAGGGATCGGCGCATATCGAGCGCAAATCGGGGCCTTTTCCCGGCCATCTTTTCCGCCGATCCCGCCCACGCTGAGCGCGAACCCCGCCCGCTACCTTTGCCTGAGAACACACCGTCTTTGACGACGTATCGGAGGAACCCATGAAGGTCATCGGCTATGCGAGGCGCTCGCAGGATCGCGGCAACGGCTACGGGCTTGACGCCCAGGAAGCCAAGCTCCGAGCCTGGGCGAAGTACCGCGATGCCGAGCTGGTCGAGGTCATCCGCGAGGACGACGTATCAGGGCGACTTGCGCCCGAGGATCGTCCGGGCCTCTCGGAGGCTCTCAGACGCATCGAGGGCGGCGAGGCCGACGCCCTTGTGTTCGCCAAGCTCGACCGCCTTGCGAGATCTGTGGCCGTGTTCAGTCGCCTCATGCGACGTAGCAGGGATGAGGGCTGGGGGATCATCTGCCTCGATCCTGAGTTCGACACTGGGACCGCTGCCGGTCGGCTGGTCGCCCACGTCTTTGCCTCAGTCGGAGAGTGGGAGTTGGAGAACACTGTCGAGCGCCTGCAAGGAGGGCGGGCAGCGAAGGCGAGGATGGGGCTGTGGACTGGCGGCCAGCCACCGTTCGGCTACCGAGTCGAGGGGGACCGCCTCATCCCCGAACCATCCCAGCAGAACACGATCCGGCGACTGATCGAGCTTCGGAGGGAGGGCCGCACCTGGCAGCAGGTGTCCGATGCCCTCAGCGGCAGCTTTCACCCCAATACCGCCAAGAAGATCTACCGCCGCGAGACTGGCGAGAGCGGCGGGCGAGTTCACAAAGCGAAGGAGGAGGCGTCGTGATTTGGCTGATCCTCCTCTTCGTCTTGCTCGTCATCGTGGAGATCGCGGTGACGATGGCGTGGCGGCTTGGCAGGGCGGACCTGTGTTCGTGTTTTTCACCGTGGTGGTCGCGCTTGTGGTGTTAGGCGTTCGGCTCCTCAGTCGGCAGACACCCCTGCCCCCCGAGCCGAAGCCCCGGACCCGTGACCCGGACGCCCACTGAGCCTCGGTGCGCCGATCTGACGGGAGTTCGGCGCTCATGCGACCGGCGGACCCCACCCCCCTCGACAAATCAGCACTTTTCGAGCGGCGCGAGGCGCACCAACGGCTGCTCCAGAATTTTGTCAGATTCCGATTTCAACTTCGCCAACAACTGATCGACGATCCGGTCCCTCCATTGCCCCACATCGCACCAAGGAGGCCGGGGGGTTCGATACTCCCTAGTAGGCGCTCCGCTATCTGGCCGCCCCGCCTGGACTCTCCCTGGGCGATTTTCCCTCAGCTGGGGTGCAACCACCGCGAACGGCTTGAATATGCGGGATTCGTGGATCGAGAGTTCCCCCCTCAGGTTCCCTATCGGGCCGTCGAGGACGTGCCCGACGGGGCTTCCCCAGCCGACTAAGACCGGCTCCGAGCCGCCGCCGCGTACTCCGCCATATCTTGCGACCAGAACTCAATGACGTTCCCGTCGGGGTCGCTCACGAACACCGAGCGTCCGGGACCGAGTTGGACTGGACCTTCGACATCGAGGCCGTGGCCTTGGAGGCGCGAGAGCAGGCGGTCGATCTCGACATCGGGAAGGTGGAAGGCGAAGTGAACGTGAGCGCCACCACGCCCGTCGCCCAGGCCGGTCTGCGGCAGCCACAGCCCGAGCCGCGCCGTGTCACCGATCAGATACCAGCGCCGGTCTTCCCGCCCCTCGCCGTGCATCGTCTCCTCGAAGCCGAGCGCGTCACGGTAGAAGCGGCTGGCTGCGTCTAGGTCGGCAACCTCTAGGACAAGTTCAGAAATGCTGGTGACTGGCGGTGGCTCGGTCACGACTAGGCAGCCTTCGTGACCTGTCCCGCCTTGCTGACCTCTGTCATTCGACCGAGAGGGTACTCGGCAACGCTGCCGCGTCCACGCCGAGTCGCCTCCCCCCGAAACCCGGAACCCCAACCGGGGAGCCTGAGTAAGCCGAAGCGTAATCGGCACAGCCCTGCCACGCAGGGGATTCAGCACCGCACCGACGCGAAGGGCCGGACGCATCATCGCGGCACCGTCTGGGATCGGCGGGCGAACCGCAACAAGTTCGGTCCTTGGACTCCCAACCTCTCCGAAGCCCGAGCGTGGCGCGTCGATGCACAGGCGCAACTCCAAGCGGGCACCATGAGCGCCGACACGGGGCCGACCGTCCGTGAGGCAGTCGAACGGTTTCTCGACGGGATCGAGTCCGGCGCGATCCGTGACCGGTCTGGCAACCGCTACAAGCCCTCCACGATCCGGTCCTATGCCCCCACCCTTCGCGGTCACGTTGTCTCGGCGTTCGGGCCGACCCGGTTGTCGAAGCTGACCCGTCCCGACGTGCAGGTGTGGATCGACTCGCTCGACGGAGCGCCGAACACGGTGCGGAACCGGGTCACGGCCCTTCAAGCCCTGTATGCGTGGGCGATCCCGCGTGGGCTCGCCCAGACGAACCCGACCCGTGACCTACGACTGCCGAGCGGTGAGACGCCGCGTGAGCGGATCGCTACGCCGGGGGAGGCGGCGGCGTTGATCGCGGTGCTAACGCCGAAGGACAAGGTGTTCATGGGGTTGGGGTTCTACGCGGGACTGCGGCGCGGTGAGGCGCTGGCGATGGACTCGGAGCAAATCGAGTCCAAGCGGCTTCACGTCGTGCGAAGTTGGGACCCGACTGCGCGGGTGTTCGGGGAGCCGAAGCACGGCAGCGTCCGAACCATCCCTATCTGCGCCGAGTTGGAGGCGCTGCTGGCCGACCATCGCGTGCTGATGAATCAGGCTCCCGGCCTGCTGTTCGAGAGCGACCGTCGCCCCGGCCAGCCGATGCACCCGGTGGCGCTTTACCGACGCCTCTACAAGGCTTGGGACTCTGCGGGGATGGAGCGGCTAGGCCCGCATGAGGCGAGGCACTCCTACGCGTCGATGTCCGCCGCTGCGGGGGTCGGGATCGAGAAGCTGTCCCGCCGCATGGGGCATAGCTCCATCAACATCACCTGGGATCGCTACGGCCACCTGTACCACGATTCGGAGGATGAGGAGCGCCGTCTGCTCGACGCTTACATCGAAAGTCATAGCCACCCACATAGCCACGGCAGCGAGGAACCGCATGACTAGCGGGATTCCGCCGTCTGCTGCGCGACCTTCTACACCGAGTTCGACGGCCGCCGGCCCAAGCGGCTGGTCATCAAGGTCCTCGGCGAATAGGCCTTTCGGCCTCAAGCCGTACCCAATCCTGCCACCCACGTCGTATCTCGGAGGGCGCTATCGCTCCGGCACGTAGTGCGTGATCGCGAGCAGGATCGCCTCGATCATCGTCGCTGCAGCGAATATCAAGGTCGCGATTCCGGTGCCAGCGATCCCCGAGGCGAGGGTGACCGCAAGCAGGAGGAAGATCAAGGCTCGATCCCACGACTTGTGGAGGTAGATCCGGCGACTGGAAATGGGGGTGCCGGCTGCACTGCTCACGAGCAGGATCGCCAGCACGAACGCGGCGAGCAGTGTGTTCTGACTGAACCCGAGCACCACCGCTGCGGCTGCCAGTGCCGCGCCAAGCATGTACTCCACGGCAACGTGGCCAGCGAAGCTCAAGCGGTGCGCTCGGGCCATCGAACGGGGAGCTCGGTGTCCGGAAGAGGTAGGCGCGTCCATCTTCAAACTCCCTTCGGTAGGGGTCGTTCCCGATGATGCACCGGTGCACCGGCCCTGCCAACCGTGTAAGTCACTCATCGGGATCCGTAGGAAGCACCGACTGACCAACCGACGCGATCTGCCGCTAGGGCCCCCCAAACGCGAGACGGGCCCCGGAGGGCCCGCCACCGCGTTCAGCTTGAGTCAGCCGCTCAGTCCCAGACGAACGGCGGGTACTTGGTGACCAGCCAGTAGGCGTAGGCGTTGCCCCGGGCGTTCCAGCGAAGGCCGATCCGCGCGATGTTGAATAGCCCATCGGGGAACTGCCTGGTGAACAGGATCGTGAAGAAGGCGAAGAAGACCATGATCTCCGCCAGCAGGATCACGAAGTACGCCACGATCAGGAACGGGATCGCCAGCAGCCATGCGATCAACGGCCGCCAGCGCTCCACATGCTCTGGATAGTCGATGTCGAACCGCACCGGATAGCTCGGGTCGTCGTCGAGCGTGAACGGCGGGTACGGATCCACCATCAGGAACACGTAGGCCGTCACGCGGTATCCCCAGCGGTGGACGCCGACCATGTAGTTGAACATCCCCTCGGGATAGCGGCCCGTGAACAGCACCGCGAAGAAGGAGATGAAAGCGACGATCGCCGCCCCGATCCCGAGCACGAGCAGCGCGATGAGGTGCGGGATGGCGAGCAGCCACTTGATCAGCGGCATGAAGCGGCTGTACTCCTCCTGGCGCTCGACGTCGAGGTGCACCGGATAGTCGGCCGCAGGCCCCACTGCCGTCGGGGGTGCAGCTGGAGGCGGTGCCGCTGGCGGCTGAGCCCCTCCGGGCGGGCCGGTTGGCGCCTCAGGCGCTCCCGGCGTCTCGGGCGTTTCGGTCATGTACCCCTCCGTTCGAGTTGTCCGCTCGCGGCCGGACATCCGGCCGCCGACGGATTGCTGGATTCGCGCGCATCATCTCACGTTCACCGGCGGTGAACCGTGAATTTCCTGCGCTAGGGTCGCGGCGTGCAGAAGAACGTCTGGTACCGATCCACGCCTGGCAGCCGCATCGAGGACCGGGGCACCGTGACCGTCGAGGGCGCCACCTTCACCTTCGCGGGGAAGAAGGGAACGGTGGCGGGCCGGGTCCTGCAGGCCGGCACCCGGTCCGCGGGCTTCAACAACTGGGTCAAGGCCACCTACGAGGCCGATGGCGGGCAGGGCGACGCGTTCTTCCTGGTCAAGGACATGCTCGGCTGGGCGGGGATGCTCGGCGGCAACAAAGAGCTCCGGGAGGCGCTCGAGGCGGCCGCTCAGGAAAATTCGACGGGCGGCGGACGCGCCGCCGGGTAGGCTGAGCCTCAGCAACTCCTACGGAAGGGAAGCACCTCAATGGCGGACAAGATTCAGATCGGGCCCGGTCCCGGCTACACGGCGAAGACCAGGCACCCGGTCGCAGTGCCAGCCCTCACGATCATCACGCTCGGGATCTACGGGCTCTACTGGTGGTACCAGATCAACCGGGAGATGGTCGATCTGGGCCGGGTCAGGCAGGTGGACGGCCTCGGCGACAGCCCGACGACGTCGCTCCTGGCGCTGTTCCCGGGCGCCATCATCCTCGTGCCGCCGTACGTCTCGCTGTACAACACGATCAAGCGGATCCAGCGGGCCCAGGAGGTCACCAGCGGGCAGGTCACGCTGAACGGGATGATCGTCCTCTGGCTGATCATCGCCTCGTTCATCACCGGCGTTGCGGGGCTCATCATCCCCGGCTACATCCAGGCCGAGATGAACAAGGCGTGGGAGGCCGTGCGGGCCGGCGGACCCGAGCTTCAGGCCGGTACGCCCCAGGCAGGGGCCATGCCCGAGACGGCCGTCGCACCGGCGACGCCGCCCCCGGCCGGCACCTAGACAGCCCGGCCGCCTCCCCTGCTTCGCGTCCGGGGGCCGCCTGGGTTCGGGGCGATGCGGGACGGCGCCCGGCCTCCGGCTAGGTGCCGTCCCCCTCGATCCAAGGCATCATCTTCCGGAGGTCGGACCCGACCTGCTCGACCTGGTGGCCGGCGGCCTCCTCGCGGAGCCGCTGGAAGTTTTCGGCACCCGCGCGGTTCTCCGCGATCCACTCGCGCGCGAACTCGCCCGACTGGATGTCCGCCAGGATCTGGCGCATCGCCGCGCGGGTCTCCTCGCCGATCACGCGCGGACCGCGGGTCATGTCCCCATACTCGGCCGTGTTCGAGATCGAGTGCCGCATGCCCTGGATCCCCTTCTCGTACATGAGGTCGACGATCAGCTTCAGCTCGTGCAGGCACTCGAAGTAGGCGAGCCGGGGGTCATAGCCCGCCTCGACGAGGGTCTCGAAGCCGGCCCGGACGAGCTCGGTGGCGCCGCCGCATAGAACCGACTGCTCGCCAAAGAGGTCGGTCTCGCACTCGTCCTTGAACGTGGTCTCGATCACGCCGGCCCTCGTGCCGCCGATCCCCTTGGCGTAGGCGAGAACCATGTCGCGCGCGTTCCCGGTCCCGTCCTGATAGACGGCCATCAGGCACGGAACGCCCCGGCCTTCCGTGAACTGGCGGCGGACCAGATGGCCGGGGCCCTTGGGCGCGACCATGCCCACGTCAACCTCCGGAGGCGGCTCGATCTGACCGAAGTGGACCGAGAACCCGTGGGCGAACATCAGGAGGTTCCCGGGCGCGATCCCGTCGCGGATCTCGTTCTCCCAGACCTCCGCCTGCTTCTCGTCGGGCAGCAGGATCATCACGACGTCGCCGCGGCTCGCCGCCTCCGGCACGTCGAGGACCTCCAGACCCTCCCCCTCCGCCTCGGCGCGGCTCGCCGAGTCCGGGCGAAGGCCGACCACGACCTCGCAGCCCGAGTCCTTCAGGTTCAGCGCGTGCGCGTGGCCCTGCGACCCGTAGCCCAGGATCGCGATCGTCTTGCCCTCGAGGGCCGAGAGGTCGGCGTCGTCGTCGTAGAAGATGTCTTTGTCGTTGTCGTTCATGGGTTGGAATCTACGGGGCCGGCCGCTTGATGAACCACTCGGTGAACTCGCGACACCGGCCGTCGCCGTCGAAACGCATCACGAAGCAGTTGTCGTAGACCTTCTCCACGGAGCCGCCGGGGCTCTCGAAATAGGTGCTCGAACCCGTGGCCACCGCCACGTCGCCGTCCACGGCCACCGGGGCATACGACGCGTCGTAGGTGCCCTCGGGGTCCCGTGACGAGGCGTCCTCGTGCTCGCCCTCGCCGAGCCACGACTCGACCACGGCATCGCGGCCGCGGATCGGCTCGTCGCCGGGGTGATAGCGGTATTCGACCTCCTCGGCGAACAGCGCCGCGATCCGCTCGGGGTCGTAGGTCCTCCAGGCCTCCACGTAGTCGTCCAGCCAGCGGCTGACGTCACCTCGTTCCATTTCCTCTCCTTTCAGCGCAGTGCCCGGCGAAGCAGTTTGCCCGACGCCGTGCGCGGAAGCTCGGCCACGAACTCGAAGCGCTTCGGCACCTTGTACCCCGCGAGCGACTCGGCGCAGTGGTCGCGCAGCGCGTCCTCGTTCCTCGCCGCCCCCTGCCTCAGGACGACGACCGCCTCCACGGCCTCCTGCCACTCCGGATCCGAGCGCCCGACAGCGGCGGCGTCGGCGACATCGGGGTGACGCAGGAGCACCTCCTCGACCTCGGCGGGCAGCACGTTCTCGCCCCCGGAGACGATCACGTCCCCCAGCCGGTCCTCGACATAAAGGAAGCCCTCGTCGTCGATCCGCCCGAGGTCTCCCGTGTGGAGCCAGCCGTCCTCGTCGGCGCAGCCCGGCGCCACGACGGGGCCCTGGACGCAGATCTCGCCATCGAAGATCCGCAGATGGGTCGTCAGGAGGGGCCGTCCTGCGGAGCCCAGCTTTCGCCGCGCGTCCTGTGGCGCGAGCGTCGTGACCTGGGACGCGGCCTCGGTCATGCCGTAGGTCTGGACGACCGAGGCGCCGCGGCCGATCGCCTCCTCGAGCACGTCGATCGGCACCGGCCCCCCGCCCACGAGGATCGCCCGCGGGCTCGAGAGATCGACGGCGGCGGCGAGCAGGCGGACGAGCTGCGTCGTGACGAGGGAGGCAAGCGTGACGTCGTCGCGCTCGAACGAGTCGGCGACCCTCCCGGTGTCGAAGCCGTCGTGAACCACGGCCCCGGTCCCGTAGATGACCGAGCGCATGACGATCTGCAGGCCCGCCACGTGGTACATCGGCAGGCAGCAGAGCCAGCGGTCGCCGGGGTCCACGCCGAGGTTGAACGCCGAGCCGACCGCGCTCCACAGATGGTTGCCGTAGGTGAGGCCCACCGAGCGCGGGCTCCCCGAGGTGCCGCTCGTCAGGATCCGGCAGTGCAGGGCATCGAGGTCGTGCTCCCCCAGGAGCGGCAGGTCGGCCTCGCTCATCGTCACGTCGTCGGAATCGCTGATCACGAGCGCCGGCTTCGCACGCTCGACCTCGGCGTCGAGCTCGCTCGGCGTCAGCCCGGGGTTGAGCGGGTGGACGACGGCGCCGAGCTTCATCAGGGCGTGGAGCGTGATCACGTACTCGAGCCCCGACGGCTGGGCGATGACGACGTTCCCACCGCGGCGCACTCCCCGCGCGGCGAGACGGCGCGCGCCCCGCGACGCCTCCGCCTCGAGCTCCTCGTAGGTCAGCTCGACACCGCCGGCGATCAGGGCCACCCGGTCGGGGCAGGTCTCGGCGCGCTGGGCGAGCCAGTTGTCGAGGATCATCTGGGGAAGCCGCCGTAGGTCACAGCCAGGGATAATTCCGAACATGCCGATTCGCCACAAGCAGGCCCCGCCATCAGAACAGCTCTATGCGCCCATCGAGTGGCGCAGCGCGGGCGAGTTCGAGGACATCCTGTACGAGAAGGCCGACGGGATCGCGAAGATCACCATCAACCGGCCCGACGTGCGGAACGCCTTCCGCCCCCAGACGCTGGCCGAGCTCCGCGACGCCTTCAACCGCGCCCGCGACGACCTCGACGTCGGCTCGATCATCTTCACCGGGGCCGGGACCGAGGCGTTCTGCTCGGGCGGTGACCAGCGGATCCGGGGCGACGACGGCTACATCGGCGACGATGAGGTCGCTCAGCAGGGCGTGGGACGCCTGGACGTGGGCGACCTCCACGTCCAGATCCGCCGCCTCCCGAAGCCGGTGGTGGCGATGGTCGCGGGATACGCCGTCGGGGGCGGGCACATCCTCCACCTGGTCTGTGACCTGACGATCGCCGGTGACAACGCCCGCTTCGGCCAGACCGGGCCCCGGGTCGGAAGCTTCGACGGCGGCTTCGGCGCCAGCCTGCTGGCGCGCAACGTCGGGGTCAAGAAGGCGAAGGAGGTCTGGTTCCTGCTGCGGCTGTACTCGGCCGAGGAGGCCCTGGAGATGGGCCTGGTGAACGCGGTCGTCCCCGTTGACGACCTCGAGCGCGAAACGGTCGCGTGGTGCCGCGAGATGAATGCCCTCTCCCCCCTCGCCCTGCGCCTGCTCAAGGCGAGCTTCAATGCGGATGAGGACGGCCTCGCCGGCCTCCAGCAGCTCTCCCATGACGCAACGCTCCTCTTCTACATGACCGAGGAGGGCCAGGAGGGGCGCAACGCGTACGTGGAGGGCCGCGAGCCCGACTTCGGCAAGTACCCCCGGCGGCCCTAGCCCGCATGCGTCTCTGGTTGATGGCGGCGCGGCCGCGGACGTTGCCCGCGGCGATCGCCCCGGTCCTGGTCGGCACCGCCGCAGCCGTCGAACGGGTGGACGACATCCGTGTCGGGCCGTTCCTGGCGGCGCTCGTCGGCAGCATCTTCATCCAGATCGGGACGAACCTGGCGAACGACTACTCGGACGCCAGGCGCGGCGCCGACACCGCCGACCGGCTCGGGCCCGTGCGGGTGACCTCCTCGGGCCTCGTCGCTCCCCGCCGCGTCCTGATCGCGACCTGGATCGCCTTCGCCGTCGCGGTGGCGGCCGGCATCTACCTCGCAACGGTCGCGGGCGTGGTGATCCTGATCGTGGGCGCGGCCTCGATCCTCGCGGGCGTGCTCTACACCGGAGGGCCGCGGCCGTACGGCTATGCGGGGCTGGGAGAGCTGTTCGTCTTCCTCTTCTTCGGGCTCGTCGCCGTGAACGGCTCCTACTACGTGCAGCTCGAGCGCCTGGACTGGCTGCCCTTCGGCCTCTCCGTGGCAGTGGGGTGCCTGGCGACGGCGATCCTCGTCGTCAACAACGTGCGGGACGTCGACACCGATCGCCGCGCCGGGAAGATGACGCTCGCGGTTCGGCTCGGCCGGCAGCGCACGCGCAACCTCTACGCGACCCTGATCGGGGCGGCGTTCGTCGCGGTCCCCGTGACCCTCCTCGCCACCGGCAGCTCGGCCTGGGGGCTTCTGATGCTGCTCTCGGCCCCCCTGGTGGATCGGCCCCTCAGGGCGGTCATGACGCGGACGGACGGCCCGGCCCTGAACGGCGCCCTGGCGGGCACCGGGGCGCTCCTCGCGGCCTTCAGCGCGCTGCTCGCCCTCGGGCTGCTCCTGGCCACGGTCTGAGATGAGGATCGCCGCCGTCGAGGCCGTGCCCTACGCGCTGCCGTTCCGGGAGCCCTACGTCACGGCGCGAGGCCGGCTGGAGCGGCGCGAGATGGCGCTCGTTCGGATCCGCGCCGATGAGGGCGTCGAGGGTCTGGGAGACGCCGTTGCCATGTCGCTCCGCGGTGGTGCCGACGCCGCGAGCCTCGCCCGAGAGGTGAGCGAAGTGGCCGGGCCGGAGCTCGTCGGACTCGAGGTGCCGGCCGATCTCCCACCCGCCCTCACCGCGGTCTCGCCCGCCGCGGCCGCGGCCCTGGAGGTGGCGCTCGGAGACCTGACCGCGAAGGCGGCCGGGCTGCCCCTCTGGCGGTCGCTGGGCACGGACTCCGCCCAGCCGGTCCGGTGCAACGCCACGCTGGTGGCGGGCCCTCCGGCCGCCGTCGCAGCGGATGCGGAGCGATGGGCGGAGCGCGGCTTCGCGACGTTCAAGCTCAAGGTGGGCGTGCCGGGCGACGTCGGCCAGGTCGAGACCGTGCGCGAGGCCGTGGGCGCACGGGCACGGCTGCGAGTGGACGCCAACGGCGTCTGGACTCCCCAGGAGGCGGTCCTCCGCCTGACCGCGATGGAACGGCACGGAATCGAGCTCGCCGAGCAGCCGGCGGCGGATCTCGAGGACCTCGCGGCCGTCCACAACCAGACCGCGATCCCGATCGCGGCCGACGAGAGCGTGAACAGCGCCGTCGACGCTCGCCGCGCCACCGAGCTGGGCGCCTGCCAGCTGGCGACGGTGAAGCTCGCCAAGGTCGGTGGCATCACGCCCGCTCGGGCGATCGCCGGCGAGCTGCCGGTGTACCTCTCGAGCGCGCTGGACGGGCCGGTCGGGATCGCGGCGGCGGCTCACCTGGCTCAGGTCCTGCGCCCGGCGGCGCCGTGGGCGGACCTGGCGCACGGGCTGGCCACCCAGCTCCTGTTCGCGGACACGATCGCGTCCGTCGAATGTGATCTGCGCGGGGACCTTCTTCACCTACCCGAGGGGCCGGGGCTCGGTGTGGAGATCGACGAAGCGGCGCTGGAGCGAAGCCGGATCTAGCGCACACACGTGAACGCCGTGGAGGCGGAGCCTGTAGTCCGAGCGTGACGCTGGATAGCGAGATTCGCAAGGCTCCAGGAACGGTGGCGAATGACACCGGTGAGATCGTCGAGCTCCGCGACGGCACCAGGGCGCTCATCAGGCCGATCCGGCCGTCTGATCGCACGCGACTGAACGAGGGGTTCGAGAGCGCCAGCACGAGGTCGATCTTCATGCGCTTCCTCGGCCCGCAGCCCCGCCTGTCGCAGCGCCAGCTCGAGTACCTGACCGCGGTCGACCACGTCCACCATGAGGCGCTGATCGCGGTCGACCCGGAGACCGGGCAGAGCTTCGGCACTGCGCGCTACGTACGGAGCGAAGAAGACCCCGAGGCCGCTGAGTTCGCGGTCGGCGTCGGCGATCGCTGGATGAGGATCGGCCTCGGGACGGCACTTCTGACCGCGCTGGTCGAGCGGGCCCGCGAGGCCGGGGTCGTGCGGTTCACGGGCCTGATCCACGCCGACAACGCCGCGATCAGGCGGCTGATCGCCAAGGTCGCGGGGCCCTACGAGACCAGGTTGGCCGGCCAGGGCGCCCTCGAGGTGGTCGTAGACCTGTAAGCGGAGGCCGTGGGAGGTGGCCGCGGCGCCCGCCGGATACCGTTCGCCGCGGTGGATCCCACCAATCGCAACACCGCGCTGGCATCGGCGCTGGTCGAGGAGCTCGCGCGCTGCGGCGTCCGGCACGCCGCTGTCGCTCCCGGCTCACGGTCGACGCCGCTGGCGCTCGCGCTCTGGCGCCAGCCGGCGATCGAGGTCGCCGTGATCGTCGACGAGCGCTCGGCCTCCTTCTTCGCGCTGGGCGCCGCCCAGGCCAGCGGCCAGCCGGCGGCCGTCCTCTGCACCTCGGGCACCGCCGCGGCGAATCTCCACCCCGCGGTCTGCGAGGCGGACGAGGCCGGTGTCCCGCTGATCGTGCTGACGGCGGACCGCCCCCCGGAGCTCAGGGGCATCGGCGCCGGCCAGACCATCGACCAGCTCAAGCTCTACGGGGCCGCCGTGCGGTGGTTCTGCGAGGTCGGAACGCACGACGCCGACGACGCGGGCCTCCTCCACTACCGCTCCGTGGCCTGCCGCGCCTACGCCGCCGCCCGGGGCGACCCGCGCCCGGGTCCGGTGCACCTGAACCTCGCCTGGCGCGACCCCCTGGGACCGGAGCCTCAGGCCGAGGACGTCACGGCGACCTCGGAGCTCGCCCTTCGCGGTCGAGGGGAGCGGCCATTGACAGCCGTGCCCGGCCCCGGGGCGCCCCAGCCCAGCGAGGCACTCGTCGACGTGATGGTCGGCCACGTGCGAGACGACTACCGCCGCGGAATCATCGTGTGCGGCCGCCAGCTTGACTCCGGGCTGGCCGGGCCGCTCGCACGGCTCGCCACCGCGTGCGGCTATCCGATCCTCGCCGAGCCGACCTCTCAGCTTCGCCTGGGAGCACACGATCGATCCCTTGTCGTCTCGCACTACGACGCCATTGCCCGCCTGCGGCCCACGGCACTCGAGCCAGAGGTCGTGATGCGATTCGGGGACATGCCGACCAGCAAGGCGTTGCGGCAGTGGCTCGCGGCCCTGCCGGAGAGCCGGCAGCTGATCGTCGATGACGCCTTCGGGTGGAACGAGCCCACGCGCTCGGCCGACGTCATCATGCGCGTCGATCCGACGGGCCTGGCGAGCGCGATGGCCACCGCGCTCCCCCAGAATGCGGACGCCCAGTGGTCCAAGGGCTGGCGTGACGCCGACGACGCGGCAGCCTCCGCGATCGCCGACGCGATCGCGGAGGAGACGTCCCCTACGGAGCCCGGGGCGCACGCAGCGCTCGGATCGATCTACCACGACGGTGATCTGGTCTACACCGCCTCCTCAATGCCGATTCGCGACCAGGAGGCCTTCCTCCCCGCGTTGCCGACCGACGTCAGGTTTCTCTGCAATCGCGGGGCTAACGGGATCGACGGCCTGATCTCGTCGGGCATCGGAGCGGCCAAGGCCACCGGCAGACCGGCGTGGATCGTCACCGGCGACCTCGGTCTGTACCACGACATGAACGGCCTGGCAGCGCTGCGCGACTCGAGCACGCCGGTCCGGATAGTGGTGCTCAACAACAACGGCGGTGGAATCTTCGAGCTCCTCCCCCAGGCGGAACAGCTGGACCGCGACGAGTTCGAGGCGATCCTTGGCACTTCGCTGGACATCGACCCCGCCAAGGTCGCCGAGGTCTACGGCCTGCGGCACGTCCTGGTCGACGATCTCGGCGGGCTGGCGGCGGCCGCCGAGGGCGGAACGGCGCTCATCGAGATCCCGGTCGAGCGCAGCCGCAACGTCGAGATCCACCGGCGGATCTCGGACCGAGCGGCAGACGCGCTTTTGGCGCTCAGCCGGTGACGAGCGGCAGCAGGGCCCCGAGCTTCAGCTCGGTCTCGGCAAGCTCGGCATCGGGACGCGAGTCGGCGACGATCCCCGCGCCGGCGAACAGGTGCGCGGTGCGGTCGCGCAGCAGAGCGCTGCGGAGGGCGACGCAGAACTCGCCGTCCTCAGCGGCGTCCATCCAGCCGACGGGCCCGGCGTACCAGCCGCGATCCAGGGTCTCGAGCTCGGCGATCGCCTGAAGCGCCCGCTCGCGCGGCTCGCCCCCGACGGCGGGCGTCGGATGCAGTCGTCCCGCGAGGTCCACCGCGGAGCGAGGCTCCGCGAGCTGGGCGTGGATCGGGGTTCCGAGGTGCTGGATGTTGGCCACCTTGACCAGCTCCGGCTCGGGGGCCGCCTGAACCCACACCGAGTAGGGGCGCAGGGCACGCTCGATCCGACGCACCACGATCTCGTGCTCGGAGCGGTCCTTCGCGGACGTGCGGAGTTGCTCGCCGAGGTGGTCGTCGACGGAGGGGTCCGCGCTCCGCCGGGTGGAGCCCGCAAGCCCGACCGTGTCAGCGCTGGAGCCGCTGCGCCGGACGAGGAGCTCCGGGCTGGCTCCGAGGAAGGCGCCCTCCGGCGACCCACAGCAGAAGCAGAAGCAGCTCGGAAACAGCTCGCGGAGCGCGCCGTAGAGCGCCGCCGGATCGTGCGCGCGCGGCGCCTCCACCGTGACCTCGCGGGCCAGGACCACCTTGTCGAGCTCCCCGGCGCGGATCCGCTCGACGGCCGCCGCGACCGAGGCCTCGTATCGCTCCGGCGGCGAGGCGCTCGCAATCCGCACCGAGCCGGTCGGGTGGGGATCGATCAGCGGGAGCGAGCCCTCGCGAAGCGCGCCCACCCGTGCCGCGAGAGCCGTCGCGACCTCGTGCGCATCCGCGGCGGGATCGCTCACCGCACAGAGGGTCATGTGCGTCTCGCCGGCGAGCCGGTGGAACACGATCTCGGGCAGAACCATCAGCGCGGGCGGGAACGACGCCCAGTGCGCCTCACCGGCCCCCTCGGCGTCGAAGGCGAAGCCCCCGACCCAGACGGGGCCGGCTCCGGCGGGCAGGCCGGGGGGCTCGTCTGCGCCGCGCCGCCGGGCGATCGTGGCGCACGCCGACACCACGTCCTCGAACCGGCCGGCGCCGCGCGAGACGACCTCATGAGCACTCCCCAGCCCTGCGATGGCGAACCCGTCGCGATCTGCCTGCTCCCAGCAGAACCAGCGGTCGTCGGCGCGGCGCGCCGCGAACACGGCCGCGCTCGGATCGTCCAGGTCGACGCGGGTCGTGACGCTGACCAGGCGCCGGCCCCCGGCGGCGTCGTCCAGCAGCGACTCCAGCGAACCGAGCGCTTCGGCCGCGTCGATCACGCGACGTCTACTGGTCGGGTCGTGAGCGGGTGATGGCGACCTCGCCGGTCCGGGCCATCTCGATCAGCCCGTGCGGGCGGATCATCCGCTCGAAGGAGTCGATCTTGTCCTGTGAGCCGGTGACCTCGATCGTCAGGGACCGGCGCGAGACGTCGACGATCCTCGCCTTGAAGATCTCCGCGAACTGCATGATGTCGGCGCGGTTCTCGACCGCCGCCTGAACCCGGAAGAGCGCCATCTCCCTGGCGATCGTCTGGTCCGGCTCCATGTCGCGGATCTTGATCACGTTGACCAGCTTGTGGAGCTGCTTGGTGACCTGGTCGATGGGGTGAACGGCACCGTCGAGCGTCAGCGTGACGCGCGAGACGTCGGGGTCCTCGGTTGGGCCGACGGCGAGCGTGTCGATGTTGAACCCCCGGCGCGAGAACAGTCCCGCGATCCGGGCCAGGACACCAGGCTTGTCCTCGACCGTCAGCGAAAGAATGTGCTTGCGCCCAGTGAGGGTCTTGCCGACTCGCAGGTCCTCGAGCTTGATGAGATCCGGGGTGCCGGCCTCCATCAGCCCACCATGTCCCTTGCTGCGGCTCCCGCTGGGATCATCGGGAAGCAGTTCTCGGTCTGGTCCACGTGGACGTCGACCAGCACGGGCCCGTCGGTTTCCAGCGCCGTCCGCATCGCGCCGGTGAGGTCGCGCTTGTCGTCGCACCGCATGGCCGTCCAGCCGAAGGCCTCGGCCAGCTTCACCCAATCGGGGCTGTCGCCCAGCTCGACTGAGCTGTAGCGCCCGTCCCAGAACAGCTCCTGCCACTGGCGGACCATGCCCATGTAGCCGTTGTTCATGAGGAAGACCTTGACCGGGATGTCGTGATGAGCCGCGGTCGCCATCTCCTGGCACACCATCACGAGGCTGCCATCGCCGGCGAGGCACACGACCTGGTCGTCCGGGCGCGCGACCTTGGCGCCGATCGCCGCCGGTAGGCCGAAGCCCATCGTCCCGAGGCCGCCCGAGTTGATCCACTGGCGGGGCCGGGAGAAGTGGTAGTACTGCGCCGCCCACATCTGGTGCTGGCCGACGTCGGACGTGATGATCGCCTCGCCCTCGGTCGCCTCGTACATCGCCTCGATCATGAACTGTGGCTTGATGGTCGAGTCGCTCGAGTCCTCGTAGCCCAGCGGGTACTCCGCCTGCCAGCCCTTGATCTTCGACCACCACTCGTCGAGCCGGCTCGGGTCCGCCTTCAGCGCCCGGTACTCGCGCGTGAACTTGGGCAACACGTCCTTGGCGTCGCCCACGATCGGGATGTGCGCCGGGACGTTCTTCGAGATCTCGGCCGGATCCACGTCGATGTGGACGAACTTGGCGCGGGGCGCGAACTCCGAGAGCTTGCCGGTGATGCGGTCGTCGAAGCGCGCGCCGATCGCGAGGATCAGGTCCGCCTGGTCCATCGCGTAGTTGGCGGTGCGCGTGCCGTGCATGCCCAGCATCCCCAGCCACTGCTCGTGGGGCGCCGGGAAGGCCCCCAGGCCCATCACGGTGAGCGTCACCGGGAACTTGTCCGAGGTGGCAAAGTCGATGAGCTCCTGCGAGGCGTTGGCGTTGACGACACCGCCGCCGGCGTAGATGATCGGCCGCTTCGAGTTCGCCAGCGCCTTCGCCGCCAGGCGAATCTGCTTGATGTTGCCCTCGGTCGACGGCTTGTAGCCGGGCAGGGTGGGTGGGCCCTCGGCCGGCTCGTACTCGATGTCCGCTCGCGACAGGTCCTGCGGCACGTCGACGAGGACCGGGCCGGGGCGCCCGGTGGAGGCGATGTGGAAGGCCTCGTGGATGTACTGGGGGATCTGACGCGGGTCGGTGACCAGGAAGGAGTGCTTGACGATCGGCAGCGTGATGCCGGTGACGTCGGCCTCCTGGAAGCCGTCGGTGCCGATCAGCTCGGTGCGGACCTGGCCCGTGATGAACACGGTCGGCACCGAGTCCATCATCGCGTCGGCGATCGCGGTGACCAGATTCGTGGCTCCGGGCCCGGAGGTGGCGAAGGCGACCCCCACTCGGCCGGTGGCCTTCGCATAGCCCTCGGCCGCGTGGCCTGCACCCTGCTCGTGCCGCGACTGGATGTGCAGCAGGTCGGCGTCGTAGAGCGCGTCGTACGTCGGCAGGTTCGCCCCGCCGGGAATTCCGAAGACGTGCTCGACGCCCTCGGCCTTCAGCGCTTCACACAGTGCGTCGGCCGCTCGCATGGGTGAGTGATTGTAGGGACGAGGCACGGCGTGCCTCGGCAGGCGTGTGTCAGGCGGCGGGGGCCTGCTTACGGGAACCGGATCTGGTGCTCGGTGTCGCCCTTGGCGTAGAGCTCGCACCGGGTCCCGGTGTCGTTGCCCTTGCCGCCCGAGCAGACGTCGCCCTGGCTGCGGAGCGCGGGGTCGTCCGGGGCTCCGCCGTTCATGAAGTCGTCACCCTGGTCGGGAGTGAGGCGGTCCGGAGCTCCACCCGGAGCCTTGGTCGCCTCACACTGGATCACGTTCCGCGACGACTGCGACTTCGGATCCGAGTTCGGCGCACAGGAGGCGACGTAGTTGTCGCCGTAGAAGATGTCGTCGCAGGGGTCGCTGGGCTTGCAGGTGAAGCCGGCGTCGCCGCCATCGGGCCCGGCCAGGATGTCCTTGCCCCCGCCGGACGCGGTCCCGTCGACGCTGTAGTTGTCGCCCACCTCGACGTCGTCCCCCGGGCCGGCGTTCAGGTTGTCGTCGCCGCTCCCGCTCGCAGTGCCGTGTGGCGCGTAGCTGTCGCCCACGACGAGGTCGTTGCCGTCGGCGCCCGCCACGCGGTCGTTCTTGCCGCCCGTGGCGTTGCCCTGGAGCGACGCGTCGTCGCCGATCACCGTGTCGTTGCCGTCGAGGCCCACGATGTCCTTGTCGGGGCTGGCACCGGTCCCGAGGGCAAGCCACCGCCCGCGCCCTCCCGTTGCAACCGCCTGCCGCATCCCCCCTGTTATCGGCCTACGGAATCCCCGACTTGAACTCGCAGTTGTTCGCGGTGTCCCGCCCCGGCCCGCCCGCGCAGTTGTCGTGCTTCGGCCCGCCGTGCAGGTGGTCGTTTCCGCCCCCGCCGGTCAACAGGTCGCGGCCGCCGCCCTTCGACCGACCGGCATTGGCCGTGGCGCCGTAGAGCGCATCCGCCCCGGTGAGGCCGTGGATCTCGTCGCGCCCCCGCCCTTCGCGACGCCCGATCTGGTGAAGCTGTCGCCCACGACGACGTCCCCCTTCGGCCCGGCGTTCAGGATGTCCTTTCCCCCTCCCACGGCCTTTCCCCGCGGCGAGTAGCTGTCTCCGACGACGAGGTCGTGTCCGGCGGCGCCACCGATGTGGTCGGCCCCCCGCCCCGCGCCTTGCCCGCACCGGTGACCGCACTGTCGCCGATCAGCGTGTCCCCGTTGAGCTTCCCGAGGATCACGTCGTGGCTCCCGCCCGAGGCGTCCGCCGAGCCGTAGTTGTCCCCGATGATCAGGTCGGACCCGCCCGAACCGCCGATCCGGTCGCTGCCGGTCTTGCCGGTCGCGCTCCCTGAGAGGTTCGCCTCGTCGCCGACGATCAGGTCGTTGCCGCCGTGCGCCTGGATCCTGTCGTTCCCGGCCCCGCCGCTGATCAGGTCGCGATTTGTGCCGCCCTCGATCACGTCGTTGCCGGCGCCGCCGCAGATCCGGTCCGGGCCGCCGTTGCCGTTGATGACGTCGTTGCCACCCTCGGCGACGATGACATCCCGGTGCGGCGTGCCGGCGATGTGATTCCCATGGTTCGTGCCGACGATCGTCGCCGGCCTCCCGAAGCAGGTAGGGCGGGATCGTGCGTTACCGGTCGCCACGGCCAAGAGCCCCGCCGCGACGACCGCCGCCAGGGCCAGCGATGCGTACCTCCCCATCGCCTGCCGGCTACCCGGGTCGTTACTCGACTACGCGCTCGGACCCGGAATCCTGGGGGGCGAGCGAGCCCTCGAGCTCGCCCGGCTTCCAGCGGGTGCGCGGAAGGATGGCCCGCTCGATCACGCGGCCCTTGTACCGCTCGATGATCCTGAGCATCGAGCGGACGAGCTCCTCGCCCAGGTAGTGGGGCTTCAGACCCAGGTCGATCAGCTTCGTGTTCGCGGCGTTGTAGTAGTGATGCTCGGCCTCGATGCGGGGGTTCGGGTAGTTGTTGACCTCAACCTCGTAGCCCAGCTCGCCGCCGCTTCGCTTGACCAGCTCGGCCAGCTCGGCAACCGAGAACTGCTCGGTGAACTGGTTGAAGACCCGGAACTCGCCCAGGTCCGCCGGGTTGTTGGCCGCGAGCTCAACGCACTGGAGCGTGTCGCGGATGTTGAGGAAGCCGCGGGTCTGGCCGCCCTCTCCGTAGACGGTGAGGGGGTGGCCGATAACGGCCTGGACGCAGAAGCGGTTGAGAACGGTGCCGAAGTACTCGTCGTAGTCGAACCGGGTGATGAGCCGCTCGTCGGAGGCGGACTCGTCGGTCTCGATCCCGTAGACGACCCCCTGATTCAGGTCGGTCGCGCGAAGGCCCCAGATGCGGCAGGCGAAGTGGATGTTGTGGGAGTCGTGGACCTTCGAGAGGTGGTAGAGCGAGCCGGGCATCTTCGGGAAGGGGAGCGTGTCCTTGCGCCCCTTGTGCTCGATCTCGATGAACCCCTCCTCGATGTCGATGTTGGGGGTGCCGTACTCGCCCATCGTGCCGAGCTTCACCAGGTGGCAGTCGGGCACCCGGTCGCGGATCGCAAACAGGAGGTTGAGGGTCCCGACCACATTGGTGCGCTGGGTCTCGACCGCGGTCTCGCGCGAGATCATCGAGTAGGGAGCCGAGGGCTGCTCGCCGTAGTGGACCACGGTCTCCGGGACGGTCTCGGCGATCACCCGGTCTAGGAACTTGCCGTCCTCCATCGTGCCGACAAAGGTGCGGATCTCGCGGCCGGAGATCTCCCTCCAGGCCTCGATGCGGTCGGCGAGCGACCCGATCGGGGTCAGCGAGTCGGTCGAGTGCTGGGTGTGCCAGCGCCGGCGGGCGAAGTTGTCGACGACGGAGACCTCGTGGCCCGCCGCCGAGAAGCGCATGGCGGTCGGCCAGCCGAGATACCCGTCACCCCCGAGGATCAGGATTCTCATGACCGCGCGAGGGTAGCGGACGAACCCGCGTCTGGGTGACGCTTCGCATGAACGGCGGCGCGCGAATGGCGCCCCAGGCGCCATCTATCCTCTTCCGGCCGTGGAACCCGTGATCTTGCAGGCAGATTTGTTCCCGCCGGAGCTGACGGCGATCCGGATCGTCGGGCTGGCCTTCGCGGCTGCGATCGCGGCCTTCGCGATCGCCCGCCGCGGGGCGCTCCGCAACATCGACGTGATCATCCTGCTGCTGATCGCGCTCGGGCTCGCGGTGGTCTCCGGAACCGAGCTCCTGGACAGGATCCTGAGCGCGTTCTCGTTCCAGCGCTCGAACGGCACCCGGATCGTCGGCGTCGCGGTGTTCGCGATCCTGATTCTGTTCCTGCTCGTGGTGCGCGCGCTGACGCAGGGATCGCGGATCACGCGTGAGCTCTCCAGCGTGCTCGAGGGGCTCGCGTGGGAGCAGTTCCGGGTAGAAGGCCATCCCGAGGAGTTCCGCGACAAGATCGCGGTGCTGATCCCCGCCTACAACGAGGCCCACAGCATCGCCTGGGTCCTGGACCGGATCCCGGAGGCGGTTTGCGGGGTCAAGACCAGGGTGCTGGTGGTCGACGACGGCTCCCGTGACGGCACCGCGGATGTCGCCGCCGAGCACGGCGCGGTGGTCGCGCGCCACCTCATCAACCGCGGGGGTGGCGCTGCGCTGCGCACCGGGTACCGCCTGATGGTGGACTCGCGCGCCCGCATCGTTGTGACGCTTGATGCCGACGGCCAGCACCTGCCGTCCGAGATGGAGCGGCTCGTCCAACCCGTCATCTCCGGCGAGGTCGCGATCGCGCATGGCTCCCGCGTGCTGGGCGAGGCCGAGCCCAACCACCGCTCCCGCGAGCTCGGGATCGTCTTCTTCAACTGGGCGGTCTCAGTCATCACCCGTACCAAGGTGAGCGACTGCTCCAACGGCTACCGGGCCGTCCGGGTGGACGTGCTTCCCCAGCTCGTGCTGCGCCAGGAGCAGTTCCACACCTCCGAGTTCCTGATCGAGGCCATCAAGCGCGGCGTGCCGGCCAAGGAGGTCCCGGTGACCGTCACCCGCCGGCTTCACGGCCATTCCAAGAAGCCCGCTGTCGTCCGCTACGGCCTCGGGTTCGCGAACGCGATCGTCAGGACCTGGTTGCGGTAGCTGAACCACTTACGGCGCTTCGCCGCCTGACGGCACCTGCTGCTGCGGCGACAAAGTCGCCGCCTCTCACACCCGCTCGGCCGGCTCGGCCGGCTCGGCCGGCTCCGCGGGCTCCGGCAGGTACAGGTCCAGGCCGCACTTGGGGCAGACCTGCACGTAGAGCTTCAGCACCTTCCCGCACCGTGGACAGGTCCGCTCCGGCTCGGAGTCCTCGTGCCGGTACAGGAGCGCGCCGATCAGCCCGAAGTACGGAAACACGGCGCCGATCAGGAACCAGATCCAGAAGGAACTCCCCTTCTTCCAGCCGATGTACGCCGTCGCGAACCAGGCGAAGGGCGCCCCGATGATCAGGATCTCGAAGAGCGACAGCACATCCTCATTGTGACCGGGATGTAACGCCGCGGGCAATCAGCGGACTTAGGATCTCCCCATGGAGTCCACAAGCCGGACCGAGACTGTCGCACCCGAGAACGAGGAGGCCACCGAGGCCTGGAGCGGCGTTCTCTTCGACCGGTTCGTCCAGTTCCGGGCGCTCATCGTCGCGGGGCTGGCCGAGTTCGGCCACGAAGCGTTGCGGCTACATCCGCCGCGCGAGGGGAACCGGGTCCTGGACGTCGGCTGCGGCTTCGGCGACTCGACCCAGGAGCTGGCGCTCCTGGTCGCTCCCGGCGGCAACGCTGTGGGCGTCGATGTCTCAGAGCCTTTCGTGCGGACGGCGACCCGGGAGGCACGCGAGGCGGGAGTCGCGAACGTCGACTTCCTCGCCGGCGATGTCCAGGTGATGGAGCTGCCGGGGCCGTTCGACTACGCCTTCTCACGAATGGGAATCATGTTCTTCGCCAACCCGGTGGCGGCCCTCAGGAACATCCGAGAAGCCATGATCGCCGGGGGCCGCCTGTGCGCGGTCGTCTGGCGTCGAAAGCTCGACAACGAGTGGGTACTGCGCGCCGAGCAGGTGGTCGAGCGCTATCTGGAGGAGCCGGAGGAGACCGACGAGCCCAAGTGCGGTCCGGGGCCGTTCTCGATGCAGGACGCGGACACCGTGAGCCACCAGCTCCTGCTCGCCGGGTTCGAGAGCCCGACCTTTACCCGCTGCGACCGGCTCATGAAGCTCGGCGACGACCTCGACCGAGCCGTCGCCATGAACATGGCGCTGGGCCCCGCCGCCGAGATCATTCGCGTGGCCGGCGAGGAGGCGGAGAAGATCCGGCCCAAGCTCGAGCGCGAGATCCGGGAGGTGCTGGCGGACTTCCAGCAGCCGGGCGGCGTCTTCGCCCCGGCCTCGACCTGGATCGTTTCGGCGACCGCGGCTTAGCCCTCGCCCAGCTGCTCTCGGATCAGGCGCGTGACCTCGCCGCCGTCGGCGGTGCCCTTGGTCTCGCGCATCACGGCGCCGACGATTGGCCCGATCGCCTTGGGGTTGCCGCCGCGGACCTTCTCGGCCGCCGCGGGCTCGGCCTCGATCGCCGCGGCCACAATCGACTCCAGCTCGCCCTCGTCCGACATCTGGGTGAGGCCCTCTCGCTCGACGATCGCCTCGGGCTCGCCCCCCTCGGTCACCAGTGTCGCCAGGACCTGGCGTGCCGCGCCGGTGGTCACCTGCTTGGCCTCGACCATCCCGGCGAGCGCGGCGAGCGCCTCCGGCGTGACCTTCGATCCGCCGGGGTCCGCCTCGCCGTCGGTTGCCTCGCGCAGCTTCGCCACCAGCTCGCCGGTGACCCAGTTGGCGATCGTGCGGGGCTCCGCGCCATCGGCCACCTTCAGCGCCCGCTCGAAGTATGCGCCGAGCTCGGCGTCGAACGCGAGCTGCTGCGCCGCCACCTCTCCGAGCCCCAGCTCGTCCCGGTAGCGCTCGCGGCGCTTCGCGGGGAGCTCGGGCAGGGCGTCGCGGGCGGCGCTCAGCATTTCCTCGGTCGGTGCCAGCGGCACGAGGTCGGGCTCCGGGAAGTAGCGGTAGTCGTGCGCGTACTCCTTCGAGCGGAGCGGCGTCAGCGATCCCGTCCTGGGGTCGAAGTGGAACGTCTCCTGCGCCACCTCCTCCCCACTGGAGATCACGCCGGCCTGGCGGTCGAGCTCGGCCTCGATGCCGCGCTCCAGGAACCGGAAGCTGTTCATGTTCTTGAGCTCGGTCTTGGTGCCCAGCTCCGACTCCCCGGCGCGGCGGATCGACACGTTGGCGTCGACCCGCAGGCTCCCCTCCTCCATGTTCACGTCGGAGACGCCGAGCTGCCTGACCGTGGTGCGCAGGAGCTGCGCCCACTCGCGCGCCTCCTCGGCGCTCCTGAGGTCCGGCTCGGTCACGATCTCAACCAGCGGCGTCCCGGCTCGGTTGAAGTCGACGAGGGAGTGCGCGGAGCCGTGAATTCGACCGGATTGCCCCACGTGGATCATCTTCGCGGCGTCCTCCTCCAGGTGGACGCGGTGGATGCGGATGTCGGCGAGGCGGCCCTGCGTGGCCAGTGGGATGTCGTACTGACTGATCTGGTACGCCTTCGGGTTGTCGGGATAGAAGTAGTTCTTGCGGTGGAAGATCGACCGCGGCGCGAGCTCGCACTCGAGCGCCATCCCGATCTGCAGCGCGTACTCGACCGCCCGCTCGTTCACCGTCGGGAGCGATCCCGGATGGGCCAGGCAGACGGGACAGGTGTGCACGTTGGGCTCGTCGCCGAACGAGAGGGCGCAGCCGCAGAACATCTTCGTCTCGGTCTGGAGCTGGACGTGGATCTCCAGGCCGATGACCGCCTCGTATCCCTCGGGCAGGCTCATCCGGCGGCCCCCGCCGGTCGCGCGTCGAAGCCGACCGCCCCCTCGATCGCATGGGCCGCGTCGAGGAGGCCCGACTCGCCGAAGGCCGGCGAGACGAGCTGGAGCCCGACCGGGAGCTCCGGCCCGCCGCCGTCCGGCTGGGCGAGGCCCGCAGGAATCGAGATCGCCGGCAGGCCGGCGAGCGGCATCGGCACCGTGCAGTAGTCGGACATGTACATCGCCAGTGGGTTCTCCGCCCGCGCGCCGAGCTCGAAGGCGACGGTCGGCGAGGTCGGCGTCACCAGGTAGTCGAAGCGCTCGAAGGCAGTCGCGAAGTCCTCGGCGATCTTGGTCCGCACCCGCTGTGCGCGGCCGTAATAGGCGTCGTAGTACCCGGAGGAGAGCGCGTAGGTGCCGAGCATGATGCGGCGCTTGACCTCCGGGCCGAAGCCGGCGGCGCGGGTGCGCTCGTACATGGAGACCAGCTCGCTGTCCGTTCCCGAGGACGCCCCCTCGCGCAGCCCGTAGCGCACGCCGTCGTACCGGGCGAGGTTCGCCGAGGCCTCCGCCGGCGCGAGGACGTAGTACGCGGAGATGCCGTGCGCCGAGTGCGGCAGCTCGCACTCGTCGACCTCCGCCCCGAGCTCCTGGATGAGGGCGACGTTTCGCTCGAAGACCTCCCGCACGCCCTCCTCGATCCCCTCGGCCTCGCTCGCGAGCTCGCGCGGCACGCCGAAGCGAAGGCCCTTGAGGTCGGTGCGCGAGGGAAGCTCGACACCTCCCTCGATGCCGACTGAGGTGGAGTCGCAGGGGTCGCGCCCCTCCATGACGCGCAGCAGGATCGCGGCGTCCGTGACGTCGCGCGTGAGCGGCCCACACTGGTCCAGCGACGACGCGAAGGCGATCATCCCGTAGCGGGAGATCGCGCCGTAGGTGGGCTTCAGCCCGACGACCCCGCAGAGCGACGCCGGCTGGCGAATGGAGCCGCCGGTGTCCGTACCGATCGCCCACGGGGCGAGGCGGGCCGCCACGACGGCCGCGGAGCCGCCGGAGGAGCCGCCAGGGACCCGCTCGGGGTCCCATGGGTTGCGGACGGGCCCGTAGCCGGAGTTCTCGTTCGAGGAGCCCATCGCGAACTCGTCCATGTTGGTCTTGCCCAGGACCTGAGCGCCAGCCCCCACCAGCCTGCGCACCGCCGTCGCCGTGTACGGCGGGCGGTAGCCCTCCAGGATCCGCGAGCCGGCCGTGGTCTCGATCCCCTCGGTGCAGAAGATGTCCTTGACGGCGATCGGGGCACCGTTCAGCTCGCCCGTGACGCCGTCAGAGCTGCCCGGCTTTGCCCGCCAGAGGTAGGCCCCGAGCTCGTCGCCCGCGGCGGCCTCCGCGTAGGCGTCGAAGTACTCGTCGGAGCCGAGCTCGCCCTTGGAGATCTGCTCGATTGCCTGAGCCGCGGTGAGCTCGAAGACGTCGCTCATACCGCTAGGCCTGCGGCGACGGGACCCGGAACGCCCCCTCGTCCGGATCCGGTGCCGGCTCCAGGATCTTCTCGCGGGGCCAGCTCGGACGCGGGGTGTCGGCCCGCAGGACGTTCTCGAGCGCGACGACGTGCGTCGTCGGCTCCACCCCGTCCAGGTCGAGCTCGTTCATGCGCTCGACGTGGTCGAGGATCCCCGACAGCTCGCCGGCCATCTTCTCGAGCTCGGTCTCCGTCAGCTCGAGGCGAGCCAGCCGCGCCACGTGGAGGACCTGGTCGCGATCGATCACCCCCTGATTCTAGGCGGCGACTTTGTCGCCGCAGAGGCAGGTGTTGTTAGGCGGCGAAGCCGCCGTAGGTATTTGTATGAGGCGGCGGATAGGATCTCGCCCGCTGATGACCGGGGCTCGGGCGGAGCGATTCGTCGTGCTGAACCTCCGCCTCCTGGCGGTGAGCTTCGCCGTCGTCGGAATCCTCTTCATCGCGGTGCCGAACGGCGTCCTCGACGTCATCTCGGACCTCGGCAACGCGATCGGGAGCTTCACGCGCGCCCCGCACACGGTCGAGCAGTTCTGGCTGGCACTCGCATTCGCCTACATGGTCGTGATCACCGGGATCTGCGTGCTGGTGCAGACGGACGTCGTCCGCTACCGGCCGGTGCTGCTCGTGCTCGCCGCCGGCAAGACGGCCTCGTCGCTGGGGGCACTGGGCTTCTACGTCTTCGACAGCGACGTCTTCATCTATCTCCTGAACTTCATCGTCGACGGCTTCCTCGCCGTCGTCGCGCTCTACCTGTGGAAGGTCGCCGGTCAGATCGGAGAGCCCGCCGCACCGTCCTGAAGGCGCAAACCGGGGCTTGGGGCCGCCGAGCGCCGGATTCTGGCCGCCTTCTCGCAGGCGATGGCCCCCGGGGTCGACGGCCTCCCGGCGGCCGCGGGGCCCGCGCGTCCGGGCGACCCCAAGGACGACGACGGCGCCATCGACACCGTCTCGCCGATCGACGCCTACCTCGGCAGCCTGCCCCACCGGGCCGTCCGCCAGGTGAAGATGGCGCTCTGGGCGCTCGAAGTGCTGCCGTTCCCGTGGCGCTTCAGCCGCGCCAGCCTCGATGCCAGGCAGGAGTTCCTGGCCAAGTTCGAGGGCTCGCGCCTGCCGCTCGCCGCGGACCTTCTCCTCTTCCTGAAGGTGCTCGCCGGGCTGGGATACGGCAACGACGCCCGCGTGCGCGCCGCCGTCGGATACGAGATGCGCTGCGAGGTCGACGGTGGCATGCCGCCGCTGGCCGACGCCCCGCACGGACTGGGCGACCTGCAGCCGGCCCGGGGCGGTGAGGACTGCGACGTCGTCATCGTCGGCTCGGGCGCCGGAGGGGCCGCGTGCGCGGCGATTCTCGCCGAGTCCGGCCTCGACGTGCTGGTGCTCGAGGCGGGGCCGTACATGGACAGCTCCACCTATCCCGAGGAACCGCTGGCGGCGCTGCGCGCGCTCTACCGGGATGGGGGCCTCACGATCGCCGAAGGGCGGCCTGCGATCCCCACCCCGGTCGGGCGGGCCGTCGGAGGCACGACCGTGATCAACTCCGGCACCTGCTTCCGCGCCCCGGACGAGGTGCTGGCGGGCTGGCGCGACGAGCACGGGATCGAGTGGGCGACCGAGCTCGCCTCAGAGTACGCCGAGGCGGAGGAGATCATGTGGGTGCGCCCGGTGGATCCCGAGCGCATGGGGCGCAACGGCCAGCTCCTGCGGGAGGGAGCCGAGGCGCTCAACGCGAAGCACGCGCCGCTTCGCCGCAACGCCGGCGGCTGCCACCAGTGCAGCTCGTGCCCGTCCGGCTGCCGCCTTGACGCCAAGCGCGCCGTGCACGTCTCCTATCTCCCGCGTGCGGTCGCCGCGGGCACCCGGGTGCGATCGGGTGTCGACGTCCGCAAGGTCGTCTTCGACCGCGAGCGCGCGACAGGGGTCGACTGCATGGCTCAGGCCAACGGCAGGGCGCACCCCTACCGGGTCAGCGCCCGGAAGGCCGTGGTCGTGGCGGGCGGGGCGTTCGGCACCCCTGAGCTCCTGATCCGCTCCGGGTTCCGGTCCCCGGGCGGCCAGCTCGGCAGCAACCTTCGGATCCATCCGGCCTGCTGGGTGGGCGCCCGCTTCGACGAGGAGGTCCGGGGCTGGGACGGCGTCATGCAGAGCTATGGCGTCACCGAGTGGGAGCCGCGCGGGATCCTGCTCGAAGCGACCTTCACGCCGCTCGCGTTCGGCGCCCAATGGCTCCCCGGCACTGGCCGCGTCCACCAGGAACGGGTGCGCGCCTACGACCACATCGCCTCGACCGGTGTCCACCTCTCCGACCGGTCCTCCGGCCGCGTGGGGCTGGCCGGCGACGGCTCGCTCCGCGTCAGCTACAAGCTCACCGACGAGGATGCGCGGAGGCTCGTGTTCGGGATCGCCCGGGCGGCGGATCTCTTCTACGCGGCCGGGGCGGCCGAGGTCTATCCCCAGATCGCGGGGATCCCCACGATTCCGAAGAACCGCATCGCCGACCTGGAGTTCTCTCCCCCGTCCGCGAGCTCGCTTCGCCTCGAGGCCTTCCACCCGATGGGCACCGCGCGCATGGACGCCAGCCCCGACCGCGGCGTCATCGCCACCCACGGCGCGGTCCACGGCGCGTCCGGGCTTTATGTCGCGGACGGGAGCCTTCTACCGAGCTCCATCGGAGTCAACCCGATGATGACCATCATCGCGATGGCCTCGCGCGTCGCCCGCCAGATGGCCGACCGGCTGAGCTGAGTCCGCAATGACGACGGCCGCCCCGAAAGGGCGGCCGTCGCGTCAACCTCTCCTCCCCCGGGGCGCTGCGCCCCGGAAGGTACGTCTACGGACCGCTCGCCGGCGGCGGGCCGCCGCTGGGCGGCGGAGGCGGCTGGGTCGGCGGTGGAGGAGGAGGCGGAGGTGGCGGCGGGCCCGCACCCGGGCCTCCGGTGCCGCCACCGGGGCCGCCGCGGAAGCGGTCGGCCTCACCGGCGAATGACGTTCCCTCTTCCTGCATCGCTAAGAACCCTCCGGCGGTCACGCCAATCACGGCGAGCAGGCCGAGCCAGACGCCGATCTTCCGCTCGTGGTCGACGCCCGCACCCGAGACGTTCACGCCGAAGTCGGGCGGGCTGATGACGCTGATGACCACGAGGACCAGCGAGAGGACCCCGAGGGCCGCCACGATCGCGCTCATCGCGACCGGCAGGCCGACCTCCGAGTCCGACGCGGCCATGACAGCAAGTGCGATCGCGGCCAATGCCGTGATGAACAGGATGATGTCGGTGAAGCCGTAAGAACCCCACGCATTGCGGCCACCCTCCGCGGAGATACCGAACGCTCCGCCCGCCGTGAACTTGAGACCGAACCAGTCGAAGATGAACATGATCAGGATCAGGAGGACCCCGGCGACGCCGGCGATCTTCTCACCCCGATTGAGAACGGAGAAGTCCATTTACGCTCCTCTTTGGATGACGTCCGTGCGCCCGTTCAACCGGCCCAGAGGGCCCGACCTCAGGCTGTTTTCGCAGCGCGCAGCCTATACCGCGTGAGCGGCGCATGGCAAGGCGTGCAATGCGGCGACTTTGTCGCCGCAGAGGCATGTAAGGCGGCGAAGCCGCCGCAATTTGTGAAGCGGTTTTTGCGGGCTCATCGACGGATGTCGCAGCTCGCGTCGATGCGCAGCAGCCGGGCCACCAGGTCACGATGGCCCGCGATCCACCGATAGGCACGCTCGGTGGCGTGCGGAAAGGCGCCCAGCAGCGCCGCCAGCGGCCGGCCGCCGGGAAGGACCGCGAACAACGGCGGCGCAGCCGCGCCGGCTGAGCGCACCTCGCCGTCCACCACCAGGTGCCACGAGTCGAGCCGGCGCTCGGGCGGCACCGGCGCGAGCAGGCGCTGCCCCTCGTCGCTCTGGATCGCGACCGGACGCAGCCGCCGGCGCCGGTCCCAGGCGAGGATCTTGTCGAGCGACCAGCGGCAGAACCCGCAGTCGCGGTCATAAAGGACCGCGTAGCTACCCGGCGTCGGGGACATCGACGAGGCGGCCCTCGCGAGCGGCGGCCGCCCGCAGCGTGTTGGAGAGCAGCATCGCGATCGTCATCGGGCCGACGCCTCCCGGCACCGGGGTGATCGCCCCGGCGACCTCCTTCGCCGCGTCGAAGTCGACGTCGCCCACGAGGCCCTCGTCGGTGCGGTTCATCCCGACGTCGATGACCGCCGCGCCCAGCTTGATCCAGTCGCCCTGGATCAGGCGCGGGGAGCCCACGGCCGCCACCAGGATGTCCGCTCGCCGGCAGACCTCGGCGAGGTCCCGCGTGCGCGAGTGGCACACGGTCACGGTCGCGTGCGCGTTCAGCAGCAGACTGACCATGGGGCGGCCGACCAGGATCGAGCGCCCGACGACCACCGCCTCGGCCCCCTGGACCTCGACGCCGGCGCTCGCCAAAAGCTCCATCACGCCCTGCGGCGTGCACGGGACGAGGCCGGGGCGCCCCTGGGCCAGGAGCCCCGCGCTTCCCGCGGTCAGCCCGTCGACGTCCTTGCCGGGGTCGATCGCCGCGATCACCGCGTCCTGGTCGATGCCGTCGGGGAGCGGAAGCTGGACGAGGATCCCGTCGACGCCCTCGTCGACGTTCAGCTCCCCGACCAGGGCCAACAGCTCCTCCTGAGAGGTCGAGGCGTCCAGCCCATGGTGGATCGAGCGCATGCCGACCTCCTCGGTCTGCTTGCGCTTGTTGGTCACATAGACCTGCGAGGCCGGGTCGTCGCCCACCAGGACCGTGGCGAGCCCGGGAACGTGGCCGTCGTGAGAGTCCGCGTACGCCGTGACGTCCTCGGCCACCCGGGCGCGGACCTCGGCCGCAACCGCCTTGCCGTCGATCATCGTCGCGGCGGCCATCAGCTCGCCTTCTTCAGCGGCGCGTAGTCGGCCATCAGCTTGCGCTCGGTCGCGTCGGAGGAGAAGCGGACGACGATCACCCCACCCGGTTCGACCCCGGTGACCACGCCCTCGCCGAAGGTGGCGTGAATGACGTCGGCACCGACCTCGAACGCGAGCGGCACCGCGTGGGGCTGTGGCGGCTCGGGCCCGCCGAGGGCGCCGCCGAGCGCCGCGCCCCGGGCCCAGCCCGTCGGCGAGGCGGTCGTCTCCCGCTCGACGAGCGTCTCGGGGATCTCGGCCAGGAAGCGCGATGGGAGGTTGTAGCCGCGACCGCCGTGCAGGCTCCGGCGGCGGGCGTAGGTGAGGTAGAGGCGCTGTCGGGCGCGGGTCACGCCGACGTAGGCGAGACGGCGCTCCTCCTCGAGGTTTCCCTCCTCGATCGAGCGCATGTGCGGGAAGACGCCCTCCTCGCAGCCGATGATGAACACCGCGTCGTACTCGAGACCCTTGGCGTTGTGGAGCGTCATCAGCGTGGCGAGGCTCTCGTCGGTCTTGATCGAGTCCTGGTCCGAGTAGAGCGAGATCTGCGCGAGGAACTCCTCGAGCGGGCCGACGTCGCTGAAACCCTCGACCGCGCGGTTCGCGTCGAACTCCCCGGCGACGCCCACCAGCTCCTGGAGGTTCTCGATCCTCCCCTCCGCCTCGATCGTGCGCTCGGACTGGAGGGCGTCCATGTACCCGGTCTCGTTCAGCACCGCGTCGAGCAGCTCCGCGACCGGCAGGCGGCCGTCGCCCGAGTCCATCCGGTGGCGCAGCGCGACCATCGTGTCGGCGAACCTGCGCACGGCCTTTTGTGCCGAAGGGCCCAGCGCGGGAACGCGCTCGGCCTCGCGCATGACGTCCCAGATGTCCTGCCCGATGGTGTTCGCATGCGACAGCAGGCGCGCCTGGGTGGTGTCGCCGATCCCGCGGCGGGGCGAATTGACGATCCGAGCGAAGGAGACCGCGTCGGCCGGATTCACCAGCAGGCTGAGATAGGCGACCGCGTCCTTGATCTCGGCGCGCTCGTAGAACTTCGTGCCGCCGATCACCTGGTACGGGATCTCGAAGCGGACGAGGGTGTCCTCGAGCACGCGGCTCTGCGCGTTCACCCGGTAGAAGACGGCGATCCCGTCGCGCGGGACCCCCTCCTCGGTCACGAGCCTCTCGACCTCCGACGCGACCCAGCGGGCCTCCGCATGCTCGTCGTCGTGCTCGGCGATCGTCACCGGCTCGCCACGCCCGATCCCGGTCCAGAGGTGCTTGCCGAGCCGCTCCGTGTTGTGTGAGATGACCGCGTTGGCGGCGTCGAGGATCGTCCCGGTCGAGCGGTAGTTCTCCTCGAGGCGGACGACGGCGGCGTCCGGGAAGTCGCGCTCGAAATCGAGGATGTTGCGGATGTCGGCGTGCCTGAAGGCGTAGACGGACTGGTCCTCGTCCCCGACGACCGTCAGATTGCGGTGCTCGCCCGCGATCAGCTGCAGCAACCGGTACTGGACTCGGTTGGTGTCCTGGTACTCGTCAACGAGGACCCACTTGAAGGCCTTCTGATAGCGCTCGCGGACATCCGGGAACAGCTCCAGCAGGTTGACCGTGCGCACGAGCAGGTCGTCGAAGTCCATCGCGTTCGCCTCGAGCATCCGCTTCTCGTAGAGGCGATAGACATCGGCGACGTTCTCCTCGAAGAAGGAGCTCTGCGCCTCCCCATAGCTCTCGGCGTCGACGAGCTGGCTCTTGGCGCCGGAGATCGCGTTCTTGATCGCCCGGGGCGGAAATCGCTTGGGATCGACGCCGGCCTCCTCGACGCAGCGCTTGATCATGCGCAGCGAGTCGGCCTCGTCGTAGATCGTGAATGCGCGCTTGTAGCCCAGGCGCTGGGCGTCGGTGCGCAGGATGCGCGCGCAGGCGGAGTGGAAGGTCATCACCCACATCACCCGAGAGACGCCGCCGACCAGCCGTTCGACGCGCTCCTTCATCTCCCCGGCGGCCTTGTTGGTAAAGGTGATCGCGAGGATCTCGCTGGGCAGCGCCTGGCGAGTGGCGAGCAGATAGGCGATCCGGTAGGTGAGGACGCGCGTCTTGCCGGAGCCGGCCCCGGCGAGAACCAGAAGCGGGCCCTCGCCGTGGGTGACCGCCTCGCGCTGCGGCTCGTTCAGCTCCGCGAGCAGGCGCTCGATCTGCGATGCGCCGGGGTCTACGCGCGGGCCGGGTGTCGTCTCGGTGGCCACCGGGCCGAGCATAGCTGCGGGTTCGGCGTGCGCTCAGCCCCCCGCCGAGGTTGGGCCCTGCTTCGGCTTCAGCTCGCGGACCTCGCCCTCGGCGGCCTTGCCGTCGAGCTCCGAAATGCGCTCCTCGAGCCGCGAGATGCGCTCCGAGAGCGTCTTGATCGCCTCCGCCACCGGATCCGGCAGATGGATCCAATCGGCGTCCGGGCCCTCGACCCTGCGGCCCTCGACGCGGACCGGGTGGCCCGGATTGCCCACGACCGTGGAATTGGCAGGGACGTCGGAGACGACGACGGAGTTCGCGCCGACCTTCGCGCAGCTGCCCACCTCGATCGGGCCGAGGAGCTTCGCCCCCGAGCCGATCGTGACGTCGTCGGAGACCGTCGGGTGGCGCTTGCCGCGCGCAAAGCCGGTGCCGCCCAGGGTCACCCCCTGATAGAGCGTCACGCGATCGCCGATCTCGGCCGTCTCCCCGATCACGACGCCGGACCCGTGGTCGATGAAGAACTCGTCGCCGATCAGCGCAGCAGGGTGGATCTCGACCCCGGTAATGGCGCGGCTCGCGTAGGAGATCGCCATCGGAGCGCCCGGCACCCCGGCCTCGTGGAGCGCGTGTGCGACGCGGTGGGCCAGGATCGCCTGCACGCCGGCCCAGTTGATGAGGATCTCGGTCGTCCCCACGCCCCGAGCCGCCGGATCGCGGTCGCGGGCGGAGGCCACATCAGCGCGGATCTCGCCGAGGACCCGCTTCATCGTGCCCAAGCCGAACACGATCGATAGGGTACGGAACGGGCTCGGCCTACTCGGGCGCGAAGAACGGCAGCGACATGTATCGCTCACCGCCATCGGGGACGATGACCAGGACCCGCTTGCCGGAGAGGTCGCTGCGGGCCGCCACCTCGAGCGCCGCGTCGATCGCCGCGCCGCCCGAGATCCCCACCAGCAGACCCTCGCGGCTTGCCGCCTCCCGCGCCCGTGTCCAGTGCGGCCTCGTCGGTGACCGGGATGACCTCGTCGATCACGGATCGGTCCAGCACCTCCGGCACGAAGCCGGCGCCGATGCCCTGGATCTTGTGCGGGCCGGGGAGCCCGCCGGAGAGCACCGCGGACGTCGCCGGCTCCACGGCGATCACCTGGACCGTGGGGCGACGCTCCTTCAGCACCTGCCCCACGCCGGTGATCGTGCCGCCGGTTCCGACCCCGCAAACGATCGCGTCCACCTCGCCGTCGAGGTCCCGCCAGATCTCCTCGGCCGTGGTGCGCCGGTGGATCTCGGGGTTCGCGGGGTTGTTGAACTGCTGCGGCATGTAGGCGCCCCTTTCGGCCACGATGCGCTCGGCCAGCGCCACCGCCTCGTTCATCCCGCCCAGCGAGGGGGTCTCGTGCACCTCGGCTCCGTAGGTGCGAAGCAGGGCCGTTCGCTCCTTGCTCATGCCCTCCGGCAGCGTGAGTACCAGGTCGTACCCGCGCGCGGCGCAGACCATCGCCAGCGCGATCCCGGTGTTGCCGCTCGTCGGCTCGACGATCACCGAGCGCCCGGGCTCGATCAGCCCGTCGCGCTCCGCCGCGTCGATCATCGCGACCCCGATCCGGTCCTTCACCGACCCGCCGGGGCTCAGGTACTCGAGCTTCGCCACGACCTCGGCGCCCAGCCCCTCGCCCATGCGCTGCAGCACGACGAGCGGCGTATCGCCAACCGTCTGCGACGCCTCACGCGCGATGCCCTCTGAGGTTCGCGACTCTGCCCCCACGATCGGCGTTCACGGTACCGCCTCCCCTGGATGGCGGGCAGGCCCAACCGGCGACTGCTACTGGCTGCAGATGACGTAGACGGAGATCGCGGTGACGTCTCCCCCGCCGCGAACGCGCCAGCCGGACGAGCTCTCGCCGGGTTCCACCGGGAGCTGCGATCCCCTCAACGGCACCGACCGCCTCAGCCGGGCGTTGGGGCCGGATACGTCGCCGCCGCCCCCGAGCGCGTGCGGCATGTCGGCCGGGCACTGAATGCTGAGGTTCTTCTTCGGTTCTGAGACCTGCCTGGTGAAGGTGCCCGTCTGCAGCGCGGGTGCCGCGCCGACGGGTCCAGTCGCGCCCGTCGGGCCCGTGGCGCCCAGGCCCTTCGGCCCGGTTGCGCCCTTCGGGCCTCGCGGACCTGTCGGCCCCTTGGTCCCCTGCGGCCCCCTCGGTCCACGGACACCATTTGCTCCCGTGGCGCCCACGTGACCCGTGGTCCCGGCCGCACCGGTTGCGCCCGCGAGACCTGCCTGGCCGGTCGCCCCTTGAGGGCCCTGGGGCCCCGCAACGCCGGTGACGCCGGTGACGCCGGTCGCTCCAACGCTGCCTGTGGTTCCCGTGGCTCCGGTCGCTCCCTGCGGGCCAGCAGGGCCGATGGTGCCGACCGGGAGCGAGTCGACCGCCACGGCGAAGGGCGCGTTGGCCCCGGTGATGAAGCTCTGGGTCGGGCTCGTGCCGTCCAGGTTTGCCCGGCCGATCGTGCCGGTACCCCCGTTGGCCCAGTAGATGAAGGAGCCGTCGACGGCCACGCCACGCGGGGTGCTGGCCCCGGTGATGAAGCTCTGGTTGACGCTCGTCCCGTTGAGGTCTGCCCGGCCAATCGTGCCGGACGCGCTGTTGCCCCAGTAGAGGTGCGAGCCGTCGACCGCCACGCCGAAGGGGCCGCTGGCGCCGGTGATGAAGCTCTGGTTGACGGTTCCCCCGTTCAGGTCTGCCCGGCCGATCGTGCCCGCGGTCTCGTTGGCCCAATAAATGTGCGAGCCGTCGACTGCGATGCCGTTGGTGCCAGTCCCGCCGGTGATGAAGCTCGTGTTGGAGCTCGTGCCGTCGAGATTGGCTCGCCCGACGTTGCCCGCGGTGGCATCGGTCCAGTAGACGTGGGAGGCGTCCACCGCCACACCCCGAAGGGCGGGCGAGCCGCCGACGGCGATGAAGTTCGGATTCGCCAGCGTGCCGTCGAGGTTGGCGCGCTGGATCGTGTCGCTGGCGTCGTTCGCCGTGTAGATATAGGAGCCGTCCAACGCCACCGCCCGGATCAGGTTTCCGCCGAGCATGCTCTGGGTCTGCACCGTGCCGGCAAGCGTGGCCCGGCCCACCGTGCTCGGGACGGTGTTGGCCCAGTAGACGTAGGCGCCTGCGCTCGGCGCGAAGGCCAAGGCGAGCAAGACGGTGACCGCTGCCGCCAAAGCGGCCACACGAGGCGCGTGCGGACGAGACATCGGATCCGTCCGATCGGGTACTGGAAACCCCTGCGGGCGCCAGCCTATCCGACCCCTGTTCGGTTGCAAGGATGGCCCTAGAGGAACCCGACCCGGTCGGGCGGCCAATACGTGAAGAAGGCTTCGCCGATGATCCAGGCCCGTGGGACCGGCCCCCAGAAGCGGCTGTCGTCGCTCGCACTCCGGTTGTCGCCCATCATGAAGTAGTCGTTGGGCGGGATCGTGACTGTCTTGGGCATGTCGCAGGGCGGCCCGCTGCCCTCGCACAGGTTGATGAAGCTCTCCTTCACCTCCACCCCGTTGACCACCCGGTGCCCGTTCCTGATCGACAGCCGGTCACCCGGGCCCGCGACGATCCGCTTGATGAAGGTCGTTCCCGATTCCTCGGGATTTGCCTTCGGGCAGGCCTCGGGCGTCCCGTCGCCTGCGTTCGGAACTCCGCAGCGCATGGCCTCCGCCCCGACCGGCGGATGGAACACGACGATGTCGCCGATCACCGGGTCGCCGAAGTCGTAGGCGAGCCGGTTGACGAGCACCCGCTGGCCGACGTCGAGGGTCGGCTCCATCGAGCTGGAGGGGATCCGGTACGGCTTCACGATGAACGCCTGGATGAGCAGCGCCAGGCCGATCGCGACCGCGACGATCACGACGAGCTCGACGAGCTTGCCGCCGGTCGTCGTGGGTTTCGGGACCTGCGGGCTCAAGTGCCGGGGACGAAATCAGATGTGGTGCATGCGCCCACCCCATCCTCGCCCTCGGAGTTACGGCAGAAACGCCGCTTGCACCCCGGAGGGCGATTCCCACACGACTGAGGCGTCGCCGTCGGGATTGACGGCCAGCGCGTCATTTGGGTACTCGGACGCGGGCTTGAACACCTGGGTTGGACCCAGGGTCCCGTCCGTGGCGCGCGTGCGGACCTCGATCGTGCAGGACGGCGCGGCTCCCGTGGGCCCGCAGGAATCTCCGTCGGATCCCCGCCAGGCGAAGATCGCATTCCCCTTTTTGTCAACGCCGACATCGGCTTCGCCCCCACCGTCCCGTGACAGCGTCTGCACCCCGGTGAAGGACCCGTTTGGGGCTCGAGTTCGGGCCTGGATCGTGCCGCCCGAGTCACCGCTCCAGACGAACACCGTACGACCGGCGTCGGTGATGGCGACCTGCGGCGGGGCATAGCCGCCGAACGGCCCGGGCGCGACCATCCGGCGCGGCTGAGCGCTCCATCGGTCGCGAGAGTGCCGCCGAAGAGGCTCCGATCGTGGTCGCGCTCCCAGGCAAAGGCGGCGTCCCCCCGGGAGTTGACTGCGAACTGCAGGTTGACGGTCTCCTCCCCGGGCGGGGAGATGCGCCGAATCGGACCCCAGTTCCCCTCTGCATCGCGAATGCGCACACGAACCCCATGGTCTTCCCAGGCGACCGCCGCGTCGCCGGCCGCGTCGACGCCGACGAACACATAGAGCCCATAGGTCCGGGTATTGGACACGCCGTGCATGGGACTGAGTGTCCCGTCGGCGTACCGCTCCCGGCTGCGGATCTGGGTGCCGCCGTTCCTCCAGACGATGGTCGCATTGCCGAAGCGATCCATGGCTACCTGCGAATCCTCGATCTGACCGTACTGCGAGATCTTCTGGATCGGACCAAGCGTCCCGTCAGCGGCGATTGCACGGGCCTTGACGCGATGGATTCCCCAAACGACGACGGCGTCGCCGCTCGGGGCTACGGCAGCGTGTGAGGGCCCCGCCGCATATCCAGGCGCCGAGAGGCTCCGGACGGGGCCGAGGCTCCCACCCGCAGGACGCTGGCGCGCTTGAACGCTCCCGTCCTGCGATGAGGACCAGACGACGACCGCGTCGCCGGCTGCATCCATAGCAACCTGCGGGTCTCTCCCAGTGCCGAGCGTCTCTGGGCCCGTCCAGCCGGCATATGCGGTGCTGGTGAGAGCCAGGCTCACGGACACCAGCGCCAGCGCCCCCGCCAGATGCGCTCCCTTCGTCACCCCGCACCTCCCATTGCTCCCGAAACACATCGGCACGCCGTGAGTTTCGGTTACCGGGCGGGCCACATGACCGCGCCTTTCAGGGCGCTAGATGTGGTACATGCCCGCTCCCGCCTCCTCGGCCTCGCGGCGGGCGATGTCCGCGATCGTGGTCGACCGGAAGACCTCGCGGAGCGACTCGACGCCCTCGGCCCAGATGCCGCCGGCCTCCTTGCCCTCCTGCCCGAGGCGTCCGTCCAGCGACTGGACGACCTCCAGCACCGTGATCTGATCCGGGGGCTTGGCGAGCGTGTAGCCGCCCTTCACCCCGCGGTGGCTCTGGAGCAGGCCGTCGCGGCGAAGGGTCGTGAAGAGCTGCTCCAGGAACTGGACCGGCATCGCCCTGCGCTCGGCCACCTGGGCGATGGGGACCGGGCGATCGCCCGCTCTGGCCAGCTCCGCGAGCCCGACCACGGCGTAGCGGGACTTGGAGGTCACCGAGATCATGTGGGCCTGTTGTATCGGATGAAGCGGCGACCTCCAAAAGGGTCGCTCTTTCCGACCGGCTTTCTGACGGGCCCTCCGACCGCCGCTAGGATGCCCCGGGGCCGCCGTCCTGGAATCGGGTCATTCACGTCGTCGTGGACGCTGTCTGGCGCGGCACCCGGGACGACGGTCGGAGTGAGACCTTGAACGACGACCGACGCTGCCTGGTCATAGATCCTCAACCCACCGTCAGGCTGGGTGTGCGCGAGGCGCTCGCGAACCGCTACGAGGTTGAGGAGGCCGAGACCGGCACCAGCGCCCTCGAGCTGCTGACCTCGATCGGCGACTTCGACGTGGTGATCGTCGACCTGTGCCGCACGAGTGCGGCCCACCTCGATGAGGCGCTCATCGGTACCGCGGCGATCCGGGCGCTCCATCAGGCCCAGCCGACCCTCGGCATCGTCGCCCACGGCGCCCACCCAGAGCAGCACGCCGCGACCGAGGCGATCCGCGCCGGAGCGACGGCATACGTCGTCAAGAGCTCGCCCGTGGAGTCGCTCAGCAACGCAGTCGACGCCGCGGCCGAGTCCGAGCGATTCGTCGACCCGGTCGCCAAGGGAACGCGCGGCCGCCCCGCCCTGACCCGCCGCCAGCGCGAGATCCTCCAGCTCTACGCCGACGGCAACTCGACCGCCCGCGTGGCCCGGAACCTCGGCCTGAGCGCCGAGACCGTACGCACCCACACCAAGGGCATCCTCGCCCGCCTGGAGGCCCGCGACCGCGCCCACGCAGTCGCGATCGCCCTGCGGACATCACTGATCGAGTAGCGCCCTAAATCCAGCCGTGCTCGTGCGCGATGAGGACTGCCTGCGCGCGGTCCACCGCGCCGATCTTGCGGTAGACGTTGTGCAGGTGGGTGCGGATGGTGCTCACGGAGAGCGAAAGCTCCTGGGCGATCTGCTTGTAGACCTTGCCCTCGGCGAGCCCGCGCAGGGCGTCGATCTCGCGATCCGACAGCGGGCAGGGATCGGTGTTGCGCCTGACCTCAGCGCCTGAGTGCGGGAACTCGTAGAGGAGCGGAATCACCGCGTCCCGCTCCAGGTCGAGCTGCGCCGCGGCCTCGACGATCGAAGCCGGCGTCACCGGGTCGCCGCTCGCGTAGTGGACCACCAGGTCCGCGAGCCGGATCGCCGCTGCGTGGCCGCTGGCCTTCGGCGAGTGATGCCCCTCGATCGCCGCGGCGACGTTCGGCGACAGCGCCCAGCGGCGAACCAGGACCGCCCCGACCAGCGCGTGGTCGATGCCGAGCTCGCGACGCTCGCGGCGGATCCGCTCGTCCGGCGTCGCGTTCCGCTCACCCATGTCCGAGAACGCGCTGTGAAGCTCCGCCAGCACCAGCCTGCCGACGTCGTGAAGAAGGGCGGCGACGGCCAGCTCGTCGCGATCCGTCAGCCGGGCGAGCTCGGCGACGCGATCGGCCGCGTAGCGCGTGGCGACCGCGTGGCGGCGGAAGCGCTCGTGCTGCTCCGAGACCGAGCCGGGGCGCTCGAAGGGGTCGTACGTGTCCACCTGCTCGGCGATCCGGCGCAGCCGGTCGACCGTGAGGACGTCGACCGCCTCGCGGACGCCACGGGTGCGGCCGTGCGGACCGCCGCCGTTGTTGGCGGCGCGCATGACCTGGATGGCGAGCCCGGCGTCGGACTCGATCGTGTCCGCAAGCTCGTCGCCGGACGCCGCGGCGCCGTTCGTGGCGGCCAGCAGGCGTCGGCGTGACTCAGCCAGCACGGGAAGGGCAGAGACGGTGTCGAACGCGGCCGCGAGCCGGTGCCCACCCTGGCCGATCCTGCGATCGCTGGCGGGCGCGGCGGCCTTCTGCTCAGCCTTCGACTCGGCCTTCGGCGTGCCGCGGGTGGCCGACGACTTGCCGCGCCGCTTCGGCGACCTCGAGCCCCTCTCCTTGGTGGTAACAGTGCTCATGGGCATCAGTACCCACCCTCATATTCGGCAGCCAGGCCGTTCGCATTAGCGATTGGGCCGGGTTTCCCAACCCAATCCGCCTGGGGCTGGCCCCTATGCCGCGTAGCTCAGTCGCCCAGCCGCTCGATCGCGGCATCGATCCGTCGCACCGACTCGTCGCGCCCGAGGGCCGCCAGCGAGTCGAAGATCCCCGGCGAGACGGTTGTCCCGGTGATCGCCACGCGAATCGGCTGGTAGACGTTCTTGGGCTTCTCCCCGAGGCGCTCGACTACGTCGCCGAGCAGGCCCTCGAGCGCGTCGGCGTCGAAGGCATCGGCGCCGCGCAGGGCGTCCGCCGCCGCCGAGAGCGTGGCCCGCGCCTCCGGCTTCATGACCTTCTCCCATGCCCTGGGGTCGTCCACCGGGTCCCGGAACAGGAACCGGATCAGCGGCCAAACCTCGTCCATCGTCTGGGCCTTGTCCTGCACGATTGCGCAGGCCGTGCGCCGGAGCTCCGGCGGCGCGGCATCGAAGGCCTCGGCGTCGCCCTCGGAGCGGGAGCGCAGATGCTCGGCGAGGCGCCTCTCGTACTCCTCGAGCGGCAGCTCGCGCATGTAACGGCCGTTCATCCAGCGGAGCTTGCGGGCGTCGAAGACAGCCGGCGAGCGCCCGACACGGTCGATCGAGAAGCGCCCGACCAGCTCCTCGGTCGAGAGGAGGGTCGTGTCGTCCTCGGTCCCCCAGCCCAAGAGGGCCAGGTAGTTCCGCACGGCCGCCGGCAGGTAACCGGCGTCGCGAAGCTCCTGGACCGAGGCGGCGTCCTCGCGCTTGGAGAGCTTGCCGCCGCTCGGCGAGTGGAGCAGCGGCAGGTGCGCGTAGCTCGGCGGGTCGCTGCCGAGAGCCTGCAGCACGAGGAGCTGCTTGGGGGTGTTGGAGAGGTGGTCGTCGCCCCGGACCACGTCGGTGATCCCCATGTCGGCGTCGTCGACCGCCACCGCCAGGTTGTAGAGCGGCGTCCCGTCGCCGCGAGCGATGACGAAGTCGTCCTGAGTGCGATTCTCGAAGTGGACGGGCCCGCGGATCACGTCGTCCACGACGGTCTCCCCCTCGTCCGGCACTCGCAGGCGGATCGCCGCGCCTTCCTCCTCGCGCGGCTCGCCCCGGTAACCGGCGCCGCCGTGAGCCTCCTTCCAGGCTCGGACGTCGGCCGCCGTGGACGGGTCGTAGTACGCCTGGCCGCCCTCCACGAGCTCGCTGAGCACCTCACGGTGGCGGTCGCGGCGGTCGTACTGGCTCAGCGGACCCTCGTCCCAGTCGAGCTCCAGGTATTGGAGGGCGTCGAGTATCTGCTCGACGTTCTCGGGCGTCGAGCGCTCGCGATCGGTGTCCTCGATCCGCAGGACGAGCGCCCCCCCGGAGCCGCGCGCCAGCAGCCAGTTGTAGAGCGCGGTCCGTGCCCCGCCGATGTGCAGCGCGCCCGTCGGCGACGGGGCGAAGCGAAAGCGGTGTCCGCGATTAGTGTGCTGGCTCGCCATGCTGATCGGCGCGCATGTTTCCACAGC
>CAVQCK010000020.1:0-26714 GCA_963710955.1 uncultured Actinomycetes bacterium | reverse complement strand
TGTCGTCGGGCCAGCTCAGGAGCTTTGAAATTTCGCGCGGATTGAAATCTTTTCAAATTTCAACCCGGACATTGAAATCTTCGAGCGGATCTCACAGGTCGCTACTTGACCTTGTCGTAGATGCTGAAGATCGGCAGGTACATCGAGATGACGATGAAGCCGACCACGCCACCGACGAAGATGATCATCAGCGGCTCGATGAGGGCGGTCAGGGACTTGATCCTCGCGTCGACCTCGGCCTCGTAGAAGTCCGCGATCTTGGCGAGCATCGTCTCGAGCTGGCCTGATTCCTCGCCGACCGAGACCATGTGCTCGACCATCGGTGGGAAGACCTCGTGTTTGGCCATCGGTCCCGCGAGGCTGCCGCCGCGCTTGACGGACGCATAGACGTCCTGCATCGCCTCGTTCATCACAGCATTGCCGGCCGTCCCGCCGGAGATCTCAATTGCCTGGAGAATCGGGACGCCCGAGGCGATCATGCCGGCGAAGGTACGAGACCAGCGGGCGAGCGCGATCTTCTGGACCACGTCGCCGATCCGCGGGATCCGGATCTTGAAGTGGTCCCACTGGAGCCGGCCGCGGTCGCTCTTCTTCCAACGGATGAAGGCGTACGACCCGACGGCGATTCCACCGAGCAGGAAGTACCACTGATGAGTCACGAAGTCGGACACGCTCACCGTGATCTGGGTCATGATCGGCAAGCTCGTCCCCACCTCCGGGTTGCTCTGTGCGAGCTGGTTGAAGATGTTCACGAACACCGGCACGATCACCGCGACGACGACGATCATCACCACCAGCGCGAGAGTGAAGACGACTGCCGGATACATCAACGCCGACTTGACCTGCCGCCTCAGCGCGTCGAGGCGCTCGAGCTGGCTGGCGATCCTGTCCAACGCCTCCTCCAAGCGACCCGAGTCCTCCCCGGCCTTGACCACCGAGCGGTAGAGCTGGTCGAAGACCCCCGGTTGTGACTCCATCGCCTGGGCAATAGAGCTGCCGGACTCCACGTTCTCACGCACCGAGACGATCGCGCTCCGCAATATCTCGTCCTGCGTCTGCTGCTCCAGCGTGTAGAGCGAGCGGAGCATCGGCATCCCGGAGGCGATCAGCGTCGCGAATTGCCTCGAGAACACCGCCAGCGCCCGCAGGTTGACGCTCTTGAAGCGCTGCACGATGCTCTCGAGCTTCAGCGACTCCCGCTTTTCGCTGATGTCGAGGACGATCAGGCCGCGCTGGCGGAGCTGATCGGAGACCACGGATTTGGACGAGGCGTCCATCTCGCCGCGGGCGGCAACGCCGGCGAGATCCACCGCCCTGAAGGCGAACGTGCTCATGAGATCGCCTCAACGGTGGAGCGCCCGTTGGTCGGCATGCCGACGCCGCTCAGCAGGCGCTTGAGCTCCTCGGGGACGGAGGCGCGCTGCTCGGCGAGAGCGCGCGACACCTTGCCGCTGCGGACAAGCTGAGCGAGGTGGGCATCCATGGTCTGCATGCCCACGGAGCCCGAGGTCTGAAGCGCCGAGTAGATCTGGTGCGTCTTTCCCTCGCGGATCAGGTTCCGGATCGCGGGGGTCGGCACCAGGACCTCGCAGGCGCAGACTCGAGAAGAGCCGTCGGCCGTCGGCAGCAGCTGCTGGGTGACGATCCCCTGCAGCGCGATCGACAGCTGCATCCGCACCTGGTGCTGCTGGTGCGGCGGGAAGACGTCGATGATCCGGTCGACGGTCTGGGCGGTCGACTGGGTGTGCAGGGTGGCGAAGACGAGGTGGCCGGTCTCGGCTGCTGTCAGGGCAGTGGAGATCGTCTCGAGGTCGCGCATCTCGCCGACGAGGATCACGTCGGGGTCCTCGCGCAGGGCGGCCTTCAGCGCCGTCGAGAAGTCCAGCGCGTCGGCGCCGATCTCGCGCTGGTTGACGATGCACTTGCGGTGCGAGTGGAGGAACTCGATCGGGTCCTCGATCGTGAGGATGTGCTCCTCCCGCTCGGCGTTGATCGAGTCGACCATCGAGGCGAGCGTCGTCGACTTGCCCGAGCCGGTGGGCCCGGTGACGAGGACGAAGCCGCGCGGCTTGCGGGTGAACTCCTCCAGTACCGCCGGCAGCCCCAGGGACTCGAGGCTCTGGATCTCGGCGGGGATGTGGCGGAAGGCGGCGGAGATCGCGCCGCGCTGGAAGAAGGTGTTGACGCGGAAGCGCGCCACGCCCGGGATCGCGTAGGCGAAGTCGAGCTGCTGCTGGTTCTCGAAGCGCTTGCGCTGGGAGTCGTTGAGGATCGAATAGACGATCTCGCGCGTGTCCTGCGGGCCGAGCTGCGGATAGTCGTCCATCGGGACGATGCGGCCGCGGACCCGCAGCGCCGGCGGGAAGCCCGGCGTCAGGTGAACGTCGGAGGCGTGAACCTCCACCATCTTTGTGAGCACAGCGGCGAAATCCAGGCTCATCGCTTGGTAAATCGTCGGTTGAGCGTGGGCCTTTAGCCGTGGCCGCCCTGAGCGGACGCAGTGCCCGGTGCGCATCGGGCCGATATGAGGGACCACCGTGGGAGATTTGTCACGAACAGGAGCCGGAAGGCGCCGGGTCGAAGGTCACCTCCTAGCCTGTTTTCGGAGGCGGCAGGATGCCTAAGCCAATCCAACGCAACCAGCGGTACATGCCGGGCCTGGATGGGCTCCGCGCTATCGCTGTGCTCGCGGTGATCGCCTACCACCTGGGCTTCGGATGGGCGCCCGGGGGCCTTCTGGGCGTCGCGGTCTTCTTCACGCTCAGCGGCTACCTGATCACGGACCTGCTGCTCGGGCAGTGGTACGGCGGCCGGATGCGGCTCGGCAACTTCTGGATCCGCCGCGCCAGACGACTGCTCCCGGCGCTCTTCGTGATGCTCGTCGTGGTCACAGCCTGGATCACGATCGCCGACCCCGACCAGCTCGACAAGCTGCGCGGCGCGGTCATCTCCTCGGCGCTCTACGTCAACAACTGGTGGCTGATCGACCAGCACGTCTCCTACTTCGCCCGCTTCGCGCCGCCCTCGCCGCTCGGACACCTGTGGTCGCTGGGAGTCGAGGAGCAGTTCTACCTGGTGTGGCCGTGGCTTCTGCTGCTCGGCCTTCGCTTTGTCAAGGAGCCCGCCTCCTCACGGAGCATTCGGCCCCGCCTGGCCCTGATCACCCTGGGGCTGGGCACTGCGTCGGCCATCTTGATGGCCGTTCTCTACCACCCTGGGTTCGACTCCACGCGCGTCTATGACGGCACCGACACGCGGGCCTTCGGGCTCCTGTTCGGGGCCGCGCTGGCGATGGTGTGGCCGAGCCGGCACCTGAGCGCGAACATCAGCGCCGGTGCGCGCCGGATCCTCGACGGCCTGGGCATCGCCGGGCTGATCGTGATCGCAATCCTGATCTGGCGCACGAACGACTTCTCCCCGTTCCTCTACCAGGGCGGGATGGTGCTGCTGACGGTGGCGACCGTGTTCGTGATCGCCGCGGTCGTGCACCCGGCCACCCGTCTGGGCCCGGCGATGGGCTGGAAGCCGCTGCGGTGGATCGGCGTGCGCTCCTACGGCATCTACCTGTGGATGTTCCCGATCATCGTGTTGACCACGCCGACGGTCACGAGCGGCGTCGACCCGCTGCGCGCCGCGCTTCAGGTGGCCGCGAGCATCGGCATCGCCGCGCTGTCGTGGAAGTTCATCGAGGAGCCGATCCGGCACGGTGCGCTCGGTCGCCTGTGGGCGCGGATACGAGAGGGCACCTGGAAGGTGAAGGCGCTCCCGCAGAACGTGCGTGTGGCGGTCGGCGTCGGCCTGGCCACCCTCCTCCTCGCGTGCGTTGGCCTGGCCGGGGCGGCGCCTCCGACGCACTTCGGCTTCCTCACCGCGCAGGACTCGAACGCGGACGCGCAGGCAGCGCTCTCCGGCGGCACCATCTCGCACACCAGCACCGCCGCGACCACGCCGGCGAGCACGGCGCCCGCGCACGGCACCTCGTGCACGTCGGTCGTACACATCGGGGACTCGACGTCGGAGGGCCTCGTCTCCCACGACTACCTGCCCAAGCGCTCCGAGCGCATCGAGGCCAGGTACGCCAACCAAGGGGTCAGGAGGGAGCACATGGAGATCTCCGGCGCGACCTCAATCGTCGAGACCCTCCCCGGCGGCACCAACGCGCAGGACGTGGCCCACGGGCTGCTCGACAGCGGGTACGACGGCTGCTGGGTGCTCGCGCTCGGGACCAACGACGCCGCCGACGTCTACGTCGGCTCGTCGGTGTCGCTGTCCACACGGATCGACAAGATGATGTCGGTGATCGGCGACCAGCCGGTCATGTGGGTAAACGTGAAGTCACTCGTGGGCAGCGGGCCGTATGCGGAGTCGAACATGGAGCAGTGGAACACCGCCCTCGAGGACGCCTGCGCGAAGTACCCGAACATGCGCATCTTCGACTGGGCCGGATCGGTCAAGGACTCCTGGTACATCCCGGACGGCATCCACTACACCTCGCCGGGCTACAAGGCGCGAGCGCAGCTGATCGCGAAGGCGCTGGCGAAGGCGTTCCCCGCCGACGGCTCCGAGAGCCCAACGTGCGTCGTTCACGCGTAGGCGCGGCTCCGTAGCGCGCGGCGGATGTCCGCAGCGACCGCGGGGCGGTCCTGAGTGACCTGGCGCCCGCTGTAGCGAAGCACCGAGAAGCCGGCAGCGCGTAGGCGCAGGTCACGCTCGCGGTCTCGGTGCATCTGCGCCCGAGTCGCGTGCCCGTCGCCACCATCCACCTCGACGATGAACCGGGCGCCCCGCCACAGCGCGTCGACCTTGTCCGGGCCAATCGCCACGTTCACCTCGGGGAACGGCAGGCGGTGGTGGCGGCATAGGTCCAGAAGGAGATCCTCGGCAGGGCTCAGGGTCCGGGCGTACTCGGGGCGGTGAAGGGAGAGGGCGCGCTTCAGCTTGGCCGAGCCCGGGCGGCCGACGCCGGTGATCCCATCGATCGCCTCGAGGTCGATCCGGCGCTTGAAGTCGGCCTCGGCGACCGCCTTGCGTACGCGGTCGAGCGGGGCCGTGGAAGCGAAGTCGAGGAGGGTGCGGGGCACGGGGGTCACGGGGAGGCCGCGGTGCATGAGGCGGTCGAGGCTCTTCACGTGATGAACGCGGACCCCCGGGAGTGACCGACGTCTTCTTGGGCTTGCGACGTGGGTGGTGTTGGGCATGTAGGAGATCAGCTCCCACCAAAGCGCGGCGCTTGCGTGGCTCAATGCGGCCCCCGGGCCCGCGTAGAGAATCGCCGCGAGCAGCCGGCCCTCAGTGCTCAGCGCCTTGTGGCCGACGGCGTAGACGCCGGGATAGATGCGGTGCAGCCGGCCGGAGGCGACCAAGCGGGCGATCGCCCCAGTGCTGATCCCGCACAGCTCGAGCTGCCAGCGAGCGACGACGCCCCATTGCCGCTGAGCCAGCTCGACCACCCCGGGTCAACGCAATCCGCGTCCGGTTTCCGGACGTAGATTGCGTTGACCTGGCCATGGCGGCCAGTTTGGGCTGCTCTCGGTGCCCTCTCAACACACGTTTGTGGCGAGAGTGCGCCGAGGGGGTCGCGGAACTCTTACGTGGTTACCCGGGCGATTTCTTCGATCGAGGTGACGCCCGCTCGCGCCTTCTGGAGGCCGTCCTCGCGCACCGTGATCATGCCCTGGGAGCGTGCGACCTCGGAGATCTCTGACTCCGGGGCTCGCTGCACGGTCAGCGACTTGATCTCGTCGCTCATCACCATCACCGAGAAGAGGCCGATGCGGCCGCGGTAGCCGCTGTGGCTGCACCGTGCGCAGCCCACGGCCTCGTAGGCCTCGAGGTCCGCGCCCACCCTGAATCCCGACTTGACCAGAGCCTGCTGCGGGATCACCGTGCGCCGCTTGCAGTATGTGCAGAGCTGGCGCGCGAGGCGCTGGGCGACCACGCACTCCACGGCGGACGCCGTCAGGAAGCTCTCGATGCCCATCTCGGTCAGGCGGGCGATCGCGCCCGGGGCGTCGTTCGTGTGGAGGGTGCTCAGGACCATGTGGCCGGTGAGCGCCGACTCGACGGCGATCCGCGCGGTCTCGGCGTCGCGGATCTCGCCGACCATGATCACGTCGGGGTCAGCGCGGAGGATCGAGCGCAGGCCGGTGGCGAAGGTCAGCCCCGCCTTGCGGTTGACGTTCATCTGGTTGATGCCCGCCATCCGGTATTCGACGGGGTCCTCGATCGTGATGATGTTCCGCTCGACCGCGTTCAGCTCCAGCAGCGCCGCGTAGAGGGTGGTCGACTTGCCCGAGCCGGTCGGGCCGGTGACGAGCACCGCGCCGTACGGACGCTGCACCGTTGACTCGAACCTCGCCCGCGGCGCGCCGTCCATGCCGAGCTCGTCGAGTGTGCGAAGGGCCTGCTCCTTGTCGAGGATGCGGACCGATGCCCCCTCCCCACGCTGGGTCGGCAGCGTCGTCACACGGAGGTCGACCTTGCGATCGTCGACGGTGACGCTGACGCGGCCGTCCTGCGGGATCCGCTTCTCGGCGATGTCCATGTCCGCCATCAGCTTCACTCGGGAGACGACGCCGGCGATCATCCGCTTGGGGATGCGCGCCGACTCATACAGCACGCCGTCGACGCGGAAGCGCACCCGCATCTCGTTCTCCTCGGCCTCGAAGTGGATGTCGGAGGCGCCCTCGTTGACCGCCTGCGCCAGCACCGAGTGGACCAGCTTGATCACCGGGGCGTCCTCCGCCGTCTCATGGAGCTCGGTGATCTCCGCGTCGCCCTCGACGTCCTCCTCTTCCTGAACCGCATCGCTCACCGCATGCTCGAGCCGGTTCATGCGGCTGATAAGCGCGTCGATGTCCTCCTCCGCTGCGACCGCCACCCGGCACCGCAGCCCGGTCATCATCTGGATGTCGTCGACGGCGAGCACGTTGGCCGGGTCGGCCATGGCGAGCAGCAGCGTCTCGGTGTCCACGTAGCCGACCGGCAGCGCCTTGTAGCGGCGGGCGGCGCTCATCGAGAGCAGGTTCGCCGCCCCCATGTCGACCTTGTAGAGGTTGAGATCTACGTGGTCGAGCCCGTAGCGCTCGGCGATCGCCCGAGACAGCTGGTCGCCGTCGATCACCTGGTAGTCGCGCAGGAGCGCCTCGGGCGCCTTGCCGGCCACCCGGGCCTCGTTCACCACCTCGTCGACCCGCTCCCGGCTCGCGTAGCCCAGGTCGACGACGACGTCCGTCACGAACATCCCCGAGTGGCCGCGCTGCATCGGCGCGGTGACGCCGTTACCCGCCTTCGCCTCGTCGTCGAGCTGCCTCGCCGTCGCCTCGTCCCCGGAGGGGACTGGCCTCAGGTATCCGGGTCGGTTTTCGTTTGCCATGTGTCCGCTCGGACGGCCCGCCTCATCACCTCGATCGGCGGGTCTAGGCCCGTCCAGATCCGGAGCGAGGCGGCCCCCTGGCGAACCAGCACCTCGAGCCCATCGACGACCTGGGCCCCCCGCGCTCTTGCCGCGCGAACGAGCTCTGTGTCGACCGCCCCGTAGGCGAGGTCCACCAATTGGTGTCTTTCACCGAGGGCATCGGCATCGATGGGAAGGCTCTTTAGGTCTGTCGACGCCTGGGTGGACGCTCCCATGCCCACGGTCGTCGCGTTCACGAGGAGGTCGAAATCGGCCACGTCGACGGTTTCGACCGCTGAGGCGCCGAGCTCGCGCGCCAGTCCCTGGGCCTTCTCGGGGGTCCGGTTCCAGATCGAGACGTCGGCGCCGCCGTCGACGAGCGCCCAGACGACGGCCCGCGCCGAGCCCCCGGCGCCGAGCACCAGCGCGCGGGCGCCGGACGGGGACTCGGGCAGCGCGTCGAGGAGGCCGGTCGCGTCAGTGTTGTCAGCGGCGATCCGCCCGTCGGCGAAGGTCAGTGTGTTGGCGGCGCCAATCGCGCGGGCGGCCTCCGAAGCCTCATCGGCGAGCGCGAGTGCGGCGAGCTTGTGCGGCACGGTGACGTTGGCGCCGACGAACCCCTCGCCCGGCATCGCGCGAACCCGCTCGTCGAAGCCCTCCGGCGCCACCTCGATCGGCTCATAGGACCACTCCTCCGCGAGGCCGAGCTCCACGAGCGCAGCGGTATGCATCGCGGGAGACCGCGAATGGGAGATGGGCTGGCCCAGGACCGCGAGGCGCTTCGGCATGTGTGTTAGGCCGGTGCCGTTCGGCGCCGGCAGCGGCATGTGTCGTTCATGGATTCGATGCTACGCGGGCGCCCGACGGGCGCCGCCCGGCTCAGGGACAGTTGGTCGGCGAGTTGCCGCCGGCCGCCTCGCGGGCGGAGTTGTAGCGGGCCTGTGCCGCCTGGAAGGCCGAATACGAGGCGGTGAAGAAATGGCCGCAGCCGTTCGGCTTCGCCACGTAATAGAGATAGTCGACGCTGGCCGGATGTGCGGCGGCTTCGATCGACGCCAGGCCCGGGTTGCCGATCGGCGTCGGCGGCAGGCCCGTGTTCTCGTACGTGTTGTACGGCGAGCTGATGTGCAGATCGGACTCGGTCAGCGGCTTCGTCCAGTTGTTCTCCGCGAAGCGGATCGTTGCGTCGATCTGCAGCGGCATCCCCTGGTGGAGGCGGTTGTAGATGACCGCGGCGATCAGCTTGCGGTCCTTGTCGACCACGGCCTCACGCTCGATCATCGACGCGATGGTCAACACGTCGTAGGGCGTGAGGTTCTTGGACTTGGCGTACTTCATGTTCACCTGGTCCATGTACTGGTTGAAGGCGTCCAGCTGGCGCGCGATCAGGTCGTCGACGTTCGGCTTGTGCGGCAGGTCGTACGTGGCAGGGAACAGGAAGCCCTCGAGGCTGGGCGGGTTCTGGGCCCCGTACCTGTCGGGGTTGAAGCCCTTGAAGCTCTCGCTCGCCTTCATGTAGTCGCCGGTGATGCCGTCCTTCTTGGCGAGGTCGGCAATCGCGCGGCGGTCGTAGCCCTCGGGGATCGTGACCTTCTTGACCGGGCCCGCGACGGACTGCTTCGGTGCCGGCGAGTCGGAGCTTCCCGCCGAGAAGTGGTGGATCGCGGCGGCCGCACCGGCAACGATGCCGACGGCGACGATGAGCACGATCACGGCGCCGATGATCCGCCGGCGCCGCATGTTCCGCGGGCCGCGCGGTGGTGGAGACGGAGGCTGGCGCGGGCCGAGTGCGGTTCGCGGCGGTGGCGGCGGTGGCGGAGGCGGTGGCTCACCGCCCGTCTCCGGCTCGTGGGACGACGAGCGCGCGCCGGGAGAGGCTCCGATGCGTGGGTCCGGCCCCTCTGTCCCGCCCTCCCGGGAGCCGGAGAGCATGCCCTTCACGCGATCGGCCAGCGCGCCCTGCTGCTCGCTCCGCTTTGCTCGGCCGTCGCGCCGGCGCGCTTCGCGCTCAGCGCGACGCCGGCGGCGCTCCTGTTCGGCCTGCTCCTCCGCGAATGGGTCGCTGTAGTCGTCCATCACCGGCCCGGGCTCTCTCCCGCGCCGGCGAGGTGGAGCAAATAGGTCTCCAGCAGGTGGGCAGCCGCAAGCGCATCGGCGGGCGCGCTGGCCCCGGCACGGGCCGAGCTCTCGGCAAGTCGGGTTGTCAGTCGTTCGTCGTAGGTCTCCACGGGAACATCCAGGATCGCAGCGAGCTCATCCCTGAACGCCCGCGCGCCGGCCGCCTGCTTTCCCTCGGCCCCATCCAATGAGACCGGCAGACCGACGACAACAAGATCCGCGCCGTGCTCGCCCACCAGCTCCGCAACCTGCTGCGGGTCCGGTGGCTCGATCACTCCAAGCGGGCGCGCGATGGTACCAGTGGGGTCAGAAATCGCACAACCCGCACGTGCCATTCCGTGGTCGATCGCCAGGACTCGCATCGGCCTTGAAGAGCTAGGCGCCCAGTGCGCGCTGGATCGCCTCGCGAGCGGTTGCGAGCGCGTCGCCGAGTCGCTCCGGGTCGCGGCCACCGGCCTGCGCGACGTCATCGCGGCCGCCACCCCCGCCGCCCATGACCTCCGCGGCGCCCTTGACCACCTCCGCGGCCGACAGCCCGCGCTCCACGGCGCCGCGGGTGAAGCTCGCCACCAGCGCCACCCGCCCGTCGCTGGCGCCCCCCAGGACCACCGCGCCCTCGCCGAGCTTCGACTTGATCTGGTCTGCCAGGCTCAGGAGCGCCCGCTGATCCACACCGTCCCGCTGCGCGGTCACGACCTTCACGCCACCGAGGTCGGCCGCGGTCGAGGCCAGCTCCTCAGCCTCCTCCCCCGCGCCGCGCTGCTGCGCCTCGGTGGCCTGCTTCTCCAACTGCTTCAGGCGCTCGGCCGCGCGCTCGGCTGCGCGCAGCGGGTCCCGCGGAGCGCCCAGGACCGCGCCGGCCCTGGTCAGCGCGTCGCTCCGCTCGCGGAACCAGTCGATCGCCGCCGGCCCCGTGATCGCCTCGACCCGCCGCACGTTGGCGGCGCTCGACCCCTCGGAGACGATCGTGAAGATCCCGACCTCGGCCGTGTTCGCGACATGGGTGCCGCCGCAGAGCTCGCGGGACACGTCGTCAACCTCGACCACCCGCACCCAGTCGCCGTACTTCTCGCCGAACAGCGCCATCGCGCCAAGCTCCTCGGCCTCCGCCCGGCTCATCTGGAGGGCGCGGACCGGCCGACTGGCCTTGATCCACTCGTTGACGCGATCCTCGACCTGCCTCAGCTCCTCGGGGCTCAGCGCGGCGCCGTGGGTGAAGTCGAAGCGGAGCTTGTCCGGCCGCACCGCCGAGCCCGCCTGGCGGACGTGGGTGCCGAGCCGCCCCCGGAGCGCCGCGTGGAGCAGGTGCGTCGCGGTGTGGTTTCGCATCGTGGCATGACGGGTCTCGTGGTCGACCTCGGCGCGGACTCGCGAGCCGGGCTCCGGCGCCGGAGTGGATTCGTCCAGACGAATGACCTGGTCGTCGCCGAGCCGGTAGACGTCGGCGATGCGAGCGCCCTGGCCGTCCCAGCTGACCAATCCTGAGTCGGACACCTGGCCGCCGCCCTCCGGGTAGAAGGGGCTCTCCTCGAGCTTGATCAGCGGCGAGTCGGCCGCTGCGACGGCGGTCTCGGTACCGAGCGTCTCGTAGCCCACGAATGTCGACGGCGGCGCCGCCTGTGCGAACGACATCACCGCCTCGTGACGGTCCTTGACGGCCGGCTCGGCGCCGGTGCGCGCTCGGATGCGCTGCTTCTCCATCAGGGCCTCGAAGCCCGCGTCGTCGACCGACAGGCCCTCATCGGCGAGGAGCTCCTTCGTCAGGTCGTACGGAAAGCCATAGGTGTCGTGGAGCTTGAACGCCTCCGCCGCGTCGATCCACGACGTCTCCTGCTCCTTCGCCTGCGCGACCAGCTGCTCGAGCAGCTGCGTCCCGCGGTCGAGCGTGCGGCCGAAGGCCTGCTCCTCGTCGCCGACCCAGCGCACGATCGTGTCGCGCTGCTGAGCGAGCTCGGGATAGGCGTCGGACATCATCTCGATCGCCCGCTCGGCGAATCGCCCGAGCCACGGGGACTCGAGGCCAAGCACGCGCCCTTGCTGGATCGCGCGCCGCATCACCCGGCGCAGCACGTAGCCGCGCTCTTCGTTCGAGGGGACCACGCCGTCGGCGATCAGGAACGTCATGCCGCGCGAGTGGTCGGCGATGATCCGCATCGCCCTCGTGGTCGCGCGGTCCTGCTCGTAGGAGCGGCCGCTCATCTCCTCGGCGAGCCCGACGAGCGGACTGAACGCGTCCGTCTGGAACACCGAGTCCACATTTTGGAGGATCGCCCCCATGCGCTCGAGGCCCAGGCCGGTGTCGACGTTGTTCGCCGGCAGCTTCGTGAGCGAGCCGTCCTCGTGGAGCTCGTAGCTCATGAAGACGTGGTTCCAGTACTCGATGTAGCGATCGGTGTCGTCGCCAGGTCTCTCGTCGGCGCCCCCGAACTCGCTCCCGCGGTCGTAGTACATCTCTGAGCATGGGCCGCAGGGACCCGTCTCCCCCGCCTGCCAGAAGTTCTCGGACCGCGGCAGGAGCACGATCCGCTCCTCCGGGATCCCGTGGCTCTTCCAGATCTCGATCGACTCCTCGTCCGGGCCGAGCCCGAGCTCGTCGTCGCCGCCGAACACGCTCGGCCAGATGCGGTCCTTGTCAAGACGGAAGACCTCCACGGAAAGCTCGAGTCCCCACGCGATCGACTGTTCCTTGAAGTAGTCCCCGAAGCTCCAGTTGCCGAGCATCTCGAAGAAGGTGAGGTGCCGGCGGGTGTTGCCCACCTCGTCGATGTCGGGCGTGCGGAAGCACTTCTGGACCGAGGTCAGGCGGTTGGAGGGCGGGTTCTCGTCACCGCGGAAATACGGCTTGAACGGCTGCATCCCCGCCACCGTCAGGAGAGTCGAGGTGTCCCCCGGCGCAGGAATCAGCGACGACGAGGGCACACGCAGGTGCCCCCGCTCCTCGAAGAAGGAGAGGTAAGCCTCGCGGATTTCGCTCGTCTTCACGGGTTTGGTGGCGCGGAGCTTTAGCTCCGCGACTGGCAGGTGCCGTTCATTGGGTTATCCAGTCTAGGTATCGCCTACGAGGCGATCGTGGCGTGGCCCACGACCATGGCGCCGTCCATGAGACAGGCGGTCTGCCCGGGCGCCACGCCATAAGCCGGCTCGGCGAGCTCGAGCCAGAGCTCGTCGTGGCGGCCGGCGGCGCCGCTCACGGCGCAATCGATCGGCCGCGACCGGTAGCGGAGTTTCACGCTGTCCACGCGCTCGCCGGGGCGGCGGAGGTGGGCGTTGCGCACCCGCACGCGCCTGCGCGCCAGATCCTCGCGACCGCCCACGACCACGCGGTTGGCGCTCGCGTCGGTCTCCAGCACGTAGAGGGGTGTGCCGCCGCCGATGCCGATCCCGCGTCGCTGCCCGATCGTGAAGTTGTGAAAGCCGGAGTGGCGGCCGACGACGCTGCCGTCCGAGTCGACGATCTCCCCCGGGTTGTCGGCGAGGCCCGCGTGCCGGGCGAGGAACGAGCGCTTGCCCTCGCCGGCGAGGAAGCACAGATCCTGGCTCTCGCGCTTGGAGGCCACCGGCAGGCTCGCGGCGGCGGCGAGCTCCCGCACTCTGGGCTTCGTCAGATCCGCGAGTGGGAATCGAAGCCGCCCTATGGTCGCCGGGCGCAGCGCCGAGAGCATGTAGGTCTGGTCCTTGGCCTCGTCGTTCGCGGCGGCAAGGAGCGGGCCCTCACCATCATCGACGACCCGCGCATAGTGGCCGGTCGCTAGCGTCGACGCGCCGAGCCGGTCCGCGAGCGCCAGCATCGCGTCGATGCGAAGGTCGCCGTTGCAGATCACGCATGGGTTCGGCGTCCTGCCCTCCCCGTAGCCGCGAAGGAACTCGCCGACCACCTGCGACCGGAAGGCCTCCTCGAGATCCAGCGTCAGATGCGGGATCCCCATCTCGTGGGCCAGCGCCCGGGCGCCGATCACGGCCTCGGGCGAGCAGCAGCTTCGCGCGCCATCGTTATGCCGGTCGGCCCACAGCTTCAGCGTGACCGCCACCACGTCCATACCCCGCTCGCGTTCCAGCAGCGCGGCAACCGCCGAGTCCACTCCGCCGCTCAAGGCCACGAGCACGCGCTCGCCGTTGGGAGGGGCGTCCGCAAGCTTCACGCCCGCTGACGTCGCCGACGACAGGGCGCGGTGCAGCGCGTCGGCGGCCAGGTCGGCCGCGTGGCGGCCCTGCGGGGAGAGGCCGCCGAGGGCCTCCGATACCTCCACGGCGCCGATCGCAGCGGCCTGGAGGGCGTCCTCGCCGTCCACCAGCTCGGCGACGGCCGCGGCAGCGGCGGTCGCCGCCGCGCAACCCTCCGCGTCGAAGGTGACCGCCTCGATGACGCCGTCCGTGATCACGACCGAGACGCGGACTAGGTCGCCGCACACCGAGCCGCCGGCAGCGCCGGTGAAGGCGCCATCGAGTGCAGCTCCGCGGCGCGAGTAGTCGTCTGCGTAGTGGGCAAGCAGGGCAGCGTCCACGTCGAGCCCGAGGCTAGCGCGCGGGCGATGTCCCCCGTTGCCTACTTCGGGTAATACGGAAGGTCCGTCGGGCCCTTGTAGAGGGCGTCGGCAATCGCCTGGGCGACGCTGTCGGGACCGCGGAATCCGTAGCTGACCGCGGCGGTGGGAGTGCCGTGACTGAGCTTCTGTGGCCGCAGGACGATCAGCGCCGGCACCCGGTCGAGGCTGACGCCGGAGGCGATCCGGGAGTACCGCGAAACGTGCCCGGCATTGGTCACGAACACGGCGACGTCGGGCAGGCCACCCATGCCCTCCACGCTCGCCTTGACCGCATCGTCGTCGATGCCGCCGTGGCGCACGACAAGCAGCACGACCGCCTTGTCTGCGTTGTACGCCTGGACGACTCGACTGGGCAGGCCAGGGCCGGCGACGAACTTGCCCGGCGTGGTGGCGGGTGCCACCGCGCCGTCCGCGGGCCCGACCGGCGTGGTGGAAGTGGCGTCGGAGGGCGTCGGGGCAGCGGCGCTCGAGTCGGTGGAGGCCGCGGACGAGTCCGGAACGACCGATGCCGAGCTGCTCGACGTGGGGCTCGATGAGGTAGTGCTGCTCGAGCTCGAGCTCCTGCCCATCTGCGTGAGCAGAAAGAAGCCCACCACCACGACGAGGAGGCCGATGACCCCGATCTGGACCATCGGGTTGTCGTTGATGGCCTTCCTCATGCGGTCACCCGGCGCGGCCGCAGAAAGTAAAAAGGCCCCAACTCGCCGACGCCGCCCGGCTTAAGAACCCTTCTCAGAAGGTGGGCGTCTACCGGCGAGTCCACAAGGGGCCCGCCGGAAACCGACTCCCAAGCCATGTGTACTGGTTCACAATGAGAGCGGCTATCGAACAAGTTCGAGCCTTCCGTTGACCATACCAGTCACCCAGTTGTTCGACGGCCCCGGCGAAACCTTGAGAAAGATCGGCGGAAGCTGGCCGCAGCACTACCCCCCGCGGAACTCCCAACTCACGAGCTTGCCGTCCCTGAATCCGAGGTCGATCACCGCCGGCTCCTCGTCGCCCACCAGTCCGCTATCGCGCCAGACGTACTGGGTCCTGACCCGGGCGACCACGTGGTCGCCCTTCTCCTCCAGCCGGTCGATCGCAAAGTGGCGCTCGAGGTGCTCGTATCGCTTCTGAGCCCACTCAGTGGCTGCCTCGGGACCCAGATAGGTGGTCTGGGCGGTCCGGATCTCGATCTCGGGATGGAGGATCGCGGCGAAGTCCGGCACGTCCCCGATGCTGAGTGCCTCGAGGGCCTGCCTGGCAAGCTCGGCGTTGGAGGGGCTGGACACCCCCGGGAGTCTTAAGGACCCGTGCCGCTCGCGGGTGGGTTCGTGCCGGCGCCCGTCGCCCCGGTGCCGCGCAGGCGCGCCTCGGCGTCAGGGGTCTCCACGCTGGGGATGAGGCTGATCGCGAACAGCGCCGCGCCCACCAGCGCCAGGATCAGCGGCCAGCCGACGATCGTCGAGCTCGGCACGTCGACCCCGACCTCGCTACCGACGGTGATGATGAAGATCAGCAGGCCGATCGCTCCGACGTACGTGGGGCCTCGAACGCCGAACCGCGCTCCCCACAGCACGGCCAGAAGCGACGCCACGAGCAGCTCGATGTCCCACAGCAGGCTCGGCGACGCCACGCGCACGGCGAACACCGATGCCTGCGCGAAGAACGCCGTGAACGTGAGCGCCCCGGCGGCGACACCGGCGATGGCTGCTCCGGTGATCACGTCGTGCGCCCGTGTCCAGCGAGCCGGCTCCGGCGCCGGCGTGCCCCCGGGCCGCAGGCGAGCCAGCGGATCCGAGCGATAGACGGCCAGCGCCACGCCCACCAGGATGAGGCCGATGATCACCAGGAGCCCGCGGTAGATCCCGTAATGGGTGAAGACCCCGTTGGAGAGGATCTTGTCCCACAGCGCGGACCAGGAGATCACCACCGCGATCGAGGCGAGCAGCATTCCGTAGGCGATGTCCGCGACGAACGCGGCGAACGCGGCGGCCGCGGCGGTGACCAGCAGGACCCAGACCACGTTGAGGTCGGAGACCGCGTGGCCGCCCACGGCCTGGATGAACTGGAACAGCATGAACGGGATCAGCAGGATCCCGAACACGACGTACACGCTCTGCCACGCCCGGAGGAATGGCGTGTTGAGCCGCCCCAAGAGCCCCACGCCGTAGAGGAAGACGGTGATGATCAGGAGCGTGATGAAGAGCCCCCAGTCTCCCCATCCGTTCGCGAGGCTGCCTGACTTCCGCGCGAAGGCCATGAAGAACCCGGCGCCCAACAGCAAGCCGGCCAGCGTGCGCATCGCGTCGCGCCCGTCGTCCGGTGCGAACAATCTCGAAACGTTCACCGATCCACCTCCCAGATCCGGACGATGACGGGCGGCAGAGTAACGCGGCTATCGGGCGGATTTAGGACGGCCGCGAAGCGCCAGGCCGAGCTCGCGAAGCTGCTCCTCGTCCACCGGCGCGGGCGCCCCGGTGAGCGGGTCCGCGCCCGATGCGGTCTTGGGAAACGCGATCACCTCGCGGATCGAGTCCGCACCCAGCAGCCGCTGCACCAGCCGGTCGATGCCGTAGGCGATCCCTCCATGCGGCGGCGCCCCGTAGCGCAGCGCGTCGAGCAGGAACCCGAACCGCTCGCGCGCCTCTTCGGGCGCGATACCGATCACGCCGAAGACCTGCTCCTGGACCGCCGTGTCCGAGATGCGGATGGACCCTCCGCCCATCTCCTGCCCGTTCCAGACGATGTCGTAGGCCTTGGCGCGAGCCTCCCCCGGGTTCTCCAGGTCGAACTCGCCGTGCGGCCCGGTGAACGGGTGGTGCAGGGGGTCCCAGCGCTTGTCCTCGGCGCTCCATTCGAACATCGGCCAGTCGACGATCCACACGAAGTGCTCGCCCTCGAGCAGGCCAAAGCGCTCGCCGAGGTCGAGCCGAAGCTGGCCGAGCACGGAGTTGGCGACGGCGACGTCGTCGGCGACCAGGAGCAGTAGGTCTCCCTCCTCGGCGCCGAGCGCCTCGTTGACCGCGCGAAGCTCGTCCTCGGTCAGGAACTTCGCGGTCGGCGAGCGCCACCCGTCCCCCTCCCGGAATGCCCACACCAGGCCCTTGGCGCCGAGCTCTTGGGCGCGCCCGATCAGCCCGTCCAAGGCGGAGCGCGGCAGGTCCCGGCTGCCGGCGTTCAGCCCCTTGACGACGCCGCCGCCCGCGATCGTCCCGCCGAAGACCTTGAACTCGGTGTCGCGCAGCGCGTCGCTCACGTCCACCAGCTCCATCCCGAACCGCAGGTCGGGGCGGTCGGTGCCGTAGCGGGACATCGCCTCGTCGTATGGCAGGCGCTCGATCGGCAGCTGCAGCTCCGGGCCGTCGACGCGCTCCATCACGTGGGCCAGCATGCGCTCGTTGACGTCGATCACGTCCTCGGCGTCGACAAACGACATCTCGACGTCGAGCTGGGTGAAATCGAGCTGCCGGTCGGCGCGCTGGTCCTCGTCCCGGAAGCAGCGGACGACCTGGTAGTAGCGCTCAAAGCCGGCGACCATCAGGAGCTGCTTGAAGAGCTGCGGCGATTGCGGCAGCGCGTAGAACGAGCCGGGCTCGCGCCGCGACGGAACCAGGAAGTCGCGGGCGCCCTCGGGCGTGGAGCGCGAGAGCATCGGCGTCTCGATGTCCACGAACCCCTCGCCGTCGAAGAACTCGCGGATCGCCCGTACGACGCGGTGCCGCAGCTCGATCGCGCGGCGCATGCGGTCCCGCCGCAGGTCGAGGTACCGGTAGCGAAGTCGAGCCTCCTCCCCCACCTCGCCGGAGAACGACTCGATCTCGAACGGCGGGGTGTCGGCGTCGGCGAGCAGCGTCGCGTCCGCGACTCGGACCTCCACCTCGCCGGTGGGAAGGTCGCGGTTGATCGTCTCCTCCGAGCGGCGAACCACCTCGCCGGAAGCTGAGAGCACGTCCTCGGAGCGCAGCTCGTGGCCGAGCTCGAAGGCGCCGCCGGCCGCGTCCGGGTTGAAGACGAGCTGCACCAGCCCGGTGCGGTCGCGCAGGTCGATGAAGATGAGCCCCCCGTGGTCGCGGCGGCGATGCACCCAGCCCGCGACGCGGACGGTGTCGCCCACGCGCTCGGGCAGGACCTGACCGCACCACGCATCGCGGTACTCGTTCGCCCGCAGGGCCGGAAATCCGGGCTCGGTGCTCATCCCGAGGTGAGCTCCTCGAGCACCCTGCCAGCCTCCACCTCGCGCTGTTCCCCGGATCCCATGTCGCGGATCCTGACGTCGTCGCCCTCGAGAATGACCGCGCGCCCCGCCCCAGTCCGGTCCGCCTGGCGCATCTGGCCCTTCATGCTCCGAGACGCGAGGTCGAGGTCCGCCCGCAGCCCCGCCCGTCGCAGCTCGGTGACCAGGGCGAGGGCCTGCTCCCGGTGGGCATCGTCCGCGGCGACGAAGACGTCATGCGGCAGTTCTTCACCGTCGCCCTCGATCGCAAGCAGGATCCGCTCGACGCCGGCGGCCCAGCCGATCGCCGGCGTTCGCGGGCCGCCGAACAGCGCGATCAGCTCGTCGTAGCGACCACCGCCGGCGACCTGGGACTGGGCGCCGAGGCGGGCGCTGTGGAATTCGAAAACGGTGCGCGTGTAGTAGTCGAGCCCGCGCACGATGGTCGGATCGACCTCGTAGGGGACGCCCGCCTGGTCGAGCAGCCGCTTGACGGTCTCGAAGTGCTCGGCGTCCTCATCATCAAGGTGATCGAGCATCTTCGGGGCCTCGGCCATGACCTCCTGTGTCGCCGGGTCCTTGGAGTCAAAGGCGCGCAGCGGGTTCTCGTCGATCCGCTCGCGCACGTCGGGGTCAAGCCCGTCCTCGTGCTCGCGCAGGTAGGCGATGAGCTCGTTCCGGTAGGCGCCGCGCGACTCGAGCGACCCCAGGCTGCTGACCTTGAGGGCCAGCTCCGGGACCTCGACGGCCCTCAACATCTCGTCGAGGAGCACGATCAACTCGGCGTCGACGAGCGGCGAGTCGGAGCCGATCACCTCGGCGTCGAGCTGGGAGAACTGGCGAAAGCGGCCGGCCTGCGGGCGCTCGTGGCGAAAGAGCGGGCCGTACCACCAGAGCTTCACCGGCTGCGGCAGCTTCTGCATGCCGTGCTCGATGTACGCCCTGGCGATGGACGCGGTCGCCTCCGGCCGCAGGGTGATGCTGCGCCCGCCCTTGTCCTCGAAGGTGAACATCTCCTTGCGAACGATGTCCGTCGAGCCACCCACGCCGCGCGCGAAGAGCTCCGTGTCCTCGAAGACCGGCGTCTCGATCCGCCTGTAGCCGGCGCGCTCGAGGATCTCGCGCGCAGCCTGCTCGACCCGCGCCCGCGCGGCCGCATCCGCCGGAAGCGCATCGGCGGTGCCCCGGGGAGCCTGGAACCGGTCGGCCACAGCTAATGCGGCGGCTTCGCCGCCTGACCTGCCTGACTCGTCGCTAAGCGCTCCTCGACCCACACACCCGCCAGACTATTTGCTGGCCGTGCGGCCCGGCCCTACCGGGCGAGCTCGGCCAGGAACGAGTTTGTGGCGCGCTCGGCGCCGAGCGTTGTGATGCCCATGTGCCCCGGATAGACCGTCGTCTCCTCGGGATAGGAGTCGACGAGCCCGCGGATGCTCTCGAGCAGCGTCCCCCAGTCTCCACCCGGCAGATCGGTGCGCCCGACGGAGCCCTGGAACAGGACGTCCCCGGAGAAGAGCGCCCCCTCGTCGGGGATCGCGTAGGTCACGTGACCGGGGCTGTGGCCGGGGGTGAAGATGACGTCGATCTCGAGCCCAGCCAGCGACAGGTGCTCGCCGCCGGCGACGGTCTCATCGGCGTCGTAGCTCTCGAACGGCCCGAATCCCGGCCAGGGGACGTAGGACATGATGTCCGCGAGCACGGGCACCTCGATCTGCGGGCACCAGACCGGCGCCCCCGTGGCCTCGGCCACCGGTGCCACGGCCCCGATGTGGTCGAAGTGGCAATGGGTGACGAGGATCCCGTCGATCGTCACCCCGAGCGAGTCGACGGCCTCGAGCAGCCGCTCCGGCTCGTCGCCCGGGTCGACGATCACACCGTGATCGGCTCCGTCGCGGCGCGCGATGTAGCAGTTCTCGGCCACCTGGCCGACGGTGAAGGAGCGAACGTCCATGCGCTCAGGGTATCCGGGCACCGGGATAACTCACCAATGGCCGCCAGAGCCGAGAGCGCTTGGTGCATTAACGGCGTATATGAGGGTCAAGTCACCAACGGAGGCGGCGGGCGCCGGCGGTTGGTGAGTTGTCGACCTTCGCAGTACGGGCTGCTCCCTACTTGCCCATCGTTGGCCCAGGGCTCACCCCTACGACCGTGCCTTCCGCTCCTCCGCCTGGCGCTGCTTGGCGCGGAGGCGGCGCTTGTACATGAAGCCGTCGATCGCGTGCCCAAGCGGGATGTAGATGAGCATCATCAGTACGGACAGCAGCAGCGCGGCAACCACCGGCCGCTGGAAGATCAGGATCAGGAGGACGAAGAAGATCGCCGCGCCGAATGCGGCCCGCCCGAGGGCGCCGGTCCAGGTCGGCGGCGAGTCGATGCGCTTCTGGCCCGTTTGCTTCCGGGCGCGGGCGCGGGCCTCCTCGCGGCTCCGCGGCCGCCCGGCGCTGGCGCGACGGTCGATGCTCCCGCCCTGAGTCCCGCGGTGCTTCCTGCGGCGCTTCTTCGTGGTCCGGGCCACGCCCTGAAACTTATTCGACGGCGGCTCGAACCCGGCCGGAGCGGTATGAATCCGTAGGTACAGACGCTTATTGAGGCGAGGAGAGAGAGATGGCAACGCACGTAACCGACGCAGATCAGCTCGAGCGCGAGCTCGCTGAGCTCCTCGAGGTAGAGAAGTTTCCGCCCCCGGAGAGCTTCCGGGAGAAGGCCCTGGTCAACGACGACTCGCTCTACGAGGAGGCCGAGCGCGACTTCCAGGCATTCTGGGCGAGCCAGGCCACGGAGCTCCTGGACTGGTTCACCGAGCCCCAGCAGGTCCTGAACGACTCGAACCCGCCCTTCTACAAATGGTTCGAGGACGGCAAGCTGAACGTCTCCCACAACTGCCTCGACCGCCACGTCGAGGCCGGCAACGGCGACAAGGTCGCCTTCCACTGGCGCGGCGAGGAGGGCGAGGAGCGGGAGATCACCTACGCCGAGCTCCTCGGCGAGGTCCAGCGCTTCGCCAATGCCCTCAAGGACCGGGGCATCGGGAAGGGCGACATCGTCGGAATCTACCTCCCGATGATCCCCGAGGTCGCCGTGGCGATGCTGGCCTGCGCGCGCATCGGCGCACCGCACAACGTCGTCTTCGGCGGCTTCTCGCCCGACGCGGTGAAGGAGCGCATGGAGTTCGCCAACGCGAAGGCGCTGGTCACCGTCGACGGCGCGCGCCGCAAGGGCAAGACCGCGCCGATCAAGTCGGCCGTCGACGAGAAGATCGGCGACGTCTCCTCGATCGAGACGATCTTCGTCGTCAAGGCGACCGGTGCCGACTGCGAGATGCAGGAGGGGCGCGACGTCTGGTACCACGAGGCGCTCCAGGCGGCGGACCCGGACTGCGAGCCGGAGCAGCTCGACGCCGAGCACCCGCTCTTCGTTCTCTACACCTCGGGCTCGACGGCGAAGCCGAAGGGCGTCCTCCACACGACGGGCGGCTACCTCCTCGGCGTGACCTTCACGCACAGGTACGTCTTCGACCTGAAGCCGGACGAGGACGTCTACTGGTGCGCTGCCGACGTCGGCTGGGTCACCGGCCACAGCTACATCGTCTACGGGCCGCTCTCGAACGGCGCGACCAGCGTCATGTACGAGGGCGCGCCGGACTATCCCGACAAGGACGTGTGGTGGGACATCGTCGAGCGTTACGGCGTGACGATCATGTACACGGCCCCGACCGCGATCCGCGCCTGCATCAAGTGGGGCCGGAGTACCCGGGCGCGCACGACCTCTCTTCGCTGCGCCTCCTCGGGTCCGTCGGCGAGCCGATCAACCCGAAGGCGTGGCTCTGGTACCACAAGGTGATCGGCGGCGAGCGCTGCCCGATCGTCGACACCTGGTGGCAGACCGAGACGGGCCACATCCTGATCAGCCCGCTCCCCGGCGTCACCGAGACCAAGCCGGGCTCGGCGACCAGGCCGCTGCCGGGCATCGACGCCGCGGTGGTCGACGAGGAGGGCAATGAGGTCGACGACCCGAACCAGCAGGGCCTGCTGACCATGCGCCGGCCCTGGCCGGGCATGCTCCGCACGCTCTACCAGGAGGACGATCGGTTCGTCGACACCTACTACGCCAGATTCGGCGAGACGACCTACTTCGTGGGCGATGCAGCCCGCAAGGACGAGGACTCCTACTTCTGGGTCCTCGGGCGCGTGGACGACGTCATCAACGTCTCGGGCCACCGCATGTCGACGGCGGAGATCGAGTCGGCCGTCGTCTCCTACAAGAAGGTCGCGGAGTGCGCCGTGATCGGTCAGACGGACGAGGACACCGGGCAGGCGATCTGCGCCTTTGTGACCCTCGAGGGCGACATCGAGGGCACCGACGAGGTCGCGGCCGAGATCCGCGACCACGTCGCGCGGCGCATCTCCAAGATCGCCCGGCCCAGTCGGATCATCTGGACCGGCGACCTGCCGAAGACCCGCTCCGGGAAGATCATGCGCCGTCTCCTGCGGGACATCGCCGACGGCCGAGAGCTCGGCGACGTCACCACGCTGCGCGATCCCGCGATCATGGAGCAGCTCGAGGGGAAGGTGAAGGAGCGCCAGGCGGGCGACGCGAGCGGGTAGCCGCCTAGACCCGCACCCGGCGTTCGATCACGTGCTTGGCCGGATCGAAGCCGGCGATGCGCAGCGCATCGGGCCAGCCGTCAAGCGCCCGCTCCGGAACGAGACCGACGATCTCGGCGCCGACGGGGCGCGCGCCGTGAGGGCCGGCGAGCTCGCGGATTCGCATGGCGACGATCGCGAGCGGCACCGTGGCGGGGTCGTGGATGTTGGTGGAGACCTGGGTGCGGCCGTTGCCGAGGTCGATGCCGATCGCCCGCACGCCCTCGAGGCCGCCGCCGGCCTCGCGCAGGCGGGAGGCAACCTCCTTCGCCGCGGCGATGTCCGCCCCCGCGAGCTCGACGTTGAACGCAGCGAGCGGCGGGCGTGCGGTGACCAGCGTGGCGCCGGCGGTGGGATGAAGCTCGGTCGGCCCGAAGTCGGGCCGCAGCTCGCCGCCCTCGACCCTGCGCGTGAGCTCGACGAGCCCCCCGGCGCGGAAGAACGCCCGCTCGCGATGGCTCTCATGCGGGGCGAGCTCGCCGTAGAGGAAGACCGGGACGCCGGCCTCGGCGCCGATTCCGCGTGCGGCTGCGAGGGCCTCGTTCCGCGCGGCCGCGTGATCGTCCTCCTGCAGCCAGACGACCGGGCAGACGTCGAGGGCACCGATGCGCGGGTGCGCGCCGTCCTGCTTCGACATGTCGATGGCGTCCACGCATGCCCGGGCGCCGTTCACTAGGGCGGCCGCCAGCGAGCCGGCCGGCCCGCTCAGAGTCAGAACCGTGCGGTTGTGGACCGCGTCCGAGTGCGTGTCCAGGAGCGCAGCGCCCGTCGCGAACGCCGTCGAGATGGCCTCGATTCGGCGCTCGTCGCGCCCCTCGGAGAAGTTGGGGACCGCGAGGAGCATGCGGGCGATCGGCGCCCTAGACGAGCAGCTGGCCGTCGCGGATGACCTCGCGGCCGTCCACGGTCAGGGTCGGCTTCATCACGACGCAGTCGAGATGGACCGGCACCTGGATCTCGCCGCCGATCCCGGCTGAGGCCCCGAAGGCGACGTGCACGGTGCCCAGCAGCTTCTCGTCCTCGAGCAGCTCGCCGCTGAGGATCGCCTTCTCGTTGGTCCCGATGCCGAGCTCCGCGACGCGTGTGCCATCCGGTCCCGCCGCCGTGAGCTGCCTCATCAGCTCCGCCCCCATCTCACCGGTCGCGTCGACCAGCGCGCCGTCCTCGATCGTGAGCTCGACCGGCTTCTCGGGGATCCCGATCGAGGCGATCACACCGTCGACGACCAGCTTTCCGCTGCCGGAGTCGTGATGGGGCGAGATGAAACCCTCTCCGCACGGGAGGTTGCCGAAGGCGCCCGGCTCGCCGAGCTCGCCGGCGTCGGGAATCCCGGCGCGCCCCTCCAGGTTGAGCTTCAGGTCCGATCCCCGGGCAGAGGTGATGCGCGCTTCGCTTCCGGCGGTGAGCAGGTCGGCGAGGCGTTTCCGCGGCGCCGCAGCTCGTCCATGTCCGCGCTCATGACCCGGGCGAGCATCTCCTCGGTCGCCCCGGGGAGCGTCGCCGCCCGGGCGCCGGCGTCGGTGGCGGCCTTCCGCGCGGCCGTTGCGAGAGCGACTGGACGGTCGGCACGAGCAGGACGTCGGCCGTGAGCATCGCCGCGGCGACACTCTCCGGCGGCTCTTCGCCATGCTGCTCGCGCTCGGCCATCATCGTGAGCACGGCCTCGGCGCCAACGCCCTCGGCCCCCGCCGCAGCCGCTCGGCGAGGCTCTGGGTCGCGGGATTGCAGACGACGACCACGTCCTCCCCTGCCTTCACCGCCAGACAGTCCTCGATCACGGCCTTCACAGCCCGCTCCAGGTCGCTCATCGCGCCGGAGCCTAGAGGCTGGCGAGCGTGGATGTCCGCCGTCACCCGCCGGGGCTTGCCGGCTTCAGGGTCACCGTGTCGTCGCTCAGGTCGAGGGTCCCACGAACGCCGCGAGCGCCGACGAAGCTCAGCATTCCGTTCCGCTGCGCGGATGTTTCGACCGCGGCACCCTGCGGCGCCCGCGTGATTCGCAGCGCCCGGACCCGAGCACCTTCACCAGGTCCACTCGCTGATTGGCGTGCACGAACTCATGACGGAAGATGAAGAAGGCACCGATCGAGCTGGCCCGCGACAGGACCCCCGCGTCAACCTCGGTGAACCGCTGGTGGTTGGAGGTGCGCCAGGCATTCGCGGGGCGCATGAATCGGCGGAGGCGAATCCCTGGGGGTGCGAATCGATCGCGGCGGGCAAGGTCTCCTGCATCGTGTGACCCGCGATCCCGCGCCCGGGGCCGGCCTTGCCCTTCGATTGTGTGCTCCCGCCGCCGCCGCAGGCAGCGAGCCCAAGTGCTCCCGCGAGAACGGTCAGGACCGCGAGACAGCAAACCTACCACGATGGCGCCCCATCTCTTCTGATCACCCTCATCGCGGGAAGACGAGGACCGCGTTGCCAACGGGACGGCCGCTCGCACGTCGCAGCAGCTGCCAACTCTGTGCCGGCGTGTAGTCACCGAGCGGGCTCGAGCTCACGCCGGGGAACGACTTGACGCCGCACTGCCGCGCGATCTCGGCCCACTGTGCGCTCTGGTGGAAACGGCTGTCCGTAATAGATCTTGGGCACTGCCTGACGGCCGCTGCCGGTCGTCACCTCGCAGATGTCGTGAACCGCCCAGCCGTGTGTGCAGTCGTTGCCGTTGCAGGGCGCGGTGCCGACGTCGAAGTAGGAACCGTTTCCGGCGGACGCGCCGGCGACCAGTGAGATGGCCACCTGCGGCGGGGATATGAGGTCGTAGCCGGGTTCAATGTCGCCCCCAGGGGCGATCGATTCATGCGGATAGAGGTGAACGTGCCGAACCGTCAGCTGCTGCTGGCGGCCCGCCTCTCGTGCGGTCGCGGCCGTAAACGGAGTGAGTCCGCTCCCCGGGTGGCTGAGGTGAGCGTTGCTGTTCGAGTAGACGATCGTGACGCTCCCCCGCCGGTATCGCTCGTGGTAGGCCTGTGCCGCCGCCGCAAGTGCCGATTGGACCTGCCGGTCGGCGAAGAACGTGCCACTACGGAGGGATACGCCGTAGTTCTTGCCCTGCCGGCGCGCGGCGCCGAAGTCGAGCACGAGCAGCGAGTGCCCCGGCCCCTGCGTCCGGGCGAACCGCGCGCCATCGTCCGCAGCCTGATGTCGCAGGTCAGTGGCGTTGCCCGCGGTGAGGTAGAAGGCCGGCTGGGCGCGCGGCGCTCCGCTCGAGCTGACGGCCGGTGGCGGCTCGACGTCGATCTTCTGCCGAGCAGAGCGGCCGGCCACGGTCGAAGCCGTGATCGAGACCATGTGCCGGCCAGGACCGAACCGGGCACGGTCATACCTGAAGCGCAGCCGCGCCGATGCCGGGCACGACGGCCGGCACCGGAAACGCCGCGACGCCTCGCGCTTGCCGTCGACCGCGACGTCGATGCGCGCGATCCCCGACCCCCCGCTCACGGCGAGGATGTCGGCATCCGCATGCGCGGATCGCAGGGGCCGGCTGTCGTAATTCGCGAGCGTTCCGGCAACGAATAGCCGAGGCGGCTGCTTCTTCACCGAGGACGAGCTGGCGTTTGGAGCACCCGCCATGGCCGCGGCGGCACCAAGACAGACCAGAACGATCGACGCCACCCGCCTGCGACGTGCTCGAGCGATCCCGTTCCCAAACACGCTTCGCAACAGGGCTCGAATGCTATTCCCACCCCGCCCCGTCCCTCGTCCTGGAGGCCGGGAGGGCACGATCCCACCGCTACGATCTGACCCCCGCCGGAGTAGCTCAGCTGGTTAGAGCAGCGGAATCATAATCCGCGTGTCGCAGGTTCGAGTCCTGCCTCC
>CAVQCK010000019.1:32500-274092 GCA_963710955.1 uncultured Actinomycetes bacterium | reverse complement strand
ACGGATCCGGTCAGCGATTACGAGCTTCACCGCAACTACGTTGCCGCCGGGCTCCAGGGCAATCGCAACCCGATGATCGACCATCCAGAATGGGCGCGGAGGGTTGACTTCGGCGCCACGTGGGCTTAGCTGGGCCACCGTCAGTGCACGGTATTTCCCCTGCCATCGCCTGATTGTCCGCTGCCCCGGCCACCCCTTCCGTGAACCACTCGGGTTCAACCCTCCGCCGCGAACAGACGCCGGTCCGCCGAGCGGAGACCGCTGGCGGATGCGCGTCGGTCCGTCCGCAGCTTTCCGCTGCGTACGAACTGGGGTAGGCTCGCGGCAGATTTCATTCAACGTCGCTCGGCTGAATCCCTGCGCGACGCGAAAAGGGAGGCGCAATGGCTCAACTTCCAACGACGCTGAAAAAGGGCTCGAAGGGCGATGCGGTGAAGGGCCTGCAGAACGCCCTCAACGAGCGAGCGTCTCAGGGCGTCGCCGTCGACGGCAATTTTGGCCCCGCGACCGAGAACGCTGTCAAGGGGTACCAAGGGGCCGCCAGTCTCGTCGTCGACGGAATCGCCGGACCCGCGACGTGGCAAGCGCTCTACATCTACGTGGTGCAGCGAGGGGACAGCCTGTCGAAAATCGCACAAGTGAACTTCGGCGACTCAAATCGATGGACTGACATCTACAACATGAATCAGGCCCTTATCAGCGATCCGAACAAGATCTCCGCGGGCCAGGTCTTGACCCTGCCGATCTACGAGTAGATGCCGCGGCTGCTGGCAGGAGCACGGATGACGGATGCCGACCGCTGGCCACAGTTCGCATCGGGCGTCGGCCGCCCCCGCTGGGGCGAAAGCTGAGATAGCCTCACGGCTGATTTCAGGTGTCCAACCTCGGGGGAGCGATGAGTCCTGAAGAATCGCCAACACCGCCGTCTCTGCGCGAGCCGCCGCTGTCGCTGGAGGAGGTCGTTCGCCGCGACACCGAACCCGGATCCGGTCAGATTCCCAGGGAACTGCTGTCGCCCGAAGGATCCCGCACCGTCTTGGCGGTAGGAACCGACTACGACGAGTCGCCGAAGGTCAGCGCGGCGACTCCGGTTTCGGAAGGCTTAACCCGTCTCCAGCTCAATGTTCCCGTATCGGTGGGGATCCCAGGCGTGACCGCGGAGCGATTCCCCACCGCCGAGCTCGCCAAGCCCGGCGTCGATCAAAGCGAGCCGAGCCCCCGTCCCGATTGGGCCGACCTCGCGTACCTACCGAGGCCGTCGGTCCCGAGGAGACCGAAGTCGCTACGGCGATTCAAGGGACGGCGCGTGATCCCCTCCCAGGGCTGCGCCGCCCATATCTTCAACGGCGAGAGCCGGGCAGAGTACTACCCCACTGGGTACCCGTGGCACTGCATCGGCAAGCTGCACGTCTGGTCGAACGCGGCGAATCCAAGCTGGGACTGGGTGGCGACCGGTGTGCTCGTCGGCGGGAACGTCGTGTTAACCGCCAGCCACGCCTTTCCGTGGGGATCCTCGAGCTGGAAGATCTGGTTCGTACCCGCCTTTTATGACGGGGCTTCCACCCTCGGCGCTTCCGTCGGTTCCTGGGCTGAGAGAGGTCAGGGCTACAGCGAACACGCTCAAGGAAACGACATGGTCGTCTTGAAGCTCTACGATCGCCTCGGAGATTCACTCGGGTGGTTTGGATCCAAACAGTACGTCGACGACTGGGAGGACCAAGGCGTCTGGACGTTGTGCGGATACCCCTGCGACCTCACACTGACCAATCGGCCCTGCTACGAGAGCGGGATCGCGGTGGTCGACGACGATTCCGAGGGTGATGCGCTGGAGATCGAGCATGAAGGTGACGAGGCCAAGGGCGAGTCGGGCGGACCATTTTTCGCGTGGTGGGATAACGCGCCGTACGTGGTGGGGACGCACTCAGGGTGGGAGGAGGAGTTCGAGTTTCCGAGTACGACGTCGCACAGCGTGGAGGCGGGAGGACGGGCGCTCGTGAATCTCATCAACTGGGCACACCAGAACTGGTAGGCACCCAGGCAAAGAGCTCGTCGCAGCGCACCCCGAGCAGGGTGAATCGGAGGGCACCCACCTGTGATGGCGGTCACGGCCTCGCGCCGAGGCTCGAGGTAGCTTGACTTAGCTCACTGCCGCGGTTAGGTTCGGCGTTGTTGAAGTCTTGCCGCGAGCAAATCAGAGTAGGCCACGCGCGGGGCTCGCTTGGACGCTTGCGCGCCCGCTACCGGCCGGCCTGGGGCCGCTCCGGCGAAGTGCCGAGGCAACTGCCGTGGGTGTGGCGATCGCGCCGGACGCCCGTAGGAAGCGGCGTCGTCGAGTTGGAGGGCACGCTCAGCGCGGGCGAAGGCACCCGGCAGTCAATGGTCGTGGACCCGCAGCTCGACGACGCGTTCGTTTGCGGCCGGCCGATCCTCAGGTTCCCATGGCCTGCGCTGCGCGAAACGCAAGCGCATCGAGCCCGGGCGGCGGGCGTGAATCGTGAAGAGCTCATCAGCGCTTGCGCCGACCGCGGCGCCGGCAGCGCCCTCCGTGCTCGCCGGACTGACCTCGGCCACATTCGTCTCCCCTTCGGGCTCCGCCCTCCAGCGATAGCCGGCGGTCCCGAGCCCGGGAAGCCTCATTTCGTGGCGGTCGCCGACGCGCAGCTCAACGACCTCATCAGGGGCCTGTTCAGACATGGCCCCAGTTTCTCACCTGCAGGCGAAAGGAGCGGATCGTGAACGCCGACGAACTAAGACAGGCCATGGAGCAAGAAGGCGCGCGATGGGAGGTGTCCGATGATGCCCTGGACGCCGAGGCGCGGCTCGGCTACCTGCCGAGCGAGGGGGTCCCGTCATTGGATGAGCAGGAGCGACTTGCTGCGCAAATGGTCGAGGAGGAACCGCTTGGCGGCGCGGCAGCCCCAGCCTATCCGCCGGCGTTTGACTGGCGCGACGTCGACGGGCAGAACTTCATCACGCCGATTCGTGACCAAGCCGAATGCGGTTCGTGCGTGTCCTTCGGAACGTGCGCGGCGGTTGAGGGCACGCTACAGGCGGAGCTGTCAGTTCCCGACTCAGGTGTGGATCTGTCCGAGGCTCATCTCTTCTACTGCGTCGCATTCGCTCAGGGGCGCCGCTGCTCCGGCCCGAATGGGGGTTGGTTTCCCAAGGCAGCGGTGGCGGCGTTCCAGCAAGACGGGGTTCCCGATGAGGCGTGCTTCCCTTACACGGCGGGCGACCAGCAATGCTCCGCGTGCTCGGACTGGCAGCCGCGTGCGACGAAGATCTCGGATTGGCAGCCGCTGAACAGTCCCGCCGAGATGAAGGCCTGGCTCACCGAGCATGGTGCGCTCGTGGCCTCGATGAAGGTCTATGAGGACTTCCAGCACTACGTCGGCGGCGTCTATCGGCATGTCGCCGGCGGAGTCCTGGGCGGCCATTGCATCTCCCTCGTCGGATACGACGATGGCGAGGGATTCTGGATCGCCAAGAACAGCTGGAGCACCTCCTGGGGAGAGCAGGGCTTCTTCCGGATCGCCTACGGGCAATGCGCGATCGACTCGGGCGCGCTCGGAGTTGAGGGCGTGAAGATGCCGAATAGCCCTTAGTCCGCAGCGGGCAGCGGCTCCGGCGCCCGTTCGTTGGAGTTGCCACGCGCGCTCCGAGTGCCCGCGGTTGCGCTCCTGCACATGGCGGATCCCACGAACACGTTCACGAGCGTGAGGTCACGTTTGCGTAGAGGCGATGCTGCAAGGTACCAGCCGTGGTACCGAACTGAGAAAACTCAGCGCACTTCAGAGTGCCCGAGACCTCTTGGCAGAGCCATATTGCACCCGGCAGAAACTCTTCCGGTCATCTCATAACCCGGAGGTCACGAAGCCGACGGACATGATGTCCGAGGATGCGAAGTTCGCGCTCGGGGACTAGGTCCCTGACCAATCGTACGGCCGGGGCCTAGGCGGCCGCATCGGGCTCGGCGGTTCGCGCCGGGGCCGGCGACGATCGCGACCAGCGCCAACGGCCAAGCGGGGACGTCATCGAGTATCGACGGCCCCCACTTTTTCGAAAGCGCGCCCAGGGGGATCTCGAGTGCCACAAGGCTGCGAGCCCGTAGTTTGTCAACGCGATGTCAACGAACGGAGCCGGACAGACCGACACTCGCCGTCACCATGGCCCGGCGGCGCGGTGCGTTTTCCCCGCTAATCCGGAATTTCCGATACGGGCCGATACGCGCCATTACGAGCGTCGATGAACTGACGTTTCTGCCGCCGCTCGCGTTGCGAGCATCTCGCGGGTGACCGCGACCGAAGCGACGGTCGGCCGCCGAGCGGAGCGCGAGGCGGCCAAACGACGGCGTGCCCGCAAAGGCCAGGCGATCGCGGCGGTGTCGTCGCTGATCGTCATCGGCGGATTGGTCGCGCTCGCACTGACGAGCCCCGGATGGCCGAACGTCCGCGACACGTTCTTCAGCTGGACCGCGTTCAAGGACTCGTTCCCCGACGTGGCAAAGGCCTTCTGGCTCGACATCAAGATGTTCTGCGTGATCGAGGTCGCGGTGCTGATCGTCGGCATGGTCATCGCCCTTCTTCGAACCAGCCGCGCCGCCGCTCTGTTCCCGCTGCGGATGCTGGCCGCTGTGTTCGTCGACGTGTTCCGCGGGGTGCCGGTGATCCTGCTGGTCTACCTGGTGGGGTTCGGGATCCCGGCGCTCGAGCTCTCCGGACTGCCCTCGGATCCGATCATCCTCGGCGGGATCGCGCTCACCCTGTCCTATAGCGCTTACGTGGCGGAGGTCTATCGGGCCGGGATCCGGTCCATCCATCGCGGCCAGCGCGATGCGGCGCTTGCCATCGGGCTCACCGAGGGGCAGGCGCTTCGCCACGTGATCGTCCCGCAGGCGGTGCGGCGCGTTGGGCCGCCGCTTCTGAACGACTTCATCGCGCTGCAGAAGGATGTCGCGCTTGTCTCGATCCTGGGGGTGATCGAAGCGTTCAGGGAGGCGCAGATCATCTCCGCCTCGACGTTCAACTACACGGCGCTCGTGGGGGCCGCGCTGCTGTACCTGTGCGTGACAATTCCGCTCGCCCGAATTCTTGATCGGTGGGGCGCGGGGGGGACGACCGTATGAATGAGCCCGTGCTGGAGATCAAGGGGGTCACGAAGGCCTGGGGCGAGAACGAGGTCCTGCACGGTGTCGATCTGACCGTCGCCGAGCACGAGGCGGTGGCGCTGATCGGCGCCTCCGGCTCCGGGAAGTCGACGCTCCTGCGCTGCATCGACCTGCTGGTCGAGATCGACGATGGCGACATCTTCCTCGACGGCGAGGTGATCACCGATCCGTCCGTGAACCCGGTATCCGTCAGGCGCCGGCTGGGTCTCGTCTTCCAGGCCTACAACCTGTTCCCGCACCTCACCGCGCTCCAGAACATCGTGCTCGGGGACCGCTACGCGCACGGTGCGTCGAAGGACGAGGCGCGCGAGCGGGGGCGGCGGCTGCTCGACCGCTTCGGCCTCGCCGGACGCGAGGACGAGCGTCCCGACGACCTCTCCGGCGGGCAGCAGCAGCGCGTGGCGCTCGCGCGGGCGTTTGCGGGTCGCCCGCGGGCCCTGCTCCTGGACGAGGTGACCAGTGCGCTCGACCCCGAGCTGGTGGGGGAGGTGCTCGAGGCGGTGCGCGACCTCAAGCAGGAGGGCGTGACAATGTTGATCGCGACCCACGAGATGAGCTTCGCGCGCGAGGTGGCGGACCACGTCGCCTTTCTGCACGAGGGACGGATCCTCGAGCTCGGTCCGCCGGACCAGGTGCTGGTCGATCCCGAGCGCCCGGAGACAAAGCGCTTCCTGCGGCGGCTGCTCGAAGCCGGTCGCATCTAGACGCTGGCGGAAAACCGACACGCCTCCTGTGGCTAACCCCATCGCGCGAGCGTCCAATTTCACCGATCATTGCTGTCGTGGCCGGGACCGTCCTGATCGTCGACGACAACGCGCGCTTTCGCTTGCGGGCCAAGCGGTGGCTGGAGGCGTCAGGATTCGCGGTCGTGGCCGAGGCGGCCGACGGCCGCGCAGCCCTGGAGGCCACTCGCGAGCACCGTCCGGCGGTCGTCCTCTTGGACGTCGAGCTGCCGGACATGAGCGGCCTCACCGTTGCAGAGACGCTGACCCGTCAGGCCGACGCGCCGGCCGTGGTGCTGACCTCCACCCATGACCTGGCCGACTACGGCGACCGCGCCGCCCGCTGCGGAGCTCGTGGGTTCGTACCCAAAGCGGAGCTGTCGGGCGAAGCGATCGCCGGATTGCTCGCCTAGCCGGATATTTGGTGGCGCCCGCGGGAGGGTGCATGATTGGGGCCTGATGATCAGCTCTCCACGGACGGAGCGCGCGGTGGCCCGCAGCCTCGCCGAGACGGCGGATCCCCGCGACGCCTTGGCGCGGGCCTTGAGGGCGATCGCCGAGAACCTCGGGTGGCGGCTGGGGGCGGTGTGGGAGCCGGCACCGGACGGGCTCGAGGCGCTTCGTTGCGTCGAGCTCTGGCACGCTCCGGACGCTGATGCAGCGGAGTTCGAGCGGGTCAGCAGGGAGATGTCGCTTGCGCCCGGCGAAGGCCTCCCCGGACGCGTCTGGCTGACCGGCGAGGCCGCCTGGGTCTCCGACGTCACGGCGGACGAGAACTTCCCCAGGGCCGCGGAGGCGCGCCGGGCCGGGCTCCATGCTGCCTTCTGCTTCCCCATCCGCAGCGCCGGGGGCGTCCTCGGCGTCATGGAGTTCTTCACCGGCGAGCCGCGCGAGCTGGATTCCGAGCTGCTGGCGACCATGTCCATCCTCGGCGATCAGGTCGGGCAGGCGGTTGAGCGCCGCCGCGACGCGGAGGCGCTGAGCGCCAATGAGGCACGGCACCGCGCGATGCTGGACGCGGCACTCGACTGCGTGGTGACAATGGACCACGAGGGCCGGGTCGTGGACTTCAACCCTGCGGCGGAACGGACCTTCGGCTACACCGTGGCGGAGGCCGTGGGCCGCGACATGGCGGAGCTGATCATCCCGCCCGAGCTCCGCGAGCGCCATCGCCAGGGCCTGGCGCGCTACCTCGAGACGGCCGAGGGGGCGGTCCTGGACCGGCGGATCGAGATCACCGGAATGAGGGCGGACGGCTCCACGTTTCCAGTGGAGCTGACGATCACACGCATCGCCGTGGCGGGCCCTCCGACGTTCACCGGCTACCTCCGAGACATCACGGACCGCCGGGCCGCCGAGGCGGAGATCAAGGCGTCGCGAGCCCGTATCGTCGAGGCGGCGGACGCCTCGCGGCGGCAACTGGAGCGCGACCTCCATGACGGGGCGCAGCAACGCCTCGTTGAGCTGGCTCTCGACCTGCGCATGGCCCGGGAGCGCCTCGACGACGACCCGGAGCAGGCGCATGAGCTGGTGGACACCGCGCTCGACGACCTGTCGGCGGCGATCAGCGAGCTTCGCGAGCTCGCGAGGGGCATCCACCCGGCAGCGCTAACCGAGGGCGGGCTGCGGCCGGCGTTCGAGTCGCTCGCCGCCCGCTCGACCATCCCAACGCGTCTCGTGGCCGTTCCAGACGCGCGCTTCCCCGCCGCGGTCGAGGCGGCGGCTTACTTCACCGTCGCCGAGGCGCTCACGAACGCCGCCCGCCACGCGGCGGCGAGGCATGTGGAGATAGACGTGGTGAAGCTGCGGGACCATCTGCGGGTTGAGGTGCGCGACGACGGTTCGGGGGGCGCCGACATGAACGGCGGCACCGGCATGCGTGGCCTGACCGATCGGCTGGCGGTCCTCGACGGGCGGCTCTACGTGAGCAGCCCGCCGGGGGAGGGCACGGTGCTGCGAGCGGAGATCCCGTGCGCGTCGTAATCGCCGACGACGCGGTGCTGCTTCGCGAAGGCGCCGTCCGGCTGCTGACCGAGGCCGGAATCGACGTGGTCGCCCAGGCGGGGGACGCAGAGGACCTGCTCCGGAAGGTCCGCGCGCACAAGCCCGACGTCGCGATTATCGACGTCAGGATGCCCCCGGACAACGCGGACGACGGGCTGCGCGCGGCGCTTGTGATCCGCGAGGAGCTCCCCGACGTCGGCCTGCTGTTGCTCTCGCAGTACGTCGAGGACCGGTACCTCGGCGAGCTCCTCGCCGGCGGCGCCGAAGGCGTCGGCTACCTGCTCAAGGATCGGATCGCCGAGGTCGAGCGGCTCTCCGAGGCGGTCGAGCGAGTCAGCGCCGGCGGCTCGGTGCTGGACCCCGAGGTGGTGGCGCAGATGCTCGGGCGCTCGCGCGACGAGAACCCGCTGGACGCGCTGACCGACAGAGAGCGCGAGGTGCTCGGCCTGATGGCGGAGGGACGGACCAACCGGGCGATCGCCGGCGAGCTCTACATCAGCGAGCGGGCAGTCGAGCGCCACGTCACGAGCATCTTCAGCAAACTCGAGCTGTCGCCGGCCGAGGAGGACCACCGGCGGGTGCTCGCCGTCCTGACCTATTTGCGGAGCTGACCAGCTCAAATGCTCAGTGCGACCGCCCCGGCCGCAGCGGTGCCCGCGCGCGGTTCAGGGGCAAGTGGGAGACGCGGGCCGCGACGCCAATCGAGTGAAGGATTCGACCGCATATAGCGGCTCAATCACTCACTCGATCTGGCGGAGGCTTTCGGGTGTCCGCCGTTGGGCCGGGACGTGCCGTACATGCCGCCGTTCAGTCTCACCGCACACGCCGAGGCCCCGGCTTTCGCCAGGGCCTCGATGCGTCCGTCGTCTGTGCTCCGCGAGCGTCAGAGCTTGTTGATCGTCTCGCAGTCGGCGCTGACGCCGTCGATCTTGTCGGCGTTCGCGACGTCCACGCCGTTGCCGCACAGCGAGAAGTCCTTGACCCCATCGCCGACGGTCTTGAGCGTGTCCGGACCCGGGCCGCCCTGCTCGGTGTCCGTGCCGCCGGCGCCAACGAGCAGGTCCGCCTGACCGTCGCCGGTGAGGACGTTGGCCCCGCTGTCGCCGTACAGCTTGTCGGCGTAGGTCGACCCCTCGAGGTTCTCGACGTCATTGCCGATCGTGTCGTTCTCGCCGGCCGTGCCGTTGCCGTCGGTTCCGATGTGGGCGGTCACGCCCGCGCCGGCGCCGTAATAGCTGACCCGGTCGATTCCGGTCGCCCCGTACAGGTAGTCGTTGCCACCGGCGGCCTCGAGGGTGTCGTCGTCCTCGCCGCCGACCATGTAGTCGTTGCCGGAGTCGCCCTCGAGGAAATCGTTACCCGGACCTCCGGTCAGGTAGTCGTTGCCCTGGTGGCCGACCATTCCGTCGGTGCCCGAGCCGCCACTGATCGAGTTGGGGGCGTCGGTTCCGTAGATCGTGTCGTTGCCTGATCCCCCGTTGGCGTTCTCCATCTGATGGAGAACGTCGTTCTCCATGAAACCGCCGGACTTCTGGGAGCCGTCGAGCGCGATCGTCAGGTTGTCGTCACGCGACGAGTAGTCGATCGTGTCGCTGCCCTCGCCGCCCCAGACGGTGTCGGTGTCGAACTTCGTGCACCCGCTGTTGCCGCAGTCGGCAGGCGTTCCAGGCCCACCGATGATGTTGTCCGGGCCGTCACCGCCGTAGATGGTGTCGTCGCCGAACTTGGCGTCGATCTTGTCGAAGCCCGCCTTGCCGTCGATGACGTCGTCGCCCGAGGTCCCCTCGAGGTCATCCGTGTACTGCGACCCGGTCAGGTTCTCGATGCTGGTGACGTTGTCCTGCTCGCCCAGCATGCCGTCGTTGGCCTGGCCGTCCTGGTAGACGTAGACCGACTGGCCGACGCTGGCGTAGCTCAGCGAGTCGGTGTCGGGGCCGCCATCGAGCACGTCCGCACCGGTGTTGGCGTGGAGGGTGTCGTTGCCGTCCTGACCCCGCATCGTGTCGTCGCCACCCCAACCCTGGAGGTCATCGGGACCGCCGCCGCCGAGCAGCGTGTCGTTGCCGGCGCCGGTGCCGGAGAGGTAGTCCCCGTAGGGACCGCCCTGCAGCACCTCGACGTCGTTGGGAATGTTCTCGTTCTCACCCGCGACGCCGTCATTGGCGTTGCCGTCCATCGACACGTTCACCGAATTTGTCGCGTCCGACCAGCTGTCGGTGTCGGTGCCCGCTCCGCCGGTGATCACGTCGGTTCCCGCGCCACCGTCGAGCGTGTCATTGCCGCCATTGCCGTCCAGATGGTCGACGTCTCCGTCGCCGTAGAAGGTGTCCGGACCAGCGCCGCCCTTGAAGAACTCGATGCCCGGGCCACCGTGGGCCTCGGAGGGGATGCTGGTGTTGTTGATGAAGCTGTCGTGGAGGCCCTGACCGTCGAAGGTCAGCTTGTTGACGTTGGCCGCCGGACAGGTCACCACCCAGTCGCCCAGCCCGCCGCCCTCGGTGCAGTTCGCCGAGAAGTTGGCAGCCGGCCCGCTGTCCTTGACGTTGATCTTGAGCTGGGAGCCCACCAGGCTGACCGACTCGTAGTCGTTGTCGGGCGTTCCAGTGAACGACAGGACGCCGTTGCTGAGCCAGACCGTCGGCGCCGAGGCAGCCGACGCCGCCGGGGCGCTCAGCGCGCCGAATGCGCTGACCGCCGCGACGGCGGCAATCGCCGGCAGGATCTTGATGGAACGAAGTGGGTTGAACATGTCTCTCCTCGGTCGGGTTGATGAGTCGCCCGACAACCTCCCAGCCGGAGGAGAGCGCTCCCAGGGGGAACGGCCGCCTAATTTGGCGTGGTCAACCCACCATTAAGGGGTTCGGTTAGCCGCCAGCGGATGCGGGTGGGCGCCGCTTCGACGCCTACCGGCCGCGATTGATGGCGCCCAGATTGGCCCAGACGAGCTGCGAGACGTTCTGGATCGTGTCGATGCCGTAGTTGAAGCCGTCGGTGGCACCGCCGCCGACCGGATTGCGCGTCGTGAGCACGGTCAAGGCGTAATTGCGGCCGTTCCCGCGCACCCAGCCCGTGCTGTTGACCTGCCAGGGGCACTGATCGACCGGCTTGGTGCATGTCGGCAGGGTCTTCCACCCGTTCTTCACCGACACGGTGACGTCCGGATCCGGCTTCGCGTAGTTCGGCGGGTAGCACACGGTGCCCCAGGGGCCGCAGGTGATCCCGAACCGCTGGTCCGGCTCGACGCCCTGCATGAGCTGGTTGCCGTAGTCCTGGGCGTCGGAGGAGAGGACGCCCTTCGGGCGGCCGTAGGCGAAGAGCCTCATGAGCTGAACCTGGTCGGCGGCTGTGGTGGTCGTATTGCCCCAGCCGTAGTAGCTCGGGGTCTGGCAGCCGACCTTGGTGTCGTCCATCGGGATCAGCCGGTTGAACTTCGTCAACGAGTTGCAGCCGCCGCCGAAGTAGAAGAGCGAGGTCGCCGCGGCGTTGTCGCTGTTCTGGATCATCCGCTGCATCAGGTACTTGATCGAGTAGGGGATGTCATTCGGGATCGAAGCCCCCTGCTGGTCGTACGTGCGCAGCCATTTGGCGAGGATGTCGACCTTGACGATGCTCGCGGTGTACTGCGTGTCGTCACCGTTGGAGAGCCGGTACAGGCGACCGGCCCTCTGGTCCCAGAGTGCGACCTGTACGACGCCGTCGCGACCGTCGAGGTAGCTGCAGATCCCGCGAAGCGGTGACGGCGCGTCGCCAGGCGCCGAGCGCTGGTTGGCCGCGCAGTCCCGCGCGGCCTGCGCCGGCGCGGCGAGCAGGGCAAAGGCCAGCGTCGCTGCCAGCAACGCGAGAATCGGTGGCACGGCGCGGCGAACGTGGCGGAGGGTAATTGCGGTGGGCACTCAGCGACCTCCATGTCGGGTGAGCCTGCCTTCGATCCGCCCACCGTTCGGTAACTCCTGAGAGAGCTTACCCGCCGCGGAGCCGATCTCAAGCACCCGGCGCGGTAAGCGAGCTGAAGACCTCGGTAGCTTCCCGTGAGTGAGCACTCGCGTGGCGATACCGGTCGTGGCCGCGGCCGCCTTCCTGGCCGGCTTCGGGGTCGCCGAGCTGACCGGCGTACGCGCCATCGGCGGGCTGGTGCTCCTCGCAGGCGGCGCGTGGTGCGCGCGGGCGGCCTATCGGCTCGCAGGAGGGCCGTCGACGGCGGCCCTCGTGGTGGCCGCCGTGGCTCTGTTCGTGGTCTCACACCTGCTGGGCCACCTGATCGGCGCGTGGCCGGCCGTGCTCGTAAGCGCCGCCCTCGTGGCCGCGGTGGCCGCGGCCATCCTCGCTCGCGCCCAGGGTGGGGAGGGGAAGGGCAGTCGGCGGGGGGACGTCGTTCAGCGTCGTCTCCGGCCCGAGTAGGGTTGGATACATGGCGCCGACGCTGACGCCGGGCACCCCTCCAGTAGCCCCGCTTCGCGGCGAGCTGCGTTACGGCTTCGAGCTCGCCCGCCTGCTCGCGAATCGCGCCTTTCTGCGCCGGCTCGCCCGCCGGCTGAGCCCCCGGTGCTCCTCGTGCCCGGGTTCATGGCGGGCGACCAGTCGCTTGGCGTCCTCGCAGGCTGGCTGCGCCGGCGAGGCTCGCGCACCGAACATGCGGGCATCGTGTTGAACGCCGACTGCGCCGAGCGCGCGGTCGGCGGGATCGAGTCGCGCCTCCATCGGCTCGCGGAGGAGGCGGGCGGCCCGGTGGTCCTGATCGGGCAAAGCCGCGGCGGCGAGCTCGCGCGGGCCGTGGCGCTGCGCAACCCCGACCTCGTCAGCTCGCTCGTCATGCTCGGGTCGCCGGTGCTCGACCCGCTCCGCGTGGGCCCGGTCGTCCTCGGGGCGGTGCGGTACGTGGCGCGGCTTGGCGATCTGGGAGTCCCCGGGATGTTCTCCAGCGAATGCGGCGACGGGGCCTGCTGCGCCCGTTTCCGCGAGGACCTGCTCACACCGCTGCCCCCGGGTGTGCGCGCCGTGTCCGTCTACTCCCGCTCGGACGGGATCGTCGCCTGGGAGGCGTGTCTGGACCCATCCGCCGAGCACGTCGAGGTGGAGTCGAGCCACGCCGGCATGTCGGTCAACGCACGGGTCTACCGGGTTCTCGCCAGGATCCTCGACGAGGAGGGCGATCGATGGACTGGATGAGTCCCATGGACGCTTCGTTCCTCCACATCGAGGGACCCGATGAACCCGATGCACATCGGCGGCGTGAGCATCTTCGAGGGGCCCGCTCCGCCGTTCGAGGACCTCGAGGAGATGGTCGACCGCAAGCTGAGCCTCGTCCCGCGCTACCGCCAGAAGGTCCGCTTCATCCCCTTCGGCCTTGGCCGCCCGGTCTGGGTCGACGATCCGCATTTCAACCTGTCGTACCACCTGCGCCACAGCGCGCTGCCACCGCCGGGCACGCGACCAACAGCTGCGGCGGACGGCCGCGCGGATCTTCGCCCAGCGCCTCGACCGCGGCAAGCCGCTCTGGGAGATCTGGATGCTCGAGGGACTGAGCGAGAACCGCTGGGCATTGCTCTCGAAGGTCCACCACTGCATGGTCGACGGCGTCTCGGCCACCGACCTCATGTCGGTGATGTTCGGGCAGGAGGATGCGCCGGAGGCAGACCGCACCGTGGGAGCCCGACCCGGAGCCGAACGGCCCTGAGCTGCTCATGCGCACGCTGACCCACCGCACGCTCAACCCGTCCGAGCAGCTTCGCACCGTCCGCGCGGCGGCACGCGCGCCGCGCGAGTCGCTCGTCCAGGCCGGCGAGCTGCTCCGTGGCATGGCCTCGAGCGCGCGGATCCTGCGCCCGCTGGGCGGGTCGTCGCTGGTCGGACCGGTCGGGCCGCACCGCACCTGGAGCTGGGCGCACGTGCGACTGAGCGACGTCAAGGCCGTCCGGGCGTCGCTCGGCGGGACGGTCAACGACGTGGTGCTGGCGATCGTCTCGGGCGGATTGCGAGATCTGCTCGAGGAGCGCGGGGAGAGCGTCGCCGGCCGCACGGTCCGCGCGCTCGTGCCCGTCTCGGTCCGCCGGCCGGGCGAGCACGGCGTCTACAACAACCGCGTGTCGGCGATGTTCGCCGAGCTGCCCGTGGGGATCGCAGACCCGGCCGAGCGCCTCGAGTCGCTGCGCGGGCAGATGGACGGCCTCAAGCAGTCCAAGCAGGCGGTCGCGGGAGACGTGCTCACCTCGCTCTCCGGCTTCGCGCCGCCGATGCTGCTGGCAATGGGCGCCCGGCTCGCCGCGAGGTCGCCGTCTCTTGGGTTGCAGACCGGGGTCACCAACGTCCCAGGGCCGCAGCAGCCCCTTTACACGCTCGGGCGCAGGCTCCTCGAGTCCTTCCCGTTCGTCCCGGTGATCGGGCACGTGCGGATCTCGATCGCGATCTTCTCCTACGACGGCGGCCTCTACATCGGCGTCACCGGGCGACTACGACAGCTCGAACGACATCGACGTCCTCACGGCCGGTGTGGAGCACTCGATGGCGGAGCTGAGCGAGCTCGTCGCCGGCCCGCCCGCCGCGGAGCTCGGGCTTCGGCCCGCGCCCGAGCCGGCGCCCTCAGATCGCTGAGGCCGCCGTCGCGTCGGCGATCGCGGCTTCGCGGTCCGGATAGGTCACGAGCCTGATCGCCTTCGAGCACAGGCCGTCCCGACGCACACCGGGCGCGGCTTAACGTGCGCTTAGAACGGGGTTCCAGCATGCGCGAATGCGCGTGCTTACCGTGATGGCCGCGGCCGCGGCGGTGGGCGCCATGTGCTTCTTCCTCATCAGCGGCTTCCTCGGCAACGGCGCCGCCCTGGTGCTGACGGCGCCGGCGGTCCTGTTCACGGTGTTCGCGCTGGGAGTCGGCCTGCGCTGACCCGTTCCTCCGGCGAGTAGAGTCGCTCGGAGCGAGAAAGCACGCGATGGACCACACGTTCAGCACCGAGGCGATCGACGGGACCGAGGTGTCCCGGATCTCGATCGAGGGCGAGCTCGACATCGCGACGGTCGAGCAGGTCGAAAAGGCGGCCGACGCGGCGATCGCGGCTCGGCGCCCGGTCGTGGTCGATCTGGCGAAGTGCCCGTTCATGGACTCGACCGGGCTTCACTGGATCGTCCTGGTTCATCAGGCACTCACCGACGAGGTGGGGCTCGACGCTCCGATGGCGATCGTGGCCCGGAGCTCGGGCGTCCTGCGCCTCCTGTCGGTGACGACGATCGACGAGCGGATTCCCGTGTTCAGGACCGAGGACGAGGCCCTGACGGCGCTGCGGAGGCCGCTTCGTCTAGCCGCGCGGTGGGGCCGGTGGGCTGATGATCCGCGTCCCGCGGCCGCGGGTGAAGAAGCTGAACGACCACCGGATGAAGACCAGCAGGCGGTTCTGAAACCCGATCAGGTACCAGAGGTGGACCACCAGCCACGTCACCCAGGCAGAGAACCCGCTGAGCCGGATGGCGTGGAGGTCGGCGACCGCCCGGGCACGGCCGATCGTCGCCAGGTTGCCCTTGTCGCGGTAGCGGAAGGCGCCGATCGTCTCCCGGCTTAAGCGGGCGCGCACCACCTTGGCCGCGTAGCGGCCCTCCTGCATCGCCACCGGAGCGACTCCCGGGTAGACGACGGGCGCGCCGTCCGGCGCCGCGCACGCGAACCATGTCTCCGAGCGCGAGCACCTCCGGATGGCCCGGCAGGGTCAGGTCCGGCTCCACCGCCACCCTCCCCGCGCGATCGAGCTCCGCTCCCGTCAGCTCTCCCAGCTGAGCCGCCATGCCCGATGCGGTGACGCCGGCGGCCCAGATCACGGTCCGCGCCGGAATGCGCTCCGAGCCGTCCTGGGCTCTGCACGGTGACCGCCTCGGAATCGATCCCGACCACCTGCGCTCCAGCAGTGGCGTCACGCCCAGACGCTCGAGCGAGCGCACCGCCTTTCGCGACAGCGACGGCGGGAAGCGGTCAGGACCCGGTCGGCCGCCTCCACGAGCAGGATCCGGCCATCGCGTGGGTCGATGGCCCGGAAGTCGCCGCGCAGCGTGTCCCGCGCCAGCTCGGCGATCTGACCCGCCATCTCGACGCCGGTCGGCCCGGCGCCGACGACCACGAAGGTCAGCCACGCGCGACGCAGCTCGGGATCGGGCTCCATCTCGGCGGCCTCGAACGCGCTCAGGATCTGCCCGCGGACCTCGAGCGCGCTCTCGAGCGACTTCACCTCACGGGCCACCGCCGCCCACTCGTCGTGGCCGAAGTAGGAGTAGTGCGAGCCGCCGGCGACGATGAGGGTGTCGTAGGCGATCGTCATCGGACCCGCGTCGCCGGCCGCCGGCTTCACCGCACCTCGTGCGCGTCGAGGTCGAAGTCCCGGGCCTCCGCGAGCAGCACCCGCACGTTCCGCCGCCGCTTGAAAATCGCGCGCAGCGGGTAGCACGACCTCGCCCGGCGACAGGGCACCCGTGGCGACCTGGTAGGTCAGCGGCTGAAAGAGATGGAAGTTCCGCCGATCGATCAAGGTCAGCGCGACCGGCGCTCGGGCCAGATGCGTCGCGGCCTGAAGACCTCCGAATCCCCCGCCGATGACCACCACCCTGTGCTGGCCGCCGTTATCCACCGCGGCCCCAGCCTAAACGAGCGCTCCGTCTTTGCGCCCTGTCGCCGTTCGCGCCCCTCGAGCCGTCCTCACCCGAATCTAGTCTCACCAACGCCGATGGCCGATCAAGGGACCCGGAGCGAGCGCTCCGCGCCGCATCATCTTCCCCCGCACCTACGCCGCGAGCTCGGGCGGTTGAACCGGCTGGTGGAGAAGGGAGATCCCCTCTGGCCGGCGCAGCTTGCTGTGGCCCTCGCGATAGCTCTTCATTTGACGCTGTCCGACAAGCTCGTCATCGGACCGAAGTGGCTGATCCCGGCGGTTGAGGGGCTGCTGCTCGTCACGTTGGTCGTGATTGCACCCTCGCGGGCGTCACGCGTAGGCTGGCGACACCAGCGTGGCCTGCTCTGGTCAATCCTCGGCCTCGTGACCCTGACCTACCTCACGTCACTCGGGCTGCTCGTGCATTACCTGGTCACTGGCGGTCAAGTCGTCGGAAATGCGCTGATCGGCTCGGGGGTCGTGCTCTGGGTGACCAACGTCCTCCTGTTCTCGGTCGTTTATTGGGATCTGGACCGCGGAGGCCCGCTGAATCGCTACCAGAAGAAGAAGAACCGTGGCCCGATTTCCAGTTCCCCCAGATGGATAACCCCGAGCTCACGCCGCTCCACAGGAAGTGGCAGCCGACATTCTTCGACTACCTGTACACGTCGCTGACCAACGCGACAGCCTTCAGCCCGACCGACACGATGCCGTTGACGCAGACCGCAAAGCTGCTCATGGCGATCCAGTCCACCGCTGCCATCGTCACGCTTGGGCTCGTCGTGGCTCGCGCGGTCAACATCCTGGGCTGAGCCCACGCCGCGAGAACACGGTCACACCTGCCAGGGCTGCGGGCAACTACGGATTGGCCGCCCGTGATTCGGACCGGAAAACGTGCGGGGACCCCCCGTGGTCAACGGCTCGCTCGCGGAGCATGATCGTCATGAAATGAAAGTCAGCAAGGAGCGAGACATGGCAGAGCAGCAAACTTCCCAAGATCAGGAGCTCCAAGAAGCACAGACCAGGATCAGCCACAGGATCAGCGGTTTCTTCCTCGGGCTGATCGGCATCATGAGCCTGGTGGCCGCTATCGCTTATCTGGCACTGCCGGGCAACGACCAGGCACAGCCCCTCGGGGCCGCTCCGGCGGCCGCTCAGACTGTCACCGTTGCGATGCGCGACCCGGGTTGCCACTGGTTCCAGCAGGGCCAGAGCTTCACGAAGTCGATGTCGGTGACCGGGCCGGTCAACCTCCAGAACAGCGACGAGGCGGCACTGAAGGTCAACGGCTCCAGCGGAGTTCAGAACGACCCCATGGGTGGACAGGTCTCCCTGACCCCGGGCTCTTACACGATCACGATGGTCGGCCAGGCGCCCGACGACAACACCCTCCATCTCCAGGTCGACTGAGTCGGCCTGGGTGCCACGGCCATGAAGCGTGTCGTCGTCGATCACTACGGCGGGCCCGAGGTCCTGAAGATGGTGGAGGAGGACGATCCCCGACCGGGTCCGGGCGAGGTGCTCGTCAAGGTTCTGGCGGCGGGGGTGTCGTTCACCGATTCCCAGCTGCGCGCCGGCACGTACCTCCCGGGCGCGCCGAAGCCGCCGTTCACGCCGGGCTATGAGCTCGTCGGCGTCGTCGAGGAGCTCGGCCCGGGCTGCTCGAGGCTGCGCGTGGGCGATCGCATCGGCGCGCTGACGGTCTGGGGCGCGGACGCGGACCGCGTCTGCGTGCCGGAGTCCGGCGCAGTCGACGTTCCCGAGGACCTCGATCCGGCGGAGGTCCTGAGCCTCCTGTTTCCCTACATGACCGCCTACCAGGTGCTCCACCGCACGGCCAAGGCGAAGCGCGGGGAGACGGTGCTCGTGCACGGCGCGGCCGGCAGGGTCGGCGTCGCGGCTCTCGAGCTGGGAGCGGTGGCCGGGCTTCGCCTCTACGGGACCGCTTCCGCTCGCGACCGCGCCAAGGTCGAGGCGCTCGGCGCGGTGGCGATCGACTACCGCAACGAGGACTTCCTGGCGCGGGTGCGCGAGCTGACCGCGGCGGGTGTGGACGTCGTCGTCGACAGCCTCGGTGGCCCGATCTCGCTGCGCTCGTTCCGCGCGCTGCGGCCCGGCGGAAGGCTCGTCGTGTTCGGCCGCTACGCCACGCTCAAGGACGGGCACAAGGACTGGCCGGCGGTGATCAAGTGGTACGCGGCGATCGCGGCCGTCTGGCTCTGGGACAAGCTGTCGCCCCGCCGGCGGGTGTTCGCCTACCACGTCCAGAAGTACCGCGACAGCGGCGACCAGGCGAGACGGAGCAGTCGGCGGAGAGCCGATGGACGCCGAACAGTTCCGCGAGGACTTCCGCGTGCTGATCGAGCTGCTTCGCGAGGGCAAGCTCCACCCGGTCGTCGCCGAGCGCCTGCCGCTGACCGATGCGCGCCACGCGCACGAGCTGCTCGAGCAGCTCGGCGTCGAAGGGAAAGCTCGTCCTCGTGCCGTAAGTCGGTTACGGCTCGTTGACCAAGCCGCAGAGGGACTTTCCCCACTCCCGGGCGCGGTCGAGCTCGCCGTCTGCAAGGGGCCCTTCGGTGTCGTCGACGAAGAAGCTCTCGGGATCGGCGACCACCGCGTAGCCCCGCCGTCGCAGGCGCTTTGCAATTCCGCGCGCAGCCGATCCGGTGACGATGGGGGAGCGGTCGATGCGGGTGTCGAAGGCGGCCGCCGGGCGCCCATCTCCAGACCGTTGCGACAGCCACTTGCGAAGTCCCGGTCCATCGGCGGCGCCGGGCTCCAAGCTCACGTCCCCCTCTTCCTCGGCCGCCTTTGCGACGCCCTTGCGGCTCATCTCGGTGGCAAGGCCGTGGATGTGGGTCGGTCCTCCGACGACCAAGAGATCGGAAGCGTCGACATCGTTAACGTCGCCGCCGTTCACCGAGACCACCTGCACATCGCCGAGTTGGCCCAGGCCGGCCGCGATTGACTCCGCGATCTGTCGCGTGTTTCCGTACATGGACTCATAAGCGACGATTGCCTTCATCGGTGTGCCCCCGTGGTCGATTGACGATGCTCGGGGACCGTAAATCGAGCGCTGCACAACCGCATCCGAAGGCGCCCGTAGTCCGATTGCGGCTCACTACGGACGCTCGCGAGCTCGTTTGACAGATCATTTGGGCGTAGATGCTCGTCCTGTTACTTGCGGCGACCGGAACTGCTCTGGCAACGGGCGTCGGCGCCATCCCGGTGTTCATGCTCGGTCCGCGGGTCGTGGCTCTGCGTCCGGCGCTGTGGGGGCTCGCCGGCGGCGTCATGGCGGTCGCCTCGGTGGTCGGCCTCCTCGAGCCGGCTCTCCACCAGGGGTCGGCATGGGATGTGGCCGGAGGGTTCGCGGCCGGCGTCGCGTTCCTTCTGGTCGGCCGCCGTTTCCTGGGCTCGCGCGACGTTCACGTGGGAAGTCTGCGCGGGGCCGACGTACGAACCTCCGTCCTGGTGTTCGGAGTGCTGTTGGTCCACAGCCTTCCGGAGGGGTTCGCGATCGGCACGGCGTATGCATCCGACACCGCCGGGTTGGGCGCGTTTGTGATCCTCGCGATCGCGATCCAGAACATCCCGGAGGGGACCAGCGTCGCCATTCCCATGCAGGCGTCCGGCTTCTCTCGCGCGCAGCAGTTCTGGGCCGCCGTCGCGACGAGCTCACCACAGCCGGTCGGGGCGTTGGTCTCCTTCCTGGCGGTCGAGCAGGTCTCCGGCCTGCTCCCGATCTCGTTCGGCTTTGCGGCCGGCGCGATGCTTGCGCTGGTCGCAGCCGAGTTGGTCCCGGCGGCGCTGGGGGGCAGCGGCCGAGGCTTGGGCGTGGTGGGGCTTGCCTCGGGAGCTCTTCTCATGTGGGCGGTGAGCGTCCTACTCAATGTTTGAGGCTCCAACAGCGACTAGGCTTGACGTCGCGATGCCCGATCAGCTGCTGGATGAGGCGCGACTACGTCGGCTGATCGAGGTTGGGCGAAGCCTCGTCTCCCAGCTCGATCTGGAGACGGTCCTCGGCCGCGTTCTGAACGCGGCCCGCGACTTGACGCGAGCGCGCTATGCCGCCCTGGGAATCCTCGATGCCGATCGCAGCCGCCTCGAGCGGTTCATCACGGTCGGCATCGACGACATCACCCGGGTCCAGATAGGGACCCTCCCAGAGGGCCGCGGCGTGCTCGGCGTCCTGATCCGCGACCCCAAACCCTTGCGGCTCACGAACGTCGGCGATCATCCGCGCTCGTACGGATTTCCGGAGCAGCATCCGCCGATGCGCTCGTTCCTTGGCGTTCCGATTGTGATCGGCGGCAAGGCCTACGGGAACCTCTATTTGACCGAGAAGGAGGGGGGAGAGTTCGACGAGGTCGATGAGGAGTCGGTGATCGTCCTGGCCGATTGGGCGGCGATAGCGATTGCCAACGCGAGGTCGGTCGCCCGGGATCGCCTGCGCCGGACGATGGAGGCATCGGAGCGGGAACGAAAGTTTTGGGCGCGTGAGCTCCACGACGAAACGCTTCAGGGCCTCGCGGCACTTCGAGTTCTTCTCGGGTCGGCCCTTCGCGTAGGCACGCCCGAGGCGATGACCCGGGCGATGACCCAGGCGACTGACGAGCTCGGTGGCGAGATCGAAAAGCTGCGCGGGCTGATCACCGAGCTTCGGCCTGCCGCCCTCGACCAGCTTGGCCTCATGGCGGCGATCGAGGCGCTGACCGAGCGCGCCGCGGCGACAGCCGGACTCGAGATCAACACTGCGTTCGCGCCCCCGGAGATATGGGCCCGAGAGCGGCTCGACCCCGAGCTCGAGAGGACGACCTACCGCCTCGTCCAAGAGGCGCTGACCAATGTCGTCAAGCATGCGCGTGCCGAGCGGGTCGACCTGCACGTGTCAATGAATGGAGACGCTGTTACGGTCACGGTGCGAGACGACGGCATCGGCTTCGATTCAGCCACTACATCCGAAGGGTTCGGGCTCGTCGGAATGAGAGAGCGCCTCGAGTTGATCGGCGGCCGCGTCGACATCTCCTCTGCCCCAGGGCAAGGGACCGAGGTCAGGGCCGAGCTTCCAGTGCCCAGCCAGTCGCGCCCGGTCGTCTAGTGACCGGTCTCGACCAGGCCGTGATCGAGGGCGTAGCCGACGAGCTCCGATCGGGTCGAGAGGCCGAGCTTCTGCTGGATGTGGGCACGATGGGATTCCACGGTGCGCACGCTCAGGAACAGCTGCTCGGCGATCTCGGCGTTGGTGAAGCCGAGCGCGATCTTGCGAAGGACCTCTGTCTCGCGCTCGCTGAGGTCATCGCCGTCACCTTCGGGCTCGGCCGCCAGGCGCGCCCCCAGGGCGGGTTGTACGTAGGTGTTTCCGGTCGCAGCACTTCGGACGGCCTCGACGAGCTCGGCGTCGGCAGCCTCCTTCAACACGTAGCCGGCGACTCCGGCCTGTAGGGCCTGTCGCACGAAAGCGGTCTCAGCCTGCATGGTGAGAACGACGACCCGCGTCTCCGGCGATGCCTCGTTGATCTGCGGGATCGCCTCCAGGCTCGGTTGTCCGGGCATGTTGAGATCGAGGATCAAGACGGTGGGCTTGTGCCCGCGGACGTAGCGAACGGCGTTCGGTGCGTCGCCGGCCTCGGCGACGACCTCGAACTCGGGCTCTGCCTCCAACAGCATCCTGAGCGCCGTGCGAACGACCGTGTGGTCGTCGGCCAGCACGATCGTGATCTTTCCCTGGCTCGAAGCGGATTCAGACAATTGGGTCACCTTAGCCTCTGCCCAAGACCTACGAATCGAAGCCCAGCGGCTCTTCGTGCCACTCGACGGGAAGGGCCACCTCGACATCGATGCTCCGTCTTGGCGGCTCAGGCTCGGCGTGCACTTCCCCGTGATAGAGCCAGGGAGCGAGGTAGCGCCCGCTGATCTTGTGCGGAGGCCACCACAGCGCGTCGAGAGAGGCCGAACCCTCACCTCCGCCGCCCGCGATCTCGCTCCGAAGTTGGAGCGACTCCTCACCGGTCAGGAGCTTGCCGCGGAGCACCGGCCTGAAGGGCTCGGCGTCGCTTGTCGTTCCGAGGCGGTGGGCGATATCCGCCGCTGCCGCGTCGGCCTGCTGTGTTGCGATGCCGCCCTGCTTGATCGGGAAGTTCGTGCCGTCACCGGCGGCGTAGACGTCGTCAACACCGATTACATGCGCGTGCGCGTCGATCGGGATGAAGCCGTTCTCGTCGCTCGGCAGCCCTTCGAGCGCCGGCCCCGCCATCGCCGGCAGGGCGACGACGTCTGTGACCGGGATGCGGTGACCACCCGGCGTCAGCACGATCTCGCTCGCACGCTCCTGATGGGCGTGAACCGCCGTCTCGACCCCGATTCCCCGCGCGGAGAGGAGCTCCGCGACGGCTGTGCTCGCCGCTGGACCGAACGCCGCAAGCGGCGCCTCCTCGGGCGTGATGACGGTCAGCTCAACGGCGGTTCCGAGCTCGAGCGCGCGGCGTTGGGTCATCAGGGCGATCTCGTAGATCGGCAACGCCCAGGTGACCCCGCTTGGCACGACAAAGAAGATCTGCCTGCTCGCTCCGCCGGCGCGCAAGAGCTCGTTGATTCGAAGCGGCTCGTGCGCGGCGGGAAAGGTCGTAACGCCCTCAAAGGCCGGGTGAAACCGCCCGCCCGTGCAGACGACCGCGTAGTCATAGTCGAGCCTCTGTCCGTCTTCAAGGTCGAGTGCGTGTGCGGCGGCGTCGACGCGGCGCACGGCGCGTAGTAGGAACCGAGCGCCCAGCTCCTCCGCCACCGGTGCCAGAGCGTGCTGCTCAGCTGGTCCCAGGTCGAACGGCTCCTCGACCAGCAGCGGCTTATAGAGGAAGTCGGGATCGGGGGCCACGAGGGTCACCTCGGCGCGATCCCCGGCGAGATCGTGGAGCGCCAGCAGCGCCTCGAGGCCTGCGACGCCGCCCCCGACGATGGCCACCCGCCCACTCATGAGGCGGGAAGAACGACGGCTGGACAGGTGGTGTGGTGCATTGGCTTCATCGAGGCTGGCGCCCGACAGACTATGAGCTACGTCGAATCGTGCCATCCGCCAATAGGCACACGTAGATTGCGGGAAATTACCGACTACGGTCGCGGTTGCCGACGCGTCTGCGGGAACTCAGCGGAAAATCGAGCGTCAGCCGCTTGTTGCGGTCCGAGCGCGAAGCTCGTCCACGACGGCAATGACCGTCCGTGCGATTGCGTCTTCGACGCGCGGGCTGAGCCCGGCGCCGGCATCGAAGCACTGGCCCTCGATCCCGAACACGATCAAGCGCGCGGGCAGGCGATCCAGGGCACGCCCGAGCTCGATCGCTGTGGCGAGCCCCACCGCGTGGGTCGAGTGGCGGCTGAGGTCGCGGGGGAGGGTCGTAGCGCGCGCATCGAGCTTGTGAAGGGCCCCCGGCTCTGCGCCTGAGCTGACAGCGTCGATGACGATGACGTGCTCGCTGCCGTCCCACGCATCGATCAGGGAGGTGAGATCGCCCTCCAGCTCGTCCACCTCGACCTCGAGGCCGGGCATGGCCCGGACTCGGCGAGCCGCCGCCAGCCCCGCGGCGTCATCGCCGCGCCACCTGTTGCCAACGCCGATCACCTTGGAGGGGGTTATCACGCGGCGGGCCTCATTCGCGCTCCACCTCGAGCTTCAGGAAGTGAGTCGCGCAGGAGATGCAGGGGTCGTAGTTGCGAATCGCCTGCTCGCAGCGAAGCGAGAGCTCGCCGTCGGGCAATCCCGCGTGCCGGGCCACGAACGCGTACAGGTCCTGCTCGATCGCGGCCTGGTTCTGCGAGGTCGGCGGCACGATCTTGGCGTCCTTGATCGTGCCGTCACCGTCGATCTCGTAGCGGTGGTACAGGAGGCCGCGCGGAGCCTCGCTCACCCCGAAGCCAATCGCCGGTTGCGGCTCAAGCTCGACCGCCGCCCGGTCCGGCGGCTCGTATTCCGCGATCAGGCGCAGAGCTTCATCGAAGGCGTAGAGGATCTCGACGCTGCGCACGACGATGCTCTGGAACGGGTTCCTGCACGAGCCGTCCAGGCCCGCATCGACGGCGGCATCGCGCGCCAGGGGCGAGAGGCGGTCGAAATTGAGCGTAAATCGGGCCTGGGGACCCGCCAGATAGGAGCCGCGCTCCCGGATCCGGCAATGCAGAGCGTTGGAGTGGGGGACCTGCTCCTCGATGAACGTGTCGTCGAACTCGGAAGCGGCGATGTCGATCCCGCGGTCGGAGACGATCCGGCCGTCATCGATCGGGTACTCGTCCGCTTCGGAGCGCAGCGCCACCACCTCGTGTTCGAGCTCGAGGTCCGGAAAATCGAGCCCCGCCGCCCAGCGGACCGTCTCGAGCGCGTCCTCGCGGGCGCGCTCGAGCGGGTCAACGAGCCGTTGCAGCTCGGCCTTGGTCGGAACCCGGTAGAAGCCGCCCGGCCGCACGTTGATGGGATGCACCTCGCGCCCACCCACGAGGGCGATCAGAGTGTTGCCGGCCTTCTTCAATCGCAGGCCGCGCTCGACGATCTCGGGATGGTCGCGCGCCATCTCCATCGCGCTCTCGTACCCCATGAAGTCCGGCGCGTGGAGCATGTAGACGTGCAGCCCGTGGCTCTCGATCCACTCGCCGCAGTAGATGAGTCGCCGCAGGGCCCGAAGCTGGCCGTCGACCGTCGCTCCACAGGCGTCCTCGAGCGCCTGGGCCGCGCTCGTCTGGTAGGCGACCGGGCAGATGCCGCAGATGCGCGCCGTGATGTCCGTGGCCTCCATGAACGAGCGGCCGCGCAGAAACGCCTCGAAGAAGCGGGGTGGCTCGTAGATCTGCAGCTTCACGTCGAGAACCTCGTCTCCGCGCAGCCGCACGTACATCGCGCCCTCGCCCTCGACCCGGGCCAGGTAGTCGGCCTTGATCGTCCTCGTCCGCGCGTCAGCCACGCTCAAGGGCCTCGCTCTCGCTCCGGAACGGCTCAGCCTGGCTGTAGAGCTGGCGGTACTTGCGGATGAGGTCGGGCGTCTCCAATCCGAGGCCGCTCATCCATTTGGAGAGGGAGGCCGTGTTGGGTGTCTCCATAGGCCCGAAGCAGCCGTAGCAGCCGCGGTCATAGCTCGGGCAGAGCGCCCCGCAGCCGGCGTGGGTGACCGGGCCGAGGCACGGGGTGCCGTGGGCGACCATGACGCAGACATTCCCCCGGCGCTTGCATTCGATGCAGACGCTGTGCGGGGCGATCGCGGGGCGGCGGTCCGCCAGGAAGGCGCTGATCACCTCGAGCAGCTGGCGCTTGTCGATCGGGCATCCCTGGAGCTCGAAGTCGACCGGAATATGAGCGGAGATCGGGGTCGAGGTCTCGAGTGTCGAGATGTAGTCCGGCGTCGCGTAGACGACCGACACGAACTCCTCGACGTCCGCGAAGTTCCGAAGCGCCTGGATGCCTCCCGCGGTCGCGCAGACGCCGATCGTCACCACGCGCTTCGAGAGCCGCCGGACCTCACGGATCCGCTCGGCGTCCGCCTCAGTGGTGATCGAGCCCTCGACCAGGGACAGGTCGTACGGGCCGTCTACCGCCGCCCGGGTGGCCTCGAGGAAATAGGCGATCTCGATCCGGTCGGCGAGGGCCAAGAGCTCGTCCTCGCAATCGAGAAGACTCAGCTGGCAGCCGTCGCAGGAGGCGAACTTCCAGACGGCGAGCCGCGGCTTGTGCTCGGCCGCCATCAGACCTCCCGCATGGTGAAGAAGCGCTCGATGTCCGAATACCGCATCACGGGGCCCTCGCGGCAGACGTACGTGGGCCCGAAGACGCAGCGCCCGCATTGCGTCAACGCGCACTTCATGTTTCGCTCCATCGAGACGTGGATGTCACTCGCGTCCACTCCCCGATCGCGCAGGGCCTGCACCGCGAAGCGAATCATGACCTCGGGGCCGCACAGCATCGCCACGGTGCGCTCGGGTTCCAGCTGTGCCCGGTCGAAGAGCGTCGTGACGAGGCCCACGTGGCCGCTCCAGTCCTCTCCCGCGCTGTCGACGGTGACGTGGACGTCGATGCCATCCGCCTCGAACCGCTCGAGCTGGTCTGTGTAGAGAAGCTGGTCGGGCGTCCGCCCGCCGTAGAGCAGGACGATCCGCTCGTACCGCTTGCTCTCCGCGAGCGCCCCGAGCACGGCCGGGCGAAGCGGGGCGAGCCCGATGCCACCCGCCACGATCACCAGCTGTCGGCCCGCGGCCAGGGGAAGGGGCCAGGAGCTGCCGTACGGTCCTCGCACGCCCAGGACCTCCCCGGGTCGCGCGGCGCAGATCGCGGCGGACGCCGCCCCAACCGACCGCACGGTGTGCTCGAGGGGCCCGGAGGCCGTGGGATCGCCGCTGATCGATATCGGCACCTCACCCACGCCAAAGGCGTAGAGCATGTTGAACTGCCCAGGGCCGAAACGGGGAGGAGGCGCTCCATTCGCCGCCTCGAGCCCGAGCGTCCAGGTATCCGCCGTGTCGCGCCTCGTCTCCACGACCCGGAATGGCTCGGGAACCATGGGTCCTGGCCGCTTTTCGTCAGACACCGGGCTTGCCATAGACATCGAGCAATTGGACCCGCGTGGCCTGTAGGCGGGCGAGCATCGACGATGCGAATCGCTTCATCAGCTCGTAGCCCAACGTGTGGTCGGCCTCGCACTTGTCCCGCAGACAGGCGCCGTCGAAGGTGAGCGCCCTCACCGGCTCCACCGCCCGCCCGTCAAAGTGCCACCGGTAGGGGGAGAACAGCCACGACCAGCCGACGATCTCCCCTGGGCCGAACGTGGACACGATCATCTGGCCGCGACCGGGAGCGAAGAGCTCGAGTGCGATCCGGCCGTGGCGGATCAGGTAGAAGCTGTCCGCCGGATCGCCCTCACGGAACGGGTACGAGCCGGCGTCGAACCCGGTGGTCGAGCCGCATCCGGCGATCAACTCAATGTAGGCACGATCCAGGCCCGCGAACGTCCCAACGTCCGCGATCAGGTCATCGATCGCCTGTGGCTGTGCCATCCGCGCCCCCCTCCGTGGTCTGGAGGCCGTCGGTCGCCCGGATCGCGGCTGCCTCCTCGGTGATGTCGATCGCCACCGGGCACCAGGTGATGCAGCGGCCGCATCCGACGCAGCCGGAGGTCCCGAACTGGTCGATCCACGTGGCGAGCTTGTGCGTCATCCACTGCCGGTAGCGCGAGCGGGACGACGACCGGACGCTGCCGCCGTGGACGTATGAGAAGTCCATCGTGAAGCAGGAGTCCCACTCGCGACGCCGCTCGGCGGTCTCGCCGGTGAGATCGGTGACGTCCTCGACCGTGGTGCAGAAGCAAGTCGGGCACGCCATGGTGCAGTTGCCGCATGTCAGGCAGCGCTCCGACACCTCGTCCCAGCGGGGATGCTCGTAATTGCGATAGAGGAGCTCCTTGATCCCGTCGGTCTCGAGCTCCCTGCCCATGCTCGCCGCCGCACGCTCAACCCCCGCCGACGCAGCCTCAACCTCGCTTGCGGCGGCATCGCGATGCGATATCTCGGCGAGAACGTCGCCGCCTCGCTCGCTCCCCGCGTCCGCCACGAAGTAGTGGCGATCCCCTTCGATCACCTCGGTCAGCGCCACGTCGTAGCCGGACGTCGCCCGGGGGCCGGTGTTCATCGAGACGCAGAAGCAGGTGCCGCCGGCCACGGTGCAGTTGATCGCGACTATGAACGCGTCGCGGCGGCGACGCTCGTAGACCGGATCCGGGTACGCCCCCTCCAACATCACCTTGTCCTGTGTTGCGATTGCGTGCAGGTCGCAGGACCTGGCGCCGATGAACGCGTAGGCGGGAGGGTCGTCCGGCTCCTCGGTGACCTCGAAGCCGCCGTCCTCGCCGCGTCGTGCCTGCCACAGCCGGATGACCGGCGGGTGGAGAAAGTGCTTCCACGATCGCGGCCCGACCGCGTACCCGAACAGCGCGTCGTCGTCGCGCCGCCGCAACCGGTAGGTCCCGCCATCCTGCTCGTCGGTCCAGCCGGCGGGTAGATCCCGCGTCGAGGAGATCTCGTCGTAGACGATCGCGCCCTGGCTCAGCGTGGGACCGATCGTCGTATAGCCACGCCGCCTAAGAGCCTCAAACAGCTCGTCCAGTGAGTCGCGCTCGATGACCTCCATTCCTCATGGCGAGCCTAACGCGCCTGGGTCGCGGAAGCCCGCGTGAGACGATTGATCGAGCATGAACGGGTCCCATGAGCGCAAGCATGTCCTGATCGCGGGGGGAGGGATAGCCGGGCTCGAGGCCATGCTGGCGCTGTCGAAGCTGTCTCCGGAGCTGACCGACGTCGAGTTGCTCTCCTCGGAGCCGGAGTTCGTATATCGGCCGCTGCTCGTCGCAGAGCCATTCGGGGTGCACGAGGCCCTCCGGCTGGACCTGGCTCGGGTCGCCGAGGAGACCGGCTCGAGGTATACGCCGGGCACGGTGGTCTCGATCCAGCCCGACATGAAGACCGTGGAGACCGCGGACGGGGAGGCTCTCTCTTACGACTTCCTGCTGGTCGCAATCGGCGCCGGGCCGGTCGATGCGGTGCCTGGCGGCCTGACCTTCGGGTCCGATGCGGAACGAAGCGGCTTCCCCGAGGTGTTGGCGGCCTTCGGTCGCAGGGGGCAGGAGCGCATCGCCTTCGTCGTTCCCCCTGGCGTGAGCTGGTCGATCGCGGCGTACGAGCTGGCCCTGCTCACCGCAGCGGAGCGCGACGCTCGGCGGCTCTATGGGACCGAGATCCTGCTCGTCACCCATGAGGAAGCTCCCCTCGAGGTGTTCGGCCGCTCGGTGGCCGAACTGGTCGCCTCGCGTCTTGCCGACGCGCGCGTCTCGCTTCGAACGGGGGCGGCGGCCGATCGGGTGGTCGACGGCAGGCTGCATCTGAAATCGGGTGAGGAGCTCGGCCCCGGTGCCGTCGTCGCCCTTCCGGGCCTTCGGGTGCCCGCCGTTCCCGGGCTGCCACAGCGAAACGGCGGCTTCGTGCAGACGGACGTCAGCATGCGCGTCGCCGGCCTCGAAGATGTCTGGGCGGCCGGGGACGCCACCTGGTTTCCGGTCAAGCAGGGTGGCCTGGCGGCACAGCAGGCGGACGTGGCCGCAAGGGCGATCGCCGCTGTATCCGGCGCCCACGTCGCGTCTGAGCCGTTCGAACCCGTGCTGCGAGCCGCGCTCATCACCGGCGGAGCCCCCGAGTTCCTCCGGGCCTATCTGCCCAGCCGGGGCCAGACGGAGGTGAGCGCCGGAGCCGGGCTGTGGTGGCCGCCCGTGAAGGTCGCGGGTAGGTACCTCGGCCCATTCCTCGCACGCCGGCTCGGGGACGATCCGTCCGAGGACGAGCTCGCCGACCTCAGCCCCTCCGGAGACGAGGCCGGCGACCAGGGAGAGCACCAACAGGCGCTGGCGCTCGTGCTGTTCGCGGCGGAAGCGGATGCCGCGGTCGGCGACTTCGAGAGCGCGCTTCGATGGCTAGCGTTCGCCGAGCAACTCGATTTCGTGATTCCGGCGAGATACGTCGCTCACCGATTCGAGTGGCGCCGCCACCTCGAGCCGGACCTCGAGCCGGACGCGGCGGTCAAACGGATGGATCCGACCTTTTCGAGCGCCGATGCGGCTCTGTCCGACCTTTACCGGCGTGTTGGCTGGATGCGGGAGATCGAACGGGACACCGGGGGCGAGATGGAGCATCACCTCGCCGACCTCGATGAGGGCATGGAGCAGCTGCGCTCGCTGACGCGGCAAGCGCATATCTTCAAGGCAGGAGGGAGCGGGGCCGGTCAGGACCGGCCGTAGGCCAGCGCCCCGGCGAGGCCGCGGGCCGAGATCACGCCGACGGGATCGTCGCTGTCCGGTTGCAGGACGATCACATGGGTGATTCCACCTTCCGCCATGATCTCCGCCGCTCGGCGAAGCGGCTCGTTCGATCGGATCGTCGTGAGGTCCGTGGTTGCGACGTCGCGCGCGGTCACGGAGCCGAGATCGCCCGCCACCCGCGCAAGGTCGAGGCTCGTGACGATCCCCCAGAGGCCGCGCTGCGGGTCCACGTCCGCTACGACGACCGAGTGGACGTCGTAGCCAACCATCATCCGGGCCACGTCCGACAGGCTGGTCTCGGGCCGACAGGTGATCACGCCGACGCGCATCGCGTCACGGACCTTCGCGTCCTCGAATGCGGGACCCACATAGCTGTGTTCCATCTCGCGAACCGTACTCATCTTGGGCCGCTAGAAGCCGCGACGCTCGCGGAAGACGTGTGCCTCGCGCATCATCGCCTCGTGGCCCCCCGGCGTCTTCATGGCACGGCGCAGCCGGACCATGTGGACGATGAAGGCCGCGGTGAAGACGAGTGCCAGGACCGTGAAGCCCCACAGCTCGAAGGGCGAGAAGACGCCCAAGACCAGGCCATAGACGTAGAAGCCCAGATATGCCAGGGCGAGCAGCAAGGCCAAGCGGCTGAGGTTTCCGAACAATCTCCTCGTTCGGGTATCTCCCGGGTTCGTTTGGGGGTCTGTATTGGTCATGGGCAGAACATATGCGCAGCGCCTTGTCGCGTCATCCGGGAAAAGCCGCGACTCAGTCCGCGGTAACCACGGAGGCGGCTTCTTCGGCGAGCTCGTGAAGGTCGTCCAGGGACGCTGAGATGCCGCTCGCCAGCACGTCGAGATCCGGCATCGCGTCACGGTCGGCGTTCAGGCAGAAGTACATGCGGCCGTCGTAGCTGAAGACCGCGAGGCCGACCGCATGACTCGCGGCGAGGGGAACGATCGGCCAGACCGAGAGCAGCCGGGATCCGAACGCATATAGCGGCTCCTGCGGGCCTGGGACGTTGGTGACGGTGATGTTGAACAGGCGGCTCGCGAACAGCCCGCGTGCGAGGAAGCTGTGGAGAACCGGCGGAGCATGTCCCGCAAGGTCGATCATGGTGCTGGACCCGGTGCCCTGCGACCCCGACTTGAGGCTCTCGGCCTCCGCCATCTGCCGCGTGTAGCGCCCCTCGGGCGTCGCCTCGGCAACCGGCAGGTGGACGAACAGGGTCGTAATGCGATTGCCGAGGGCGAGGCGCTCGCCGGCCGAGCGGATGTTTACGGGGACCATGGCTCGAAGACCCTGGGGTGGCGGCGTGTCGCCCCGGCTGTCGAGCAGGGCCCTGAGACCGCCGGCGGTCGCCGCCAGGACCACGTCGTTGACCGTCCCTCCCAGGGCGCCCTTGATCTCTTTGAGTCTCGGGAGCGGAGCGGAGATGACGGCCAGGCGCCGGCCGGTCCCGATTGGGACGTTGATGCTCGATGGGGGAGCGGCAACCACCTCGTCCTTCACCAGCAGCTCGACGAGTGCACGTGAGCGCGCCATGGCCTCCTTGGCCTGCTTGGGGTGGAGCGAGACGCCCACTCCTCGCGCGCCGAGGCGGAGCCCCGCCGCCGCGAGACCGACCGTCTCTCGGACGAGGCGAACGCCGGCGCCGGCGGCGCCGGCGCTCAGCCGCAACGGCAGCAGTTGGGGAAAGGATGCCTCGGACGGATCGATGCGCGAGTGGGGGACGGGGCCTTCGGCAGAGGGTGCCATCGGGTTTGCGTCCGGGCTCGCGTCGAGCAGGATGTTCGCGGCGTCCACGGAGCCGACTCCGTCGACGATGCAGTGATGCGTCTTGGAGGCCATCGCCCAACGCCCGTCGGCCAGCTCGACCACGGCTGTCTCCCAGAGCGGATGGGATCGGTCCAATCGACGTGAGTAATAGTCGGCCGCCCACTCGAGGAGCTCGCTCTCACCGCGCGGCTCCGGGAGGCCCTTCGCGACCACGTGTCGTGCGATGTCGAACTGCTCGTCCTCAATCCAACGCGGCCAGTGGAGCCCGCCCGTCTCAGGGCTCGAGAGTCGCTGGCGGTAGCGAGGCAGCCCGCCCAATCTTGCCTCGACCTCCCGTCGGATCCGATCGATGGAGGGAGCGCCGCCATCTCCATGCGGCTCGAAGATCACGACGCCCCCGATGTGCATGTGGGCGCTCGCGTCCGCCTCCTCGAGCTCCAGGAATGTTGCGTCAAGCGGGCTCAGATGGTCATCGGAGCGGCTCATCAGGCCGGTACCGGGGCCGCGGTTCGCGGGACGGCGATCACCGGACACGGTGCAGTCCTCATCACGTCGGCCGAGACGCCGCCGAGCAGGGTCCTTCGAAGAGGGCCGTAGCCGCGCGAGCCGACGACGAGGAGGTCGAGGTCGACACCGTGGCGCGCCAGCGCCCTCGCCGGATCTCCCTCCTCGAGGGCCGATTCGACCTCGACCCAGGGCGGGAGCTCATCAAGAGCTGCATCGCGCACGTCACGGCCGTGGTCCTGCATCACGGTGCGCAAGCTGGAATCGGCTTCCGGCTCGATGGCCGGCACGATCGTGACGATCCGCAGCATGGAGTCGAGCCGCTTCGCGAGCGCGAACGCGTACTGGAGGGCGATGTCCGACTCCGGGCTGCCGTCGAAGGCGGCCCCGATCAGGCCCAATCCGAAGTGGTCGGTGTTGGCATAGCCGCGGGGTGCGACGGCAACGGGACACGGCGCCCCCGAGAGGAGACGTTCTCCGACGCTCCCCGGAACCACCCGGCCCAGCTGCCCGCGGTGGGTCGAGCCGATCACGATGAAGTCGGCCTGCTCGCCGGCCGCCAGGTCCTTGAGGCCCCCAACGGCACCGCCGTCTCGGAGCTCGCGCATGGCGAACTCGCGGTGAGGAAGCTCCTGCCTCGCACGGTTGAAGATGCCGGCGAAGATTTCGGCCTCCGACCCTCCCAGGTCCACGCGCGGGTTTGAGGCGGTGGCCACGATCAGGTCCGCATCGATCGCGTGTCCCATCGCGCTACCCAGATGCAGCGCATCGCGGGATTCGCTGCTGCCGTCAAAGCCGATCACGATCGTCGTCATTGCGTTCCCCTCTCGCGGTGTCTCAACCCAAGTTAGGCTTGGGAGAGGTGGATGCCATCGGGAGAGAGCCACCCTTCGACTCCGTACTTCATACGGAATCTGGGGCGGCGTACCCCGAGCACCGCAAGGTGGATGTCGCTCTGCGAGACGGCTCCACCGTGCACGTTCGCCCCATCCGCGGCGAGGATCGAGCGGCGCTCCAAGCGTTTCTCGAGGAGCTCTCCGACGATTCACGGGCGTTTCGGTTCTTCACCGGCGCCGCCGATCTGGTGCGCGCGGCCGAGTCGGCGGCCGACGTCGACTACGTGACGCGCTACGGCCTGATAGCGCTGAGGGGCGCCGACGAGCGAATCGTGGGACACGCGTCCTACTCCTCTGCCGGCGATGAACGGGCGGAGGTTGCGTTCGCGATTGCCGACGCACTGCAGGGTAAGGGGCTTGCGACGATCCTTCTGGCGCATCTCGCGGACGCGGCCGCCGAGGGTGGGGTGCGCCTCTTCGAGGCCGAGATCCTGGCCGAGAACCACCGCATGGTCGAGGTCTTTCGCGAGTCGGGGTTTCCGGTGGAGATCTCCTCCGTTCCAGGCTCGATCCACGTCGAGTTCCCGACATCGCTGTCGGATGAGGCGCGGGAGCGGTTCGAGAATCGGGACCGGATCGCCGCGGCCGCTGCAGTGGAGGGCTTTCTCCGCCCGCGATCGATCGCGGTGATCGGAGCATCTCGCAAGCGCGGCACGGTGGGCGGGGAGATCTTCCACAACCTGCTCGCGACCGGCTTCGAGGGAGTCGTCTATCCCGTGAACCCCGCCGCCGACGTCATCCAGTCGGTGAGCGCCTACCGGACCATCGAAGACGTGCCCGGCGAGGTCGACCTGGCGGTGATCGCCGTGCCGAGCGCACACGTTGCCGCCGTGGCCCGGCAATGCGCGACGAAGGCGGTCCCGGCCCTGGTGGTCATCTCGGCCGGCTTCGCGGAGGTGGGGGAGGAGGGGCAGCAGCGTCAGCGAGAGCTAGTGGAGATCTGCCGCGATTCCGGAATGCGGCTCATCGGACCGAACTGCCTCGGCATCCTGAACACGAGCCCGAAGACGCGGCTCAACGCGACGTTTGCACCATCGACACCGGACGCCGGCAACGTCGGCTTCCTATCGCAGAGCGGTGCTCTCGGCCTCGCCTTCATCGACCTCGCGGCGGACCTGAGCCTGGGCCTCTCGTCGTTCGGCTCGATCGGCAACCGCGCCGACATCACCGGCAACGATTTCCTCGAGTACTGGGAGACCGACCCGGAGACCAAGGTGGCGCTCCTTTACATCGAGTCCTTCAGTGATCCGCGCCGTTTCTCCAGGGTGGCCCGGCGGATCGGTCGAGACAAGCCCATCGCAGTGGTGAAGAGCGGGCGCTCACCGGCCGGCGCTCGGGCCACGACATCGCACACGGGCGCGCTGCTCGCGGCGTCGGATGTGACCGTCGACGCGCTCTTCGAGCAGGCCGGCGTCATGAGGACCGACACCCTCGCCGAGGTCCTGGACGTGGCCTCGCTCTTGGCGAACCAGCCGCTTCCCGAAGGCCCGAGGGTGGGGATCATCACCAACGCGGGAGGGCCGGGGATCATGTGTGCGGATGCGTGTGAGGCATCCGGGCTGGAGGTGCCACCGCTGCCGGACGACGTCCAGGCAAAGCTCCGAGGTTTTCTGGCGCCCGAGGCGGGCCTGGGCAACCCGGTGGACATGATCGCGACCGCGACCGCCGACCAATACCGCCAGGCGATCGCGACGATCGCTTCCTGGGGCGGGGTGGACGCGCTCATCACCATCTTCGTCAGACCGCTCCTGACGAAGGCGGAGGACGTGGCGACCGCTGTTCGGGCGGCGGTCGCCGAGCTTCCGCCCGAGATGCCGGTGCTGGCCGTGTTCATGTCACAGCGCGACCACGCTGCAATGGCGCAGGGAGGTCACATCCCCACCTATCTCTACCCGGAGGATGCCGCGCGAGCGCTGGCACGCGTGATGCGCCACGTGCGCTGGCGCGAGCGCCCGGACTCAGCTCCGCCGACATTCGACGATGCACGCACGGACGAAGCGGCGGCGATCATCGCTGACGCGCTTGGGCGCGGCCTCGAGTGGCTACCGATGCCCGAGGCGATGCGACTCCTGGATTGCCACCGGATCGCCGTCGCAGAGTGGGCGACCGCAGCCGATCCGGTTGCCGCCGGCCACGTCGCTGACCGCCTTGGCGGACGCGTCGCGCTCAAGGCCGTGGGACCCGGGATCCTTCACAAGTCGGAGCTCGGTGCCGTACGGACGGGGCTGGAGGGCGCAGCCGAGGTCTCATGGGCGGCTGTGGAGATGGACGAAGCGCTCTCGAGCGCGGGCGTCGAGCGCGAGGCATTCATTGTCCAGGGCATGATGGATCGGGGCGTGGAGCTGATCGTTGGGGTGGTCGGCGACGCGCTCTTCGGCCCGGTGATCGCCTGCGGGGCGGGGGGCGTCCAGGCGGAGCTGCTGAAGGACGTCGCGGCTCGGATCAGCCCACTCTCGCGCCAGGACACCTCGGAGATGCTCCGCTCCCTCGCCAGCTATCCACTGCTCACCGGCTACCGGGACACGCCGCTCGCGGACGTGGCTGCCGTCGAGGACGTGCTCCTGAGGGTGAGCGCGATGGTCGAGTCCCATAGGGAAATCGCGGAGCTCGACCTCAATCCCATCGTCGCGACGCCCGATGGGGCGGTCGCCGTCGATGCACGCGTGCGGGTGGAAGCTGCGTCCCCGCAGCGTCCCTGGCCCAGTGCCTACGCCGGCGCCTGAGCCCCCGCCCGAGCCGCGGCGACGGCGACCTGGCCGTAGGCGATCCCGCCGTCGTTGGGTGGCAGGCGGGTGGGGAAGAGGACGCGTAGCCGGCGCTCACTGAGGATCGCCACCGTCCGCTCGAGCAGCAGCCGGTTCTGGAACACACCGCCTGACAGGACCACCAGGTCGGTGCCGGCCCGCTCGGCCTCGAGCTCGCACGCGATGGCGGTGGCCTCCGCGAGAGCTCGATGGAATCGGGCACCGACCGACTGCGGTCCTGCGCCCCGGTCCAGGTCGCCGGCGATCGCGCGGACGGTCTCGCGGGCGTCCAGGACCGTGGAACCGGTGCCCGATTCCACCACCTCCAGCCGATAGGAGCTCCCCTCGGCCGGGTCCGAGATGGCCTCAAGCTCCGCCGCGGCCTGGCCCTCGTAGTTGACGGTCGCCCGGATGCCGCAGAGCGCCGCGACGGCGTCGAAGAGCCGGCCGACGCTGCTGGTCAGGGGGGAGTTCACGCCGCTCGCGAGCAGGCCGCACACGGCGTCCCAGTCGGGCTGCCGGATGTGGTCGCGCAGCGGAGCCGGGATGAGGGGGCGCTCATCGGGGCAGGCCGCTGCGAGCCAGGCGCACGCCATCCGCCACGGCTCCCGGACGGCGGCGTCGCCGCCCGGCAGACGGACGGGGGCCAGCATCCCGCGACGCTCGAAGTCCGTCAGCCCGCCGACGAGCAGCTCCCCGCCCCAGACGGTGCCGTCGGTGCCGTACCCCGTGCCGTCGTAGATCGCCCCGACCGCCGTGCCGGTCTCTCCGTGCTCCGCCAGGCAGGCGGCCAGATGCGCGTGGTGGTGCTGGACGCCGACGTGCTCAGGGCCCTCGCGCTCGAGGGCGTACCTGGTCGACAGGTAGTCCGGGTGCAGGTCGTGGGCGACGACGGCCGGCTCGACCGCGAACAGGCGCTGGAAGTGCTCGATCCCCTCGGTGAACGACGACAGCGTCTCGTAGTTCTTCAGGTCACCGATGTGGTGACCCACCCATGCCCGGTCTGCCCGCGCGAGGCAGAAGGTGTTCTTGAGCTCGGCACCGCAGCCCAGCACCGGCTCGGGCGCCCCGACGGGGAGCGCGAGGTGCCCCGGGACGTACCCCCGCGAGCGCCGCAGCACGAGCGGCTCGGCGCCGAGCTGGGGGGTGAGCGCCCGGACCACCGAGTCGTCCGTGCGCATGCGGATGGGGCGGTCGTGAAGCAGGAAGAGGTCGGCGATGCCGGCGAGCCGCTCGAGGGCTTCCTCGTCGCGGAAGGCGATCGGCTCGTCGGAGACGTTCCCCGAGGTCATGACGAGCGTCGCGCCCGTGTCGGCGAGCAGCAGGTGGTGGAGTGGGGAGTAGGGCAGCATCACGCCGAGGTCGCGCGTGCCGGGGGCCACCGCGGGCGCGACGCCGGCGCCCGGTTGCCTTCGCGCGATCACGATCGGGCGATGCGGCGAGCTCAGTAGCGCCTCGTCGGCTGGGGCGAGCTCGATCAGCTCGCGCACCGCCCTGGTGTGGGGCGCCATCAGCGCGAACGGCTTGTCCTCGCGATGCTTGCGAGCCCGCAGTGTCCCGACGGCCTGCTCGTCGTCGGCGCGACACGCGAGATGGAAGCCCCCGAGCCCCTTGACCGCGAGGATCCGCCCGTCGCGCAGCTCGGCGGCGGCCGCCTCGATCGGGTCGCGCCCAGCGGCTCCGGCCTCATCGCCCTCGGCGTCGACCAGCCGCGCGCGCGGCCCGCACACCGGGCACGCGTTCGGCTGGGCATGGAAGCGGCGATCGCGCGGCTCCTCGTACTCGCGCCTGCACTCCGGGCACATCTCGAACGAGGACATGGTCGTCAGGGCTCGGTCGTATGGGACGCCGGTAACGATCGTGAACCGGGGTCCGCAGTCGGTGCAGTTCGTGAAGGGGTACCGGTACCGCCTGTCGCCGGGATCGAAGAGCTCCGACAGGCAGGCGTCGCAGGTGGCGGCGTCAGGCGTGATCGGGACGTCCGGGTCGCCGGCGTGCTCCGAGGGCACGATCGTGAACTCGCGCTCGCCTCTTGCAGGGGCGTCCTCCGTCGCCAGGTTCTCCACCGCGGCCATCGGCGGAGCCTCGCTCGCCAGGCGGGCCAGGAACTCCTCGATCCGCTCCGGCGCCCCCTCGACCTCGATCAGCACGCCGTGCTCGTCGTTGAGCACCTGGCCGCCGAGCTCGAGCCCCGTCGCGAGGCGGAAGACATGCGGCCTGAAGCCGACCCCCTGAACCGTCCCCGAGACGCGAGCCCGGACCCGCCGCGGGCCACTTGCCACTGCTCGCTCGCTCACGCCGTCGCCGGCTCGGTCGCCTCCACGAGCTCCCGCAGCACGTGGTACCCGCTCGCCTGCGCCTCCTGGATGCGGGGGATGTGCTGTGACCGCGTGACGACGACGTGGTCGGCGAGCTCCTCCGCCGCCACGCGGCCGCCGTCGTAGCCGACGAATGCGATCGTCGCCAGACCGCGCGTTCGCGCCTCGACCAGCGCCTCGATCACGTTGACCGAGTTGCCGCTGGTCGAAAACGCGACAGCGGCGTCCCCCTCTTGCCCGTAGGCGATGAGCTGCCGCTGGAAGATCTCCTCGGTGCCGATGTCGTTCGCGATCGCGGTCAGGATCGCCGGATCCTCCGTCAGGTCGATCGCCCTGCGCGAGGGCCAATTGCGGCTTGGAGCCGCACGGAGGTCCGCGACCAGGTCCATCGCATCCGTCGCCGAGCCGCCGTTTCCGAAGGCGAGCACCTTTCCGCCCGCGTCGAGGCGGGCACGCAGGTCGGCGGCAGCGGCGATCAGGACGTCGCGGTTGTCAGTCAGCGTCTGCTCGCGGAGCGCACCGACCTCGTCCGCCTTCATCAGCGCCGACCGTCGCACGTCGTCGATCACCGACTCGAGATCGCGCTCGCCGGCGGCGAGGAAGGGGTAGAGGAAGCTCGAGGCGCCCGCATCGTGCACCGGCGCGGCCTCGCGCCCCTCCAGCAGGCCCCGGTGCTCGAAGAACACGTGGACGAGCTCCCAGAGCACGTGGTAGAGCGTCTCGACCAGCTCCTGGTCGACGAACGGGTCGTCCCCGGGTGGGAGGAATGCCCACTCGGCGCCGCCGTCAGCCGCGAATGCGATCGTCAGGCAGCCGCGCTCCCCGGCGATCGCGAGGGCCTCACGGGTCTCGTCGTCATCGACCTCGTACGCGATCGCGATGTCGGTGGGCTCGGCCACGGCATCGACCTGCGAGGGCAGCGAGCCGCCCTCGCCGGCGAGTCCGATCGCGGGAAGCGCCCGCTTGCCGACGATCACGGGGTGAACGAACTCGACCGCGACGTGGCGGGCGTCGGAGCGCGCGACGGGGGAGCGCCCCAGCGCCACGAGGCGCCCGCCCGCAGCAAACCGCTCCGCCATCCTGTGGCAGCAGCGCGCCACCCGGTCCGCCTCCGCGTCGAAGAAGGCGCGGTTGGCCTCGGTCCGCGACGCGAGCAGGCGGCCTACGCGGTCGCCCAGTGCCTCGGCGGCCGCGGTGCGCGTCATCAGGCCGCCGCGGCCACCCGGTCGGGCAAGCCGGCCAGCCAGGACCGCCACTGGTCCACGCCCTCGCCGGTGCGCGCGCTGAGCTGCATCCGCGCCACGTCTGGATTGACCGCGTCCAGGTTGTAGAGGAAGCGATCGAGGTCGAAGTCGAGGTGGGGGAGGAGGTCGATCTTGTTGATCAGCACCAGCTCGCAGGTCCTGAACATCAGCGGGTACTTGAGCGGCTTGTCCTCGCCCTCCGCCACCGAGGCCACCATGACCCTGGCGTCCTCACCAACGCGGAACTCCGCGGGGCAGACGAGGTTGCCGACGTTCTCGATCACCAAGAGGTCGATTTCGACCAGTGGGAGGGAGGGGATGGCCGAGCGGACCATGTTGGCGTCGAGGTGGCATTCGCCGCCGAACCCGGGGTCGGTGTTCAGCTGGGTGACGGGGACGTGCAGAGCGGAGATCCGGTCGGCGTCGAGGCTGCCCTGAACGTCGCCCTCGAGCACGCCTGCGCGCACTCCGTCGAGGTCGGCGAGCGCCCGCTCCAGCAGCGAGGTCTTGCCGGCGCCCGGGGCGCTCATCAGGTTCACCACCCGCACGGATGCGCGATCGAAGTCGTCGCGATTGGCGCGCGCGATGGTCTCGTTGGCGTCGAGGGCGTCCTCGGCCACTTTCACCTTGGTGCGATGCACGCGTCCTCCTCCTCGATGGTGATCGATTTCACCTCGAACTCATCCCCCCGCATGACGTCGCCGCCTGTCCCGCACGATGGGCACCGGAACCTGGGCACGGGCTGGACCGGATCCCAGGTCTCCCCGCAGGTCGGGCACGCAAGCTGCGCCGTCACGAGCTCGTGCTCCAGCCGGGCGCCCTCGCAGGGAGTCCGGCGCGACACGATCTCGAAGTAGAACGCGAGCGAATCGGCCACGACCTGTCGCAGCGCGCCGATGCGCATCCGCACCGAGATCACGCGCCGGCCCTCGGCATGACGCTCGACCGTGTCGACGATCGCGCGGGAGAGCGCCAGCTCGTGCACGTCAGCAGATCCTCGGCAGCGGGTCGCCGGCGAGCAGGTCCATCACCCTCCTGCCGCCGAAGGCCGTTTCTACGAGCACCATCCCCGGCGGCTCGGCACCGGCGACGCCGATTTCCGCCGCCGCCTCGTGCCCGGGTACCGCGCGCAGAGCGGCGAGCGCGTCATCCGCGGCCTCCCGATCGACGAACGCCACCAACACGCCCTCGTTGGCGACGTACATGGGGTCGATGCCGAGGATCTCCGCCGCGCCGGTCACCTCGGGCCGCACGGGGACGTCCGCCTCGCGGATCTGGACCGAGGCCTGGGAGGCGCGCGCCAGCTCGTTGAGGACCGACGCCACGCCACCCCGCGTCGCGTCGCGCATGCAGCGGAGCGAAGGCCCGGCGGCATCGATGAGCGCGTTCGCCGCCGGCCACAGCGACCGGGTATCGGATTCGATCCCCGCTTCGAGGCCGAGCTCGCCCCGCGCCAGCATGATGGCCGTGCCGTGCTCGCCGATCGTTCCCGAGCACAGCACCCGGTCGCCGGGCTGGATCGAGGCAGGGGAGAGCGTCGCCCGTGAGTCGATCCGGCCGACGCCCGTGGTGCAGACGTACATCGCGTCGCAGTTCCCGCGCTCGACGACCTTGGTGTCCCCGGTGACGATCTCCACGTCGGCCGCCTTGGCCGCCGCGGCGATCGCCTCCACCTCGAAGCGCAGGTCGTCTGTTGGCAGACCCTCCTCGAGCACGAGCGCGACGCTGATCGCGAGCGGCTCGGCCCCGGCGGCCGCGAGGTCGTTAACGGACCCGTTGACCGCCAGCTCGCCGATCGACCCGCCGGGAAAGCGGATCGGCTTGACGACGAAGGTGTCGGTCGTCAGGGCCAGGCCGAGGCCGTCGACCGCGACCGTGCCGGCATCGGCCATCTCGTCGAGAGTCCCCGAGCTGAACGCGGGCACCAGCAGACCCTCGATCATCGTCTGCGTCGCCTTGCCCCCGGCGCCGTGCGCCATCGTCACGCGCTCGTCCTTGAACCGCGGCCGCTTCGAGCGCGCTGTCTCGATGATGTCCAGGATCCGGCGCTCGCGGTCGGAGTCGCTGCGACGCCCGCCGCTCACCGCTGTCTTGTCGCCACTCACGAGGCGAGCTCCTTCTCGCGGGCGTAGCGGCCGTAGTTGTAATAGGCGGCGCAGGCACCCTCTGGGGAGACCATGCAGGTCCCGATCGCGTGCTCCGGGGTGCATGCCGTGCCGAAGACCTTGCACTCCCACGGCTTGATCACACCCTTCAGGACCTCGCCGCACTGGCACGCCTTCGGATCGGCCACCCGGACGCCCGGGACCTCATAGCGCAGCTCTGCATCGAAATCCGTGTACGCATCGGTGAGCTTCAGCGCGCTCTGGGAGATGAAACCGAGTCCGCGCCACTCGAAGTGGGGCCGCAGCTCGAACACCTCGGACATGACCTGAAGAGCCACCGGGTTGCCCTCGTAGGGGACCACGCGCTTGTATTGGTTCTCCACCTCGGAGCGGCCCTCGACGAGCTGCCGCAGGATCATCTGGATCGCCTGGAGGATGTCGAGTGGCTCGAACCCCGCCGTGACCAGCGGTTTGCCGTATTCGGCGGGAACGAACTCGAACGGCCTCGCTCCCACGATCGTCGACACGTGACCGGGCCCGATGAAGCCGTCGAGGCGCAGGTCCGGCGACTCCAGCAGCGCCCGGAGCGGCGGGATGATCGTCACGTGGTTGCACATGCACAGGAAGTTGTCGACGTTCTCCGCGCGCGCCCGCTTCAGGGTCAGCGCCGTCGACGGCGCGGTCGTCTCGAACCCGATCGCGAAAAAGACGACCTCCCGGTCGGGGTTGGATTTCGCGATACCGAGCGCGTCGAGCGGCGAGTAGACCATCCGGATGTCCGCGCCCTCCGCCTTGGCGTCCGTGAAGGTCCGCTCGGAGCCAGGCACCCGCATCATGTCGCCGAAGCAGGTGAAGATCACGCCGTCCCGGCGCGCGATCGCGATGCCGTCGTCAACGCGGCCCATCGGGATGACGCACACCGGGCACCCGGGCCCGTGGACGAGCTCGATCTCGTCCGGTAGGAGGTCGCCGATCCCGTACTTGTAGATCGAGTGGGTGTGACCTCCGCACACCTCCATCAGCTTGTAGTGGCGCCCCGGCTCAACCGTCGACAGGATCTCCGCTACAAGGGCGCGGCCGAGCTCGGCGTCACGGAACTCGTCGACGAACTTCAACGCAACACCTCCTCCGCTCCGCGTCCGGGGGTGTTGCGGCCACGGATCACCGCGATCGCCGTGCCTGCGTGCACGAGGAGCTCGTCGCCGACCGCCACCGGGGCCACCAGCGCGATCTCGACCGTTTCGCGTTGATCCCGTTCGGTCGCGCACAGAGCCAGGCCGCGCCGGGCGTCCAGGTCGAGGATGCGCATCGGCACGGCCACGTCGCCACAGGTCACGCAACCGTCGTTGGAATCGCAGTGCCGATCGGGGTCCGGGTCGGACGCCGGTGGCCGGTTCGAGCTCACTCGATTACGCTCGCCCTCAGCTCTTCGAGCTCCTGCTCGTAGCCCGCGCCCATGGCTTCGAGGAGTTTGCGCGTTGCCTCCGCCTCCTGTTCGTCCACCTTCGAGATGGCGAACCCGACGTGGATCAGGACCCAATCCCCGGGCGCGACTCCACCGTCGTCACCGTCGAGCAGGGCGATGCTCACGTTGCGGCGAACCCCGGCAACGTCCACCTGAGCCAGCCTCTTGGCTTCGTCGGTCACGTCGACTATCTGGCCTGGAATCGCCAGGCACACGGCACGGCCACCTCTCGCTAGACGCCGGGGCGAACCTAACACCGGGCAAATGTCATTTCAAGCACGGCTGCCAAGAAAGCGCGGTTCACACTTCGGATACAACCGCGCTAGGGAGGGCCTTAGGCTCGAACGATGGGCGTCGGGGCCACGCCGTCTGATCCCACGGGACTGACGACGGGATCGCTAAGTGCATCCGACCTTCGCGCGCGGTTGGAGCAACTGCGAGCCGAGGTCATCGGCGAAGGCGATCGGCTGTTTGCCGCCTGGGAGTCACGGATTGAGCGCGAGCGCTACGCGGCGAGCGCGCTCAATCTCGCGCGTTACATGGCACTGCGCCGGAACGAGCTCCGAGATCTGCAGCTGGAGCTGATGCCGTGGGGCCTGTCATCCCTGGGCCGGTGCGAGGCCCGGGTGATCGAGAGCATCGAGGCTGTGATCGGTGCGCTCGACCGCATCGACGCGCCTACCGAGACACCCGTCCCACAGCCACAGGCAGCGCGTTTCTTTCGTGGACACGAGCTCCTGCGCGAGGAGACAGAGGCCGCGCTCGGGCCCACCCCTGCGAACAGGAGTGTGCGAATGATGGTCACACTGCCCTCCGAGGCAGCCGAGGATCGCGAGCTCGTGAGCCAGCTCGTGAGGCGGGGGATGGACATCGCCAGGATCAACTGCGGTCACGACGATGCGGAGGTGTGGCGGGCGATGGCCAATCAGGTGCGCGAGGCCGCCCGTGAGGTCCCGCGGCCCTGCGCAGTGTGCCTGGACATCTGTGGACCCAGGGCCCGTACGGATGCCGTTGCCTTCCCCGGTGAGTTGAGGCTCCAGATCGGCGAGCGGGTCTTGATGCGCGCCGCGAACGCCGCGCGTAGAGAAGGCCAGCCAACGCTTCAGTTCGAATGCTCGCTGCCTGCAGTGGTTTCGCAGCTCAAACCGGGAGATTCGGTCTGGATCAACGATGGGAAGCTCGGATTGGTCGTCGAGCGGCGCGACGCCGAGGGCGCGATCCTGTGGGTGACGCACGCGGGGCCGAAGGGCACACACCTGAGAGCTGACAAGGGCCTGAACTTCCCCGACACCGATCTCCGCCTTGATCCATTGACGCCGAAGGACCTTCGCGACCTCGACACGGTCGCCGAGATCGCCGACATGGTCGGCCATTCCTTCGTTCAGCGGCCCACCGACATCGAGCAGCTGCAGCTAGAGCTTTCCCGTCGCGAACGGAGCCCCAGCTCGATCGCGCTGATCGCGAAGATCGAAACCAAGGCAGCGATCCGGAATCTTCCGGAGCTGATCGTTGCGGGCGCCGGCCGCCAGCCGTTCGCGGTCATGATTGCGCGCGGGGACCTCGCCGTTGAGTTGGGGTATCGGCGGCTGGCCGAGATTCAGGAGGAGCTGCTTTGGCTCTGCGAAGCTGCTCATGTGCCCGTGATCTGGGCCACCCAGGTTCTCGACACGTTCGTGCACAAGGGAGCGGGGGCCAGGGCCGAGATCACGGACGCAGCGATGGCAGGGCGCGCCGAATGCGTGATGCTCAACAAGGGTCCCTATGCCGCCGAGGCAGTGAGCCTGCTCGACGATCTTCTCGGGCGCATGGAGGGCCACCAATTCAAGAAGGCTTCGCGAATGCGCAGGCTCCACTCTTGGTAGGGAGACGCTCGACTTGGTACGGACAGGCTCGAAAGAGGCGGATTTCGTGCGTTGCCGGTCCCAGCCAGCGTCGGTCGCGTTCACGCGTGCGTAACACCGGCCCGATCCGCGCCGAAGATAGTTCGAGAAGGGCATCGACGATGAGCAGCGAGGCGCTGCCGACGCAGGTTCGATCGAGAGCTGCACGCCAACGTTTGAAATTGGACTCCGAGGCAACACATCACGATCACTACACCCTTGGCCAGGTGATCGCGGAATCCCTCAGAGCATCTGGGATCGCGACTGCGGAGCAGGCAGATGCCTTCGTCGCGGCCTGGTGGGAGGCCTTGGACCAGGACAGACAGGAAGCCGAGGCGGACGCCACCAGCAACTGACAGCTGGGCAGGATCGACCTAGGCCGCTTCTGACCCATATGCGGGGCCAATCCCCCTCTCGACCCGCAATTGCCGGCCACCGGAGCCGACGGATTCCTGTGGCGACGGCGCGCTTCGACTAGCATCGGCCTACCTGTTGGGAGGGTCGGCGGAAGCAGCCCGTGAGTCAAGGCCAATACATCCGTTTCTTCGAAGAGGTCGGCATCGACGACGTTCCGTTGGTGGGCGGCAAGAACGCGTCGCTCGGCGAGATGTACCGCGAGCTCTCCGACGAGGGGGTGGTCGTGCCCAACGGATTTGCCACCACCGCCGATGCCTATCGGTACGTCCTGAAGGAGGCGGACGCCTGGAGCGGGCTTCACGAGGCTCTCGACGATCTGGACCCCGACGACGTGGCCGATCTGGCGCGCCGCGGCAAGCGCGCTCGGGAGATCGTGTACGGCGCCCGGCTCCCGGATGACCTGGCCCGTGAGATCCTCGAGGGCTACCGGCGGCTCCGGGAGGAGTACGGAGACGATACGAGCCTCGCGGTGCGAAGCTCAGCCACCGCCGAGGACCTGCCCACCGCGAGTTTCGCCGGCCAGCAGGAGACCTATCTCAACATCCACGGCGAGCAGAGCCTTCTCGACGCCTGTCGCCGGTGCTTCGCGAGCCTCTTCACCGACCGCGCCATCCACTACCGGGTCGACCAGGGCTTCGACCACTTCAAGGTCGCGCTTTCGATCGGGATCATGAAGATGGTCCGGTCAGACCTCGCGTCCTCCGGGGTGTTCTTCTCCCTCGACACCGAGTCGGGCTTTCGCGACGTCGTCTTCATCACCGGCGCCTACGGCCTCGGCGAGAACGTCGTCCAGGGCGCGGTCGATCCCGACGAGTTCTACGTCCACAAGCCAACCTACGAGCAGGGTCATCGCGCCGTTCTGCGCCGCCTGGTCGGCGACAAGGCGATCAAGATGATCTTCGTCGAGGGCGAGACCAAGCAGACGGTTCGCAACGTCCCGACCCCCAAGGCCGACCGCGACCGCTTCTGCCTCTCCGACGAGGACGTCCTGGAGCTCGCCGACTACGCGATCAAGATCGAGCGCCACTACGGCAAGCCCATGGACATGGAGTGGGCCAAGGACGGGCTCGACGGCAAGCTCTACCTGGTTCAGGCCCGCCCGGAGACCGTTGCCTCGCAGCGCCGGGCGACCATGCTCGAGACCTACGTTCTGGAGGGCGACGGCGAGGTGATCACCCAGGGTCGCTCGGTCGGCGAGAAGATCGCCGCCGGGGAGGCATGCGCGATCAAGAACGTGGATCAGCTCTCGAGCTTCAAGCCGGGCGAGGTCCTGGTGGCCGACATGACGACGCCGGACTGGGAGCCCGTGATGAAGACCGCGGCCGCCATTGTCACCAACCGCGGGGGGCGAACGTGCCACGCGGCGATCATCGCCCGTGAGCTGGGCATCCCGGCGGTGGTCGGCACCGGCGACGCCACCACCACCGTTCCCGGGGGCAAGATGGTCACCGTCTCCTGCGCCGAGGGCGACACCGGGAACATCTACGACGGCAAGGTGGACTTCCGCGTCGATCGCACCGACGTCGGGGAGATCGAGCGGCCGGCCACGGAGATCATGGTCAACCTCGGAAACCCGGATCTGGCGTTCAAGACCTCGTTCCTGCCCAACGACGGAGTCGGGCTGGCGCGGATGGAGTTCATCGTGAGCGAGTCCATCAAGGCCCATCCGCTGGCTCTCCTCCACCCGGATCAGGTCACCGATCCCGAGGAGCGCGAGGCCGTGAGGCGGCTCTTCCGCAGCCACGACGACGGGGCGAGCTTCTTCGTCGAGCGCCTCTCGGAGGGGATCGGGACGATCGCGGCGGCCTTCTGGCCGAAGCCGGTCGTCGTGCGCATGTCCGACTTCAAGACGAACGAGTACGCCAGTCTGCTGGGCGGCGCCGCGTTCGAGCCCGAGGAGGACAACCCCATGATCGGCTTCCGGGGAGCGTCGCGATATGCGCATCCGGCCTACGAGGAGGGGTTCGCCCTCGAGTGCAAGGCGATGCAGCGGGTCCGCGACGACATGGGGTTCACCAACGTCGTCCTCATGCTGCCGTTCGTGCGCCGCGTGGACGAGGCGAAGCGCGTCCTGGACCGCATGGCCGAGCTGGGCCTGGAGCGCGAGGGCAACGGCCTGAAGATCTACTGCATGTGCGAGATCCCGAACAACGTCCTGCTGATCGATCGCTTCGCGGAGCTGTTCGACGGGTTCTCGATCGGATCCAACGACCTCACGCAGCTCACGCTCGGCGTCGACCGCGACTCCGAGATCGTCGCCTTCGACTACGAGGAGCGCGACGAGGGCGTCAAGGAGATGATCCGCATGGCCGTCGACGGCTGCCGGCGCAACGGCAGCCATTCGGGGCTCTGCGGGCAGGCGCCGTCCGACTACCCGGAGATGGCCGAGTTCCTGGTCGAGCTCGACATCGACTCGATCAGCCTGAACCCCGACACGCTGCTCAAGACCACCGCGAGGGTCCTGGACCTGGAGAAGCGCCTCGGGCGGCCGCCGCGGGAGCCCGCCGGCGCCGTCCCGGTCGGCTAGATCGTCTCGGGCTCCATCCTGATCGCCCCGCACGGGCATTCCGAGACGCAGATCCCGCAGCCCTTGCAGTAGTCGAGGTCGATCTCGTAGCCGTTCACGTTGGCGTCCACGGCCTCGCTCAGCTTGAGCACGGCGTTGTCGCGACAGACGCCGTAGCAGTTGTCGCACGAGAAGCAGTTGCCGCAGGACAGGCAACGCCGGGCCTCGTAAAGCGCCGTCGAGGAGTCGAGGCCATGCACGACCTCCTCGAACGTCGTCCTGCGCCGCGCCAGCTCGAGCCGCCGGCGATGGCTGCGGGGCGCATCCGCGTAGTACCAGGTGTTGAGCATGTCGAAGGTCGCGAGGAGCTCCACGAGCAGCGGCCCGACCTGACGCTGACGATCGTCATCCCCGAGCTCGTCGTCCGGCATCCGTGGCACCAACCGCTGCACAGCCGTGTGGCGCCGCGACTGAAGAGGGCTCTGCGAAGCCGGCCAGGCGTCGTCGTAACCACAGTCCCCTTTCACCGGCCGTTCTGAGGTCATCAACCACGTTTGTGGCCCGGTGCGCCGGCGGACGCCTGGCGCGTGAAGCAGAGGAAACTACGGCCGACAAACCACTCGACCAAGGAGGCTTGATGGCTACGGACCCTGGCGCAGGCCCTGTCCTGTTTGCCTACGACGGATCAGACCACGCCAAGTCGGCGATCGAGCAGGCCGGTGGGCTGCTCCGTCCAGGCGGCGAGGCGCTCGTGCTGACCGTGTGGCAGCCGCTCGGCACCGTTCCATTCTTCGGGGGTGCCGCGTCCCCCACGGTGCCGCGGGAGGTGTTGGACGCCGCGGCCGACGAGGCCGGGAAGGTGGCCGCCGAAGGCGTGAAGCTTGCGGTTGCCGCGGGATTTGAGGCGGAGCCGATCGTCGAGGAGGGGACGCCCGTATGGAATTGCATCATCGAAGCGGCGAATCGACGTGATGCGGCGATCGTCGTGATGGGATCCCACGGTCGCAGCGGACTGAGCTACGCGGCGATGGGCAGTGTCGCCACGTCGGTAGCCCATCACATCAATCGACCGGTTCTGATCACGCGTCTGGTCTGAGGCTGGCGAGGGCGATCTTGCGGACACAGACGGATTACCCTGCGCTGCGGCACCTTGCCACCGTGGCTGGAATGATCGACAACCGGATGGCCGACGATGCCTGAGCTCAGTGGCAGCGAGCTTGTCCGCGAATGGCGCAAGCTCATGGACTCGGTGATCGATGCGGTGGCGTCCGCCACGGGCCGATCGGAAATTCCCAACCAGATCCTCGAGCCGCTACAGCGCCAGCTTGAGCTGGTGGAGGAGCTGATCGAGCGTGAACGTCGCCTCCAGGCCGAGGTGGCCGAGCGGCTGCTCGCTCCGAGCGATGTCGTCTTTGATCTGATGGAGCAAAGTGGAGCGACGCTGCGACGCCAGGCCGAGGCGCTGGAGTCCGCCGGCGACGCCCTGCGCGAGACGGCCGCCCTGATGGCGAGCCAGGCGGAGCTCTTCGAAGGGACGATTGGCAGGCTGCGCGCACCGGGTGACGCGGCACGCTCGGTTCTCGGCGGGGAGCGTCACAAGCCCACGCGGCGCACTGGTCGATCTCGAGCGACCAGCCGGAAGAAGAAGCGGTAGGCGATGGCCGGTGAGCTTCGAGGCGAAGCCGATCATGACGGTGCGCGGCGTGGGGGAAGGGTTGCGATCTTCGGCCCCAACCCGATGCTCTCGTTGACGATTGAGCGCGGTGGGAACGGGGACGAGGTCCACGTGCATCCTGCCGGCCAGGGGGTGTGGGTGGCACGGATGGTCGGCGAGATGGGCGCCGTACCGGCGCAGTGCGGGTTCATCGGGGGCGAGACCGGCGCGACGATCCGCCCACTCCTCGAGCGCCTGCCGGGCGAGCTTCGCCTGGTCGAGACGGCCGGAGCGAACGGCGCCTACGTTCACGATCGACGCTCCGGAACCCGCGAGCTGCTCGCGATGATGCCGCCGGGTACGCCGACGAGGCACGAGGTGGACGAGCTCTTCTCCCTCACCTGCGCCGTCGCGCTCGACAGCGATGTGCTCGTCGTATGCAACCCGTTCCCGCCCGAGGTCCTACCGACCGAGCTCTACGCGGATCTCGTCTCCGACGTGAGCGCGAACGGGACCCCCGTGCTCGTCGATCTCTCGAGTCCGAGGCTCGACAGCGCGCTCAAGGGCCGGCCCACGCTGGCGAAGCTGAACGACTGGGAGCTCGCGGAGTTCGCCGGCGGACCCGTCGGCTCAAGTGCTGAGCTTCGGTCGGCGGCACGGCGGCTGATCGACGACGGAGCGTTGGCAGCCGTAGTGACCCGGGGCGGCGATTCCGCCCTCGCAATTCGCGACGGCGAGGTGCTGGAGTTGTTCCCGCCGCGGTTTGAGCGCGGTTCCCGCGAGGGCTGTGGCGATTCGATGATGGGAGCGCTGGCCGCCGCGTGGGCGCAGGGCTCCGACTGGGAGCGCTCGCTGGTGCTGGGCGTCGGCGCCGGCGCCACCAACTTCCTTCGCCACGGACTCGGCACAGGCTCCCGGTCTGTGATCGAGGATCTCGCGGCGCAGGTCCGCGTCGAGCGCACCAAGGTCTAGGCCGGCAGGAACGGCGGCTCCAGTTCCTCGCCGGCAAGGATCCCCGCTGGCGCCAGTTCTGCGACCCAATCTGCGTACCGCTTGACGGTAGGGATGCGAGTCAGGGCTGCGAGCCCGGCCGACAGCCGCACAGGGCGCCCGATGCGCGCCGAGTGGGAGTCGCTTCCGAGCACGTGGATGAGCCCGCGCCTTGCCAGATCGAGAAGGGGCGACTCGTCACCCTCCTGCAGCAGCGCCGCGGTTCCCTGAATCAGAGCGCCGTTGCGCACGAGGGCGGTCAGGATCTCGATCGCCACCTCACCGAGGTGGCGCTCGGGATGGGCGACGAGGGCCCTGTACCCCAGGGCCGATAGCCGCTCCGCAGCGGCAAGAAGCGAGTCGGACAGCGCTCCCGGGGCTGGCTCCAGCAGCACCCAGCAACCACCCCCAAGCGCAATCTTCGCGAGCTCTTCGCGGTCAAGGCCATCAAGCGCGGTCTCGGCGAGCTCCCCACCGGCGGCAACGCGGGTGCCGATGCCTCTGTGCGCCAGCTCGTCGTTCAGCGTCGCTATGCGTTGGGTCAGTTCGGAGATCCGGACATCGTGGTCATGACGAATGTGGGGGGTGGCGCAGATGGTCGCGATTCCGTCCGCCTCAGCCTGCACCGCCATAGCAGCGGCTTCGTCGATATCGCGGGCACCGTCATCGATCCCGGGAAGGATGTGGCAGTGAAGATCGATCACGGAAGGGAGATCCGCCGCCGGCCGCCTCGCTTGGCGGTTGGTAGCGGACGGTGTTCGGCTAGATGTCTTCTGGCTCCATCCTGATCGCGCCGCAGGGGCATTCCGAGACGCAGATCCCGCACCCTTTGCAGTAGTCGAGGTCGATCTCGTAGCCCTTCACGTTGGCGTTGGCGGCGTCGCTGAGCTTGAGCACGGCGTTGTCCGGGCAGACGCCGTAGCAGTTGTCGCACGAGAAGCAGTTGCCGCACGACAGGCAGCGGCGCGCCTCGAAGAGCGCCGTCGACTCGTCGAGGCCGTGCACGACCTCCTCGAACGTGGACCGGCGGCGAGCCGCCTCGAGCCGGCGACGATGAGTGCGGGGCGCATCCGCGTAGTACCAGCTGTTGAGCATGTCGAAGGTCGCGAGCTCGTGCCTGGGGGGCACCTCGAACGGACGACCCTGCAGCCAGCCGTCGATGTTGCGGGCCGCCCGCTTGCCGTGGCCGACCCCAACAGTCACCGTGCGCTCGGCCGGCACCATGTCCCCGCCGGCGAAGATGCCGGGGTGGCCGGTCATCATGTCCGGCCCCACCTTGACCACGCCGTCCTCCACTTCGAGCCCGGGCACCCCGTCCAGCAGCGATAGATCCGCCTCCTGGCCGAGGGCGAGGATCACCGAATCCGCCTCCAGCTCCTCCATCTGGCCGGTCGGTTGCGGAAACCCGGTCTCGTCGAGCTCCATCTTCTCGAGCAGCAGCTTGCCGTCATCGGCGTGCTTGATCGTGGATAGCCACTTCATCATCACGCCCTCCTCCTCGGCCTCCTCGACCTCGAAGTCGTGGGCCGGCATTCGCTCCCGGGTCCGCCGGTAGACGACGATTGCGTCGGTGGCGCCGAGACGCTTCGCCGTCCGGGCGGCGTCCATCGCGGTGTTACCGCCGCCGTAGACCACCACGCGGCGCCCCAGAAGCGGCTTTTCGCCCTCCTCCATGCTGTGTAGGAGCGAGACGGCGTCGAGGATCCGAGCTGCCTCGCCCGCGGGGATATAGGCGCGCTTGCCGATATGGGCGCCCACCGCCAGGAACGCTGCATCGAACCCACCCGCCTCCTTGCTCTCGAGGATGTTGGTCACCTTGCGGTTCAGCTCGAGCGTCACGCCCATGTCGAGGATTCGCTGCGCCTCGGCGTCCAGGATCGCGCGGGGAAGCCGGTACTTCGGGATCCCGAAGCGCATCATCCCGCCGGTCATCGGGCCGGCCTCGTGGATCGTCACCTCGTGGCCGAGGCGCGTCAGGTGGTACGCGGCCGCGAGCCCCGACGGGCCCGCACCGACCACGAGCACGCGTTTGCCCGAGCGCTCGGTCGGCGGCTCGAATTGCCACCCCTGTTCGATCGCAAGGTCTCCGAGGAAGCCCTCGACCGAGTTGATTCCCACCGACTCGTCGAGCTGGGCGCGGTTGCAGGCGGTCTCGCACGGGTGGTAGCAGACCCGTCCCATGATCGCCGGAAACGGGTTCTCCTCGACGAGCTTGCGCCAGGCCCCCTCGTAGCCCTCGCCGCCCTCCTCGGCCTCGTACAGCCAGGCCTGGATGTTCTCCCCGGCCGGGCAGGCGTCGTTGCACGGCGGCATCCGGTCGACGTGGACGGCACGCTCAGTGCGCCACGTCCCGGTCTTGTTGGCGAGACTCGAGCCGACGTCGAGCGTGATCGCATAAGGCTTCTCAGTCATTTCAACGGCACCAGTCTGTTGCCTCGCAATCGCGGGCTTCGCCCGCTCTGCTCGACAGCAAATTCATTGTGCCCCCCGGTGCGTCTCGGCGAGCAGGCGCATCAGGTTGCTCTCCTCCTCCGTGCGTCCGGCGGCCTCGGGCTGGCCCCCGGGGAGGTCGGCGGCGTCCGTGGCCTCCCCGGGCAGGTCGCCGCCCTCCTCGGCGGAGGCGAGCAGGTCAAATCGCCTGATGTTGCGATCGGCGATCGCTTGGAGCCGCTCGATGACGTCGTCGCGGCGGTGCTTGCCGAAGAGATGCGCGTAGCGCCGCTGGAGCTTCAAGTACTCCTCGACCGGGACCGGGCGGCGGATCTTGGAGACGCTCACCACGTCGCCGTGCTCGGCCTCGAACACGGGGAAGAGGCCGCTCTCCTTGACGAGGCGCGCGAGCCGAATGGTGTCGCGCGACGCCGCCCCCCACCCGAGTGGGCACGGCACGAAGACATGTATGTAGCGGGCGCCGCGGAACTCCATCGCCCGCTCGACCTTGTGCTCGAGGTCGCGCAGTTCGGCGACCGTCGCGGTGGCCACGTAGGGGATCTCGTGCGCCATCGCGATCAGCGGCACGTTCTTGCCCTGGCCGAAGACGTTCCCCGGCTCCTCGCCGACCGGCTTCGTCGTCGCGGTCCGGGCGGCGGGAGGTGTCGCACCCGAGCGCTGAACGCCGGTGTTCATATAGGCCTCGTTGTCGTAACAGATGAACAGCACGTCGTCATTGCGCTCAAACATCCCCGACAGGCACGCGAAGCCGATGTCGACGGTGCCGCCGTCGCCGCCCTGGCCGATAACGCGCACGTCGGTGCGACCCTTGACCTTGAGTGCGGCGGCCACCCCGGTCGCGACCGCTGGTGCGTTGCCGAACAGGGAGTGGATCCAGGGGAGTTGCCATGAGGACTCGGGGAAGGGGGTCGAGAACACCTCGAGGCAGCCGGTCGCGTTGGTCGCGATCAGCTGGCCGTCGGTGGCGCGCATCGCGGCGTCGAGCACGTAGCGCGCGCCCAGCGCCTCGCCGCAGCCCTGGCACGCCCTGTGGCCGGAGGTGAGGGTGTTCGAGCGCTCCCCCTGCGCCTGGACGGAGCGCTCATCGGGGTCGAGCAGCCGGTTGCCGACCACGAAGGTGCCCGCCTGGTAGAAGCGGATGTCGTGCGGTGCCACCCGCAGGTCGCCGGCGGGGCGGGAGGGGGGAGGTCTGTCATCGGTCTGGCGTCGCATGGGTCTCCGTTGATTCAGTGTGATCGTCCGGCCACGATGCCGAGATCGCGGAGGATGTTCTCCTCGTGCGGGCCGGAACGCCCGCTCGCCGCGCGCTCGAGCTCGCGCTGGACGAGGTCCGTGTCGAGGTCGAGGAAGTGCAAGCGGCGCGGCTCGAGGCGGTCGGCGAGCACGTCGTCGAAGAGGCCGTGCAGTGAGTCTTTCGTGATCGCCCGTCCGCCGAGGCCCGCAACCACGTCGTGGACCTGAATCGGAAGCCCGGACAGCGCCAGGCGGACGTTCTGTCCCACGATCCCGCCGGCCCCGACCGCAAACGCCTTCTCGATCACCACGATCCGCTTGGCGTGCGAGAGCGCTTCGCGGACCTCCTCGAGGGGGTAAGGGCGGAAGCACTTGACGCCGAGGGCGCCGATGCTCGTGCCGCGCTCGCGGAGGTCGTCCACGACGTCCTCGATCGTGCCGAGAACCGACCCGAGGGCGACGACGATCGTCTCGGCATCATCGGCCCGGTAGCTGCGGACCAGGCCCCCGGACTCGCGCTCGAAGGCGTCGGCGAACTCGCTCGCGATTCGCGGGATCGAGTCGAGCGCCTGCATCTGCTTGTGGTGCATGAGGTACCTGACCTCGGTGAAGGCCTCTGGCCCCACCAGGGCGCCGATAGTCACCGGGTCGCCCGGGTCGAGCACCTGACGCGGCTCATACGGAGGCAGGAACGCGTCCACGTCCTCCTGTCCCGGCACGTCCACCTCCTCGAAGGCGTGGGTGAGGATGAAGCCGTCCATGCAGACCATCACGGGCAGTGACAGCTCCTCGGCGAGCCGGTAAGCCTGGATGTGGAGGTCGAGCGCCTCCTGGTTGGACTCGGCATAGAGCTGGATCCAGCCCGAGTCGCGCTGCGACATCGAATCCGAGTGGTCGTTCCAGATGTTGATCGGCGCGCCGATCGCCCGGTTCGCGACCGTCATGACGATCGGCAGGCCGAGGCCCGAGGCGTTGTAGACCGCCTCGACCATGTAGAGGAGGCCCTGGCTCGCGGTCGCCGTGTACGCGCGGGCACCGGTGGCCGAGGCCCCGATCGCCACCGACATCGCCGCGAACTCCGACTCGACGCTGATGAACTCGCATGGATCGAGTTCCTTCTTGCGCACGGCGTCGGAGAGATACTCGACGATGTGGGTCTGCGGCGAGATCGGATAGGCGCAGATCACCTCCGGCCGACAACGGACCACGGCCTCGCCGACCGCCTGCGAGCCCTCCATCTGCTCAAGCAAGAGCCGGCTCCTCCATCTTTTCGCGAACGTACTCGTATGCCGCCGAAGCGCCGGCGGCGTTTCGATCGCCGATCGGCCCGTCGAAGCGACGCTTGATGGCGCTCAGGACCGATTCGAGCGAGATCACGCCGGTGAACGCCGCAAAGGCGCCGAGCAGCACGGCGTTGGGCAACGGCCGCCCCAGGTGCTCGCGGGCGATCTCGGTGGCGGGAACCGTCAACAGGCGATCGGGACGGACGCGGTCGCCGATGTCTGCGAGGCCGAGCGCATCGGGGTCCTTGGCGGAGTTGATCAACACGCGGCCGTCCGCCTTCAGCCCGCCGAATACGTCCACCTGGTGCAGCAGGGTTGGATCCTGGACTATCAGTCCGTCCGGCTTCGCGACCGGCTCGCGGTTGCGAATGGGTGCGTCGTCGATGCGGCAGAAGGACATGACCGGTGCTCCGGTGCGCTCGGAGCCGAAGCTCGGAAACGCCTGGGCGTGCCGACCCTCGACGAAGGCTGCGACCGAGAGCATCTCGGCGGCCGTAACCGCTCCCTGGCCTCCTCGTCCGTGGATGCGCACCTGAAACATCGATCGACTCTCCTCGCCCAGAGTACCGGGGCCTTGACGGTGCTAACTGCTGACGCCGCCGATACGGCGGCCGTTCTCCAGGTAAAGGCAATGCTTCGCGCTCGCCGCCTTCGACACCCGGCGCCGCAGCGGTCCGCTGAGAGCGTCAGGGCTTCGTCCATCTCGACGACGCGATAGTCGTCGATCTCGTCGGCCTGCAGCGTGACCGCGTTCAAACGCTTATCGCTGAAGGCGCCGCAGTGGAAGAGAAATCTGACCCCGCCGGGGCGAGGTGGTGCGTCTGGGCGCGGTCGCGGCGAGAGGAAGTCGACGCACACCAGCCGGCCCTGCTCGACCTCGAGGCCGCACTCCTCGAGCGTTTCGCGCCTGCATGCATCCCACGGCGACTCGCCGTCGGCCTCGATTTGCCCACCGGGGATCGTCCAGCCGCGCTTGTAATTGGGTTTGAGGATCAGCAGCCTTCCTGCCTCGTCGAAGATCAGGGCGCCGGCTGAGGCCGGAATCCGGGGGAGGCCGGGGTGAGCGTCTACCGAGACTGGATCTGGCTCGTGCGCTTGCGTCAATCGAGGTCGGTCTCGACCTCGATGCGGCCCGACTTGGCCGCGTCGGCGAGGGCCGCGTAGTCGAGCTCGTTCTGGTCGGCGTAGCGCTCGGAGAAGTCGGCGATCGCGTTGTCGAACGCTTCTCCCTTGCCGAGGTAGGCGCCGATCGCGATCCGGTCGCCCGATCGCGCGTGGGCTCGGGCCAGCGTCCAACCGCAGATCCGGCCGTAGATCGCCAGTCCCTCCGGCGGCAGGTTGTCGACATCGACCGACCGCTTGCCGTCCCAGAGTTGCCGCACGTAGAAGTCTCGCTCGGCGTCGTCGATTCCGGTGGCCGGTAGCCAGCCGAGCATGATGTCGCTTGAGGCCTGCATCAGCCACTGGCCCTCGACCACCCGCTCGCCGTGGTTTTTGAACTCGCTCTTGCCGATATAGGGCTCAAGCACCGAGGCCTCGGCCTCCTTGGCCTGCAGGAAGAGTGGATCCTGGCCGTCGCGGCCCATCATCAGGACCACCCAGGCGCGCGTCCCGACGCTGCCGACCCCAACCACCTTGCGGGCCATCTCCACGAACCGGTAGCTGTCGAAGAGGTGGCGGCGGTCGCCCTTGAGGCTCTCGCGGTAGCGGCCGAGCATCTCGAGGATCCGCTCCTCGAGGATCTGGCGCTGATCGTCAGGGACGAGCTCCCTGGCCGGGACGAGCAGCGGCGGGTCACTGATGATCTGCGGCTCGCCGTCGACCTCGTGAACGAGGCGATCGAAGGCCTTGAGGCTGTTCTTCTTCTCGGCCTTCGCCTTGCTCTTTTCTACCGCCTTCATTCGCTTGCGGTCGACGACCTTGGCCAAGTCGGCGAGGAGCGTGTCCGCGTCGAGGCGCGCGTACCAGACGTCAAGGTTTCGCATCGCCGCGAACTCCCGCATCGCCTCGCGATAGGCGCGGGTGGCGGTGAGGACCGCGGTGCGGGTCTCCTCGGGTGTGAAGTCGCGGTCGCGGCCGGCGATCTCAAAGCTCGCCGCGAGGCGCTTGACATCCCACTCCCAGGGTCCGGGGAGGGTCTCGTCGAAGTCGTTGACGTCCACTACCAGGCGGCGATCCGGAGCGGCGAAGGCGCCGAAGTTCGAGAGGTGGGCGTCGCCGCATGCCTGGACCTCGAGCCCGGACCGGGGCGTGTCAGCGAGGTCCATCGCCATGATCGCCGCGGCGCCGCGGTAGAACGTGAACGCCGATGCCAGCATCCGCCCGTAGCGGATCGGCACCAGCTCCGGGACACGGCTCTTGGCCTGGTCCTCGAGAAGCTTGACGGGATCTCGCCGGTCGCCGGCGGGCTCCCACTCGCCGTGGCTCTCACGCGAGGCCTGCTCGCGCGCTTTCTTGCCAGCGGCCGCGCGCTCCTCCGGCGATGCGAGAGTGTCTACTGGCGGGGAAACCGTGGCTTCATCCCGCTTCTCGTCGGGCCTCGTGCAGTGCCCAGCCGAGGGCTCCCAATCCGAGGCCGTTGATGATGAAGCCGATGCCGACCAGGATCGCCAGCGTTGCGAAACCGATGTTCGGGTTGGCGACGATCGCGATCCCCGCAATCAGCTCGATGACGCCCGCGAGGGCGTACCAGCCGCGATGGTCGTACTCATCGAACGAGCTCGCGAACCGGATCACGCCGATGACGATCAGCCAGAGGCCGATCAGCAGCGCGACCGCCGTGACACCACCGACCGGGTGGCGAATCAGGAGCACCCCGACGATCGCCGTGATGGCCCCGAACAGCGCAACTATGCCCCGATTGCGAGTGCTGCTCATGAACGACTCGGCGAGCTCGAGGATGCCGTCGACGAGCAGGAAGATTCCGGCGATCACGGCAAGGGTCGCCAGGCTGTCACCCGGCTTGATCAGGATGATCACGCCCGCCACGAAGCTCAGCAGGCCCACCAGCAGAACCAGCCACCAACCCGAGCTGAGTTCCTTCGCTTCCGCGTCGCGCATGCCGTCGGCCATGTGACTCCTAGGTTGGGGTGAAGGGGTGGATCGACCCTACTCCTTCGACTCCTCGCCGTATGAGACCCTCGGCCGTCCCGGGAAACTGGAAGCTTGTCGTCACGGCGCTCTGCATGCGCGACTGATCGGGCTTCCGGTTTCAGCTGAGCTGCTCGGCCAGTCCGATGATGATGCCCTCCGGGCCACGCAGGAAGCAGAGCCGGTAGATGTCCTCGTACTGCGCGATCTCGCCGACGAGTTCGGCACCGTGGCTGCGCAAGCGGGCAACGACGTCGTCGATGTCGTCGACAGCGAACATGATGCGGCCGATGCCCAGCGTGTTCGCCGGCCCGTTTGCCGGCTCGGCCCTGACCGCCGCCGGCGTGTGGAACTTCGACAGCTCGATCCGGCCGTGGCCGTCCGGGGTCCGCATCATGGCGTTCGTGGCGCGGACGCCGTTGAGCCCGACGGTCTGGTCCACCCAAGGCCCCTCGACCGTGATCTCTCCTTCCAGCTCCATGCCGAGTTCGGCGAAGAACGCTTTGGCAGCCTCGAGGTCGTCGACAACGATGAGAATGTTGTCCATCCGCTGAATCGTCATACGAACGTCCCTCGATCGACCGAGAGCCTGGCTCAGGCTCCCGTCTCGGTTTGAACTGTCTCCATCCGCCCCATGTTGCCACCCATATGCCCGAGGCCGATGAAGCCGATTGTCGTCTCCTTTGCCTGTGCGATGCTCATTTCACTGACTCCTTCCGGTTCCTAAGATCTGTCATCCCGAGTCTCGCCGGGCTGGTTCTTGGCATTGCGGTCATGATGGTCCTTCCGGTCGGTTCTGAAAACCCCCCATCGCGCTCGTCGGCCCCACGGACACCAGCTCCATCACGGAGTGGGGGAGAGGCCGGCCGGCCGCACGAGAGACTGAGCCACGAGCTCGAGGGCTGGCTGGCCGGTGACCGCGACAAGACGGTCGGGAGCCTGGTGAATCTGTTCGGGCGGCGGAGCTTCGCGGTTCTGTTCGTGCTGCTGCTCGGTGTCCCAGCGCTGCCGTTGCCGACGGGTGGGGCGACCCATGTGTTCGAGCTGATCGCGATGCTGCTCGCGCTCCAGTTGATCGCCGGTCGCGATCAGATCTGGCTGCCACGGCGCTGGTGCGCACTGAGCCTGGCCGGCTCCAAGCAGCAGCGCTTCATCGCAGCCCTGATGCGGATGATTCGGCGCCTGGAGCGCATCTCACGGCGGCGCCTCGGTTTTTTGTTCGGGCATCGGCTGAGCCAGACCGTCTTCGGGATGCTCGTGCTCGCGGGCACGCTCGGCGCATTCCTCGCGCCGCCGTTTTCGGGCCTCGACACCCTGCCGGCACTCGGCGTCGTGCTGTTGTCGCTCGGCGTGCTGCTCGAGGACATCGCGATCGTGGTCGTCGGGATCGCTGTCGGCGCTGGGGGAGTGTTCCTGGAGATCGTGCTCGGGAAAGCCGCCGTCCATTTGGTCGGCAAGCTCTTCTGATGCTTCACACCGCCGAGTCGGCAAGCCTCTAGGCAGAGATCGCTTGCATTCGGCGGGTCGAGGTCTACAGTCGGTTACATCACTCTCCGCCGCCCGCTCCCGCTGGGCCTCGTCACCGTCGTCGTGTAGCGCGTCATTACGCATTACGAGAGGAAGATCATGCGCGCTCTGCTCCCACGCGACCAGTACGTGGCGTTGAGGCATAGCCGGTATCTCAATCAGGCGTCGTTGGGCCTCATCCCCCGCGACTCAGTCGAGGCCATGACGGCCTTTCTCCACGATGTTGCCCAGCACGGGAACGTGCGAATGTCTGATGCGGCCGAGGCTCGCGTGCTCGACGATCTGCGGGCAGCTGCCGCGACGCTGTTGGACGCGCCGGCGCGTTCCATCGCCATCATCGGGGGAGCAAGCGAGGGCCTCGGCCAAATGGCAGCGGCCCTCGCCACAGGCTCTGGCGAGGTCGTCCTAGTACCCACGGATTTCCCGAGCGTCACCTATCCCTGGCTGGCGGCCCAGGAGAGATCGGGCACCGCGATCCGTTGGGTGGAGGACAGCCCGGACACGGACCTGAGCGCGGCCCTGATCGAGGCGATCTCGGACTCCACCTCGGTGGTGTGCGTCAGTGCGGTGCAGTATGCGACCGGTACGGCGCTCGACCTTGCGGCCGTCGCACGACGGGCTCACGAGGTAGGGGCGAAGATCGTCGTGGACGTGACGCAGCTCGCTGGCGCCGCCCCGGTCAGCATGCGGGAATGGTCCGCGGATGCGCTCGTCTGCAGCGGCTACAAATGGCTCTCTGCGCACGGCGGCGTCGCGATCCTGGCTGTATCCGATGAGCTCATCGCCGCCACGCCGGGGATCGTCGGATGGAAGGGAGCCAGCGAACCGTTCAACTTCACGGCGGAGACGCTTGTCTTGGCCAACGACGCTCGACGGTATGAACTGTCCACGATGTCGTACTGCTCGGCAGTCGGGCTGAGTCGTTCACTTGTGCTGCTTGCCGAAGCTGGGGCCGAGGCTCTCGCCGAACACTCCCGCGCCCTCGCTGAGGAGCTGGTCGGTCAGGTGGAACCACTCGGCTGGACGCCATTTCGAGCGCTTGGCGGAGGCAGCGCGTGCGGGCACATCGTTTCCCTACGGCACACAACCCTCAGTGCGTCGGCGGTCCAAGCAACGCTGGCGGCTGAACATGGCGTGGTCGTCAGCTCCCGCGGTGGCGGCATCCGGACCTCACTACACGGATACAACGACAGCTCCGACGTCGTCGCTGTCGCTGATGCGCTCAAAGAGCTGGCACCGTGAGCGAGGGTTAGTCGTGCGCGGGGTGCTCGCCGGCGAGGAGCGCGAGCGCATGCGGAAGCGAGTCGGCGATCGCCTCTCCCATCTCCGGGATGCTGCGCGGGCTGCCCGGAAAGTTGACGATCAGGGCTGAGCCTCGGATCCCGGCGACGCCGCGGGAAAGCATCCAGTGGCGGGAGTGTTCGCGGGAGGCGAGCCGCATGGCCTCGGCGATCCCCGGCGCCTCGCGTTCGATCACCGCACGGGTTGCCTCGGGCGTCACATCGGTTGGCGCGAACCCGGTTCCGCCGCTGGTCAGAACCAGTGCACAGCCGATGTCGTCGGTCCAATGTCGCAAGCGCCCGGCAATCACCTCGAAATCGTCGGGGACCAACTCACGGCCGGCTATCTCGCCACCCAGCCGCGCCACGAGCTCGGCGAGGCGGTCGCCGCTCGCGTCGTCTCCTTCACCCCTCGCCCTCGAGGTCGAGACGGTGACGATCGCGGTTCGAAGCGACCCCACCTCAGCTCGTCAGGTCGGCGGCCTCATCGCCGCGCCTCCACTCGCCGCTCCGCCCGCCCGACTTGGCGATCAAAGCCACGCGCTCCACCGTCACCGCGCGCTCGACGCCTTTGACCATGTCGTAGACCGTAAGAGCGGCCACGGCCGCCGCGGTCATCGCCTCCAGCTCGACCCCGGTTCGCCCGACGGTGCGGACCTCCGCCTCGAGGACGACCAAGCCGTCTGTCGCTTCGACCCGCGCCTCGACGTCGGCGAACGTCAACGGCAGCGGGTGTGCCAGTGGGATGAGCTCCGCGGCGCGCTTCGCCGCCTGGATGCCGGCCAGGCGAGCCGTCCCCAGGACGTCGCCCTTCGGCGCATCGCCGGCCTCCAAGACCCGCGCGGTCTCGGCCGACATGCGAACACGCGCACCGGCGCGCGCGATCCGCTCTGTCTCCGGCTTGGCACCAACATCGACCATCCGGGCCGAGCCTGAGGCGTCCACGTGGGACAGTTCGGGCTCGTTCACCTGGGGGCACCTTCCACCCAGCGCCGACGCTCCCCGGAGCCGGTCTCGGTGACCTCGCGCTTCCAGATCGGCGCCTCGGTCTTGATTCGGTCGATGACCTCCCGCGCTCCGGCAAAGGCCGCTTCGCGGTGGGCCGCCGATACCGCGACGATCACGCTCGGCTCGCCGAGGGGCACCGCTCCCACGCGATGCTCCGCCGCCGCGGCCTCGAGGCCATGGGAGCCGATGCAGTCGTCGAGGATCGCCGCGATACGTTCCTCCGCCATCTCGGAGTAGGCCTCGTAATCGAGCCGAGGTATGTCCCGGGTTGTGCCCTGGAAGACGACGATGGCGCCCGCGCCCGGTCGGCCGACGACGCGCGAGAGCGCGTCGATCGACAGGCGCTCGTCGGTCAGCCGGACGTGAACGGCGCTCGCGCCCCCGCTCACCGGGGGCACCAGGGCGAGCTCGTCGCCGGAGGCCAACTCGGTCTCGAGCGAGGCGTAATCGCGGTTCACGGCCATCCGCACGGGGAGCCGGCCGAGCATCTCGTCGAGGCCCGGGTCGGCGCGGAGGGCCTCGAGCGCATCGGCCACGGTCGCACCGTCGGCGAGCGCCAAGTCGAACGAGCCGCGTCCGGCGCGCTCGCGCAACATCGCGAAGAGGCGTACGCGCACCCTCATGTGAGGAATCCTACGCGGCGCACTTGGACGGGCCTACTCCAGCAGCTCGATCTCGACCCGTTCCCCCGCGGCCACGGAACCGCTCGCTGTCGGCACGATCGCGAGGGCATCGGCGCCCAGCATCGAGGTGAGCACGTGCGATCGCTGGTCCTTCGTCGGGCGAGCGTGCCAGCCGTCCTCGCGAAGCTCCAGGCGGCAGCGCACCGCGTGGGCACGGCCGGGGCGCTTCTCGTAAGCCTCGTCGAGGGTTGCGGTGGTCCGCCACGGATCCTGGGGCGGGGCGTCGAGCAGGGCGCGAATCGCCGGCCTGGCCAGGAGTATGAAGGTGACCATCGCCGAGACGGGATTCCCGGGCAGGCCGAAGATGAGCGTCCCGTCGCCGGATCCGCCCTTCCGGACCCCGAACCAGGTTGGTTTGCCGGGCCGCAGCGCAACGCCCCAGAAGACCTGCTCGGCGCCCAGCTCGGCGAGGGCGGGGCGGACGTGGTCGTGCTCGCCGACCGAGACCCCGCCGCAAACCACGATCAGATCCGCCTCGAACGCCCGCTCCAGCGCGGCGCGGAGGGCGGCCGGGTCGTCGCGGGCGACCTCGACCGTCGCCACCTTGGCCCCCGACCGCTCCACGAGTGCCGGCACAGAGAAGGCGTTCGAGTTGCGGACGCCGCCGGGACGAAGCGCCTCCGCGGGCGCGAGCAGCTCGTCGCCCGTGGTGAGCACGGCGACCCGGGGACGGTCCGAACACCGGATCGATGCACGCCCGAGCGCGGCCAGGACCCCAACTTCGGCCGGGCCCAGCGCGGTGCCCGCGACGAGCACTTGGTCGCCTGCGCGCACGTCGTCGCCGGCGCGGCGCACGTTGGCGCCGACCTCCACCTCAACCGCGACGTCGACCCGGTTGTCGCCCGGCGAGGTGTCCTCGACCCGCACCACGGCGTCGGCGCCGGCCGGCACCACGGCGCCGGTGGAGATGGCGATCGCCTCGCCCGTGGAGAGCCGATGCCCCGCCGGGCTACCGGCCCGCGACTCGTCCGCGATCCGCAGGGTTGCCGGCGCCTCGCTCGTCGCGCCGCGGGTGTCCATGGCGCGTACGGCGAATCCGTCCATCGCCGAATTGTCGAAGGCGGGAACCTGCTCGGCGCTCGCCACGTCCTCGGCCAGCACTCGACCCAACGCCTCCTCGAGCGGCACGGTCTCGGAACCGAGGGGCGCGCAGCGCTCCAGCACCCGCCGCCGCGCCTCGGAGATCTCGATCAGCTCGCGCGTCATTGGCCTCCGAGTCTGAGCCTAATGACCCCCTAGAGCGGCGACAGCCTGGTGGCGGCGGCCTTCCAGCTCGCGACGACCTGCGACCCCTTCCTCAGCCCGAGCTCGCGCAGCGAAGCCTCGGTGATCTCGGCGCTCAAAGGCTGAGATGCGGCCAGGCCCACCCGGACCCTTCCGCCGAGCACGGTGGTGGAGGCAACCGTCGCACGGACGTGATTCCGAATTGAGCTTCCGAACACGGCGTTGGGGGGGTCGAGGCTGATCTCCCACGGGTACACGCTGGCCGCGACTCGTCCCGTGGCTCGCGCTGTGCTCACCACCTCTCCGCCGCCGTCGAGCTCGACGATCGTCCCGAGGTCGGGGCCGGATCGAGCCGTGCCGAGGAGGACGACCGCCCCGCAGAAATCGGCGACGAAGGCGCTCGCCGGGTCGGCCGCCAGCTCGGCGGCCGACCCGCGCTGAACCACGCGGCCAGAGTCGAGGACCCCGACCTGGTTACCGAACAGCGCGGCCTCCTGGAAGTCGTGGGTCACCAGGATCGCCGGAATCTCGGCGCCAGCAAGAACCTCGCTCAGCACACGGCCAGCCTCTCGACGGGTTCGAGCGTCGAGCGCCGACAGCGGCTCGTCGAGCAGCAGCGTGACCGGCTCGGGGGCCAGGGCGCGGGCCAGGGCAACCCGCTGGCGCTCGCCGCCGGAGAGCGCCGCCGGCCGAGCCTCGCCCCGATGGGCGACGCCGAGCCGGTCGAGGAGCTCGAAGGCCCGACGCCGGCGCTCCGAGCGCGGCACATGGCGCAGCCCGTAGGCGACGTTCTGCCATGCGCGCTGGTGGGAGAACAGGGCGTAGTCCTGGAACACGAAGCCGCAGCGCCGACGCTCCGGGGAGACGTTGACTCGCTCTGCTGTGTCGAGCCAGACCTCGGACCCGCAGGCCACGCGGCCCTGGCGGGGGGTCAGCAGGCCGGCGATTGCCCGCAGGGTCGTGGTCTTGCCGCACCCCGAGGGACCGGCGAGAGCAAGGCAGTCACCGGGCTCCACCTGGAGCGCCAGCTCGAGGTCGAAGCCGTTGCGATCAACGGCCAGCTCAGCGCGGAGCATCTGCCCAGAGCGGAGTGCGGAACACGAGCTTGACCGACAGGAGCAGCGCCGCCGAGATGGCGACGAGGACCGCCGACAGGGCGAGGGCCGCCGGAAAGTCCGTGGCGAAACGGTCGTAGATCGCCAGCGGAACAGTCTGGGTGACGCCACGGAGCGAGCCGGCGAACATCAGCGTGGCTCCGAACTCCCCAAGGGCGCGGCCCCAGGCGAGCGCCAAGCCGGCGGCCAGGCCGCCTCTGGCCGCCGGAATTGCGACTTGCAGGACGGTGCGAGCTTCTCCGGCGCCCAGGGTTCGCGATGCTTCGAGCGAGCTGAGGTCCACGGCCGCGAAGGCTGCCTGAGCCTGACGTAAGAAGAAGGGTGCTGAAACGTAGGTCAGGGCCACGACCACGCCGGCCGTCTCCAGGACGAGGCGCAGACCGGCGTCCTCGACCAGCCCGCCGAGGATCCCGTGAGGCCCGAGCGCCGCGAGCAGGGCGATCCCCGCAACCGCCGGGGGCAACACCAGCGGCAGTTCGACAAGGGTGACCACGACCGAGTGGCCGGGGAACGAACGGGTCGCAAGCAGGTAGGCGGCCGGCGTGCCCACGACGATGATGATCGCCATCGCGATCGCCGTTGTCTCGAGGCTGAGACGCAGGGCATCGACGGCGACCGGATCGCCAAGGCTGGAGAGCAGTTGCCCGGGCGATGTGTCGACGAAGATCGCGACAATCGGCAGGGCGAGAAAGGTCAACGCCACGGCCAGGGCGGCCGTCAAGAGCGCCGTGAACCAGGGCGAGGCTTTCACTTGGGGGGCGGCTCGAAGCCGGCCTGGCGAAGCGCCGTCTTGCCGGGGCCCGAGAGCAGCCCTTTGATGAACGATCGGGCCTCTTGCTGGTGTCCACTTCCCCCGACCACGGCTGCCGCGTAGGCCACCGAAGGCTGCAGTCTCGACGGGAGCGCAATCGCCTTCAGCTGGCCGTCGGTGGCATCGACGTCGGTCACATAGACAAGGCCGGCATCGACGGCCCCCTGTGTCAGCTTGCCGACGATCCCGGTGACGTCGGGCTCGTTCGATCGCACGTTGTCGAGGATGGACGAGCTCTCGGCCTTGCCGAGGTGGGAGAGGACCTGGCGCGTGTAGATCCCGATCGGGACCGAGGGGGAGCCGACCGCAAGGGTGATTCCGGGCTTCGCAAGGTCGCTCACCGAGGTGACCTCGCTCTGGTTCGCGGGGACGGCGATCACCAGCCGGTTGGCCGCAAAGACCATCGGCTTCGAGACCAGGCCGTCGTGATGCAGGGCATTCGGCAGAGCGGTGTTGGCGGAGGCGAAGACGTCTGGTTGCACGCCTTGGCGGATCTGCGCTGCCAGCTCATCGGAGCCGGCGAACGAAAATCTGACGCTCGCCTCAGGGAATTCGCTGCCGTACTGGGTGAAGGCGTTGGTCAGCGAGCTCGCGGCGCTCACGGTCAGATCCGGCCGATCATTGCCCCCGCCGCATCCGGCCAGCGCCACCAGCAGGGCGGCGATCAACAGTCCGAGAGGACTGACCCTCACTCAGGCTCCCGCTCGATCATCACCGAGGTCGCCTTCACGGTCGCCGTCGCTCGCACCCCCTCCGCCAGGCGAAGCTCCTCGACCGCGTCGCGCGTGATCGCCGCAGTCACCCGATGAGGACCGGCCTCGATCTCGACCAGGGCCATCACCCCGGACACCTCGACCGAGGTCACAACCCCCGGGAAGCGGTTGCGGGCCGAGAGCTTGTGTCCGGCTCGATGGCGCTTCGGGCGGCGGGTAAGTCGTTCGATCTCGCGCGCGGGCACTCGGCGGCGCTTACGTTCATCGCGAGTGGTCCGGAGCTTGCCGGACCGGTCCCAACGGCGCAGGGTGTCGACACTCACGCCAAGCGCCTTGGCGGCTTCGCCGAGAGTGAGGTCGCCCGACATGCCTGCCTAAGCATTGCATAGGCAGACTGGAGGAAGTTCAGCCGCCGATGGCGCTCATGGTGCGGGCGGGCTGGCGGAAGCCGGGCTCGCCGATCCGGTGCTTCAGCTCCTTGCGCCAGACGGCCTCGCGGATGATCCGCCCGAGCTCGCGGTCCGTCGCACCGTCGCGCACCGGCCCGCGCAGATCGGTCTCGTGGAGCGAGAACAGGCATGTGCGCAGCTTGCCGTCGGTGGTCAGCCGGATGCGGTTGCAATCGGCGCAAAACGGCTCCGAGACGGGATTGATAAAGCCGATCTCTCCGTGCCCGTCGCGGAAGCGGAAGAGCCGGGCGGTCGCCGATGGCTCGCGTGGAAGCTCCTCCAGCGGGTGAACGGCGTCGATCATCCGCCGGATCTCATCGCCGGCCAGGACGGAGTCCGGCTCCCACGCGTGATCGGCGTCCAGCGGCATGAACTCGATGAAGCGCACCTGGTACGCGGTCGAGCGAGCGAACTCGGCGAAACGAAGCGCCTCGTGTTCGGTGAAGCCGCGCATCGCGACCGCGTTCACCTTGACCGGTCGGAGCTTCGGATGGCGAGCGATCGCGTCGAGCCCGCGCAGCACCTGGGGTAGGGCGTCGCGGCGGGTGACTTGGAAGAAGCGGTCCCGTTGCAGCGAATCGATTGAGACGTTCACACGGGTGATCCCGGCCGCCGCGAGTGCGTCGGCCTGGCGCTCGAGCAGGTAGCCGTTGGTGGTCAGGGACAGGTCCTGTAGCCCCGGGATCCGCGCCAGCATCGACACCAACGCCGGGAACTCGCGACGCACCAAGGGCTCGCCGCCGGTCAGCCGCACGTCCTCGATTCCCATCCCCACGAGCAGCCGCACGAGGCGCTCGATCTCTTCGAAGCTGAGGATCTCCGCGCGTTCGAGCCAGGGCAGACCCTCGGCCGGCATGCAGTACTGGCAGCGGAAGTTGCACCGGTCCGTCACCGAGACCCGCAGGTCGGAGATCGCGCGGCCGTGTCCGTCCTGTAGCCGCTCCGTGGACATCGCTTGGAGGCTAGCCCCTCAGAGCGGCCGGACCTCGTCCCCGACGGCGATCTCGCCACCCTCAACGATCGCGGCGCGCAGGCCACCCCGGTGAACGAGACCGCGCAGTACGCCCGGCTGAGTGAGCCCCTGCAGATGCGCGCACGGCTCACAAAGCTCGATCGCCTCGCACTCGACCGTGCCCACCCGGAAACGTCGTCCCACGAGGGCATTCAGGTCGATGCCCCGGGTGGCGACGTTTCGGCGTGACTCGGCCGCCGAGAGGACGATGCCGTGCTCCACGGCGAGGGCGTCGAGGGCCTCCATCGCGATCAGCGTCAGATCGTCATCGCGCCCCGGCCGGGGCTCACAGTCGGCAAGGAAGTTGCGATCTCCCCGGAGTCCGCGCCCCGCGACGGCCGGCACTCGGTCAATGGACTCCGGCAGCTCCTCGTGCACCGGCGAGATGTTGATTTCGACGACCCGGCCCGCTGACTCGTCCATGCGGTGACGGTAACGCACCTGCAAGAGTGTCTTCTCCGACGGAAGGAGGAGAGATGACGCCGATCATTTCCCGCGGCTTCCGGGGCCGCAACCGCGACGACGTTCCGGAGGGCCGCGTCCCGCCGGGCCAGTACGTGACCAGAGACTTTCCGGTGCTCTCGGCGGGCCCGACGCAGCACGTGCCGCTCGATCAGTGGGACTTCACCATCGTCGGCGAGGTGGACGAGCCGCACCGCTGGACCTGGGAGCAGTTCCAGGCACTGCCAAGGGAGGAGGTCACGGTCGACATCCATTGCGTGACCAAGTGGTCGAAGCTCGACACGGTGTGGGAGGGCGTTTCTATCGACACCCTCCTCGACGGCATCGAGACGTCGGCCGAGTACGTCGTGCAGTTCTGCGACGGTGGCTACACGACCAACCTCCCGCTCGAGGATCTCACCGGCGGCAAGGCGTGGCTGGCGTTCGGGTACGGCGGTGAGCCGCTGGAGCCGGAGCACGGCGGCCCGGCGCGACTGCTCGTGCCCCACCTCTACTTCTGGAAGAGCGCGAAGTGGGTGCGAGGGCTGCGGCTCGTGGCAACCGACGAGCCCGGCTTCTGGGAGACCAACGGGTACCACAACTACGGAGATCCATGGCAGGAGCAGCGGTACTGGGGCGACTGACCTGGCGGGTCGCGGCCGTCGTCGACGTCGTCGCGGAGACGCCTCGCGTCAAGACGATCGCCTTCGATGTCCCCGGTTGGCCCGGACATCGTGCCGGGCAGCACCTCGACGTCCGCCTGACCGCAGAAGACGGTTATCAGGCCGAGCGCAGCTACTCGATCGCATCGGCGCCGGCCGGCACTCGGGTCGAGCTTACGGTCGTGCGCATCGACGACGGCGAGGTCTCCCCGTACCTCGCCGACCAGCTACGGCCAGGCGACCAGATCGAGTTGCGCGGTCCTGTCGGGGGCTACTTCGTCTGGGAGCCCTCGCAGGGCGGCCCGCTGCTGCTCGTCGCCGGTGGATCGGGCATCGCGCCGTTGATGGCGATGATCCGGCTTCGCGCCGCCGTCGGGAGCGACGCTGAAACCCGGCTCATCTTCTCGTCACGCGACTGGGACGACATCATCTACCGCGAAGAGCTCGGGGGACTGAGCCGCAACGGCAACCGCCTGACGGTCGTGCACGCCTTGACGTCGTCGCACCCGCCAGATTGGTCGGGGTATACGCGCCGCGTCGACCAGGAGATGCTCGCCGAGGTCGGCCCGAGCCCAGCGGAACGGCCCCACGTCTATGTCTGCGGCCCGACGCCGTTCGTCGAGGCCGTGGCAGAGGGCCTCGTGCACCTCGGGCACGATCCGCGGGCAATCAAGACCGAGCGCTTCGGACCGACAGGAGGGTGAGATGGACGAGTTGATGCTCGATGGCAACGCGGTCGCGGGTCTCCTCCAGGAGGTGTTCGCTGTCGAGATGACAACAGCTACTGGGACTTGTCGTAACTGCGGCGCAACTGGGCCGGTGGGGGCGATGCACGTGTTTCGCGGCGCCGGAATCGTTCTGCGCTGCCCGGATTGTGAGAACCCCCTGGTGACGATCGTCAAAGATGAGATGCGCGTCTGGATCGACTTCCCCGGCGTGCGAACGTTGGAGGCCGCCCTCTAGCCGGCCTCCACGGCCGGCTTGGAGTGGATCGGACCGCTCGTCTCCTTGAGGCTGTCGCCGGCCCGGCCGGTGCGGACTGCGATCACCTCAGCGAGGATCGAGATCGCCGTCTCCGACGGCGTCCGGGCGCCCACGTCGAGACCGCAGGGGGCGTGGATCCTGGCGATCGACTGCTCGTCGAGGCCGGCGGCGCGCAGGCGCTCGACCCGCCCTTCCTGGGTGCGGCGACTGCCGAGCGCACCGACGTACCCCGCGCCACTCGCCAACGCCGCGGTCAGCGCGGGCTCGTCGAACTTCGGATCGTGAGTGAATACGAGCACCACGTCGCGCGGCCCCAGCTCCTGCCCCTGCAGATAGCGGTCGGGCCAGTCGACGACAACCTCGGCGTTCCGCGAGAACCGTGGGCTCTTGATGAACGGCTCGCGAGCGTCGCAGATCGTGACCGTATAGCCGACGTCGCTGGCAACGCTCGCCAGCTCCGCGGAGAAGTCGATCGCCCCGAAGATCACCATCCGGGGCTGAGTCGAGAAGGCCTGGATGTAGACGGCCCGATCGGAGCCCATCACCTCGCCCCCGGCGCCGTAGCGGCGGATGCGTGAAACCCCCTCGTCGAGCTGCCCGCGCCCGTCCCGCGCCACGGAGCGATCGAGCAACTCGCTGACCCCGAGGCTGCCGACAACGCGGTCATCGAGGATCGTGATCGAGGCCCCGGCCGAATCCCCATCCACGAGCGTTGCCCTGGCCACCGGCTCGTCCGCGGCGCGCGCGACGGCCGCGGCCTCGAGCGTCTCCAGGTCATCGCCCCCGTACTCGTGCACGAACACGCGGACGGTCCCCCCGCACATCAGGCCGACGCCCGCCGCCTCCTCGTCGGAGACGCCGTAGGTCACGACCCTGGCCTCGCCGCCGGCCAGGATCTGCTGAGCCTCGTCGACGAGCGCAGCCTCCACGCAGCCCCCGGTGACCGATCCCTCGATGTTCCCGCGGTCGTCGATCAGCATCTGAGCGCCGGGGTCGAGCGGGGCGGATCCGATCCGGTCGACGAGCGCGGCGTTGACGACCCGTCGCCCCTCCCGCAGCCAGTCGACCGCAATCCGTTCGGAACTCGACAAGGCGCTCAATGCTCCTCTCCGTGGCCCAGGCTAGCGCCCCGGCAACCCGCGCTCCGGTCGCATTGATCCCGACGACCCTGGCGCGCTAGGGTTGGCACTGGAGGAGAGCAGTGCAGGAGCGTGTGATGGAGGAGCACGTGACAGCGATCCAGCCGCATCAGCTCGAGGTTTGTTGGTGCTGATCGCTGCGTCCACGGGCTGGGTCGTGGGCATCATCCTTGGGATCGTCGTGATCGCGATCGCCGCGGCGATCGTGACTACGATCGTGCTGCTGGCCGCCAGGATCGCCGGCCAGGCCAAGGCGGCCGAGGGGGGAGTGGAGGCGGTTCGCGACCAGACCGCCGAGCTCGACGGCGTCGACCGGATCAACGACTCCGGCGTGCGGATCCTGCACGCGGCTCGCGCGCTGCGAAAGGCGGCGGTGGGGCATTGACCGTAGTCGCGACCTCGGGCACCACCTACTGGACGATCGCCCTGATCATCGGCCTCGTGGCGGCGCTCGCGGTCGCCGGCCTCTTGGCGATGCTCCTGCTGCAGGTGGCGAAGATCAAGCGGTCCGTCGACGGGCTGCTCGAGACGGCGGGTGAGGTCGGCGCCAACACGGCGCACATCCCGAAGCTCGAGGCGACGGCGCCGGTGCTCGCCCAGATCGTCGACGAGGCAGTGGTCCAGGACGGCTACATGAACGCGCTCACCGACGGCTTCGGCGAGGAGGTCAAGGCGTGAGCTCGACCGACGTCCACGTCCTGCTGAGCGTGATCCTCGCGCTCGTGGTGATCGTGGTGCTGGCCGTCGCGCTGATCCTGGTCCGGCGCGGGTTGCAGTCGATTTCGGATGGCCTTGCGACCCTGTCGAGCGCGCTCAGCGATGTCGAGGAGCAGCACCTGCGCCCGCTCGAGCCCGCCGTCAAGGCGATCAACGCTCAGTTCGACGTGATCCTCTCCGCGCTGCCGGGCATCGCGCGCAAGGCCGCCGTGGTCGCCGAGAGGAGGCCGCGATGACTCTTTACTGGATCGGGAGCATCGTCCTGCTCGTTGTGATCCTGCCGATGGTCATCTACCTGCTGAGTGGCGTGCTGCGCGCCGCCGAGGGCATCGCCCCGTCTGTAGAGGGGATCGCGGCCACCGCCAAGGCGGGATCTGCGGACCTCGACGCCGCGCCGCTCCTGCTGACGACCAGGGACCAGGTGACCCAGACCGTCGCCGGAGTCGCCAACTACGGCGGCTCGCTCGACGTGATCGTCGACGACTGGGAGGAGGAGCGGTGAGCGGGCCCGCTGTCGTGCTGCTCGTCGCCGTCGTCCTGATCGTGCTGGCGCTGGTCTACTACCTCCTCAGGGTGATCGTCGCGTTGCGCCGGATCACCACCGGCCTCGACGAGGTGATCGGCGGCGTCACCGAGATCATCGAAAAGAGCGCGCCGGTCAACGAGATCGTCGTCGCGATCAATGAGCAGCTCGATGCCGGAGTCGACCTCCTCGAGGGCCTGCTCGTCAAGAAGACCGGTCTCAGCGACGCCGTCGGCCTCATCGACGGCCTCTATCCGGGGGCCGCGGCGGCCGGGCTCCGCAACTTCCCCGACAGCGCCAAGATCGATGCCCCGCGGATCGGCGAGGTCTACACGCGCGGCACGCTCACGCTCGCGCGCCTCGGCCGCGAGGCGCCGATCGCGGCCGCGAGCCCGGCCGGCGGCGAGGTACTCCGGAACGTGGGGGGCGGGAGCCTCAATGCCCGCCTTCTCTACCCGTCGGTCCGCCACGAGAGCCCGCCGGAGCTGCCGCGCTCGCCGGTGATCGGCACCGATTCGCCGGTCCAGTACGAGCAGCGCGACGACATCGGCAAGCCACGGAAGCGGCTCCCGGCTTCGAGGGACGGGGGGTAGCGGTGCAGACTCCGGGACCGTTCGAGTACGAGCGCGCCACCACCGTGGAGGGTGCGATCGCGTCGCTCGCCAAGGGCGGCCCGCAGGCCCGGGTGATCGCCGGCGGGCACTCCTTGCTGCCGATGATGAAGCTCCGGCTCGCGTCGCCTCCGCACCTCGTCGACATCAACGAGGTCGCCGAGCTCTCCTACATCCGCGAGGCCGACGGTGAGATCAGGATCGGGGCGCTCACCCGCCACGTCGATCTGCTGAGGTCGGAGCTGCTGGCCGAGCGCTTCCCCCTCTTCGCCGACGCCGAGGTCGTGATCGCCGACCCCGCCGTCCGCAACCGCGGCACGATCGGGGGCTCGCTCTGCCAGGCCGACGCCGCGGAGGATCTCTCCGCGGTGTGCACGGCGGCGAAGGCGCAGGTCGTGATCCGCGGGCCGGAAGGAGAGCGCGTCGTATCGATGGAGGACTTCCACGTCGGCCCGTACACGACCGCGGTGGGGGCGGGCGCGATCCTCACCGAGGTGCGCCTGCCCGTGCGCCCCGGCGCCGGCAGCGCCCACGAGAAGGTGGAGCGGCGCGCTGGCGACTGGGCGATCGCGGCCGCGTCGGCGGCGGTCTGGATGGACGGGGGCACGATTGCCGACGCCGGCATCGCGCTCAGCGCGGTCGGCCTGACGACCATCCACCTCACGCGGGCCCAGGAAGCGCTGCGCGGCAGCTCACCCTCGGACGAGCTGTTCGCCGAGGCGGGCCACATCGCCGCGGCGGACTGCACCCCGTTCGCCGACGGTCGCGGCCCGGTCGACTACAAGCGTCATCTCGCCGGCGTGCTCACCCGCCGCGCGCTCCGGCGAGCGACGGCGCGAGCCCTTGGAGAGGAGACCCAGTGAACGTCTCGATGACCGTGAACGGCGAAGCTGTGTCCCGCGACATCGAGCCGCGCCTCTTGCTCGTCCACTTCATCCGCGAGACCCTGGGCCTCAAGGGCACCCACTGGGGCTGCGACACCTCCAACTGCGGCGCCTGCATGGTGCTGATGGACGGCCAGCCGGTGAAGTCCTGCACGGTGCTCGCCGCGATGTGCGACGGCCACGAGATCCGCACCGTGGAGTCGCTCGAGGTTGACGGCCGGCTCGATCCAGTTCAAGAGGGCTTTCACGAGCACCACGCGCTCCAGTGCGGCTTCTGCACCCCGGGGATGCAGATGACGGCGCGGGCGCTCCTGGACGAGAACCCCAATCCGACCGATGAGGAGATCCGCACGGCGATCTCCGGGCAGATCTGCAGGTGCACCGGCTACAAGAACATCGTCGCCGCAGTCAGGTGGGCCGCCGAGCACGACGCCCAGGCGAGACAGGAGGCATAGGCATGGCAACGGTCGAGAGCATTCCCAGTCCCGACGCCGAGCGGCCGATCGGCTTCGGCCGGCTGAAGCGCAAGGAGGACGCGCGCTTCATCCGCGGCCAGGGCACGTACCTCGACGACATCGAGCTGCCGGGGATGGTCCACGGCGCCGTTCTTCGCAGCCCCTATGCGCACGCGAAGATCGTCTCCATCGACACCTCCAAGGCCCTCGCGCACCCAAACGTGGCCGCGGTGGTCACCGCCAAGGACCTCGAGACGCTCGGCCTCGCCTGGATGCCGACCATCTCCTACGACACCCAGGCCGTCCTCGCCGGCGACAAGGTGCGCTTCCAGGGCCAGGAGGTCGCCTTCGTGATCGCGACCGACCACTATTCCGCCCATGACGCGCTGTCGCTGATCGATGTCGAGTACGAGCCGCTTCCCGCCGTCGTCAACGCGCGCAAGGCACTCGATCCCGACGCGCCGCTGATCCGCGACGACAAGGAGGGCCAGCAGGACAACCTCGCGAGCCCGCTCTGGGAGGCCGGCGACGAGGCGGCCACCGATCGCGTCTTCGCCGAGGCGGACACCGTCGTCACCCGCGACATCATCTATCCGCGCTGCCACCCGGCGCCGCTCGAGACCTGCGGGATGATCGCCGACTTCAATCCGGAGACCGGCCAGCTCGACATCTACAACGGGAACCAGGCCCCGCACGCGCACCGCACCGTCTACGCCCACGTCGCCGGCCTCGCCGAGCACATGATCAGGATCCGCTGCAACGACATCGGCGGCGGCTTCGGGAACAAGGTGCCGATCTATCCCGGCTACGTCTGCGCGATCGCCGGCTCGATCGTCGCCGGGGTCCCCGTGAAGTGGGTCGAGAACCGGTCCGAGAACCTGATGTCAACGGGTTTCGCCCGCGACTACGTCATGCACGCCGAGATCTCCTCGAAGGACGGCAAGATCACCGGCCTTCGCGTCGACACGATCGCCGACCACGGCGCCTTCGACAGCACCGCCCAGCCGACCAAGTTCCCGGCTGGGTTCTTCCACATCGTCTGCGGCTCCTACGACCTCGAGGCCGCCCACGTCAAGGTCAAGGCCGTCTACACGAACAAGGCCCCCGGCGGGGTCGCCTACCGCTGCTCCTTCCGGATCACCGAGGCGGTCTACCTCGTCGAGCGCATGGTCGGCGCCCTCGCGATGGAGACGGGTATCGACGCGGTCGAGCTGCGGAAGCGGAGCTTCATCCGGCCCGAGCAGTTCCCGTATGAGACGGCCACGGGGTGGACCTTCGACTCCGGCGAGTACGCGAAGACGATGGACGTCGCCACGCAGATCGCCGACTACGAGGACCTCAAGCGCGAGCAGGCCGAGAAGCGCGCCCGCGGCGAGCTGATGGGGATCGGCGTTGCATTCTTCACCGAGGGCGTTGGCGCGGGCCCGCGCAAGCACATGGACATCCTCGGGCTGGGGATGAACGACGGCGCCGACCTGCGCGTACATCCATCCGGGAAGGCCGTGGTCAGCATCAGCGCGCAGACACAGGGACAGGGACACGAGACGACGTTCGCGCAGATCGTCGCCGAGGAGCTCGGGATCCCGCCGGAGGACGTCGAGGTCCGCCACGGCGACACCGACAAGTCGCCCTACGGCCTCGGGACCTACGGCAGCCGCTCCACTCCGGTCTCCGGTGCAGCGGTGGCGGTCGTCTCGCGAAAGGTGCGCGACAAGGCGCGCCAGATCGCGGCAACGATGCTCGAGGCGCGCCCCGAGGACCTCGCCTGGGAGAAGGGCCGCTGGTACGTCAAGGGCGACCCCGAGCAGGGGGCGATGATCGAGGAGATCGCCGAGCGCGCCTACAGCGGCGAGCCGATGCCCGAGGGCATGGAGGGCGGCCTCGACGGCCAGGTGATCTACGACCCGCCCAACCTCACCTATCCGTACGGCGCCTACATTGCCGTCGTCGACGTCGACCCCGACACCGCGCAGGTCACCGTCCGGCGCCTGATCGCGGTCGACGACTGCGGTGTGCGCATCAACCCAATGATCGTCGAGGGCCAGATCCACGGCGGGCTCGCCGAGGGCGTCGGCATCGCGCTGATGGAGCTGATCTCGTTCGACGACGACGGCAACTGCCTCAACTCCTCGTTCATGGACTATCTGATCCCGACCGCGCTCGAGTGCCCCGACTTCGAGCTCGGCGAGACCGTCACCCCGAGTCCCCACCACCCGCTCGGGGCCAAGGGCGTCGGCGAGTCGCCCAACGTCGGCTCGCCGCCCGCGATCGTCAACGCGGTCATCGACGCGCTGCACGAAACGCATGGGGTGGACCACGTCGACATGCCCTGCACACCCGCGCGGGTGTGGGCGGCGATGCAGGGGAACCCCGAGCCGCCGCAATGATCAGCTCCGAGCTGTCGGACCGGCAGCGGGAGCTCGCCGCGGCCCGCGAGCCGTTCGTGACCGCGACCGTGGTCCGGGTCCAGCACCCCACGAGCGTGCAGCCCGGGAGCGTAGCGATAGTGCTCGCCGACGGCACGATCGAGGGGTTCGTCGGCGGCGTCTGCGCCGAGGCGAGCGTCAAGGCTTACTCGCTCGTGACGCTCGAGCGCGCCGAGCCAGTGCTGCTGCGAATCCTCCCGGATCCGGACGAGGACCCGAACGGGGTCGAGGTCTCCGCGGGGGAGGCGATCGCGCGCGAGGAGGGGGCGGTCACCGTGAGGAACCCGTGCCTGTCCGGCGGCGCGATCGAGGTGTTCCTCGAGCCGGCCCCGCCGCTCCCGCGGGTGCTCGTCGTCGGCTCCACGCCCGCCGCCGACTCGATCGTGCGGCTCGGAAGCGAGCTCGGTCTCGAGATGGTCTCCTCCGGCGGCCACGACCCGGAGCCGACCGGTGAGGAGCTCGCGGTCATCGTTGCGGCCCACGGGCGCGACGAGCTGCACGCGCTGCGCCGCGGCCTCGAGCTGGGCGTGCCTTACGTGGGCCTCGTCGCCAGCACCAAGCGCGGCGCCGGCGTGCTCGACGAGCTCCGGGCCGACGGCGTTGACGGCGAGCTGCTCGATCGGATCGACGTGCCCGCGGGCATCCCGATCGGCTCGCACTCCGGCGCCGAGATCGCGCTGTCGGTGCTCGCGAAGGTGGTCGAGGTACGGCGAAGCAACGGGGCGTCTGTGCGCGCCCCGGCGGACGCGCCAGCCCCGGCCGCTGCGGCCTCCGCCGACTCAGCGAAGCTCGCGGTCGACCCGATCTGCGGCATGACCGTTGCCGCGGTGCCGAGCAGCCTGCACCTCGAGCACGACGGCGAGACCGTGTACTTCTGCTCGGAGGGCTGCAAGGCCAAGTTCGAGGCGGGGGACCATGCCTCGGTCGCCGACTGATTCTGATCGCTTCGTAACCGGACTGGTGCTCGGCGCCGGCGGCTCGGTGCGGCTCGGGCGTCCGAAGCAGCTGCTGCCCTACGGGGACGGCACGCTGCTCGGGCACGTTGTCGGCGTGGCGCGCGAGTGTGGGTTCGACCAGACGATCGTGGCGATCGGTGGCTCGGCGGACGAGGTCCGCGACGAGGTCGATCTGTCCGGCGTCGAGGTGGTCGTCAACGACGATTACGGCGAAGGCTGCTCGTCGTCGATCGCAGCGTCACTCGCGGCCCTCGACGAGCGCTGCGACGTCATTGTGCTGATGCTGGGCGATCAGCCCGGCGTGACCGCGGACACCGTCGCGACGCTCTTGGCAGGTCGGGGCGGTGCTCCGCTGGCGGTGTGCCGCTACGACGACGCACGCGGGCACCCGCTCGCGTTCGGACGCGACGTCTTCGATGCGCTCGCCGACCTCCATGGGGACAAGGCGGTGTGGAAGCTCCTCGAACAGCGCGCCGACGAGGTTGTCGAGTTGCCGGTTGCCGGGCCGATCCCGCGCGACGTGGACACCGACGAGGACTACCAAGCAGTCCTCGAGGAGCTGGCACCGACATGAGCGCGGCCGACGAGCTCGACCGGCTGGCTCCCGACGTCGAGAGCCTGGCGCAGCGCCTCGCCGCCGTCGACTACCTGGTCGACGAGGGCCTCGCGACCTCGATCTTCCTCAGCCTCCGGCTGCCGCAACCGCTGCTGCTAGAGGGCGAGGCCGGCGTGGGCAAGACCCAGGCGGCGCTGTCGCTGGCGGAGGTGCTGGACACCCCGCTGATCCGCTTGCAGTGCTACGAGGGGATCGACGCCGCCGAGGCACTCTACGAGTGGAATTACCCACGGCAGCTGCTCAGCATCCGGCTCGCGGAGTCGCGGGAGGAGCCGCTCGGCGAGGAGGAGCTGTTCGGCTCCGACTACCTGATCCGGCGGCCACTGCTGCGCGCGCTCGAGCACCCCGGACCGCGGCCCGCGGTGCTCTTGATCGACGAGATCGACCGGGCCGACGACGACTTCGAGGCCTTCCTGCTCGAGCTGCTCGGGGGCACGGGCGTGACGATCCCCGAGCTCGGCACGATCCAGGCGACCCACCCGCCGATCATCGTCCTGACGTCGAACCGGACCCGCGATCTCCATGACGCGGTCAAGCGCCGGTGCCTCTACCGCTGGATCGACTACCCGACCCCCGAGCGCGAGGTGGAGATCGTGCGCCGCAAGGTCAAGGGCGCTTCGGAGACGCTTGCCGTGCAGGTGGCCGACGCGGTCTCGCGGATGCGCTCGAGCGACGTGCAGAAGCCGCCCGGGATCGCCGAGGCCATCGACTGGCTGGCGGCCCTCGAGGTCCTAGGGATCGAGACCCTCGATGCGGCGGCGATCGACCTCACCCTGGGCTCGGCGCTCAAGTACGAGGACGACCAGGAGGTGGTCCGCGCGGCGGGCATCGAGAAGCTGGTGTCGAGCAGTGGCTGAGCAGGCTTTCGGCGTCGAGACGATCCACCTCGATCTGGCGCCGCTCGCCGGCGTCTTCGGCCAGCGGCTGCGCGCCGCGGGCATTCCGGTGACGCCGGAGCGCTCCGCGGGCTTCGCGCGGGCGCTGACCCTGACGCGGCCGGTGAGCCGGCGGCGCCTCTACTGGACCGCCCGCTCCGTGTTCGTGACCGACCGCTTCCATGCTGCCGCCTTCGACTCGGTCTTCAGGGAGGTCTTCGGCGCCGGTCAGGTGACCGCCGAGGGCGCGCCTCCCGACGAGCCCCGGACCGAGCCCGCGCCGCTCGACGAGCGCCCGAGCTCGGATCGCCCGCCCGCTTCCTCCGAGCCGGGGCCGGAGCGGCGGCGGCCCAACGTCGCGAGCGCGCCGTCGCGCAGCACGGAGGGGGAGGAGGACTCGACTGCGGTCGACGTCCCGCGCGCGATCGCGAGCGACGAGGAGGTGCTCGCGGAGAAGAGCTTCGACGTCCTCGACGCCGACGAGCTCGCGCGCCTCTACCGGCTGATGACGCAGCTCCAGCTCGCGACGCCGCAGAGGCGCACCCGCCGGTTCGAGGGCGCCCACCACGGCTGGCGGGTCGATCTGCGCCGCACCCTGCGCAGGAGCCTTCGCAGCGGCGGCGACCCGGTGTGCGTCGCGCGCAGGCGCAGGCGGATCGTGCCCCGCCGGCTGGTGATGCTCTGCGACATCTCGGGATCGATGGAGCCCTACGCGCGGGCCTACCTGCAGTTCCTGACCTCGGCGATGGCCAGCGGGCGGCGCGTGGAGGCATTCGTCTTTGCGACCCGGCTGACGCGCGTCACCCGTGCGCTGGCAATCCGAAACCCCGAGCGGGCGATTCAGCGCGCCGCGGCCGCAGCCCCGGACTGGTCCAGCGGGACGCGGATCGGAGACGCGCTGAAGGAGTTCAACGACCGTTATGGGCGGCGCGGCATGGCGCGCGGCGCCGTCGTTGTGATCCTCTCCGACGGCTGGGAGCGGGGCGACCCGGAGCTCGTAGGCCGGCAGATGGAGCGGCTGGCGCGGCTCGCCCATCGCATTGTCTGGGTGAATCCGAGGCTGGGCGCGAGGGACTTCTCGGTCGGGGCGGCTGGCATGGTCGCGGCCCTCGAGCACTGCGACGCGCTCGTCAGCGGTCACAGCTTCGAGGCGTTGCGGAAAGTGGTCGAGGCGATCGCGGAGCCGTCGACGGCCCTGCCCGCAGAACTACCCGACGCCGTCGAGGGCGAGGAGGAGCCGTGGGCGAGCGCCACGCCCGAGCCGGGCAGCTCGGTGGCGATGCCGAGCGGCTACGGCCCGAGTCGCGGCAAGACGACGCCGGGGTGGGGGAGCGATGGAGACTGAGACGAAGATCTGCATCTACCCGGGCTGCGAGAGGCCGGCTGTGCCTCCGGATCCGCGCGGCGGGCCTCAACCGGCCTTCTGCGACCTGGAGGAGCACAACGCCCTGACGGCCCACCAGGAGCGCCAGCGGTTGGCGGCCGAGTCGAGCGCGAACAGCAACCAGGAGGAGAAGAGCGATGGCTGACGAGGCGTATCGAGCAGTGTTCCTGCGGGTCCACCCGACCGGCAAGATGGTGCTGAGCCTCACCACGGAGTCCGACGGGAAGGAGGCCGACTACGCGGAGCTGGTCGCCTCCGAGCTCGGTGTCCCGGCGCTCGACGTCAAGGTCGTACCCGCCGACACGGACCGCTTCGGGACCGGTCACGGCTACAACACGGCCCCGTCCGCGGGTACGGCGGCGGCGATCGGAACCGCCACGGGCCGGATCCTCGAGAAGGGCCGGATGCTCGCGGCGGTGGCGCTCGAAGCCCCGCCGGAGAGCCTGACCTGGGCCGACGGCCGCTGGTCGCCGGGCGACGGGGGCGACCCGGAGCAGACCAAGACGGTCGCCGACGTCGCCATGTACTCGTACGGGACGGGGGCGCTGCCCCCCGGCGTCGAGGGCGGGCTCGACGCGCAGGCGGTCTACCGGGACTGAGATCGAGGCCTAGAGGTGTCCCTCCAGCGCGACTTCGACGTCGTTGTGGACCTTGAGCGCTCCGAACAGCGCCGAGTAAGGCTTCATGCCCCACGCCGTCTGGGTGACCACGGCGCTGGCGCTGAGCGTTCCGTCCTCACCGACGTCCAGCTCGAACGAGATCGGGTTCGCCTGGCCGAGGATCGTCAGCTCCCCCGTCACCGCGAGCCGGTCACCGTCGCTCCCGGACTCCACTCGGGTGGAGTGGAACTCGATCTCGTCGCGCTTCAGCACCTCGTCGTCGATCGTCTTCTGGATGCTGGCGATGTCGTCCTCGGCGAGCGCCTGCATCCCGCCCGTGCCCTCCACCACGCGCAGCGAGCCGGCGTCGGCCCGAAGCTCCATCCTCGCACTCGCGGGATCGTCGTCGACCGCGATCGTCGCATTCCAGGAGGTGACGTGGATCAGAAGGTCGTGTCCGGCCTTCGCCGCCGCCCCTGCCCGTCTCGTCCGCACGGAGAGCGTCGAGTTGGCGGGCCCAAGCTGGTGGGTACCTGCCGGAAGCGACACGCGCCGAGCATACCGAGCACATTTCGTAGGCATCCGAGCAAAGGAGAGTGACCGATATGGCGACGGACCTGGAGCATTCGTTCACGACCACCAAGTCGATCGACGAGAGCTTCGCGGCGGTCACCGACCTCGAGCGCGTGATCCCGTGCGTCGAGGGGGGACGGGTGATCGAGGCAACGGGAGAAGACTCCGCGAAGGCCGAGATCGACGTAGCGATGGGGGCGATGTCGATGAAGTTCGTCGGCACGGTCGAGGTCGTCGAGAAGGATGCCGATGCCCACACCGCGGTGTTGCGGGTCAAGTCCAAGGAGGCCGGGGGCCAGGGACACGCCAACGCCGACGTCGTCTTCCAGCTCAACGACGGCGGTGGCACGATCCACACCAAGGCGCAGATCACGGGTAAGCCCGCATCGATGGGGGAGGGGGTGGTCGCCGGGGTGCTCGACGCTCTGATCGCCGACTTCACGGGAAAGCTCGGCGAGATCTAAATGGCGAGCGTGGTGATGCGGGAGCTCCGCGAGGGGGAGGTTCCGTTCGCTGCCGGCACGGCGGTCCAAGAGGATCCCGACCGCCCCGCGTTCCGCGGCAATGGCCCCAACGATTACGTGTGTGTGCAATGCGGCAATGTGCTCGCCGAATCAATGCATCCGATGCAGATGACGAAGAAAGTGCGGGTGCGTTGCGGTCGCTGCTCGACGGTCAACGTCGCGGTCACCGACGAGTCGGCCGAGAGCTAAGCGCCAGGCAATCCTGAGCCAGTGACATCGATCGCCTTATGTCAACCTCAACTGAGACTGGGAGCTGAAGCGGCAAACGCCACTGCGATCGAGCTCTCTCGCGCCTGCGGTGCTCCGCTCTCACCGAAATGCGATTTACGCGCCTAAGTGGCGTGCATTCTCACGACGGTGCCACCGACAGCGATCCGATCGCCAGTTCGCGCCATTCATGTGATCAACGAGCGTGCGCCAGATCCCGCCGCGATCTACAACCGCTGCAGCTAAATGACAGCTGAGACGGCTGGGCGTGCGGTTTCGTGACGCTTAGCGCTGCAAACGCGTGGGGCGCGACACAGCGCCTAGGTATACATAACGATGGTTAGCGTGCATTGACCAGGCGACCCTAGTTGACCGGGAAGCGTCTGCGGGCAGACCTGTTCCGGGGCTGGACCTCGCTTCTGCTTTCGCGTGAAAGCAGAAGTCCCACACCTGGACCTGCGACTCGCTCACTTTGATGTTCGGCTGGGCGCGAGATACTGCGTAGGCGATGTCACAGGAGAACGTCGAGGTTGTGCGTCGTGCCATAGACGCCTGGAATCGCCGGGACCTTGCGGGCGTCCTCGACTTGGCTGCTCCTGAGATCGAGTACGTCAACTCCCCGGAAGCCGTGGAACCTGGCACCAAGCGAGGTCACGACGAAGTTGCCGCCGTGGTTCGGTCGCAGTGGGAGAGCTTGCCCGGCGGGAGTATGGATATCGATCAGCTTCATGATCGCGGCGATGAGATCATCGGCGTCGGGCGTATCTCCCGCCTGATGCCTGGAAGCGAAGCCCGCATCGGCAACCCGGTCCTCGTGTCGTGGGAGGTCCACGATGGAAGGCTCATCCGGGTCGAGATGCTTGGTGCTGGCACCCGGTTCCAGAAGGCCCTCGAAGCCGCAGGGCTGTCGGAGTAGGAGATGTCGCGGGAGAACGTGGAGATCGTTCGCGCGGCGATCGGCGCTTACAACGAAGGCGACTGGGACGCCGCCCTGAGGGACGCAACTCCCGATTTCGAGCTGGACCTCTCTCGCGCGCTGGGTCCGCAACACGGCATCTATCGGCTGGACCAGATGCAGCGGTTTTGGACCGAGTTCTCCGAGAGTTGGGAGTCTCAGCGCATCGAGCCGCAGGAGTTCATCGAGATCGGGGAGCACGTGATCGTGCCGTGGACTCTGCGTGCGACGGGGCGCGACGGGATCGAGGTCCAGGCTCGCGTCACCTGGACGTTCACGTTCCGAGACGGCGCTCTGCGTCGCATCTGCATGTACCAGCAGCGCTCCGAGGCCCTAGAAGCCACCGGGCTCCGGGAGTAGAGCGCCGACTTCTGCTTTCACGCCAAAGCAGAAGTGACGGCGCCCCGGCGCGAAAAGCAGCTCTGCTCGTTGCGGACGGACTAGTCGGAACCGGCTGGTGACAGCATGATTAGTCCGTGCTGGCGGCCGCACTGATCGGATTCTTTGCCGGGATCTGGAGCGGAACCGTGGTCAGGCGGGCTTCTCAGCCAACAGGGAAACGCTTTTCACGCCGTACTTGGCGCTCGCGTCCTTGGCCCGCTGCGAGATGAATTCGTACGGGTTGTCGCGCATTTCCTGGATGCGAAGGCCCGCGCCCTCAACGGCCTGGCGGTAGGCGTCCTGCTGGGCCGCCCCTCCGATGCAGGAGGCCCAGAGGTCGGCATCGCAGACGATTGACTCTTTCATCTGCTGCTCGCTGATGATGTCGGCGATTGCGAGCCGGCCTCCCGGCTTCAAGACACGCGCAACCTCAGCGAAGACCGCCGCCTTTTCGGGCGCCAGATTGATGACCCCGTTCGAAATCACGCAGTCGAAGGCCTCCCCGTCGGCGGGCAGCTGCTCGATGCGCCCTTCGCGGAACTCGACCTGCGAGTAGCCGGACTCCGCCGCGACTCGGCGCGCCTTCGCCAGCTGCTCGGAGGTGAAGTCAATGCCGACGACGCTTCCCGACGTCCCGACCCGCTCGGCGGCGAAGAAAACATCCATCCCGGAGCCGCTGCCGAGGTCGATGACCGCTTCCCCCGCGGTCAGGTCCGCGAGGTCGAAGAAGTAGCCGACGCCGGCGAACGACTCGCTCGCACCTGCGGGGATGCGACCGAGGACGTCGGACGGATAGCCGAGCCGCTCGGCGAGCGCTCGACCCAGCTCGAAGTGGTACTTGCCCTCGGGCTGCTCGGCGACGTGCCGGTACATGTCCTTCACCTTGGTCTCCAGCTCGCGGCTGTCGACGATGGCTCCTGTGGCTTCCATGTTTTCTCCTTGATTGATCCTCAGCTCGACGGGACGGGGGATTCCGTCACGATTTCGGTGCTCATCGACACCTCGCGGGCGATCGCGTCGCGGACCGGCGAACGGGCCTCGGCTCGGCGAACGACCTCGCGAAGCTGCTCCTCGGTGGCGTCAGGGGCCGCGAGCTCGATCCGGACGCGAATCGCGAGCGGACCTGGGTGGGCCGAGCCGTCGACGCCGAGAACGCCGCGGAAGTCCGTGTCGCTCTCCACCGAGACGGTCAAGTCGCTGAGCTCAATCCCGTCGCGGGCGGCCTCCATCGCCACAGTCGTGGCATCGCACGCCGCCAGAGCCGCTCGCATGAGCCAGCCCGGTGTCGGCGCCGACGCGCTACCCCCGACCGATTCCGACATATCCGTGGTGATGGCGCCGTTGGGACCGTCCACGCGAAAGCGCAATCCCTCGTCGTGCACGGCCGTAGCCGTGGCGTCCGTCCCCACGGCCATCTCCGGGTGTTCGGCGAGCTTCCCTGACGCCGTCTCAATCGCCTTGCGAATCGCCTCCATCTCGCACCTCTCAGGTTGTATCTGGCACCCGGGTCGGGACAGCGGTCCCCCGTCGGCGCGACCAGATGCCGAGCAGCGTCGACGGGATGCAGAAGCTCGTCGCGGTCACCAGCATGCATACGCCAAGGAGCACGCCGCCGAGCACGAGCGCCGCCGTCGGCTGACCAACGGCGAAGAGAACCCCAACCGCGAGTAGCCAGGCAGCACCGAGCTTGAAGGCATGGCGACGCGGTCTCGGGTTGGGGGGCAGCTCCGGAGCTCCGGTCAGATGGCGGACGCCGCGGTTCCAGATCAGGTCGAAGGGATGTCGCCGCGTCCAGCCGGCGGCCACCCCGATCGGGACCAGGGCCAAAATGAGCACCGCCGATTGGAGCACGAGGCCGGTGACCACCAGGGCGAGGCAAAGCCCGGTCGAAAACCGAAGGCCCCAGCGAAGCGCATGGGCCTCTTCCTTGGTCAGGCAGTAACCCTGGACCTCGAGATTGGCCTGCGTCCAGTCCGCGGTCAGGTGATCCCGACCGCCTCTTCCTCGGACTCGGCCAGACGCCACTCCGGCCATCCCTCTTTGAGCCGGCGGGCACTGCGACCTCGGGCCTGCAGGCTCCGGACGGCCTCGTGGGCGTAGGCGCAGAAGGGCCCGCGGCAGTATGCGATCACCTCGGTGTCCGCAGGAAGCTCGTCGATCCGGCGCTCGAGCTCGTCGATGGGAATCGAGCGAGCGCCGTCGATGTGGCCGGACGCGAACTCGTCCTCCGGGCGGACGTCGACGAGGACGATCTCGCCCCGCCGCAGACGATCGAGCAGCTCCTCGCGGCCGATCTCCTCGACCTCGCCGCCGAGATAGCTCCTGGCTGCGCGCTCCACCTCGGCGAGCTGTGACGCCGAGGCGTCACGCAGGGTGAGCCAGAGACGAAGCGCCTCCTCCCCGGCGATCGCATAGCGCACACGGTTGCCCTCACGCTCTCGCTCCACCAGCCCCGCGGCATGCAGGGCCTGCAGGTGCTGAGAGGCGTTGGCGACCGACTGGCCGCTGAGGCGAGCGAGCTCGTCGACACCATGTGGCGCCTGGGCCAGCAGCTCGAGCAGCTCGAGCCGCGTGGGGCTCGCCAGGGCCTTCCCCATCAGGGCGATGGCCTCAAACACGGCTTGTTTACTTCCCTTCTCCTCCATATCTGCTATTCAATAGACTACTTGAATAGATCCTCGAGTGCAAGGAGGCCCGATGTACTTCCGTCAGCTGCTGAACGACGAGACCGCGTGTGCCTCCTACCTCTTCGGCTGCAACACCGCGGGCCAGCTCGCCGTCGTCGACCCCCACATCGACCTGGTCGATGACTACATCGCCCTCGCCGAGGGACAGGGCTCGAGGATCGCCGCGGTGATCGAAACCCACGTGCAAGCCGATCACGTCTCGGGACTTCCGGAGCTCGTCGAGAAGACCGGCGCAACCGCGTACCTCCCCGAGGACGCCGGGGTCGACTTCAACCATCACGCGCTGGCCGACGGCGAGCGGATCGAGCTCGGCAACACCGCGATCCAGGCGATCGCAACCCCGGGCCACGCGGCGGCTCACCACGCCTATCTGGTCACCGACCACCGGCGCGGCGAGGAGCCCTGGATGGTGCTGACCGGCGACGCGCTGCTTGTCGGCGACGCGGGACGCCCCGACCTGCACGCGCACGGCGAGCTCACAGCGGAGGAGATGGGTCGCACTCTCTACCGCTCGCTGACCGAGCGCCTGCTCGCGCTGCCGGATCACCTGCTTCTCTATCCGGCCCACTACTCCGGCTCGGTTTGCGGCCGAGGCCTCTCCGGTAACCCCGCCTCGACGATCGGATTCGAGCGGCGCAACAACCGGGCGCTCGGGTTCGGCTCCGAGGACGAGTTCGTCGCGGCGCTGCTCGAGGACATTCCGCCGGCCCCCGAGCGGCAGGCAGAAATCCTCGCCGCGAATCGATCGGGCCGCCCCCGCGCCCCGATCGGGTGACCAAGACACGCGTCGAGCTCGGGCTGCGTGAGAACGCCGCCCAGTTCACCCTCCTGGTCGCGATCAACGCCCTGGTCGGGGCGATGGTCGGCCTGGAGCGCTCGACGCTTCCGCTGATCGGCTCCGATGACTTCGGCCTCAGCTCGACACTCGCCGTCCTCTCCTTCATCGTTGCCTTCGGTTTCGCCAAGTCCCTAACCAACCTGGCCGCCGGCGCGTTCGCGGAGCGGATCGGGCGGCGCCGGCTGCTGATCGCCGGCTGGGCGTTCGCACTTCCGGTGCCGCTCCTGATCGCCGTCGCACCCAACTGGGGCTGGGTGGTCGCAGCGAACGTCTTCCTCGGGGTCAACCAGGGCCTGGCCTGGTCGATGACCGTGCTGATGAAGATCGACCTCGTCGGCCCACGGCAGCGCGGCCTGGCACTGGGCCTGAACGAGTCGGCCGGCTACGGCGGCGTCGCGCTCGCCGCGGCCGCGAGCGGCTGGCTTGCAGCTGAGTTCGTCGCCCGCGACGTGCTGGTCATCGCCGCTGCCGTAATAGCAGTCACGGCCCTGGTGGTCAGCGCGATCTTCGTCCGCGACACCGCGTCCCACGTCGCCCTCGAGCAGGAGGCACACCCGGCGGAGTCCGACCAGTCGCCTCGTCTCCGCGACGCCTTTCTCCTCACCTCCTTCAAAGCCCCCGCCCTGCGCTCCTGCTCGCAGGCTGGGCTGGTCAACAACCTGAACGATGCGCTCGCCTGGGGGCTCGTGCCGCTGTTCCTCGCCGCCCACGGCGCCAGCACCCCGCAGATCGGCATCGTCGCCGGCATCTACCCGGCCGTCTGGGGCGTCGGGCAGATCTGGACCGGACACTGGTCCGACCGGGTCGGCCGCAAGAGGCCGATCGTGGCCGGAATGCTTCTCCAGGCCGCCGCCCTTGCGCTGCTGGCCACCTCTGGCGGCGATCTCGCCCTCGCTGCCGGTGCGGCGGTCGCATTGGGCGCTGGCACCGCCCTCGTCTACCCCACCCTGATCGCCTCGATCTCTGACTCCGTCGCGCCGATGGCCCGAGCACCCACCGTCGGCGTCTACCGCTTCTGGAGGGACATGGGCTACGTCGTGGGTGGCTTGCTCGTCGGCCTGCTGGCCGATGCGATCGACCCCGCGGCGACGATCGCCGCGGTCGCGGGGCTCACCGCACTGTCTGGGCTCTGGATCTGGATCGAGCTCCCGGGCGTGCCTAAGCATGCTTCCGCACCGCGACCGGCAGGTACTCTGCGGTCGTGAGCTGCGTTGAGCGCTGACGCAACCGGCAACCCGCTCGGCCTGCGCTTCGTCGCCCTTGCGGCGGCGGGAACGCTGATCAGCGCACTCGTGCTCGGAATCCCGACCGCGATCATCCCCAACTCGGTCTTCCACCGAGTGATCGCCGCAGGTCCGGCGAACTACTTCTTCTGGGTCTCGACCAGCGTCGTCACAGGAGCCCTGCTCGCCACCTATCTGCTGCCGCGCGCGGTCCGTGACCGCACTGCGGAGGCCGGCCTTGGTGGCGGGTTCCTCGCCTACCTTGCGATCGGTTGCCCGCTCTGCAACAAGGCCGTTGTGGCTTTGCTCGGCGCATCGGGGGCGGTGACGATCTTTCAGCCGATTCAGCCTGTGCTGGGCGCGCTCGGTCTCGTCCTGGCCAGCCTCGCCCTCGCAGTCCGGGTTCGCGGAATGCGTCGCGGCTGCCGGGTCGATTTCCCGAACGCGGCCTGAGCGAAGCTACGCGTCAGTTGAGCCTCCCCGTGGGCGTTTCGAGCAGCTGCGCGCTGTCACCTAGGGCTCAGGAATCTGACGGCGCGGCAATCGCGCAGCCCACTCTCCCGAGGTACTTTGTGTAACACCCTCCATGGAAGCAGCAATGTCCGGCGTGAGATACTGGGGGGCGATGTCGGAGGGTCTCGAAGGCTTCATCCCCCGGCCCTTCATCGCCGAGTCGGCCCACGCTCAGCCGGCGCCTCTTTGATGCGAGCCGCCGGTATCAGCGAGTTCGGCGGTGCTATCGGACGGATCGACCTCCCAGATCCGCGCCCCCTCGCGAACGACGAGGCCCTGATCGAAATCCGGGCCGCGGGCGTCGGCAACTGGGAGGAGTTCGTCCGCACGGGCCAGTGGGATGTCGGCCGCTCCCCTCCAATGGCGCTCGGCGTCGAGGCCGCCGGGACCATCACGGCGATCGGAGATTCCGTCGAGGACTGGGAGCCGGGTGATGAGGTGCTCAGCCACCCTCTCCCGCTGCGGGACCAGGGAACCTGGGCGCCCTTGCTGATCGCCTCGACGACGGTGCTCGCGCGGAAGCCTGCTTCCCTCTCGTGGGAGGCCGCTGCAGCGTTCCCGGTTCCGGCCCTGACCGCCACGCAGGTGATCGACGGAACCCTGGCAGTGCGCCCTGGCGACCTGGTTCTCGTCAATGGTGGGAGCGGAGTGACCGGCACGCAGCTCGTTGGGCTGGCCGCGGCGCGCGGCGCCGAGGTGATCGCGACCGCGGGACCAGCCAGCCATGAGCGCCTGCGCCGGCTGGGAGCGGCCCACGTGCTCGACTATCACGACCCCGACTGGTCGGTGCAGGCGCGCGCCATTGGCGGCGGGTTGGGCGTGACCGCCGCCGCGAACGCGGTGCCCAACGGCTCAGCCGTCGCGATCAGCACCGTCCGCGACGGCGGTCACCTTGCGACGATCACCCAGGACCCACCGGACGAGCAGCGGGGCATCGAGATCTCGTCGGTGATCGTGGAGCCCGACGGCCCCGCGCTCGGCGAGCTCGCCGAGCTGGTCGCGACCGGGAAGCTCGAGGTCTCGACCGCGGCGACGTTCCCGCTCGAGGAGGCCGCCGAGGCCTTGGCGGCAGCAATCGAGGGCGGCGCCGGCGGGGCGGTCGTGCTTCGCCCCTGACGGCGGCGAGGATCTAGCCCGCCCGGGATTGAGTGGCGACCCCCGCTGGTCAACGGCCCGACGAGCGCCGGCGGAGGTGGTGCTCACCTTGTGGGTGCCGGCAGGCCCTTTCGACATGCGTCTCATTCCACTGTGGGTGGCTGCGTCGTTTCAATTACGTTTCACACGAGATCGTGACGGCCACAAAGGAGAACGCCTGAGGCGAGCTGCGGACGAGACTCGCTAGCCGCCCGGGGGCGTTGTCCACGCCCGACCAGGCTCACTCACCGAGTCGCGGCTAGGCTCGGCTCATGAAGAGCAAGGTCTTGATCCTGGGAGCCGGGTTCGGGGGCCTTGAGCTCGCCACGATGCTGTGGGAGGCGCTCGGTGAAGAGGTCGAGGTGGTGCTGATCGACCGCAGCGACTCCTTCGTCTTCGGCTACTCGAAGCTCGACGTAATGTTCGGGAGGGCGACGCCCGAGGCGGTTCGCCTTCCGTACCGCGAGATCGTCAAGCCCGGCGTGCGCTTCCTCCGGGAAACGATCACCGCGATCGATCCCACGGCCCGGCGCGTGACCACCGATGTCGGCGAACACGACGGCGACGTCCTGGTCGTCGCGCTCGGTGCCGCCTATGACCTGGATGCGACGCCGGGGCTCGCCGAGGGCGGGAACGAGTTCTACTCGGTCGCCGGGGCGGAGCGCCTTCGGGAGGTGATCGCCACTTTCTCGGAAGGGCGGGTAATCATCGGCGTCTGCGGGGCGCCGTACAAGTGCCCGCCGGCGCCGAGCGAGGCCGCCCTGCTGCTCCACGACCATCTCTCCGCGCGCGGTGTCCGCGGCGATTGCGAGATCTCCCTGGTCATGCCGCTCGGGAGCCCGGTTCCCCCGTCGCCAGAGACCTCACGAGCGCTACTCGCCGCGTTCGCCGAGCGCGACATCAACTTCGTTCCCGGGCGCCGGCCAATGTCGCTCGATCCGTCGCACGGGGTCGCGGTGCTCGACGACGGCACCGAGATGCCCTACGACCTCTTCCTCGGTGTCCCGAAGCACCGCGCACCCGAGGTGGTCGTGGCGAGCGGGATGACCGATGACGGCTATGTGCCCGTCGACCCGAAGACGTTGGAGACAGGCATCCCGAGCGTCTACGCCGTCGGCGATGTCACCACCTTCGGACAGCCCGTGCCCATGGCCGGAGTGTTCGCCGAGGGCCAGGCCCGCGTCGTCGCCGCCTCGCTGATCGCGAGGATCCGGGGCGTAGAAGGACCGGGGCCCTACGACGGGCGGGGAGCGTGCTACATCGAGTTCGGAGGGGGTCGCGTCGGCCAGGTCGAGGTGGACTTCCTCTCCGGGCCGAGGCCAACCGGCGCCTTCAGCGAGCCGTCCGCAGCGCTCGTCGCCGAGAAGGAGCGCTTCGGCGCGACTCGCTCGGCCCGCTGGTTCGGGCGCTGAATCGACACGCCCAGAGCAGTAATGCGTAGGTTCCCGTGGTTCCACCCAGGGGGCACCACCGTTCCTCCGCCGGACCACGACCGGTCGGGAGCGGCGCTTCGAGTGAATGGGGTCGGATTGGTGCCGCGACCCGGTCCATGAAGTGACCGTAGGTCTCCATCTAGCGAACGCTCGCGGCAGCTGCTTTCGGTGCGGATGCAGCCGAGCCGACTACTGATCGGGCGCCGCTTCGGGTCTTAGTGGAGCTTCTCGATCGGGAGCCCTGCTTTCTTCCAGGCAACAAAGCCGCCGGCGACCTCGGCAGCGCCGTTGCGGAGCGTCGCCTTCGACCGGACTGCGTGCTGGCATAAGTAGATGGTTCCCTCTCCCTGCGGCCGAGCAATGTGACGCACGAGGGAGACGGAGGTTGCGCCCGGCGGAGCCCCGTAGCGCCGGCGCTCCGCCCGGGTGCGCAGGTCGAGCAGCTGAACTTCGCCACGTTCGAGAAGCCCCCACGCCTCGCGCGGCGCCATAGCCCGTACTCCTTGATCGTGCCTGCTGGATTGCCTGGGATTGGGAACCATCCGATCCACTCCTCTCCTTCCAGAGTTCACCCCGTGGCGGCCCGCTCGCCAGCGGCGCCGCGTTGGCCATTGCCTCTCGCGGCGTGGCGCCAGGAATCGCCAGCTGCGCTACGAAGGGTTATCGCCACATCGCCGGTACGTCCTCGCTTAGCTGCTCACTGCCTCCTCCAAAGCGCTAGGTCGACCCGGTGAGGACCCGCCGCCGCTCCTTGTAATCCTCGACGTCGATCTTGCCCTCGGCAAGGCTGCGGTCGAGTGCCTCGATAGGAGTGGACTCGTGGCTTTCCTCGCGGTCCTCGAAGCCGCGGTGGTCGCCGGACGCCCGCACGAGCCAGACGATGCCGAAGATGACCAGCGCCCAGAACAGCAGCATCCCGACGCTCATCAAGACCCAGCCTCCTGCGCTCCAGCCTCCCCAATCCATCATGGCTTCCTCCTTGCTTTCGCCGATAGCTGTTCAGCCAAGAAGCTAGGGGGGGCGCGGCGCTAGATCATCGGGGTGGAAGACGGATTCGCGATCCGTAGTTCGTGGCAATTCGCCCGGCAAGCCATGGGCGATCGCCCGCCGCTGGACGCGAATACCTCGAACCGAAGGCGCCGAAGCGCGCGACGAGGACTGTCTACTTCGACCCGGAGAGTTCGCGGGCGTTTGCCTACACGGACAAGCTCACTCGGCCCGCGAATCTCATCGACTCGAGAATCCTCACTTCGATCGTCTTGACTGATGCCAAGACGGTGTCGGCTATTCCGTGAGGGCCGAAGGCCCAAGCTGAGCGGGACCCCTCTCCCCCACCCCACTTAAGCCCGTCTCATTTCACTGACGTCAGCTGTCTCATTTCAATGACGTTTCACAAAGGTTGGTACCGGGTGACCCCTCTAAGCGGGCCGGCCGCGGGCCCAGGCAGCGATCTCACGCGAGCCGGCGACTACCTCTCCGTCATCGGTGACGAGGACCGGAACCGTCACCTCCCCGGTGAGATCCTTGACCTTGCGCCTCCCCGGCGTCAGGTTGAAGATTGCCGGGAGTGCGGTCCAGCCGAAGCATCGGATGACCTCGGGATCGTGCCCGGCGTTCTTGAGTGCCTCATGGGCAACGCCGCAAGGGTGCGCGTCAGCTCGTCGGAAGGGTCGCAGGGTCGGACCGGTCCAGGTTCCCCAGCAGACGTAGAGCTTCACGCCGCAACTTTAGGGCGAGCTACCGAACCCGGACAACGGCGATTGAAGTTGGCGAGTCATTGGCGTTGCGCGGTCTTCTGGGTCGGGAGGGCTGTATCTCGGATCCGGCATTGGCTGCTCCTTCATTAGCGGGATGATCGAACGCGTCACGCCGCCGGTGGCGGACAGGGTTCACCGAGCGCTGACTGGCTCGGCATGGCGGCGGTCGCTGCCGGGGCACTGGCGGTTGCAATGGCTGCGTTCTGGGCCGCAGCCCGGACGAGGTCCTAAAGATGGCGGCGCGGGCACGAGCGGCGACCGCGATGGCCTTCCGTGACCAGCTCCGGCGCCCGCTGGTCTTGGTCCTGTTGGTGATCGTCCCGGTCTACGTGATCACCCGAAGCGTCGCCGAGACGCTCGGCACGCCACGGACCATCGGTCTGCCCGACGGGGTCACGGTGACGACCACGATGAAGGAGCTCCACGGTGCCGGAATGGGCGGTGTGGTGATCGCGTTCGCCGCGGCCCTGCTCGGGGTCTTCGTCATGCAGTCGGCCCTCGCCGGGGATCGGCGGCTGGTCGTAGCCGGTTACCGCCCGGGAGAGACCGTTTTCGCGCGACTGGTGGTTCTCGTAGCGGCAACCGCGCTTGTGGTCGCTGTCGCGGCGATCACGACGGCGGTCAACTTCACCCCGGACTCCTGGGCTCCGCTGATCGGCGCGCTCGTCCTGCTCGGTCTCATATACGCGGCGATCGGCGCTCTGGCCGGCGCCCTGCTGGACAAGCTCGGCGCCACCTATCTGGTGCTGTTCTTGGTCATGACCGACATCGGCGTCGTGCAGACGCCGATGTTTCACGAGACTCCGCCGGATGGTGCCTGGCTTCTGCCGAGCTATGGCCCCTCCCGGATGATGTACGAGGGGGCGTTTTCCACCACCTTCCACGCTTACGGCGAGCTTGCGATCGGTCTCGCCTGGCTCCTCGTCCTCGGTGGCGCCGTGGTCATCGTTCTGCGACGAGCCGTAGGAGCGCGGTCATGAGCCCCGAGCCCCGCACCCCGGCCGAGGGGCACGGCTACGCCGACGACAAGGACGGTCTCCTCAAGCGCCTGCGCCGAATCAGGGGCCAGGTCGGAGGCATCGAGCGCATGGTAGAGGAGGACCGCTACTGCATCGACATCGTCACTCAGATCAGTGCCGCCGAGGCCGCGCTTGACCAGGTCGCGTTGAAGCTGCTCGCCGATCACACCCGCCATTGCGTTCTCGAAGCTGAGGGCGACGTTCGCTCCGAGCGGACCGAGGAGCTGATTGCCGTCGTCGAGCGTCTTCTCGGCGCTCGTGGCTAGCCGGTCAGTTCGCTCTCGGCGCGCCGCAGGAGGACGGCGTTGGTGGCGACGATGATCGAGCTCAGCGACATCAGCAGAGCCGACCACTCGGGGCGCAGCTCGATCCCGTAGGCGGGGAACAGAACTCCAGCCGCAATCGGGATCGCGGCCAGGTTGTAGACGCTCGCCCAGGCGAGGTTCTGCTTCATCTTGCGCACCGTCGCTCTCGAGAGGCGCATCGCGTTGACGATGTCGGCGGGATCGGAGCGCATCAGGACGACCTTCGCCGTCTCAATCGCGACGTCGGTACCGGCGCCGATCGCGATCCCGACATCGGCCTGAGCCAATGCCGGCGCGTCGTTCACCCCGTCGCCCACCATCGCCACCTTCTTGCCCTCGCCCTGCAGGCGCTTGACGTAGTGGGCCTTGTCGGCCGGGAGCACCTCGGCGAAGACGCGGTCGATGCCGAGCTCTGTGGCGACGGTTTCGGCGGTCGCCCGGTTGTCGCCCGAGATCATCGCCACTTCGAGGCCAAGCCCTTTGAGCCCGGTAATCGCCGCAGCGGCAGATGGCTTCAGCTGATCGGCCGCGGCGACCACGCCTGCCGAACGTCCGTCGACGGCGACCAGCATCGCCGTCTTTCCCTCTCCGGCCAGCGCAGTGGCGCGCTCATTCAGGCCATCCACCGATACCTCAGCGCTCTCGAGCAGGCGCGCGTTGCCGACCAGGAGCTCTCTTCCGTCGACGATCGCCCGGAGTCCATGTCCGGGAACGGCCTCGAATTGCGACGCGTCGGTGAGCGCCATTCCCCGCTTCTCCGCGCCCTCCACTAGCGCCCGGGCCAGCGGGTGCTCGGAGCCGCGCTCGGCGCTCGCCACCAGTCGCAGGAGCTCCTCCTCGCCGAGTTCATCGCTGGCCATGACGTCGGTCAGAGCCGGGCGCCCTTCGGTCAGCGTCCCGGTCTTATCGAGAGCGATCGCGTCGAGGGCGCCGATTCCCTCCAGCGTTGCGGCGTCCTTGATCAAGATGTTGTGCTTGGCGCCAAGGCCGGTGCCGACCGCCACCGCGGTCGGCGTCGCCAGGCCCAGAGCGTCCGGGCAGGCGATGACCACCGCCGAGATCGCGAAGGTGAGCGCGGTGATGAAGCTCTTGTCGGCGATCAGCGCCCAGACCCCGAACGTGATCAGCCCGGCGGAGACCGCGACGATGACCAGGTACGAGGCTGCCCGGTCGGCGAGGCGCTGCCCCGGCGCCTTCGAGTCCTGGGCCTGCTGGACCAAGTCGATGATCTGGCCGAGGGCGGTGTCGGCGCCGATCTTGGTCGCCTGGAAGCGAAGCGCGCCGCTCTGGTTGATCGAGCCGCCGATGACCTCGTCGCCAACGTCCTTCTCGACCGGCACGGACTCCCCGGTGACCAGGCTCTCGTCGATCGCCGAGTGGCCCTGGGTCACCACACCGTCGACCGGGACCTTGTCGCCTGGCCGAAGCACCACGGTCTCCCCCACCGCGATCTTGCTGCTCGGCACCTCGACCTCTTGCCCGTCGCGGATCACCGTCGCCTTCGGCGGCACGATGTCGAACAGCGCCCGCAGCGAGTCGGTGGTGCCGCGCCGCGCCTTCATCTCCATCCAGTGACCGAAGAGGACGAAGGTGACCAGCAGCACCGCGGCCTCGAAGAAGGTCTCGCCGCCGATCACGGTGATCAGGGCGCTGAACGACCAGGCGGCCAGGACGCCGACGGCGATCAGGACGCTCATGTTCAAGGTCCGGGAGCGAAGCGAGGTGTAGGCCCCGCCGATGAAGATCCAGCCCGCGTACCAGACGACCGGCGTAGAGAGGGCGAGCATCACCCAGTTGCGTGCGGTCTCCGAATGAATCAGGTCGAGGCCGAAGAAGTTGACGGTCACCGGTGAGAGCGCGAACACCGGGATCGACAGCACCAGCGCCAGGAAGAAGCGCCGGCGCATGTCGTTCTCCATCGCGCGGGCAACCTTGGGGTCCGACATGTCGTGGTCCATGCCGGCGTCCTCGTCGCCGGAGGGCTCGACCGAGTCGTGCTCTTGCTCCGCGGCCGTGTGAGGGAGCTCGTACTGCATCCGGTCGTGCTTGGTCCCACAGCAGATCGGCGCCAGTTGGGTGTCGTGGCCGAGCTGGGCAGCGGTTCGCCGCACCTCGCCCGACTCGCCGTTCATCGCGCACTGGTAGCCGCGCTCGGCGATCAGCTCGCGGATCCGCGCCTCGTCGATCTGGTCGGGGTCGTACTCGACGATCGCTCGATCGCGCGAGTAGTCGACCGTCGCCTTCGAGATTCCCGGGGCACCACGCAGGTCGCCCTCGATGTGCTCGGCGCACGCTACGCAGCGGAGGTCGAGGACCCTGAGCTCAGCCGTCGCCATCTGGCGCCTCCTTGACTGCCCGGTACAGGGACATGGTGCCGAAGACCGTCCGTAGGCAGTCGGTCTCGTGTGCGTCGGCGAGGCCGCCTTCGACAAAGATTCCTGGCAAGGCCCCGGCACCGTTCTCGCGCGTCTGCTCGAGGCCGTCGAAGACGCGGATCTGCCAGAACAACGCAGCCATGAGCGGATCGGAGGGCCGGCCCCAGTCCGCGACGTGAAGCTCGCCACCGGGTCGAAGCACCCGGGCGATCTCACGCGCCGTCGCCCGCTTGTCGCGCCCCGTCAGATGGTGGAAGAAGAGCGTCACCAGGACGAGATCGAACGAGTCGCCCTCGTAGGGCAACTCCGTCGAGAGTCCCTCGTCGAACTCGACCTCGGCTCCTGCCGCCTCGGCCTTTCGCCGGGCCCGGTCGAGGACCTCCGGATCGCCGTCGAGTCCGACAACCTCTGCGGCGGGCTCCGAGAGCTTCGCCTGGACGGCGAGCGTACCCGTCCCGCAGCCGAGGTCGAGGATGCGCTGGCCGGACTTCAGTCCCGCCTGCGCGAGCAGGCGCCGCTTGAACTCGGCCTCGCGAGTGGTCGTCCGGACGACCGGGTCATAGACCCCGGTCAGACGCCCGAAGCGAAGCGCGGGAACGTACCGCCCGCGGTCGCTGTTGCCCTGATCACCCGCGGTCGTCATCGCGGCCGAGTATATACCCCCATGGGGTATATGCCACGCCGCTCCCCCGCCCCGAGGCGTCGGCTCTCGGGCGGCGATGTGGAGTGGCTCGAGCGCCCAGCGATGCCGCTCAAGGGCAAGGCGGAGGAGGTTCGGCTGTACGCGCCGCTGCCCGCCGGCGATAGGCCGAAACCACGGGAGTCCGCAGGAACGACCGCCTGATCGCGCCCGGTGACCGTGGAGCAGCTCTGCCTCGTGGCTGCACAGCTACCCGATTGTCCCTCGCGGCTGGCCCTGTCTAGCCTTTCGCGTCGCATCGCACGCGTTTGCCGGAAGCCATGTCATGGACACCGTCCTCGCCCTGATAGCGCTGGTCATTGGTATTGGGCTCATCATCGGCGCGGCCGACGCCCTAGTTGACGGTCTCGTCGGTGCGGGACGACGCCTCGGCGTTGCGCCATTCGTCTTGACGGTCGCGATCTCCGGCTTCGAGCTCGAGAACATCGCCGCCGGGATCGCCGCGAATGCCAAGGGCCTGCCGGGCGCAGCAGCCGGGACCGTCTTCGGCGGCATCACCTTTCTGGCCCTGGGGGTCGCCGGCTTCGGTGCCCTGATCGCCCCCATGCGCAGCGGCCTGCCGCGAAGCTTCCTGGGCTGGACCGCCGTCTCGCCACTGGCGGTATTGGCTCTGGGCCTGGACGGTGAGCTGAGCCGGCTCGACGGAGCCATCCTCCTGGCCTGGTTTGCGCTGGTCCTGGTGGGAATCGCGCGAACGGGTCGCACCCTCCTGGATCCCGAAGCCGAGCCGGTCTCACGGCCCTACCTGCGGCTCCTTGGTGGCCTTGTCGGCCTGACGGTCGGCGGCGCCCTTCTCGGCAGCGGACTACGCAAGGTTGTGACCGAGCTCGGGGTCTCGGCGACCCTGCTCGGCAACACGGCGATCGCCGCATCCGTTGAGGCCGAGGAGCTCGGTCGGGTCGCCGTTCCCGCCAAACGAGGGCGACCGGAGCTTGCCCTGGGGAACATCGCCGGCACGATCGCCCATTTCGCAGCCTTCAACGCCGGCGTGATTGCGTTGGTCAAGCCGCTGGCGCTCGATCACATCACCCGTGTCTTCTACCTTCCGGCTGCGGTGGGCGCGACGGCCATCTTCTGTTTGCTTCTCGGTGCCCGGAAGGGACTTGGCCGATGGGACGGCCTGCTACTCGTCGGGACGTATCTCGCCTTTCTCGTTGCCGCCGTCGTGATCGGCTGAGCGGACGCGGTATCGGTGGCGTTTCCCCTCGGGCCATTGGGCCGGCCCACCTCCAGGCCCCAGGCGGCGTTGGCGAACGAGCTGGGAACACGCGCGTCAGCCGCCGCTGGCCCGACCGGCCGCCGCCTCGCCGTGGCCGAACCGCACGTCCGGCAGGACGCGATGGGCCCACTTCGGCAGATACCACGCCCGGTGGCCGAGCAGCCGAAGCAGAACCGGTAGCAGCAGCAGTCGGATCAGCATCGCATCGAGCAGCACCGCGACCCCGAGGATGATCCCCATCTCCTTCGGCGGCAGCGGACCTGACAGCGCGAAGGTGAAGAAGACGGCGACCATCACGGCCCCGGCGGCGAAGATCACGCGCCCCGAATGCGCGAGCCCACCGACCATCGCCTCCTTCGCGCTGCCGGTGCGGTCCCAATGCTCCTTTGCGGAGGAGAGCAGGAACACCGTGTAGTCCATCGAGATCGCGAAGATCATCGCGAAGAAGAAGACCGGCCCCCAAGCGTCGAGGAAGCCCTGAGGCTGGAAACCGAGCAGCGAGTGGAGGGCGCCGTCCTGGAAGATCCACTTCGCGACCCCGAACGCCGCCCCCGTGGCGAGCAGGTTCGTGACGACGCCGACCGCTGCGATCAGGGGCGCCTGAAGCGCGAACAGCAACAACAGGAAACCGAGTGCGAGCACGACGCCGATCACGAGCGGCGTCTTCGCGGCCAGGGCCGCTTGCAGATCGTGGTTTTCGGCAACCGCCCCGCCGACCAGGCTGCCGGAGGGCAACTCTGAGCGCAGTCGGTCAATCGTCTGGCCGACGGCGGGGTTGGAGGGGTCCTGCGTCGGTATCGCATCGAGCAGGGTGTAGCCGCCGCTGCGCTGAGCGGGAAGGACCTGAGCGATTCCCGGATCGTGCTTTGCCACCGACGCCGCGGCGACAGCACGATTCGTCGGGACGACGAGCTGCAACGGCCCGGTCGCGCCCGGGCCGAAGGCGCTCTGCACCTGCTCGTAGCCGATCCGGGAGGAGTCCGCCGGAGGCACGACCTTGATCGACGGCATCGCGGTCTTGAGCTGGGTGAGCGGGAAGGCGAGCACGAGCAGAGCGACGAGAGCGGGGGCTCCGTATCGGAAGGGCCGTCGCCAGAGCCGCTCACCCCACGCCGCGAACCGCGGGGAGCGATGCTCGCCGGAGTGGACCCACGGCAGCGAGAGTCTGTCGACTCTTGGGCCGAGCCTCGCGAGCACCGCCGGCAGGAGGGTGAGCGTCGCCGCCAGCACGAACAGGACCGCCAGCATGATTCCGAGGCTCATCGACCGGAACGCTGGGCTCGGGACGAGCATCACCGCGCTCAGTGAGATCAAGACCGTGAGGCCGGAGAAGAGCACTGCCTTGCCGGCGGTGTCCATCGTCTGGGAGGTTGCTTCAACCGGGTCTAGCCGGGAGCCGAAGAAAGCACCGCGGAACCGGTAGACGATGAACAGCGCGTAGTCAATCCCCAGCGCCAACGCGAACATGAGCGCGAAGTTCATCGCCCAGATCGAGATCGACATGACCTGCGTGCCGAGGTAAAGCGAACCTGCCGCCGCGAGGAGGCCGATCATGGTCAGCATCAGCGGCAGCCCCGCGGCGACGAGGGAACCGAACGCCAGTACCAGGATCGCCATCGTGACCGGCCAGGAGATGAACTCGGAGCGGAGCATCGCGCTGCGATTGGCGGCGTTGAAGTCCGACCACATCCCGGCGGCCCCGGTCAGGTGCACCTGGACGCCATCGACGCCGAGGGCCGCCAATCGGCCCTTGAGCCCGTCAGCCGCACCGACCATCGCGTTCGCATCGCGTGCCGCACCCGCCTGGACGATGGCGGTGTGGCCATCCGGCGAGATCGAGACGCCGGGCCGGGGCGGTACAACGGCGCTCACGGCCGGATCGGAGCGAAGCGTTCGCTCCACCGCGCCGATGGACGAGCGGAAGGCGGGATCGGCGACCGTATGCGTGGGCGAGTGGACCACGGTCATTAGCCCATAGCTGGAGAGGCCGTGGAAGTTGCGATCGATCAGGTTACGCGCCTGCACCGACTGCGATCCGGTGGTCTCCCAGCCGGCGCCGGAGAGGGCTGTCTCCACCCTGGGCGCGAAGAATCCCAATCCCACGGCAACGACCGCCCACGCGAGGAGGACGGCGCGAAAATGGGTGGCGGTATAGCGGCCCAGCCTTCCGAGAGGGCCTACCGACGTCATCTGAGCGGCGCCGCCCGGTTCGGATATATGGCCGACCGCAAGCTGCAGGCCCGCTTGAGGATCGCGGAGGCCGGGCAGGCGCCGACCACGACATAGAGCCACTGGTTGACGCCGACGAACGCCGTCAGCAGAAGGAACCAGGGCGAGACGAGCGCGACCAGGACAACGCTCGCCAGGGTGACCGTGCCGGCCAGCGCGAACAGGACGCGCTCGAGCGGCCATCGGGGGGAGTTGGTCGGGCGGTACATCGTCAGCTGCCCTCGCTCAGCAGCGCGCCGAGCTCGTCGGCCTCGCGGCGCAGGCCTCCGCAGACCTCCTCGCAGAGCGAGAAGACCATCGGATCCGCGATCGAATAGACGGAGAAGTTGCCCCGCTTCCTACGGTCGACGATGCCTGCTCGCAGCAGGACGCCGAGGTGCTTGGAGACGTTCTGCTGCGAGGCCCGGGTCGCCTCCTGAAGGTCGCGGACCGTGGCTTCGCTCTCCCGGAGGGAGTCGAGCAGGCTGATCCGCATCGGGTCGCCCAGCACGCGAAAGCGCTCGGCGATCCGCTCGACCAGGGCGGCGGGAAGTGGATGCGGAATGGCGACGGAAGCGTTTGTCATGGTCGGAGAGAATAGCACAACTATATAGCTGTGTGGTCGTGTAGTTGTGAGGATGCCCGGCACGACACGGCGGATGGGACTGGCACCGTGGGCGGCCCCTCCGCGCGCTCGTTCTCACACACCGACGGCTCTCTGCTGGGCGACAATTCAGCCGGTGAACGGGGTCGCGCTGCTGCCCGGGGGCTGCCCGGCCCCCAACCGAGGACTAGTGAGCGCGATCGATGCGGAGGGCGGAGGGCGCCTCCCCCCTTGTGTCATTTCACTGTCGCCGGCCGTGTCGTTTCAACGACGTTTCACACCCACGGCTGACGACGCCGCCGCTGAGGGCTGCGAGCGTCGCGCTTCTGCTTTTCGCGCAAAGCAGAAGTGTCAGCCGTAGTTTGCCGACCGGGGACCTGCGCCAAATCACCGATGTGGACTACAACGGCGGAATCTACGCTCGGATTAACCCTAAGAGAAAGGGCGCAACCATGAGGATCGGGGGAGGCCAACCTCGAAAAGACGGGTAGCAATCGTTATGGGCGCTGTGTCGGCCTTCCTCGTGCTCGCGCCCGTGGCCCGCGCCAGCGGACCGTCTCTCTTTGCGGACCTCACCCCCGGTCCGACAGGCACGACGATCTCCTACATCACGCCCACCGGGGGTGGGCAATTCTTCTTCATCGGCGTAGATCCGACGCACGGGGCCGAGCTGTGGCATTCCGACGGCACGCCCGGTGGAACCTCGATCACGCGAGACATCGTGCCCGGCCCGACCGGCTCGTCCCCCGACTTCCTCACTGCCTACCGCGGCAACCTGCTCTTTGCCGCGACTGATCCCGTCCACGGGACCGAGCTGTGGCGCTCGGACGGCACCAAGGCGGGAACGAGGCTGGTGGCCGACATCGTTCCCGGTAGCGACAGTTCCTACCCGGAGTCCCTGACGCGGGTGGGAAGGCAGGTCTTTCTGACCGTCGACACGCCCGTCTTCGGGATGGAGCTCTGGCGCACGAATGGCACCGCCGCCGGTACTCGACTCGTACGGGACATCAGCCCCGGAGCCGTGAGCTCCCATCCGGGTGGACTCACCGCCGTGGGCACCCGGCTCTACTTCACCGTGACAAAGCCCAGCCCTTGGCTTTGGCGATCGAACGGAAACGAATCAGGAACCTTCCGAGTGCCGTACGGCGTTCCAGGTTCTTGGCTCACGAACGTCAACGGCACGCTCTACTACAGCGGCTGGACGCAGGCGACCGGACAAGAGCTCTTTCGTTCGGACGGCAGCGCTCGGGGTACCGGCTTGGTGCGAGACATCCATCCGGGCGGCGGTAACGGAGGCAGCTCGTTTCCCGAGGACCTCACGAACGTCAACGGGACCCTGTTCTTCGAGGCGAATGACGGCACCCACGGAACCCAGCTCTGGCGCTCGGACGGGACTGCATCGGGCACCAAGGTGCTCGGCGGGTCCGGGGCGTTCTATCTGACGGCGTCGGGCTCAAGGGTCTTCTTTGTCTCTTACCCGTATGCCTCCGGGGCAGAGCTCTGGAGCTCCGACGGAACGGCCGAGGGCACCCAGATGGTTCGCGACATCGCCGCGGGTCAGTGGAGCTCTGATCCCTACTCGCTCGCGGATGTAGACGGCACCCTGTTCTTCGCCGCCAGCGACGGGATCCGCGGGACTGAGTTGTGGCGTGCAGATGGTTCGCCACCACACGCGAGCATGGTGCCCGGGATCCGGCCCGGTCCGGCTGGTTCTCAGCCTTCCGACCTCACCAACGTCAACGGCACGCTCTACTTCGGGGCTAACGATGGCATTCACGGCAGCGAGCTGTGGACGATGACTCCTTGACTCGCCGGTAGACCTAAGGCTCCGTAGATGGCTTCGAGCAGCCGCTCCCCGCTGGCTTCTGCTTTCGCGTGAAAGCCAGAAGCGGAGCGGCCGCCTGATCTCGCTGTCCGCAAACGGCCGTTTGTGGACGGAGCCGGTATGCCCCACACCGAGGTATCTGCTTTCGCGTAGAGCAGAAGTGGAGGGTGCTGGCTTGATGAGCGCGGTGGGATTGGCGAAACGCCGTTACCGTGATGAGTCCCATGAGGTCAAGTACGCGGCGTCGCATGTATGCCGGCGGACGCCCGGGGCGCCTGGCGGGTCTCCTCAACCGGGGACAGGCGGCACTGCACTCAGCGGGGGTATGGCCCAAACGCTTGGCGACCCTCGAAGTGCGTGGACGCCGCAGTGGACGGCGGATCTCGCTGCCGGTGGTCATCGCTGATTACGGCGGCGAGCGCTACCTCGTTGCGATGCTCGGGGCACATGCCGGATGGGTTGCGAACGTACGCGCCGGGGGCGGGCGTGCGGTGCTCCGTCATGGACGGCGCGAGACGATTCGTCTCGAGGAGGTCGAGGTTCGTGACCGCGCACCGATCCTGCGGCGCTATCTCGAAGTGGCCCGGGGGGCCCGCGCACACTTCCCGATCGACCGCCGCGCGGCGCTCGCCGAGTTCGAAGCGATTGCGCCGGACTATCCGGTCTTTCGCATACGTGGAGCAGGGCCCGATCCTGCGTAGGCGCTCGAGTACGGCGCTCGACACGAAGTTCGGTCTCAGTCGGCTCTCGCGTCGATGGGTATGACAGAGGGGTCACCGAGTGAGGTCGCGCCGCTCGAACAGAACTGAGCCGATCGCCGCAACCAGAGCCGCCGCCGCGGTCACACCGATGAACGACCATGGATCGATGCCGTTCTCGGCGGCACTGCCGTAATAACGGAAGACCGATGCGTATCGGACCCAGTCGAGACTCGGGTCCAGCCGACCAACGAGGTCCAGGATGTACATCGCCACCAGCAGCCCAGCCGCGGAGCCGGTGACGACGCTCGTTCGCAATGAGAAGCCGGTGATGACGATCGCGAGCCCGGCAGCCAGCAGCGCGAGCGGCCAGACGTTGGCATACCCGGCAACCGCGAGCCCCACTGACAGCCCCGCGCCGGCGAGCAGGCTGCCGAGCTCAGCCAGGCCCACCGTTACCGTAAGGACGGCAGCCAATTCGACCGCGGTCGCGCAGACATCGGCCGCGACCAGGCGTCGGCGGGAGATCGGTGCGGAGAGCAGAACATCGAGCCGCCCACTCTCCGATGCTCCTGAGAGGCCGCTGGCCACCGAGCGCACCGCGAGGTAACCCACAGCCAGCGGAACGATCAGGCTCAGCATCTCGGCGTGTAGGTATTGCTCCACCGTGGCCAGCTGCTGAACGCCGAAGGCCTCCTTGAAGGCCGAGGGGTAGCCCTTCACCGCCTTGGCCAGCGTGTCCTGGATCGAGGGGTAGATCGCGACGATGAATGCAGACCACAGGCCGAGCGGCAGTCCCCACGATAGAAGTGACCTGCGACGCTCGTAGAGCTGCGCAGCGACAAGCGCGCTCATGGGGCACCGTCCTCGTAATAGGTGAGAAAGACCTCCTCCAACGCCGGGTGTGCAAATTCGAGGTCGGAGACGCTGTGGCGGGCGAGGACCTTGATCACCGGGTCGGGGTCCCCGACGAGCTTGAATGTCGCCTCCTCCCCACTCACCTCCAACTCGCTGACCCCAGGGCAAGCGTGGAGCTCATCCGCGTCGATCGGTTCTGCAAACCGAACCGAGGCTCGCCGCGGCGTTCGTGCGAGGAGGTCCCCGACCCTTTCGACGGCAATCAACCTTCCGCCGCGGATGATTCCCACCCGGTCACAGACACGCTCGACCTCGTCGAGCTCGTGCGACGAGATGAAGACGGCAGATCCTCGTTCGCGCTCCTCGCGCACCAAGGACAGGAATTCCTCCTGCATCAGCGGATCGAGTCCGCTCGTTGGCTCGTCGAGAATGAGCAGATCGGGCTCGTGAAAGAGCGCGAGAATGAGGCCGATCTTCTGCCGACTCCCGCGCGAGAGCTGACCAAGGGGCCGCTCTAGGTCGGCACGGAAACGCGTCGCAAGAGATTCGGTTCGGCCGAGGTCCTCCATCCCTCGCAGGCGAGCGAGCAACGAAACCGCTTGGCGCCCGGTTGTGAGCCTTCCGTAGCCGAAGTCTCCGGGCAGATTGCCAGTCCGAGCGCGGATCGCGACGCTGTCGCGCCGCGAATCGAGCCCGAAGATTCGGGCGGTGCCCCGGGTCGGATGCAGGAGGTCGAGCAACGTGCGGATCGCCGTCGTCTTCCCCGCTCCATTCGGACCGAGGAAGCCAAAGACCTCGCCCGGCTCGATCGCCATTGTCACGTCCTCGATCCCACGCTGGCTGCCGTAGAACTTGGTCAGTCGGTCCGTCGAAATCACCGACACGAGATCAACGCCCCCAATCCACCTGCGATCGTCGGATGCCCTTGGCTTCAGTCCGACAGCCGCCGAATGGAGCGGTGCACGGCATCCCGCAGTGCCTTCTCGCGCGGGTCGTCGAACATCTGGAACTCCATGTTGTTCATCACGTAGGCGAAGCCGAGCCGTGCGTCGGGATCGGCGAAGCCGAAGGAGCCGCCGGCGCCCGGCGTGCCGAAGGCGCGCCGACTCGAGCCCCAATCGAGCTGCGGTCCCGGTCGGAGGAAGCCGAGCGACAACCAGCTGGGCACACCCATCACCTCGTCCCTCGGACGCTCGGGGTCATTGACCGCCGTGAGGCTCGCGAGCGTCGCCGGGGCGATGCCGAGCTCTGCCCCTCCTTCCGCGAACGCCGAATAGGCCCGGGCGATCGCGCGCGCCGTCCCCACGCCGTTGCCCGCCGGGATCTCGATCTCGAGCGTACGGCGATCGTTCGGGTCCATGTCCGCGAACAGCATCGACTTTCGTAGCAGCGACCACGGCCACAGGATCCGCATCACATACCCCCTGGGGACCGAAGGCAGCGCTCGGATGGCGCGCCCGGGAGAGAAGAGCCTCAGCTGCGCGAGCCGCTCGTCGGGAACCTCGGGCGGCAATCCGATGTAGAACTCGATCTCCAGCGGCTCCGCGATCTCCTCAGCGAAGAACCGGCCGAGCGTGCGACGCGCCGGGTCGACGTGGCGGATCAGCTCCTGCATGTAGAGCCCGATCGTCATCGCGTGATACCCGTGTCGCGTTCCCGGCTCCCAGGCCGGCTTCTGACGGGCGAGCGCACGAGACACGTGGTCGAGGTCACGCATGTCCTCGGGGCGCAACGGCTCGTCGATCCAGACCAACCCCGCCTCGTGGCTGAGGAGCTGGCGCACGGTGACGGCGCCCTTGCCGTTCTGGGCAAACTCGGGCCAGTACTCGGCGAGCGGTGCCTCGTAGTCGATCCAGCCGCGTGAGTTCGCGACGGCCACCGTCATCGCGGCCAGGCCCTTGGTGGTCGAATTGACAACCACCATCGTGTCCTCGTTCCAGGGTTCCTCCCCCGTCGGCGTGCGGCGGCCTCCCCACAGGTCGACGACCTTGTCGCCACGCCAATATGCAGCCACCGCGGCGCCGATCTCGCGATGCTCGAAGAAGTTGCGGTCGAAAGCCTCACGAACCTCCTCGAAGCCCGGAGCGACCCAGGGGGCCTGTCGCTCTGTCACCGATCCCTCGTTCATCTCAGCTCCGTCGTCCTCTTCGACCCAGGTCCCGTGGGCGGTTGATATCGAGCGCCAGGGCCAGGACCAGCGTCGCCGTCCAGGCGTTCACCGGATCAAGAAGCAACGGTTCATTGCCGCCGACGAGGTTGGCGATGAACCAGATCGCAAGCCACGCGAGTGTCATAGGGCGATTCTCGGCGCCGGACGCTGTGCCGGCATCGGTAGTCCGCCAGGGAAACACTCCGTGGTCGCTACTGATTTGGCGCAACGTACAGGGGGGCGCTTTGGCGCCCCCCTTGCGACTTTTTCCAGTTTGGGCCTCGAAACAGAGTGAGCTAGGCGCTCACCGCCGCCTCGCGAGACTCTGCGCCGCCACCATTGGTGCTCGGAGTCGCGGCCTCCGGGACGACGAGCACTGGCTGCTTGGCGACGTGAAGCAGTCGCTGCGCCACGCTTCCCACGAGCACGCCGGTGACGGCGGAATGACCGCGCGTTCCGCAGACGATCAGGTCGGCGTTCGCCTTGTCGGCGATTTCGGCAATTGCGTGCGCGGGACCGCCGAGTCTGATCGAGGTCATCTCGACGCTCGTCTCGACGCCCTCATCTGAGAGCTTCTTGGCGAGGTCGCGAATCTCGGCCTGGATCTCGTCCTCGGTGGCGTGGATCGGCCCCCCGCCCTTGCCGACGATGTCCTCCTCGACGTGGACGATGACGAGCTTGCTCCCATCACGGCTGGCCAGCTCCCGGGCGAAGGGAATGGCCTGCTTGGATCCGTCTGAGCCGTCGATTGCGACGACGATGGTCTTGTACATGGCTGTACCTCCTTGTCTTCGCTCCTAGCATCCTCGACCCACGTGCTAGGTACAACCCGGGCCAACACGGCATTGGCGTGGGTAGTTCCTACGGACGCGCCGATCCGCCATGATGCAAGCGAAGCCTGCCGGCGCCGGCCGCGCGAAAGCATCGTCCAAGGGCCCCGTGAGCTACGTGTTTCTTACGGTGTCGCATCGACGGCATTTCCCCGATGTCATCCCCGTCGTGCGGTCCTAGTTTGTGCTCCGCGGAGCACACGGTCGAGAGGGATCGGAGGTCCCGGGTGAAGAAGATTCTGGTCGGATTCGACGGCACCGACGAATCACGCGATGCCCTGTATCTGGCGGCGGCACTGGCCGAGCTGGAGGGCGCACAGATCGAGCTCGTTGCCGTCTACCTCTATCACCCACTGGCGCCCAGGGCCACCATCGATAAGGAGGAAGAGCGCAAGTACTTCGACTGGGTGTTCTCTGAGGCACGCACGGAGTTGCCCGGAACCCCTCTATCGCTCCGCAGGCGCACTCTCAGCGACCTCTCCCCCGCTCGTGCGCTCAACAACCTCGCCGAGGAGGAAGCCGCGGATCTGATCGTGATCGGCTCCACTCATCGCGGTGAGTTGGGGCGGATCCTGCCTGGAAGCGTGGGCACGAAGCTTCTTCAAGGCGCTCCGTGCGCCGTCGCCGTCGCCCCACGTGGATTCTCGCGAGGCGCGCACTACGGTCTCGGCCTGATCGGGGTCGCCTACGACACCTCGCCGGAGTCGGAACTGGCGCTCGATGAAGCGGCCCAGCTCGCCAGCGCGCTCGATGGCACCCTGCGGGTGATCGCCGTGATCGAGAGCTCGATCCCCGAGGGACTTCCCACACGAATCGACCGCGAAGGATTTCGAGAGAAGGTGCATGCTGCGGCCTCGAGGCTTCGCCGAGATATTCCGGACCTCACGATCGAGGAGGTGCTCGAGGAGGGCGATCCCGCGGTCGTACTCGCGCGCCATGGAGTCGAGCTGGACGTGTTGGTAATCGGCTCGCGCGGCTACGGGCCGATCCGCCGAACCTTGCTGGGCGGCGTCTCGAGCGAGGTGATGCGCACGGCTCCATGCCCGGTCATCGTCGTCCCCCGCGGCGCCGGTAAGTCGTAGCTGGATCTGACGAGGCGGCTGGCGGCGCGGATCAATGGACACGGCTCGGCGCAGCGTGCGGACAGATGACAGCGCCCTAGCGCTCGGCCCGCGCGAGGAGAGCCGAGAGCCCGTGGTCGATCCGGAAGAGCGAATCGACCTATTGCTGCGAGACCTTCGGGCATCGCGCGGCGGACTGACGGCTCGCGAGGCGAAGCGGCGACTTGTCGTCTACGGCCGCAACGAGCTCGAGACGCGCAAGCGACGGAGTTGGCCACGTGAGCTGGCCAAGCAGTTCACTCATCCGCTCGCTCTGTTGCTCTGGGGTGCGGCGGCGCTGGCAGCCATCGCCGGCATCGTGGCGGTCGCGATCGCGGTCGTCGTGGTGATCGCCCTCAACGCCGGCTTCGCGTTCGCCCAAGAGCAGCAGGCCGAGCGTGCGGTCGAGGCATTGCGACGGCTGTTGCCACCCCACGCGATTGTGGTCCGCGACGGCGCGCGCACTGAGATCGAGGCCAGCGAGCTCGTCCCCGGGGACATCCTGCTCGTGCAGGAGGGCGATCGGATCTCGGCCGACGCGCGGCTCATCGACGGGGCGGTCGAGGTGGACATGTCGACGCTGACCGGCGAGTCCACGACCGTCCTGCGCTCGGCGGATCTCGTCGACACGCATAGGCCGTTGATCCAGGCCCGCGACCTTGTCTTGAGCGGGATCACCTGCACCGGCGGGGAGGCGCGAGCACTCGTCTTCGCAACCGGCATGTCGACCGAGCTCGGGCGAATCGCCGCTCTCTCGGAGCGGGTCGAAGCCGAGGAAAGTCCGCTCGAGCACCAGGTGCGCCGGGTGGCCTGGCTGATCGCAGCAATCGCCGTGATCGCCGGCATCGCGTTCATCCCGATGGCGACGTTCGGCGCCGGGCTGCCGATCCGCGACGCCATCGTCTTCGCGATCGGCCTGATCGTCGGCAACGTGCCGGAGGGCCTGCTCCCGGTGATCACGTTGGCGTTGGCGATCGGGGTGCGTGGCCTCGTTCGCCAGGGGGCGGTGGTGAAGCGTTTGAGCGCGGTCGAGACCTTGGGCTCGACTGACGTGATCTGCACCGACAAGACGGGAACCCTGACCGAGAACCGAATGCGCGTGACGCGGATCTGGAGCGGCGGCGACTCGCTCGATCTCGAGCGCGGGCTCCCGCCGGCACCCGACCAAGGATGGCCTCCACCGCTCCGGGCGTTCGCTGAGTCGATCCGCGACTGCAACAACGCCCGCATCGCCGACGACGGGCAACCAGGCGGAGATCCGACTGAGGTGGCGCTCCTGGTGGCAGCCCGAGACCTCGGAGCGGACGTCAGCCAAGCAGGGCGTGATGCCAGACGCGAGGCACATTTTCACTTCGACCCCGTGCTGAAGCTGATGTCAACGGTCGATGAGCGCGGCGACGAGCTTCGTGTCCACACGAAGGGGGCCCCGGAGGCGGTGCTCCCGCGGTGCCGCTATCTGATGGACCCCGACGGCACCTCGCGAACCCTGGACGCCACTGAGCGAGAGCGCATAGCGTCCCAGGTCGACAGCTACGCCGGCGAGGGCCTTCGGGTGATGGCCGTCGCCGAGCGCCACGTCGATGAGAGTCCCGCACGGCGAGAGGACGCCGAGCGCGATCTCGTGCTGCTTGGGCTTGTCGCGATGCTCGACCCCCCGCGCCCCGAGGTCGCTGGGGCCGTCGCGCGCTGCCATCAGGCCGGCATCCGGATCATCGTCGTCACCGGCGACCATGGCCTGACCGCGGCGGCAATCGCCCGGCGGATCGGAATCGCGAAGGGCGATCCGACGGTGGTCACCGAGGCCGAGCTCGATCGGATGAGCGAGGACCAGCTCGACCACCTGCTCCGGGAGGGAAAGGAGCTGATTTTCGCCCGGAGTACCCCGGAGGCAAAGCTCAGAATCGCTGACGCGCTACGCGCTGAGAACCACGTCGTTGCGATGACCGGGGACGGCGTCAATGACGCGCCGGCGCTTCGCCGCGCCGACATCGGCGTAGCGATGGGCAAATCCGGCACGGATGTGGCCCGAGAGGCCTCGACGATGGTCCTGACCGACGACAACTTCGCGACGATCGTCGCCGCCGTGGCGGCTGGGCGGCGGATCTACGACAACATCCGCAAGTTCATCGTCTACATCTTCGCCCACGCCACCCCGGAGGTGACGCCGTTCGTCGTCTTCGCCCTCGCCGGTGGCGCAGTCCCGCTGCCACTGACGATCATGCAGTTGCTGGCCTTCGACGTCGGCACCGAAACTCTGCCGGCGCTGGCGCTCGGCCGCGAGGCCGCCGAGCCGGGAATCATGGACCGTCCACCGCGGTCTCGCAGCGCCTCGATCATCACACGAGCGATGTTGCTTCGAGCGTGGCTCTTCCTCGGCATGATCGCCGCGGCGCTCGAGATGGGCGCCTTCTTCTACGTCTTAACTCGCTCCGGATGGCATCCAGGCGACCCTGTGGGTGCCGGGACGCCACTCCACCATGGCTATCAGCAGGCGACGACGATGACCTTCCTCTCGATGGTGGTCGCCCAGATCGGCACCGCGTTTGCGGCCCGGACGGAACGGGCGTCGCTGTTCTCGATCGGAGTGCTGAGCAATCGCCTGCTGCTGTGGGGCGTGGCGTTCGAGCTCGTGCTTGCCGCCATTCTCATCTACGTCCCCGTCTTCCAGGACCTCCTGGGCACCGCTCCGCTGCCGGCGAGCGATCTGCTGATCCTGCTGCCGTTCCCGTTCATCGTCTGGGGCGCCGACGAGCTTCGCCGCTACTTCGTGCGCCGCGCGAATCAGTGATTTCCCGCACCAAAGACGCGTCCTTTTGGCGGATGGCGCGGGCGCGGGACGGTCGTACGGTTCGAGCATGGCCAACTCACCTGGAAGCTCGGCATCCCGCGTTCGGGACGAGGTTCAAGTCGGTGAGATCATGCATCCCGGCATCGTCTTCTGTATTCCGCAGGCTCCCGTTCGAACCGTGGCTCAGATCATGGCTCAGCGCCGCATTCACGCCGTCGTCGTCAGCGATCTCGACATGCCCGTGTGGAAGCACAGATGGGGCGTGATCTCGGACCTGGATCTGGTCCGAGCCTTCGAATCCGACGTGCACCGCGTCACCGCAGCTGAGATCGCAAGCGAAGAGCCTCTGACGGTCGACGTTGAGGAGCCGCTTGCGGTAGCTGCGCGGGTCATGGCCGAGCACAGGGTGATGCACCTGATCGCCGTCGAGGGCGATCCCGCGCGGGCGGTCGGCGTCGTGTCGACGCTCGATCTGGCTGAAGTGATGGCGGAGGCTCGAGAGTGAACGCGGGTCAAGAGGAGATGGCGATGCGAAAGATCGTGGTTGGCTTCGACGGCAGCGACGAGTCACGCGACGGGCTGCGACTTGCTCGCGCGCTCGCCCTCGGCACCGGTGCCGAGCTCATTGTCGCCTCTGCATTCGGGCCGATTCTCGCTGGACCGGGGGTCGACCCACAGGCGTTGGAGTCCGAGTACTTCACGGACGTCTTCGCGAAGGCGGAGGATGATCTGGGAGGCACGAGCTTTGAGCGCCGTGAGCTGCGTGAGGTCTCGGCCCCACGCGGCCTCGGTCAGCTGGCCGAGGAAGAGGGCGCAGACGTGATCGTCATCGGCTCGGCTCATCGCGGCAAGTTGGGCCGGGTCCTTTTCGGCAGCGTCGGCGAGCGCCTGCTTTACGGGGCTCCGTGCGCGGTCGCAGTGGCCCCGCGCGGATACGCCGGATGTGAGCATCTGGGGAAGGGAACGATCGGCGTCGCTTATGACGGCGGCCCAGAGTCCCGCTTGGCACTCGAGGGTGCGCTCGCACTCGCCACCGTGCTGGGCGGGGAGCTGCGCCTGATCACCGTCGTCTCCGATTGGTCCTTCGTTCTCATCTCCAACCCCAAGGCGAGCAATGGATATATGGACGTGGTGCGCGGCCACTACCGTGACATCCAGAACGCCGCGCTTAAGAGGATCGGCGACGGGCCCAAGGCCGAGGCCGTCCTGGAACAGGGTGAACCCGCAGCCGCAATTACCGCATCTGCGGTTGACCTGGATCTATTGGTCATCGGCTCTCGAGGCTATGGGCCGCTGCGCAGGACACTTCTTGGGGCCGTCTCGGCCGAGGTGATGCGGACATCTCCGTGTCCGGTCGTCGTCGTCCCCCGCGGCGCTGCGGACGCCCGGTGACGAGACCGCCTGGAATCCGAGCGATCTTCGAGTGAGCGCGGTTCCGCTTCAACGAAGGAGGAACACATGACAAGCGAAAGGGAATCGGAGTTGCGGGCGAAGCCGGGTGATCGTTTCGTCGTTCGCGGCCACCATCTCGGTGAGCCGGATCGGGACGGCGAGATCGTCGAGGTCTTGGGTGAGGACGGTGAGCCTCCGTACCGGGTGCGCTGGGAAGACGGACACACATCCGAGGTCTTTCCCGGCTCCGACGCATTCGTCCAGCACTTCGGCCAGGAGTGAGGGCCCGTGGCGACTAGAAAGCGCGCTCGGGAAGCGGCCTTTGCCGACATCGTCTGCGCCGTCAACGGCAGCCGGGGGAGCGCCGAGGCGGCTCGCCAGGCAATCGCGTTGGCGGGACCGGGCAGCGCGCTCACGTTCATCGCCGTGTTCTATGTCACCGGCACCGGCCTGGCCGGAACAGCCGGGCTCGGCGAGAAGCGCGCCCGTAAGGCCCTCGACGAAGCCGCTGGATTGGCGCACAGGACCGGTGTCTCAGCGGCGACCAAGCTGCGTAAGGGGCGCTCCCCCAACCAGGTACTGCTCACAGAGAGCAAACGGCACGAACTGATGGTCCTCGGTAGTCATGGTGGCTCACGCGCCGGCGGCATCCTGCTCGGGAGCACGGCGACCAGAGCCGCCCACAATGCCTCGGGTGCGTTACTCGTCGCCCGTCGGCCGGTCGGAAGATGGCGCGATTTCCCCACGAGCATTCTCGTCGCGACCGACGGCTCCGCGGGTTCCTGGGCAGCCGCAAGCGCTGCTGGCCGGATCGGCCGCGCCCGCGGGTCACGAATCGTGGTCCTCCACGTCCCCAGCGAGGCCTCAGAGGAGCGGCGCGAGGTCGTAACCGAGCAAGCCGCCGCGATTCAGGAGCTCACGGGCGCGAAGCCGGCCGTCACTGACGGTGGCGGTCAGGTTGCGGAGCGGATCGTCGATACGGCTCGCAGCGAGCGATACTCCCTGATCGCCATCGGTCGCAGAGGGCTGACTGGAGTACGTGCCCTCGGCAGCGTCAGCGAACGGGTCGTGCACCAGGCTCGGTGCTCGGTTCTGGTGGTGCCGCCCGAGGCAGATAACGCGAGAGCGTCGTGAATTACGGCCGGCCCGCCAGTAGGCTGGCGAGGAGAGCGGAAAAAGGAGCTTGGGGTGGCACGGACAGAGATCGAAGGTAGCTATCGGCTCCCGTCGTTTGAGAACGCGCGGGTCGCCGACGCGATGCATCCAGGTGTGGTCTCATGCACGCCCGAGACCTCGCTTCGGATCCTGGCCCAGATCATGGCCCAGCACCACATCCATTCGGTGGTGGTCGCCGGTGTCGATTCACCCGGCTCGGAACGTGGTTGGGGAGTCGTCACCGACGTCGACCTCCTGCGGGCATCGTCGGGCGACCTGGACGCCCGGGAAGCACATGAGATCGCCGCGGCCGGGCTTCCAGTCATCGAATCCGATGCTGCACTGGCTCGCGCTGCGCAGCTGATGGCCGACCAAGAGGTGAGCCATCTAATCGTCGTCGACGGCGATCGTGCCTTGGGGGTTATCTCCAGCCTGGACGTCGCCGGCATTCTGGCCTGGGGCCGCGCGTAACGGGCTTCGACTCAGGCGTCGGTTCGCCAGCTCCTCAACCTCCACGACCTCGACTGCGATCGGTTGATCCGTGCGGATCTCCGTGCCGCTCGCGGCCGGAACCTCATCCAGTGACTCGAAGTCGGACAGCTGCGCTTCCACGATGCCTTCGTCGGCGTCTGAGACCCCTTGGGTGCCGGCCATCCTTGCCCTTCCCCGCGTGAGCAGAACCTCCGTCGGCGCCTGACACTCGGCGAACAGCACCGGTGCCGACGATGCCCCGAGCCCCCTCGTGAATGCCCGTCGTCGATCGGCGCGGTGGAAGGTCGCGTCGACGATGGCACCGCCGCGCCGTTCGACCTCCGAAGCCGCCTTGCGACCAAGCTCCTCGTAGGTTCGCAGCGTGAACTCGTCGGTGTAGTGCTCCGGGGCGGCGCGCTGCGTTGGCGCAAGGCCAGCGAGCCGCTTGCGGACGACGTCGGAATTCAGGTGTGGGAGGCCGGATACGGCGCCGAGCCTCGAGGCGAGAGCCGTCTTCCCGCTGGCCGCGACGCCACACACCGCGATCACCAACGGCAGGCGGGCTTTCCAAGCGAGGCGATGGCCGAGCTCGAACAGGAGGTGCGCGTGGTGTTGCTCGTCCTCACGTTCAGAGCTTCGCTCTGCAAGCTCCCCGGCGCGGAGACACGTCACCTTGGCGCGTACCCAGGCACGGTAGGAGGCGTAGAAGTAGAGCAGTGCGTCGTTGCCCGGGTCGCCGCCCGCCCGCCGATAGGAGGTGATGAGCCGCTCAGCGAACTCCTCCCCCCCAAGTCGGACGAAATCCATGACCAGGAAGGCGAGGTCCGCGGCAACATCGATCAGGCGCAGCGAGGAGTTGAACTCAACGCAGTCAAAGACGTCCACGTCGCCATCGACGATCACGTGCTCGGCGCGCAAGTCCCCGTGGCAGTCGCGGACCAGTCCCGCTGCCGCCCGCGCCACGATCTGATCGCGCCGCGCCGTGAGGAACGCGTCGGTGAAACGCTCGGCCGCAAGGAGGCGATCGGGGGTCAGCGCGGGCGGTCCGACATTCCCAAGGGTCTCGAGGTTCTCCTGGAATGGCTCCAGCAGTACGGCGAGATCGCGGGACTCGGACGGCGCCTCGTCGGTGGCGAGGTGAAACCCGGCGATCCTCGCGGCGACTGCGTCCACGTCCCCCCCACTCAAGGCACGGCGCTCGATCAGACACGCGAGCGTTCGCTCCTCCGGAACGCGGCGCATCCTGACCGCGTACTCAACCGCGTCCGGCTGCTCACCCGCGACGAGCTGCAGGCCGTCCGCGCGGCAGACGATGGAGTCGACTCCGAGGTAGTAGCTCGGCGCGAGGCGGCGGTTGAGTCGTACCTCCTCGCGGCACATCTCGAGCCGCCGGTCTAGCGTGCCGTAGTCGAGGAACGGCAGCACCAGCGGCTTCTTCACCTTGTACGCAAGCTGGCCGGCCAGAAACACCCAGGAAATGTGCGTCTCGCGGAGCTCGACCCGCTCCAGGGCATGTGAGTAGAAGCCTGGATCGAGCATGGCCGCGACGATCTCGCTCGAGCGCTCCGACCCTTCAGCCATCCCTGGATCATCTCGCAGCAATCCCGGCCCGGTCCGTAGTTTCCCCCAAGATCTTCCGGCACCTGGCACGGATGCAGGCGGGGTCACTTTGGGAGATGCTTGAGGTGTCTCCGACAGCGAGGTGTAGGTGATGATCGAAGCAGGAGCACAGGCCAAGGACAGAGGTGAAGTCGAGCGTAGTCAGATCCGTCGCGGGGGCGGCCCTCCGCTTCCGGAGGCTCGGCCTCGAGCGTCGCGCCTTCCCCTGCCGAGCGGGCACCTCGATGATCTGACCGCGCGGGACGTGATGACGCCGGGCGTGATCGCGATCGTCGAGGACGCTTCGCTTCGCCAGGGCTTCAGAAGCATTGTCGCTCACCGAAAGCACGCCATCCTCGTACTAGGACGCGCCAACGGGCAGCCACTTGGGTGGATCACCGATCGCGGACTGCTCTCACAGCTCGAGGGCGAGCATCCCTTGAGCCCGGTCCGCGATGCGATCACGGAGGCCGCGGTCAGCGTGAGGCCGGGAACGACCGCCCGTGAGATGGCGATCAAGCTCTCGCACGCGGGAACGTCGCACCTGCTCGTGGTCCCGGCGGCGGGACGCCTACCCGAGGGCGTTGTCTCGGCGCTTGACCTGGTCGCCGTCGCGAGCGCATAGATGGGTACCGCGGCGGACCATCCGCAGTGCACGGTTGCGATCTTCGCGCCGTCGCCGCTGCTCACCGTGACGGTGGAACATGGATCAGACGATGCCGAGGTCCATCTGCACGCGGGTGGCCAGGGGTTTTGGGTCTCGCGGATGACCGTGGCGCTGGGAGCCAGGACGATCCTCTGCGGCCCACTCGGCGGCGAGTCGGGATCGGTCCTGCTGCCTCGAATCGAGGACGAGGGGGTCGAGGTGCGAAGCGTGCGCTGTCAAGGTGCGAACGCGGTCTACGTGCACGACCGGCGCACTGGAAACCGCATCGAGATTGCAGAGACGCGCAGCCCGAGGCTCCTGCGACACGAGCTCGATGAGCTTTACGGCATCGCTGTGACGACCGGCCTCGATGCCGACATCACCCTGCTCACCGGGCCTCACAACGAGGGGGTCTTGCCGGGCGACTTCTACCGGCGACTGGCTGCAGACCTGCGCGCGAACGGTCGACCGGTGATCGCGGATCTGACCGGCCCGCCGCTCGAGTCGGCGCTGGAGGGGACGGTCGACCTGCTGAAGATGAGCGACGAGGAGGTCGTTGCCGGCGGGTACGCCGCGAGCCGGGAGACCGCCGAGCTCGTTCCGGCATTGGAGGTGCTGCGAGGGGCTGGCGCGGACAACGTGCTCATATCGCGCGGCCCCGAGCCGGCGCTGGCATCGGTCGATGATCGCCTGCTCGAGATCGCCGGCCCTCACTTCTCCCCGCTCGATCCTCATGGAACCGGCGATTCGATGTTCGCGGCGATCGGCGTCGCTCTCGGCAACGGTCGCGGGATGATCGACGCGCTGCGCCTGGCGGTCGCGGCAGGTTCGCTGAATGCGACCCGTCGCGGCCTCGGCTCCGGTCACCAGGCGGAGATCGACCGCATCCTCGCCCGGGTCGAGGTCAAGCCCATGACGCTCCACCCGGATCGTTCCAGCTCCGGTCAGGCGCTGCGCTCGACCAGAGCTTCCTGAACGACTGCAAGCAGCGGGTCCCTGAGATTCGGTGTGGAGGCGATCGTGAAGGCCGACCCGACGGAGTAGGGCGAGCCATCGAAGTCGTAGACCTCCCCCCCGCCTCACGAACCAACAACACGCCGGCGCTCACATCCCAGGGCAGATTGGAGAGCATCAGCGTGGCGTTCAGATGCCCCGCGGCGAGCCAGGCAAGGTCGAGACTGGCCGAGCCATGGACGCGGATGCGCAGGGCTCGCAAAGCGAGGAGTCTCATGATCTCCATGTGAACGGCGTTCTCGGTCGACGACTTGGTGCCCACCGCGAAATCGGCGAACCCGATCATCGCGTCGTCGAGGCCATCGACCTCTGAGACGCTGAGGCGCCTGCCGTTCATGAAGGCTCCCATGCCGGCGCGGGCGACGTAGCGTTCACCGAGCAGAGAGAGGTCGACGATTCCGAGCGTCGGCTGACCGCCCTCGATCAAGGCAAGTGAGATCCCACAAAGCGGACTCGCCTTGCTGAAGTTGACGGTGCCATCGATCGGGTCGAGGACCCACATGGCATCGGCCTCGGCGGGGCTCAGTCCCTCCTCTTCACCGAGAAAGGCGATCTCCGGATCGACTGCGCGAAGCGCCTCCCTGATCGAGCGTTCGATCTCGATGTCGACCGCGGTCGCGTAATCGCGATCGCCCTTGGCGATCATCGCCCGGTAATGGGAGCGCCCGCGCCGGACCAGATCGGCACCGACGTCAATCGCTTGCTCGGCGGCGAGCAAGGTGGGTGTGGAAAGGCGGGACATCAATCGTCCGCGGCGATAGTCGCAACTGTCATCTCGGCCTCCTGCGCTCGTCGTTACCAGGCGATCATCGCCCAGCGGCTCGCAGCGGTCAATCGTTCCGTAGTTCCCCCGACACCAATCGCGTGGTTTCCCTCGTTGGCGGGCGGCTAGGGCATGCATACGATCGTTCCAATGATCGATAGGTGCGCGAGGTAGGAGACATGGGCGGGAAGACTTGGCGAATCGGAAGGCTGGCCGGAATCCCTATCGGTATTAGCCCTCTGTGGCTCGTGATCGTCGGCTTGATCACGTGGTCGCTCGGGGCCACGTACTACCCGGACCAGATTCAGGGCATTGCCCCGGGCCTGGCTTACCTGTTGGGGCTCGTCAGTGCGCTCCTGCTCTTCGCCAGCATCCTCCTGCACGAGCTCGGTCACGCAATCGTCGCCAGGCGCCACGGCGTTCGGATTGAAGGCATCGACCTGTGGCTGCTGGGCGGCGTATCGAAGCTGAAAGACTCGCCGCACGCCCCCGGGGACGAGCTTCGCTACGCGATCGCCGGTCCCGCGGTGACGCTCGTGATCGTGGCGCTTTTCGGGGCGCTGTCTGCGGCGCTCCCCTCGAACGCTCCGGAGACGCTCAAAGCGCTGATCGAGTACCAGTTCTTCGTCAACGCGGCAATCCTCATCTTCAACCTCATCCCGGCGTTTCCGCTCGACGGCGGGAGGATTCTCAGGGCGTTGATCTGGCAGCGCCAAGGCGATATGGGACGCGCGACCCGGTCGGCCGCCAGGATCGGCCGTGGCTTCGGCTACGGCTTGATCGCACTGGGTGTGTTGGCAGCACTAATGGGAGCGCTCGGAGGGTTGTGGCTGGCGCTGATCGGCGGCTTCCTGCTCCTCGCTGCGCGCGCGGAGGAAAGCCAACAGGAGATTGAGGCGTCGCTGGCTGGCCGCGAGGCCGGCGAGCTGATGTCGTTTCCTGCGATCACCGCGCCCGCCGAGATCACAGTCGAGGATGCGGCGTCCTCATTCTTCGCCCGCCACAGGTACCGCTCGTTTCCGGTCATAGATGGCGGCGTCGTCGTGGGCTTGGTCACGCTCGATCGTGTTGAGGAGATGACGCCCCAGGAGCGCCATCACCACACCGTCGGCGAGATCGCCGAGCGCGACCCTGAGCTGTTCATCAACGAGCATGCCGACATCGCAGCGCTGCTCAGGCGCCCGGCGTTCCAACGGATCGGACGTGCCATCGTCCTCACCGAGAGGGACGGCGTTGGAATCCTCTCCGCGACCGAGGTGGCTCGGTCCCTGAGGTCCGCGCGCCTGACAGCGAGTGCTCCAATGCGTGACTCCCACGCGGGAGTCGCGGCACCCTAGCCGCCGTCTTCGTCAGCACCGCGCGGAACAACAACCACAGGGCAGGCGGCGCCGCGGACCACGGCCTCGGAGACGCTGCCCAGAAGGACGCTTCGCACGGGCCCGTAGCCACGTGACCCCATCAGCAGCAGGTCAAGGCCGAGCTCGCTCTCGGCGACGAGCGTCGTGGCGGGGTCCCCCGAGCGAAACCGTGGCTCTGTCCGCAGCTCGCTGGGCAGCGGCTGCACCGCCTCTCGCAGAGCTTCCTGCAGCTGCTCGTAGGCCGTCGATGGATGATCGTGCACGGCCGCCCCGCTCGGCGGCGTTGGACCGGCGTAGACGCAAATGACGCGAAGCGCGGCACTCGCCGCCCCGCCGAGTTTGATCCCTAGTTCCAGGGCGCCGTGGGATTCGGGCGAATCATCGAAGGCGATGCCGATCACCCGTGGCTCCGCTGGGGTCTGCTGCGCATATCCGCGCGGCGCAACGGCGATCGGGCACGGGGCCCCCTGCAGCAGGCGCTCGCCGACGCCGGTCGGGAGGATGTGAGCCACTCCCGCGCGTTGCATCGCGCCGAGCACCAGCATCGCCGCGCCGCGCGATTGGGCCAGCTCGTGCAGGACCCGGGCCGGAGAGTCGCCGACCTGTAGCTCAGCGGCAGGGGCTTCCCCCTTCGTCGGCTGATCGCCGGCCGTGGCCTCATCGCGCTCCTGGCCCTCGGACACCACTCGCACCCGGGTCAGCTGAGCGCCCAGAAGGGGCGCGAGGAGCTGGGCGAGGGCAAGGGCATCGCGTCCCTCCTCGCGACCGTTATCTCCGACGATGATGAGGCTCAACTTGGCAAGTCTCGCACCCGTGACGCGGATAGTCCGAGACCAGATTCAGTAGATCCCACGCTGACCCACGGCGCGGGCCCCGCCTTCCCGGCGACACACTAAGGACGCGGGCATGTCAACGCGCGAGACATCAGAGGAGCGCCATCTCGGTCGACCAGTGGCGACCCGGGCCTTGGTGGGCACGCTCCTCCTGGCGGTGGGCGCGATCGGCGTCTTCTACGTGCTGTTGCCGAACGTCGCCGGCCTTGATGACACCTGGAGTCGCATCAACCAGGGCGATCCATGGTGGCTGGGCCTTGCCTTCGTCCTGGAGCTCGCCTCGTTCGCCGGCTATATGGCTCTCTTTCGCGCCGTCTTCGCACGCGATCAGGAGCGAATCGACTGGCGCGTCGGCTACGAAGTGACGATGGCAGGGCTGGCGGCCACGCGGCTCTTTGCTACCGCGGGCATCGGCGGGATCGTTCTCACCGTGTGGGCGTTGCGGCGCTCTGGAATGGCGGCGGCGACCATCAATCGCCGAATGACGGCCTTTCTCGTCCTCCTCTACGGCGTCTTCATGCTCGCGCTGGTGATCTGCGGAACCGGGCTTCACCTTGGGGTCTTTCCAGGTCCAGCGCCCTTCGGCCTGACCGTCATCCCGGCTGCCTTCGGCGCGGCGGTCATCGCCCTGGCGCTCGCGCTCAGCCTGATACCCCCCGATCTTGCCGAGCGACTGCGGAGCCCAGCCGCTGAACCCCGCTTCGCTGCGCGCTGGAGGGCGACCGCGGCCAGGGCATCGGCGATGCTTGCAGCAGGCGTTCGCACCGCCATTCACCTTGTCCGGCAGCGCCGCCTAGGACTCTTAGGCGCCCCCGCCTGGTGGGGGTTCGACATCGCGGTTCTGTGGGCTTCGTTTCATGCCTTCGGCGAGCCGCCGCCAACCGCCGTTCTGGTGATCGCCTACTTCACCGGGATGCTTGCCAACGCACTACCCCTTCCAGGCGGCATCGGCGGCGTCGAGGGAGGAATGATCGGCGCCCTGGTCGGCTTCGGCGTACCGGGAGGTCTCGCACTCGTGGCGGTCCTCACCTACCGCGCCTTTTCGTTCTGGCTGCCGACGATCCCCGGCGCGATCGCCTACCTGCAACTACGTCGCACGATCCGCGGCTGGGAGGCGACGCCAGATTCGCCTAACACGTCCCCGAACGGACCTCGCTTTGCTGACGGGAGCTAAGCGGCTAGCACCGGGCGACTGCGGCACGTCTCACAAACGAAGGTTTGTGAGACGACGTACCGCGGAGGGCATGAGCTTCTGCTCCCCTGGAGGGCCTCGGGCGCCTACTGCTGAGGAAGGCCGGACGAAGGAACCCCGTCGGGCGCGTACTGCTGGCACGCCTGGAAGGCCTTCTGCATCTTCTTGGGGTTGACGCCGCCGGGTGGTCCGCCGCTTGGCGGCTGTCCGCTCGGGGCGGCGCCGCTCGGCGGCGCTCCGGTCGGTGGTCCGCCGCTTGGCAGCTGGACGCCCTGCTGCTTGAGGCAGTTCTGGAATTGCTCGGTGTCGGCGCTGGCGCTGGTCGTACTCGCCGGACTGCCGCCGCCACCGCAGCCCGCGATCGAGAGCGCCAGCGCGGCCGCGGTAATCGGGGCGACCAGCGCCGCTCTCCTCTTGCGCACGCCGGTCATCGCGCAGCCTCCGCACGGGCCGCAGACAGCTCCTCGGCCGTGGGAGCCTTCTGAGAGGCGATGCGACCGTCGGCCATCGTCAGCACCCGCGGTGCGGTCTGTGCGATCGACTGGTCGTGGGTGATCAGAACGACCGTGATCCCGGTTTCCTCCCAGAGTCTGTAGAGGAGGGCGAGGATCTCCTCGCCCGTCTTTGAGTCGAGGTTGCCGGTCGGCTCGTCGGCCAACAGCACGTCGGGCTCGTTGGCCAGGGCCCTCGCGATCGCGACTCGCTGTTGCTCGCCACCCGAGAGCTGGGAGGGCAGATGATCGGCTCGCTGACCGAGCCCCACGCGCCCCAGAAGCTCGCTGGCGCGCTGTCGGCGCTCAGCGGTGCTCGCCTGTGTCGGCGCCATCGCCAACTCGACGTTCTCGAGCGCGGTGAGCGTCGGCACCAGGTTGAACTGCTGGAAGATGAACCCCAGAGTTCGCAGTCGAAGCTCGGCTAGCTGCCGATCGCCCGAGCCGCCGAGGTCGCGGTTCTCGAACGTGATCGTGCCCGCGCTTGGGCGATCCAAAGCTCCCAGCAGCTGCAGCAGCGTCGACTTGCCCGACCCCGAGGGGCCGACGATGACGATGAACTCGCCCTTGGTGATCTCGAGGTCGATTCCGTCGACCGCCCGCACCAAGGTGTCGGTGCCGCCGTACGTCTTCACGACCCCGCGAAGCTCATAGAGCGTCTGCGGGTGACGGTCATGGGTGTTGATCTCGCTTACCTTCATCTCAGTGTCTTCCTCTCGTTGTTGTGGTGCGCTCACTCGACGCTCCGAAGTGCCTCGGCCGGTCGAAGCCGCGCCGCCCTAGCTCCGCCCACGGTGCCGGCGATCAGACCGCCGAGCACGGCGAGGGCGATGGCGAGCACCAGCACGCCGGCGTCGATCGGGGCATGGAGGGCGATCGAGCTTGCGCCCGAGGTCACCTCACCCTGCCCGAAGGGCCCACCGCCCGGAGGCCCGAAGCCACTCGATTGCGACGCCACCGTGGCCTTGAGGCTGATCCCGAGCGAGTCGATCACGAGCGCCCCGCCGATCCCGATCGCGGCGCCGATCAACCCACCGATCAGCCCCTGGGCGAGCGACTCGCCGCTGATCTGGCGGATCACGAGCCACTGGCGCCAGCCGACCGCCTTCAGCGTCCCAATCTCGCGGGTGCGCTTGTTGACCGATGAGAGCGTCAGCAGGCTTGCGATCAGGAAGGCCGCGACCAGGGCGACGCTCGCGAGGGCGGTGCCAAGACTCGAGGAGAGGTTCTTGGCGTCGACCAACGAGCCGGAGACTCGGCTAGCGAGGTCCTTCGCGGTCGTCACCTGGGAGCCGTTGAAGGTCTGCTTGACCTCGCTCGAGACGGAGCTCACCTGATCTGAGCTCGTTGCCCGGACCTGGAGGGTGTTGATCCGACCCCGATGATCTGAGTCCTTCTGCAGCAGCTTCAGCGGCATGTAGATGTCCGATGAGGAGCCGCCGAGCGGGGCCGACGCGATCCCGACGACCTTGAGCTTCTGGTCGCCGACCTTGACCTGGTCGCCGACCGAGATGTCCTGCTGGTCGGCGTAAGTCTGCGAGAGCACGGCCTCCTTCGAGTTCTCGCCGCCGAGGTAGTCGCCTTTGGTGATCTGAGAAGGCGTGATCAGACCGAGGTCGGAGTTCTTGGTGTCGATCCCCGAGACCGAGATCGGCTCGAAGTTGACGTTTCCGCCCTGCGCTGCACCGGGCGGCGCACCGCCGGGTACCGGGGCTTGCTCCTGCGAGGTGCTCTTGGGCACCGTGCCCTTGAGGTGGATCATGTTCAGGGTCAGGGCACCGGAGCTGCCCTCGACTGCGTTTAACGAATCGAGCTTCTTCGCCTCGTTCGCCGGGAAGCTCAGATCGGTGGTCATGAAGTTGGTGGTGTTGAAGTGCTGGCCGGGCTTTCCGAGCTTGTTGAGGTCGAAGTTCCCGCCGCCGTTCTCGCGCTGGAGCTGGCGCTGCTCCTTCTTCGAGAGCCCCTGGCCGGGAGCGAAGGTCTGGCCAGGGCCCTGCCCGCTGACGACAATCGGCCGGGTGACGCTCATGTCGGTGCCGACGCCGGTGAGCGGCTCGAGCACCTTCGACTGCGCCTGGTCGAGTCCCGATGAGAGGGCGCTGACCGCCACCACCAAGCCGACACCGACCCCGAGCCCGAGGGCGGTGAAGATCGTTCGGCCACGCCGGCGGCGAAGCTCGGACCAGATGTAGCGCAGGTAGAACATGTGGGGAGACCGCCTTTCGTCGTGGGTCGTGGCCCGGCGGCCGATTGGGGGTACGGGTCGGACAGACCCCGTGTGCCAGCCGCCGGGCCGTCGCATCCTGCGGGGCGACCTTGAGAAGCGCGTGGGAATTACCTCAGAGAAAGCTGGGAACCCTTGGTGCCGGCAGCGCCTCGTCGGGCGCGCGGCCGCGGCCAGGGCCTACGCGGCCAGGAGGCCTTCCGCGAGCCGGTCAAGATGGCGACCGAGCAGGTGAGCGGCGCCTTCCACTCGCAGCCGCTCAGCCGGCGCGAGGCTTGAGATCAAGTCCTCGAGCGCCGTTTGCATGCCAGCCTCGAGCACAAACGGCCGTTTGTGGACAGTGGGCGCTTCACGGGAAGACAGGTGTCAGCTGCTGAGTTCTGTCTGGGAGCCGTGAGACCGCGTTTCGCGCGCGAACTTGGGTAAGAAGCACTGTGGCGACCACGGCCGCCACCTCGCGCGGGCCAATGCACATACGCGGCGATGGACGAGCGCGATCAAGTCACTCGTGAGCGTCGGAGCGATCTGACCGGACCACCGCTTCCGGCGATCCTGCGACAACGAACAATTGGAGACATGGTGATGACGAACGAGATCCCCCAGATCACCCTCAACAACGGCGTCGAGATCCCCGCCCTCGGTCTGGGCGTCTTCCAGACACCCCCCGACGAGACCCGCGACGCCGTGCGCAGTGCACTCGACGCCGGATACCGGCACATCGACACCGCGGCGGCCTACGGCAACGAGCGCCAGGTCGGCGAGGCCGTCCAGAGCTCAGATGTGGATCGGTCGGAGGTCATCTTGGAGACCAAGATCTGGATCAGCGACTACGGATACGACGAGACGCTGCATGGCTTCGAGAAGAGCGCCCGCAAGCTCGGCGTCGACCGGATCGACCTGCTGATCCTGCACCAGGCGCTGCCGTCGGCGTTCGATCGCACCCTGGACGCCTACCGCGCTCTGGAGACGCTGCTCGCTGACGGCAAGGTCCGCGCCATCGGAGTCAGCAACTTCATGGTCGAGCACCTGACGACGCTGCTTGACCGTGCCTCGGTGGTGCCGGCGGTCAACCAGATCGAGTGCCACCCTTACTTCCAGCAGCGAGAGGTTCAGGACCTCGGGGCCGAGCACGGCATCCTGACACAGGCGTGGTCCCCGATCGGCGGCATCACCTTCTACCGCGACGGCAGCCACGACAGCATGCTCGAGGACCCGGTCATCGGAGACATCGCCGGCGCCCACGGCAAGACGCCGGCCCAGGTGCTGCTGCGCTGGGGGCTCCAGCACGGCCGCTCGGTGATTCCGAAGTCCACCAAGCCCAGCCGCATCGCCGAGAACATCGACGTTTTCGACTTCGAGCTCTCGGCCAAGGAGATGGCGGCAATCGACGGCTTGGACACGGATCGTCGCGGCGGCCCCGAGCCTGACGCGATCACCCTGGAGGAGTTCGGCCGGGAGATCCCGGAAGCCTGAACCGGGCGATCGGGAGAGAAGAGAAGGGCTGACACTTGGCACGATGGCGCCATGTCCTCTGGTGCGATCCTGGCCTACCTCGCCTCGGCGATACTCATTGGTTGGGGCACGGCGCACCTGGTGCCCACTCGTGCGGTCGCGGCATCGTTCGGCGGCATTTCGATGGACAATCACGCATCCTGGTGATGGAGTGGGTGGCCGAAGGCATCACCCACATCTCGATCGGTGTGCTGGTCGTCCTGACAACCGCCCTAGACGGGGCCGCCGACCCGACCACCCAGCTCGTTTACCGCGTCGCCGCCGGCACGCTGATGGTGCTGGCTGCCCTGACGGCAGCGACCGGGGCTCGCACTCGGGTGGTCTGGTTTCGCGTCTGCCCGTTTGTCCTTACCGCTGCCGCCTCGCTCCTCGTGGTGGGAAGCCTGGCGTAACGCTACGGGACCGGTCTCCCCCGCCTTGGACCGTCACATAGCGGACGCCCTCCTTACGACTGCGGTGTACCTGGATTCTGCTCTCGCGTGAAAGCAGAAGTGATGGAGAAGCGTGATCCCCTGCGGTTACTCGCAGAATGGCCGGCCGTCGACCCTCTGGTCGCGCCCCTCAATGCCCGCGCACTGGCGAAGCTCCGTGAGACGGCGCTCGAGGTCCTGCTGTTTGTCATCGCCTGGGCAGTTGCTCAGCGAGCCGGCGAAGCAAAGGTTGTCGAGCTCGAAAGGATCGGAGCTCAGGTCGTACCGCTCGACCTCGGGCGGGTTCGCATCCACACAGGCCTTGGTGCCCGGATCTATGCGGTAGTGCTCGACATAGAGCCCTTGCCCGGTCCTGATCCCGGCGAACTGACAGGTTGAGTACTTGGGGAGGTCGGGCGCGCTGTATTCCGTGAGCAGAGCACGACCGTCCGGCCAATCGCCGGAACCGTTGAGGAGCGGCAGCATGGACCGCCCATCCATCGTTCTGCAATGCCCGAGGCCGCGGCATGGCGTGGCGCGCGCCAGGGCGAGGACTGTCGGCGCGAGATCGATGTTCCCCACTGGGTTCGTGATCGTGCGTGGGTATGACGCTCCGCCGCGGTAGCGCCTGGGCACTCTCATCAGGAGCGGCAGGTGGATTGCCTCCTCATAGGGAAAGACCTTCCCGCTCGCGATCCGGTGCTCCCCGTAGAAGTACCCGTTGTCGGAGATGTAGATGAAAACGGTGTTGGAGAGCTCCCCAGCCCGCCGCACAGCGTTGAACACCTGCGCGACGTTGTGATTCCACCGCGGTCAACGAAGCGAGCGCGCAATTCCAGTCGCGGCTCAATCGTTGTTGGGTCGTCGGACCCAGGAGCGGAGCCCGGCGAAGGAAACTGGGCTTGTCGCTCATGTCCTCTTCGTTGAAGGACGGGGATTGGGGTAGTGGGTCGTTCGGGGACAAGCTTTCGTTGCGCGGATCCGGCAGAGCGACCCGGTCGCAGTTGCCGAACGGGTCATCCTGGAATGAGACGTGCGGCGCTCGCTCGTCGAGCTGGAGATAGAACGGGCGCGGCTCGGGTGCGTAGGTATCGACCCAGTCCCGGGCCTTTGTGCCGAGGACCCGGGTGATGTAGTCGCCGGCCGAGTGACCGTAGAGCAGGCCGCGCCCGTTCGCGGAAACCCCGTAGTCGTAGTAGTGGCTCCCGGAGAGACTGGTGAACCAGTTGCTCCATCCGGGGGCGGGCGTCAGCTTGTTCGGGATGAGCTGCTCGTAGCCGTTCAGGTACTTCGCGCCCACATGCATCGTCCGGTATCCGGCCCGGTGCAGCCACACAGGCAGCACGTTGTCCTTGGCCTTCAAGCCGGGATACCCGACGGCGTTCGACGTGACGCCGTGATTGTGCGGGTACTGACCGGTGATCAGCGATGCGCGAGAGGGACAGCACTGGGCGGTGGTGGCAATGTAATCGGTGAAGGTCGCACCGTTGCCCGCGAGCAGTCGCTCCGTCTCCGGCATTACGCTTGGGTTGAACTGGGCGAAGGTCTGGTCATCGGTCCGGATCAGCACGATGTTCGGGCGTTGCTTGTGCCGGCCGGTGCGAGTCGAGCCTGTCGCAATCGTTGGTGCCGATCCGGCCACCGCCGTCAGGAGGACCCCGAGAAGGATCGCGATGCACGTGTGGGCAGGAAGCCGACCGTGGGGTCCAGCGCACCCTTGGTCACTGCGGTGTCGAGCGCGAGGGAAATGGCCGCCGCCCTCTTCTCTTGTTGCCTGCACGATCAGACAAACGTAGGGCGAACCATCCCGTTGTGCATCGGGGTTGTGCGCAGTCCTGATGCGGAAAACCACTGGTTCCTCCAGAACACGCAGGACGCCGGGGTCGCCTCAAGACCAGAAACGGCGACTTGGCGCCTTATGTTCGCGCAAAGCAGAAGCCGGCCTGCGAAGCAAAAGTTTGTGGAGGCTCCACGATGCGAGCTTGGCCGCCGATGGCGAATATATGGATTGAGGAGGCATCGCAACCGCAACGGATCGAGAGCCGCGGAGGCGGACTCGATAGCGCGGACCTTGACCGCTATGCCCCAGAAGGAGCGCTGAAGTGGATACAGATGGATCCGGTACGACCCTATGACGAGTTGTTCAGCAGGGAGATGGCCGGGCATCTCGGTGGGATGCTCGCCGAGCGGGTTGAAGGGCAAGCGAAGCGAAGGCAGGCGACCTTCGAGCAGGGACAGAAGTGGTTCGATGCCTCCTATCAACCTCTGTTCGAGGCTGTGGGCGAAGAGAGGCTCGAGGCCGCGAAGACACGAATCGCCGCGGCGGCCCCGAGCCTGACGCGATCACCTTGGAGGAGTTCGGCCGGGAGATCCCTGAGGCCTGAAACGGGCGCTCGTCCTCTCCCTTCAAGCAGCGACGCGTCAGCACCCCCCTATCCGTCGCTCCGGTGTGATGAGCTTGAAGCCATGCTGATCTACTCAATGGGCGTTTCGGTTGACGGCTTTATCGCCGACCGCGAGGGCGGTTTCGCGTGGACGGTCCCTAACGAAGAGCAGTTTCGTTTTCACACCGCGCAGATACGCGAGCTCGGCGGCTATCTGTTGGGCCGCAGGCTTTACGAGACCATGCTGGTGTGGGAGACGGATCCGTCGATGCGCGACAACGAGCTCAGGGCCGCGTTCGCCGACGTCTGGTGCGCTATCCCGAAGGTCGTCTTCAGCCGCACGCTCGACAGCGTTCAGGGCAACGCCCGGCTCGCCGAGGCATCGGTTGCGGAGGAGGCCGCTGCGGCGCTCGACGCGACCGACAAGGACGTCTCGATCGGCGGCGCCGGCTTGGCCGCGGCAGCGATCGAGCTCGGCCTCGTCGACGAGCTGCGCATGCTCCGCCATCCGATCGTCGTCGGTGGCGGCACGCCCTTTCTGCCGCCGGTCACCGAAGACGTTCGGCTAGACCTGGTCGAGACCAGGACGTTCGGCTCCCGCGTGATCTACGAGCGCTACGAGCGCGCCCGCGATGAGTCGGGCTGACACCGCCGTCCGAGTCACCAGCGCCTCGCCGGACCGGGTATTCGCCGCGCTGACCGACTCCGACGCGCTTGCCGTGTGGCTACGGCCGACCAGCTGGCGTAGCTCCCTCGGACTAGTCTCGGGCCCCTGGAAAGGCATCGGTGCCCAAGGAAACACTCGCCATCCTCTTCGACATCGACGGCACCCTGATCAACACGGGCGGTGCGGGCGCGGCCTCGTGGCGGCTCGCCTTCGACGAGCTCTACGGGATACCGGCCGACATCGGGAAGTTCACCGACGCCGGAATGACCGATCCCGCGGTCGGTCGAAAGACGTTTGAGGCGGTGCTGAAGCGAGAGCCGGAGCGCAAGGAGTTCACCCGCCTGATGGAGCGGCGGAACTTCTATCTCCACCAGACGGTTCAGGAGTCCAAGGGCTACGAGGTGCTGCCGGGCGTCAACGAGCTCCTGCCCAAGCTCATCGACGGGGGCTACATGCTGGGCATCGTCACCGGCAACGTCGAGGCGGCAGCCCACGTCAAGCTGCATCGAGCCAATCTCAACCGCTTCTTCTCCTTCGGTGGTTACGGGTCGGACTCCGACGAGCGCGGGGAGGTCACCAGGATCGCGCTCAAGCGGGCGAGTCAGGTCTACGGGGAGAACGTAGAGCGGGACCAGGCCTTCTCGGTCGGTGACACGCCTCTGGACGTGACCGGCGCCCACGAAGCCGGCATCGAATGCGTCGGAGTGGGGAGCCACCACTACACCGCGGACCAGCTCCACGAGGCCGGGGCCGACTATGCGATCACCTCGCTCGAGGAAGGACTTCCGCCTCTCGCGGAGTCCCTTTAGTCGCCGAGCACCCCCTGGCCTGATCTGGTCTCTCAGGCCTCCGACAACTCCGGTGCGTCGGGCCGCCTGCGGCGCAGCCGCTCGATCGCCCCGACGTAGGCGGTCGTGCCCGGCAGCGCGCTGAGGCCATGGAGGACGATGCTGAGCGTCACCGTCAGCGCAATCAGGTGGACTATCAACGAAGTCGAATGGAGCGTCTGCTCGATGATCACCAGTCCGAAGATGATCGAGGCCGTGCCGCGCGGCCCGAACCAACCGACATACAGGTAGGTGGCGCGCGAAAGCCCGCTGCCGATCAGCGCGACAGCGACCGGCAGCATGCGTACGAGAGTCAGGGAGAGGACCGCGTAGAGGACAATCTGGACGCTCAATCCTTCGAACGCGATCCATACGGCCTGGGCGCCGAACAGAGCGAAGACGAGAAGTACGAGAAGCTCGCCGATCGAGCCGGCGGTGGTTTCCTGCTCGGCGGCCATCTCGGGAGCCACGGCGCCCATCGCGATCCCGGCCGCGAAGGCGGCCACGAAGCCACTACCCGAGAGCTGGTCGACGGCGACGAAGCTGATTGCGGCGAGCAGCAGCACTCCCAGCTCCCCCCACCCGCGGCTCATCGATCCAGCTGCGTTCGCCGCCGCCAGCGCTCTGCCACCGAGGTAACCGATCGGGACCGCGACGAGTACCGAGATGCCGATCGTCTTGACCGTGTACCAGACCCAGTGACCGAAGCTGCCGCCGGTCGTCTGCTCCGCAGCGAAGGCGATTGCGATCGTCAGGAAGGGCAGCGCGAGGCCGTCGTTGAGGCCGCTTTCGGCCTCCAGGGAGCGCCTGATGAAGGCGGGAACACGCCGATCGCTGATGACCGCCTCTCCGAGGGCGGCGTCCGTCGGTGCCAGGACGACGGCCAGCACAGCCGCCTCCCAGAACACGAGCGACCCGAACAGAGCGAGGCCCGCCAGGGTCCCGACAACGATCGTCAGCGGCATCCCGATACCGAGCAGACGCAGCGGCAGCCCGCGCCGGCGGGCCAAGTCCCGCCAGTCGAGGCGCGAGGCCTGCGTGAACAGGAGCAGGGTCAACGCGGCCTCCGCGAGCGCCTTGAAACCCTCGCTGGCCAGCGGGACGTCGACGATATCGAGCAGGTGCGGTCCGGCCAGGAGGCCAGCCGCGGTGAAGAGCATCGGCGCGGTGATCGGGCTCGCCTCGAAGCGCTTAGAGACCGTCGCGTACGCGAGCGAAAGCAGCGCCAGGGTCAGGACGGTCGAGGAACTCACAGGACCAGCCTCTCAGCTTGAACGGCGCTGGCGCGCTAATACCCTATGGGGGTATAGTGGCTCGACTCGACGCCACCCTTTCAGGAGGACCAAGATGAGCGACCTCGCCGTACTGATCCGCTTCAACGGTGATCCAGACGACCTTCTCGAGCGCTTCGAGCGGGCGCGACAGATGTGGATCGACGCTCAGGACGGCCAGTACGAGAAGCCCACCTTCTACGCCGCCTGCAGAACCGACGACGGGATCGCCGTCGTGAACGTCTGGCCAACCGCAGTGGCCCATCGCGCGTTCGGCCAAGGGCTGCACCCTCACATCTCCGCGGCCGGCCTAGACCACCCGGAGCAGATCGAGCGGCTACGAATCGAGAAACTGGGCTGGGACTGAGTCCCCGCCCTGTGCCTCCTCGACCCCTACGGCGAGATTCCGAAGCCGGTCAACGCGATCGAGATCGGCGAATTGCTCGCATTGCTGGTGACCTGGATGGTGGCCTTGCGATCGCCCGGCGCTCGCGGCGAGAAGCGCACATTGATGATGCAGCCGCCGCCCGCTGCGGCGTTGACTGTCGTGCATCCGTCTCCGGTCTTCTTGAAGTCGGAGGACGCTGGTCCGACGATGCTGACTCGGCGAATGTCCAGGACCGAGCTGGACGTGTTCTGGACGAAGAAGGCGTGGATCTGGCCACTGCCGCCGACCTTGGTCGGCGGGTATTCATAGCTGCGCGGCGTGGCAGTCGCGGTCGGATCGACCGCGATCCCACACGGGCTGCTCAGGTTCTTGATCAGGCTCTGATTGACGCCGGTTCCGTCCAGTCTCGCCGTGCCGATCGAGCTCGTGGCCGTGCTGGTCCAGTAGATGCGCGAGTCGTTGAGGGCGACGCCACAGGCACCGGGCGCGCTGATGAAGTTCTGGCGAACGTGAGTGCCGTCGCGGTTCGCCCGCGCGATCGTCCCTCCAAGGCGGTTGGCCCAGTAGATGTGGGTGTTGGTCACGGCGACGCCGCACGGGTAGCCGCCTGCGGCGATGAAGTCCGGCTCGACATCGAGAGGCCCGTGGGCGCGGCCGACAGTCCCCGGGTTGGTCGAGTTCGCCCACCAGAGCTTGTCCGGATCGACGGCGACTCCGCACGGCGGTCCCGATGTGCCGATGAACATCGGGTTGGCGTTCGAGCCGTCCAGGCTGGAGCGGCCGATCGCCCCCACGCCGCCGACCATGTGCGACCAGTAGATCCCAAAGCTGTCGAGAGCCACTCCGCGCGTGTTCTTGCCCGTGGTGATGAAGCTCTGGTCCCGGGCGGTTCCGTTCAGTCGCGCCCGGCCGATGCTCCCCTGCGCGCTGCCCTGGGCCCAGTACACGTACTGGCCGTCAATGGCCACGCCGCGGGCAGGTTGGGCAGTCGGGATGAAGCTCCGGATCGCGACGTCGCCATTCGCGCGCGCCCGCCCGATCGTGTCGGTCCCCTGGCTGGTCCAGTAGACGTGAGCGCTCGCAGGCACCGCCGCGGCCAGCATCGCTACCAGGGCCACTCCTATCCCCCACCACCACCGCAGCGCGCCGCGGCCACCGCTCGAGGGCACGCCTCTAGCCGACCTTTTTTGCCTTTGACTTTGTAGCCAGGCAGGGCGCCCCGCTCGGTTGCGTCTTCTGCTTGACCTGGGCGTAGAAGCGGCCCTGGGCTCCTGCTGCCTTCAGCGACCACTTGCCCGCCGAATTCGTGTTGTCGCTGCCGATGATCTGGTCGTTGCCGCCGCCCTTGCGCTTGCGGAAGACCTTGACGGTGTCGCGGCGGCACATCTTCTTCTCCGCCTTCAGCGTGCCCTTGAACTTCTGCTTCTTGTTCTTGAACTTGATCGACAGCTTGCGTGCGATCACGTGCATAGTCGTCTGGGCAACTGGCGATCCGTTGCAGAGCGTGGCCTTGCCGGTGAAGATCCGCGTCACCGAACAGCCCTCGTTGTCGGTCACCGTCAGGTTCACGGTGTAGACGCCGGGATGCTCGTAGTGGTGGCGGACGACGGGGCCGGAAGCCAGGGAGGTGTCGCCCAAGTTCCAGCTATAGGTGGTCACTGAACCGTCGGTATCGGTCGAGGTCGAGCCGTCGAACTTGGCCGACTTCTTCTTCGGCTTCGACTTGACGGCGAAGGCCGCCGTCGGCGCCTGATTCGGGGTGATCGCGATCGACTCGAGGTCAGGAGCCGTGCCGCCCGTGGGCCAGGGCGAACCCGGGATCAGGGTCAGCGAGCCGTCGGAGGCGACGTTGAAGCCGGTGATGTTGTTGGAGAGGCTGTTGGAGACGTAGAGGCGCTTTCCATCGGGCGTGAAGGCAAGCGCCTTGCCGTTGGTTCCGTCGGTGGCGAACGGCGAGCCGGGAATCGAGGTCAGCGCTCCGTCGCCGTCGATGTTGTAGGCGTTGACCGAGCTGCTGATCCGTGTTGCCACGTATAGGTGCTGGCCATCCGGGGAAATCGCGATGTTCAGCGGGTGGTTACCTGGAGCGACGCTCTTCGGGAATCCCGAAAGCTCGGTGAGGAATCCGCCGTTGCTCACGTGGTAGCCGTCCAGGGTCCCGTTCGGACCGTCCTCGGGGTTCGAGGTATAGAAGAACTCGCCATTCGGGGTTATCCCGGACCCGAAGGGGTTGCTGCCGCCCGCCGACGGGTTCCCGGATGCGATGTTCTGATGGGCCCCGAGGCTGCCGTTGGAGCCAGTGTCATAGGCCGTGACCATGTCCGTGGAGATGCCTGCGATCGGGTTCGAGTTCTCGTTCGGGACGAACACGTTGCGCCCATCAGGTGCGACCGAGCCCGCGAACGGGTTGTGCAGACCCCCAGGGATTGGAACCGGCGAGCCGGAGATCTGGTTCAGCGAGCCGTCGCTGGAGACCGTCCAGGTCCCGATCGTGTCGTCGTTGTGGTTCCAGACGAAGACGTGATCGCCGTTGGGGTCGGGAATCACCCCCAGCGCGCTCTTGGCCGGGCCGTAGGGTGAGTTCGGCGCCTTGTTCAGGCCGCCGTCGGGCGCGATGTTGAAGCCGGAGACGCTGTCGGTTCCGAACTCGGCGACGTAGAGATGCTGGGCATCGGGCGTCATCGTCAGACCCTCGGTGACGGTGCCACCCGCCGGGAACGGTGAGCCGGAGACCGGCGTCAGGGAACCGTCGGAGTTGATGTGAAGCGCGCTGATGTTCTCGGACCCGGTCCCGGGGAAGCCATTGCTGACGTAGACGTAACGATCGGCCGACGCCGTTGCCGGCACCAGGCACATGGCAGCGAGCACGCCCAGGAGGAGACCCAGCCGACGGCACCTTCCTCGACCACGCCGCACCTCTTGGCATCTCCCCTTGATAGGGCGATCGTATTCCCACCGTCCATCGAGTGCAACCCGCCCTCGACGGATTGACAGGTTCTACTCCGCGCCGACGTAATCGTGGGGCGCCTTGCTGAACGCTCGGACGCACTCGACGGAACAGAAGTGGTACCTCTCGTCTTGGAATGTCAGAGCTCCCACCGCCTGTCCCGGGTCAATCGCCATGCGGCACACGGGATCGATCGCCAGGCCGTCCGTCTGCTCTCCCTGGCGTGCCGCGCGGTACACCTCGACGGGCTCGTTCACGTTCCTGAGATGCCTGAGGCCGTGCCGGCGGAACTCGACTGTGTCCAAGTCACGCGCGGCCTCACGCGTCGAACCGCTCACCAGCACCTCTCCCCCACCGGCAAGACCTGATACCCGTGCGGCGACGTTCACGGCCGCGCCGAACCAATCGTTCGAGCGCTTGGTCGCCGGCCCCGTGTGCATACCGACACGGACGACCGGGAAGCGATCGCGCTTTCGTACCTCATCGACGATCCGTAGCCCGAGCTCGACGGCGGCGTCGGGGCGCTCGCAGCGCACCATCACCGCGTCGCCGATCGTCTTCACTTCTTCGCCGCCGTAGTCGGGAAGAAGATCGCGAACGCAGTCGAAGAACTCGGCCGCAAGATCGGCTGCCTCCTCGTCCCCGTGAGCCTCGGTCAAGGCAGTGAAACCGGCGAGGTCGGCAAAGAGAAAGGTGTGCGCCTGCTTTTCAGTCACCCGGTTGTCGACGTTGACCGTGGCTCTTGACCGCGGAGTTCTCCGGTTGAACGCGGCTCCAAGGCAACGGCCGGCTTGCGAAGACCCCCTGAAGCGCTTGGAGACGGTCGCGTACGCGAGCGAAAGCAGCGCGGGTCAGGACGGTCGAGGAACTCACAGGACCAGCCTCTCAACTTGAACGCCATCTGCCCCGCCGGGCGTCGCAACGCGCTCCGGCCCTCAGCCAGGCAGATCCTCGGGCCGCTTCTTGGCGAACTTCCCCTCCAGCATTCCTGTCGCCTGCCCCACCTCGATCAGGTAGCCATCGGGGTCGCGCATGTAGCAGCGCACCTCCGCCACACGGTCGATCGGCTCGGTGACGAACTCGGCTCCCTTGGCTTTCCAGTCGCGGAAGCACGCGTCGATGTCGGCCACCCTCAGGTTGAGGAAGGTGGAGACCTCATTCGAGGGCTCGTACGGGACGACCGAGATGTCCGGCTTGTCCGGGGTCGGCCCGCCGCCCGGGTTCATGATGATCCAGCCGTTGGCGAGCTTCACGACGCAGGGGTTCTCCTCGAGCACCACCTGACCGCCGAGCACGTCCGCATAGAAGGCCCTCGAGCGAGCGACGTCCCGCACGATCAGGAAATGGGTCATCAGGATGCCTTCGTCCGGCGCAGGGAAGTGCTCGAGATCGAGCTTGGGTTGTTGGTCGGTCACCTTGCCTCACCCTATTCCTCTGCGAACTCGTAGGTGAGGAGGACGAGGCCGTCACCAATGGCCTTCGTATCGACGAGGTGCATGGGCTTCCTGTCGCTGGTCTCGCCGAAGAGGCGCTCACCCGCACCGAGGACGACTGGGAAGACCGCCAGCCGCAGCGCGTCCATCAGGTCATGCGCGATCAGTGTGCGCCCGAGCTGATAGCTGGCAGGGACGACGATCTCCCCATCTAGCTCCTGCTTCAGCTTCGAGACCTCCTCGACCACATCGCCCTTGAGGATTGTCGTGTTGTTCCAGTCGGGATCGACGAGCGTGGACGACACGACGTACTTGGGCATGCTGTTCAACCTGTCCGCGAGCTCGCCACTCCGGGGTCGCCACCGCGCCCCGAAGAACTCATAGCTCCGCCGGCCCAGCAGCCATGCCTCGGCGCCCAGCGCCTCCGCGAGCGCGACCTTGTTCCACTCTTCGAGGTCCTTGCCCCCTGACTGGACGAACCAGCCGCCGAGCCTGAAGCCCTCCTTGCCGTCGGGGTCCTGGATGACCCCATCGAGCGAGACGTTCTGCGGCCCGCTCATCACGATCGTTCCCATCTCGGTTCTCCTTTCGTCGGACAGTTGCCTGCTGCGCTTGGTGAGGCGTCTGCCGCGGCGAAAACTGAGCGACGAATTTCGAGGCGCCGTTTCGTCATTAGTCGTGATGGCCGCGAAAGGAAGAGCCGATGCGAGGATGGGCGCGTGACGAGCGCGACCGAGCGAACCCTCGCCCGTGCGCGCGCCGGCGACGAGGAGGCGTTCCAGGAGCTGACCGACCCGTACCGGCGTGAGCTCCAGGTCCACATCTACAGGATCGTCGGCTCGGCACAGGACGCCGAGGACCTGCTCCAAGAGACGATGCTCGCCGCGTGGCGCGGCCTCGAGCAGTTTCAGGGGCGCGCGTCCGTCCGTGCCTGGCTCTACCGGATCGCCACCAACCGGTCGCTGGACGCGCTGCGCGCGAGTCGCCGGCGTCCGGGGGAGCTGCAACGGATGACCAACGTCCCGGAGCCGACGCGCCGGGCCGAACCGATCTGGCTCGAGCCGTTCCCGGACGTCCTGCTCGAGGGCGTCCCGGACGAGGCTCCTGGACCGGAGGCGCGCTACGAGACCAAGGAGGCGATCGGGCTGGCGTTTATCGTCGGTCTTCAGCGCCTCCCGCCGCAGCAGCGCGTGGCGCTCGTGCTGCGCGATGTCCTCGGCTTTCGCGCCGGCGAGGCCGCCGAGATGCTCGAAACGACCCAGGCGTCGGTCAACAGCCTCCTGCGCCGCGCGCGTGACGCGTTCGAATCGCGCCTGCCCGCCGCTGGGCGCGAACGGGCGCCGCTCCCGAACTCCAAGGTCGAGCGCGAGATCGTCGGCCGTTTCGCTACAGCCGTCGAGGCCGGCGACATCGACGGGATGGTGACGCTGCTGAGCGAAGACGCATGGCTGACCATGCCGCCCGAGCCACACGAGTACCAGGGCCCGGACGCGATCGGCGCGTTCCTACAGGGCCGGGAGGTCCGCCGCGGCAGGATGCGGCTGGTGCCAACCCGCGCCAACACCCAGCCCGCGTTCGGCTGCTACCTCGCCATCCCGAACACAGAGATCGCGCGTCCGTACGCCCTCTTCGTCCTCACCCTCGAGGGCGGCGACGTCTCCGCCATCACCTGGTTCGCGGACAGCAGCGTCTTCCCCCACTTCGGCCTGCCCCGCACGCTGCGCATCCCGAGTTGACATAACCGACGCGGATTCAGGCCTGCGGCCTCCACACCATGCGTTTGGGTTCGTCCCTCTGACGCCTTATTGGAGGACCGTGAACGCAACACCCACCTCGCATGCCGCCGATCGGAGCGATAGAGCCTCAATTTCGGATAGCTGACCGAGTTCGGATCCAGTGGGAATCCCGACCATGTCGCACTCCAACGACCGAGGTCGCAGCCGAGGTCGACTCATTCCTGAGCGCAAGCTGACCCTCGACTGACAAGGAGGACTCATGCCCACCTTCCATTTCGATCAGACGACCACCGCAACCCCTGAGCAGTTCCTCGCTGCGCTCACCGACTTCGGACCGGGGCGCTCGAAGCTCTTTGAAAACAGCGCCGACGACGACCTCAAAGTGCATGACCAAGGCCCCACTGAGGCCAACGTCACGGAGGGTTCGAGGGGCATCTGGGAGCGCCTGCGCTACGACTGGTCCGATCCCAATCACATCGTCCTCACGACCACCGACTCCAACGCGTGGGCGGACGGCCCAAGCCACACCTACACCCTCGAGCGAAAGCCCGACGGGACGACCGCCATCCACTATGTCGTCGTCCGCAATGGCAAGAACCTCAAGGGCCGTCTCCTCGGGGTCCTGCTCGGCACCGTCGGCAAGGGTCGCTTGAAGGGCGCGTTCGAAAAGTTCGTCAAGGCCATCGAAGCCCGGAACGACGGGGCCTCTACGCCTGCGGCGAGCGCCGAGTGACTACGACCGGGGTCCCGTGCCGAGGCGAGAACGTGATGTTGCGCCGGGCGATCCGCTCCGGGGCGCGCCGCGCGAGACGAAGGTCGCATCGACCCACGACCTCTCGGAGCACCACTCGCATCTCGAACTCGGCGAATGCGGCACCGAGGCAGCGCCGGACGCCGCCGCCGAACGGGATCCATCCATACGTCTTCGGTGGGTTGTCCAGGAAGCGTTCGGGTCGGAAGGCGAGCGGGTCCGGGTACAAATCGGCACGAGTGTGCGTGAGCCAGATCGCCGGGGTCACGTCGGTGCCCGCCGGGAGTGCGTAGCCGTTCACCGGCAGCTCGGCGTGGAGGCGTCGACCGGCGAGAGGGATCACCGGACGCAGACGGAGCGACTCGGAGATCACCGCGCGTAGATATTCGTCGTTCTCCGAGCCGATCTCCTCGCGCAGGCGGGTGAGCACGGCCGGGTTTCTGAGCAGCAGGTCGAAGGTCCAGGCGAGCGCGGTCGCCGTTGTCTCGTGTCCCGCGAGGAGCAGGGTCATGAGCTGGTCCCGAAGCTCTCCGTCGTCCATCACGCTTCCGTCCTCGAACCTGCTCGCCATGAGCTGGGAAAGGATGTCCGAGCGTGAGTCGAGATCGGTGGCGGCGCGTCGGTCGGTGATCTCGGCGGCGAGGACCTCGTCCACCTCCTCGTTCGTCCGGCGAATCTCGTCGAGCGGGCCGGAACGTCCGAGCCGCCGAGCGATCAGGACGCGTAGCTGAAGGACGGGCGAGGAGCTCTCGCGCAGGAGCCCGGAGAGCAGCGCCCGTAGGCGGGCCAGCCTAGCCTCGTCGCTGACGCCGAATACCGCGCGCAAGATCACCTCGAGAGTCACGGCCTGCATCCGCGGATGGATCGCGAACGGCTTCTCCAGTGGCCAGCCATCTATCTCGCCGGTGATGATCTCCTCGACCAGCGGCCCGAACGCACGCATTCGCTCACCGTGGAACGCAGGGATCATCAGCTTGCGGCGCGCCAGGTGCTCCTGTCCTTCGAGGAGGAGAACCGAACGCGGCCCCATCACCGGCTGCAGGGCAACGGTACGTCCCGGCGGCAGTCCGCTCTCGCGGCTCTTGTAGAGGGCGGCAATCGCATCCGGATCGGAGACCATCACCATCGGTGTCCGGAAGCCGACGAAGTTGACGCTGAACGCGTCGCCATGGCGACGCCGGCACCGATCCATGAACTCGATCGGCCTGAACAGCCAACTCACCGTCTGAACGGCGGGTGGCGCCGCTGGCCCGGGCGGGAGGCTCACGCCCTGCAGCATAATTCTGGGGCTATGCAGGCCACGATGGGGCTTCAGCGCGAGATCAACTCGCGGCTGCCTCCCGGCCCCGCGGCTTGAACCTGGCGCCGCTCGGGCGTACGCTTGATCCGTGCCTGGTTGACGTTAGACAGCCGCCCTCCCCTCCGCCTCTTCGGTCTCACGCGATTGCGGCCGTTCGCTTGAGATCCGTTCGTGTGAGCGCACCGCCCCGGAGTTCCTCGGCGGCGGCGCTCGGGCTCCCCCAGGAGCGTCCACCAACCCACCGCCGGGATTGGACACGAACGGACAAGGAGATGACGATGACCAAAAACGAACAGCTCGCGCGCGACGGCTACGAGGCGCTGATGCGAGGTGAGGTCGAGGCGGTCGAGAGGCTCATGGCCCCCGATCTCACGTGGCACTGGTGGGAGCACGGGCCGTGGGACTGCCACAGCCGTGACGAGGCGATGGCCCTCATCCGCGAGCGCATGGGCCAGCGCGCGATCGGCGAGCTGACGGAGGTGACCGAGGTCACCGACGGTCAGGTCGTGGTCGTGATGAGGACGCGCCCGGACTCGGAGGTGGCGCCGGAAGATCTGGGCCGCTCACCCGGCCACATCGAGAGCGCCACCCTGGTCACGTTCCGCGAGGGCAGGGTGGTGGCGATGCACGCCTATCCCACCAAAGCCGACGCGCTGGAGGCGACCAGGAGCCAAGCGTGACGATGGTCACTGTCCCGGCATCCGGGTGAACGCCCGGGCGCGGCGCGCTGTAACCCGTGATCAGAACGATGACGACGGGAGTGGAGATGGATCTCGACCGACATGGATGGCGCCCGGATGCCTGGCTGGGCGGAGAGGCGATGATCGTCGGCACTCTGCGCCGCTGCCATGCTGCCTACAGCCGCGGGGACTTCGACGAGGCGGCCGCAAGGCTGCACCCGGACATCGAGCTCGTCCCAGCCGGCGGGCAATCGGTGATCAGGGGCCTTCGCGACGTGCGTGCCTGGATGGAACCCGATGCGTTCGCCGAGCAGCGCCTCGAGGTGCTTGACGTCTGGGTGGCCGGCAACCGCGCGCTGGTTCGGGTCCGGGCCCGCGCACGAGGAACCGGCAGCGGCATCGAGATCGACTTCGAGGTGTGGAGCGTGTGGACGTTCGACGCCTTTGGAATGGCGACCCGCGCGGAGATCTACCTGGCCCGCCAGGAGGCCGAGGCCAGGATGGCGCTGGGTTCACCGATGGCGCCGCGGCCCCGTCAGTCGTCGAACTGGCGGCTCTAGCGCTTCGCCTTGTGGTTCTTCAGCGGCTGGTACTGCCGGCACGGCTCGCCCCGCAGGCCCGGGCACGGCGGCAGTCCGGTCGGAACGTTGATGCCCGGGACCGTGGGCAGGGTCAGCCTCGATGGCATGCGCTTCGAGTAAGCGATCGAGACATTCGCGTGCCCCTTGGGCTGCGTCTCGCCGAACGACCAGATGGGCTGGTCGCCGTTGGGGGCGGAGATGGTGACCCGTATGCGCGAGCCCGCCCGGTACGCGTGGCCCTCGTAGTACATGGGGATCGTGACCTTGACGTAGCGACCCTTGGGCATCGGCTGCACGTCGGACTGCCTGAGTGAGAGGACAGGCTCGAGCGGCGTGCTCTTGTTCGGATCCAGCTTGCGCTCGTTCGCGCGGACCCATCCTCCCTGCACGAAGACCTCGTGGCCGTCGGGCCTCACCTCGCTCACCGTGGCCTGGAGGTCCACGTTCGGCGTCGAGGACTTCACCCACAGACGCACGGCGCCGGCGCCGATCGCGGTGGTGGTGCTCTTGAGCGGCTTGGTCAGGTAGGAGACGGCGCTCCCGGGCGGGTCCTGCGCCCAGTGATACGGCGGCGTTGCGGTCCAGAGGCCGCCCTTGCCGGCCGCGGTGTCACCCGTGAAGTCCGTCAGCGGAGTCGCGTGGGCGTCCCAGTCGAACGAGTTCGCGCCTGCGCGGGCGGGTGGCTGGTCGCTCAGCCCGCCCTTGTTCGCCAGGTACCAAGAGCGGCCCTTGGTGCCCGCAATGGGGAATTTGCTGAATGAGTGCTCGAAGCCGGGCTGAGGCTGGCCGGGCTTGGTGCCGCCGGCGCCGTTGTCGAAAAGCACCCGGATCGGCGGGAAGCTCTCGAACTTCTTCAGCGCGCCCGCGTAGGTCGGCTGCTGCTGAACCGGGTCGGAGGGCATGGTGACGCCGGCGATCCCCATCGCCTCCTGGTAGATGACCGGGCTCGCGGCATGGATCGCCGCCGATTTCGTGATCGGCGCCTGATGGGCCACGAACAGCTGTAAGAAGTCGTACCAGCGGTTGAAGGTGGTCGGGTCGAGCGAGTCGACGTGGGTGCCGTTCGTGTACGTGAACCACTTCCTTTGCGTGCCGGTCATGTGCTCGGCCAGCGTCGGACAGTGCCCGCCGGTCTGCTCGTCGGTCCACTGACAGGCCATGAACACGGGCACGTGGATCTTGTGGACGAAGGTGATCGGCGAGAGCGGGTCGGCCACCTTGGGCCGATAGTGGTTGTTCCGGCGGATCTTCGCCAGCAGGTTGGCGGCCTCACCGTGGAGGGCCTGATTCGCCTTGCAGGTCTGGTCGCCGTTCTGGATCTGCTCCCACGCATACGGCTGACCCGAATTGGGCCCCGCTGGCTTGGCCTCGTCCTGTCGCTCCTTCGCCCAGTTCACCGCGAAGCCGGTGTTGAGGACGCCGCCCGGATAGAGGGTGGTCTGCGTCTGGTCGATGACGGAGAGCGGGGAGATCGCGGCCAGGTGCGGCGGGTCGAGCTGCGCAGTGAAGAGCTGGCTGATGCCGCCGTAGGAGATGCCCATCATCCCAACCTTGTGGTGCAGCACCCACGGCTGGCGGGCGATCGTCTCGATCACGTCGTAGCCGTCGAGATTCTGGAGTGGCTCGAAGAAGTCGAAGGCGCCGCCCGAGCAGCCGGTGCCGCGCATGTTCACGTCGACGACCGTGAACCCCATGAGGTTCGCCAGGATCGCGATCCCGTTGGTGGGACCAGCGGGGTTGGCGTATCCGTAGCCCGAGTACTCGATCAGCGTCGGGGTCGGCCCGCTGGGAGCCGCCGGAACGGTGGCGCCGCCGGCGTTGGTGACGTCCTGCGGCGGGTGGACATCGATCGCGAGCTTGGTTCCGTCGCGCGTCGTCAGGTACTGGTAGCCCTGCGGCTTGATCGATTGGTCGTAGACCTTGGTGCTCGGCGGCGCCGGTCGCTCCGAGAGAACCCTGAGCGGCCCGGACCTCGGGCCTCCGGTCGCCGGGCGCACGCGATAGCCGGTCCCCGGGTTGACGTTCCGGAACAGCAGGCCGCCCTGCGCGTCTGCCGACCGAGTGGCGACCACCAGGCCGGTGCTGTTGACGAGCGTCATCCGCTGCTTCGGGCTCAGGCCGGTCACGTAGACCTGCCCGACGCTGCCGTGCGCGCTGAATCCGGGGCTGCTTCCCGCCGCCGCGGCCGGGGCCGACGCGACCAGCAGCACGAGCGCCGCGCAGCTCGCGGCGGCGCATGCGAGCACGAAGCGCAGTCGTCGTGGGTCTTCCAGAGCCCAGCCTGCCCTCATCAGGCTGCCGTTTGTAGCAGGCCGCGTCCTCCCGCGCTCCAGTTCCCCCGAGGTGCTCGCCTAGTGCAGCGGGCCTCGCTCGAAGACGTCGAAGTCGCCCCCGGAGTCCTTGCCGGCCACCTTTGCGATCGTCTGAAATGCGACCCACCTGCCGTCCGCTGAGATCGCGGGCAGCTGCTGGCCGCCGGCGCCGCTCATCACCTGGCCGCCGTTCGGGCCGCCGTTCTTGACGCTGACACGGGTGGTCTTGCCGGTCCCTGCGTCGTGTAGGTAGACGTCGCGCTCGTCGTTGGTGTCGTTGCCGACCAGGGCCGCGTAGGCCTCGAAGGCGACGAACCGGCCGTCGGCTGAGACCGCGAGCGGGCGCTCCGAGGCGCCGAGCGCGTTGTTGGCGCCCCCCAGCGCAGTGACCTGGTCGCCGTTTGACTTCACGCTGGAGAGAGTCAGCTTTCCAGTCACGAGGTTCTTCACGTAGACGTCGTAGTCGTTGTTGTTGTCTGAGGCGACGTAGTTGCCGTTGCCGTCCGCATAGAAGGCGACATGCCGGCCGTCGGCGGAGATCACCGGGTCCACGTTGTCCTGGTTGTGGGTCGGCGAGACCTCCTGGCCGTTGGCGCCGAGGCTCGCCCGGATTGTCTTGTTCTGCTTCAGGTCGCGGACGAACACGTCCCAGTCGACGGCGAAGCCGTAGTCGCTGTCGGCGGTCATGTGCTGGTCGGGCGAGTCGAAGGCGACGAAGCGCCCGTTGCCGGAGATGGAGATGTTGTCGGTGATGTCGGCGTCGCCCTGGGTGCCGTTGTAGCTCAGGCTCGCCCACTCGGTCTTGCCGGTGTCGAGGTTGCGCACGTAGGCGTCGCGGTAGCCGTTGGTGTCGTTGGGGTCGAACGCCCCGTCGCTCAGGAAGGCCACATGGCGGCCGTCGGCGGACAGCGCGGGCTCGATCGCGTTCGCGTTGACCTGGTGGTTCTTGGTGTCCAGGCTCGCCAGGGTCACCTTGCCCGTCCGCAGGTCCTTGACGTACACATCGGCGTAGTTGTTCTTGTCCTTGTTGACGAACCTGCCGTCCGAGGCGAACGCCACGTAGCGCCCGTTGGCCGAGATCGAGGCCTCGACGCTGTCGGCCCCGGGGACCTCCTTGCCGTTGGCCTTCACGCTCACCCGGGTCGTCTTGCCGGTGTCGCGGTCGTGGACGAACACGTCCGAGTCGTTGCCGTCGTCGCCCTTGGTGAACTTGCCGGCGGACTCGAAGATGACGAAGCGGCCGTCGCTTGACATCTGAGCGAACTCGTTGTCCGTGTTCACCTCCTTGCCCGCGGAGGTGACGCTGACCAGGCTGGTGCTCGGCCCGGTGCCCGCGCCCGCGGCGACGGATGCCCAGGCGAGGAGGGCGGCCAGGGAGGTGATCAGGACAGTGATTGCTCGTCTCGTTTGGCTCATGCGAGCAAGGTAGGTCGCTGCCACCCGCTTTTCATCACCCCAAGGGCTGGACTCGACCACCCCCATGCGGCGAGTCGGAGGGCGGCTTGCGGCAGGATTCACCCCGATGAGCGATCGGGGGCGGCGCGTACGGGACGTCCTGGTGGGCAGCGGGGCGGCAATCGCGGCGCTGGGCCTCGTGCTTCTCGGAGTTGCGGTCCTCCTGCGGCTGATCAACGACGGCCGCAGCGACTTCGTGCCCACCGCGTACCGCGTGGGAAGGGGCTTCGACATCGCGCACTATTTGCTCCTGGGCGGTGCCTTCGCGATCGCGTGTGTCGCCTTCCTCGGCTCCGTTTCGACGCGGGAACTGCGATTGAAGATCGCCGCCGTTGTAGCGGCGTGCGCGTTCGTCAGCGCACTCGTCGCCGAGGGCTTGTACGCCGGCGTGGAGATCGATCACAACTTCCCGACCCAGCTGGTCGTCAGCGAGCTCCTGGGCGGGCTGGGTGCGCTGGTGTCGATCGCGGCAGCGGCCGTCGCCGCGATGGCCTTCCACGGAGCCATCGCCAGCGACCCCTCCGATCAGTCGCGGCGCGACGGCGTCCTCGGCTGGTCGGCGGCAGCCCTCGCTCTCGGGTTGGCATCGACCACCGCCTCGTCGGCCCTTTACGTCGACGGGGTCTTCATCGGGCACGGAGGCGAGGCAGGCCTCTGGATCAGCGTCGCCGGCTCGGCCATGGGAATCGCGGCCGGGGCAGTGTCGGCATTTGCCCTCCTCGCCTCGCGACGAAACCAGCGGCGATTGGATCGACGCTGGATGCCGCGGCGAGAGGCGCTCCTCGCGATCGCGCTCGGCGTCTTCTTCATCGCCTTGGCTCTCCAGGGCATCGGCGCGGCGGTCACCGCAAGTGCCGAGTCGGCAACGGGCTTTTATCCCGGATTGCTTACGGCGGCTTACTGGCTGGCCGCGAGCTCGGCGCTGGTCGTGTGCGCGGGTGCCGTTTGCGCCGCGATCGGCTTCGTCCGCTCGGCCGTCTCCTTGACCGAATCTGCGTAACGCGGCCGGCCTGTTCGCCCCGTCACGGCGGCGTGGGCCACAATGCCGCCGCTTGGCGCTCGAGACCTCCCCCACAGCCCACGAGGATTCGCTCGGATCGATCTTCGTGCGCTTCCTGAAGTTCGGCGCGCTCGCCTGGGGCGGGCCGGCTGCGCAGATCGCGATGATCAAGCGCGAGTGCGTCGACGAGGAGCACTGGATCTCCGAGGAGAGCTTCAGGAAGCTCCTCGCCGTCTACCAGGTGCTGCCGGGGCCTGAGGCGCACGAGCTCTGCGTGTACTTCGGCCGCCTGCGCGGCCGCAAGCTCGGTGGGTTCCTGGCCGGCCTCGGGTTCATGCTGCCCGGCTTCGTTCTGATGCTCGCCCTCTCGATCGTCTACGTCCAGGCGAGCCTGGCGGGGAACCTGGAGACGGTCTTCTACGGGGCCACCGCCGCCGTCGCCGGGCTGGTGGCGCGGGCGCTGCTCAGGTTCGCCGAGACGTTCATCACCGGCGTCCCGCTCGCGATCCTCGCTGTGGCGGGCTTCGCCCTGACGCTCTTCCTGGGAGCGAGCTTCGTGCTCGTCCTGCTCGGGGGCGGCCTCGCGTACGAGCTGTGGGTCAACGGCGACCGCTGGCTCCGGCGCGCGAACGCCCTCTCCCCCGCTTCCGCCGGCGTCGTCGTGGTGGCCGGGGCGATCACCGTGTCGCTGACCGGGCAGATCTTCCTCGAGGGGCTCAAGGCCGGCCTGCTCACGTTCGGCGGTGCCTACACCGTGATCCCGTTCCTGCGCGAGAGCGCGGTCAGCGGGCACCATTGGCTCACCGGCTCGCAGTTCGTCGACGGCCTGGCCCTCTCGGGGGTCCTCCCCGCCCCGCTGATCATCTTCTCGACCTTCGTCGGGTACCTGGCCGGCGGCCTCGGTGGGGCGTTCGCGATGACTGTGGGCATCTTCCTGCCGGCCTTCGTCTTCCCGATCTTCCTGCACCGCTACCTGGTTGCCCTCGCCGAGAACGAGCGGCTGCGCCCCTTCCTTCTGGGGATTGCGGCGGCAGTCGTGGGGTTGATAGCGGCGGTGACCGTGCAGATCGTCAAGACGAGCGTCGTCGACGTCTACACGGCGCTGATCGCGATCGCGGCGTTCGCGATCCTGGTCCGCTTCCACAGCAAGCTGACGGTGCTCTACGTCGTCCTCGGTGGCGGCGCGGTCGGCGCCGTCCTGCAGGCGACCGTGGTCTAGCGGTAGGTTGACGTCTGGTGCCAGGCAAGCTGTCAGATCGGCTTTGGGGACCGCCCTTCGCCCGCATGTATGACCGCTTCACGAAGGGCACCGAGGATGCGGGCCTGCGGGAGAAGCGCCGCGAGCTGCTCGCCCGGGCGCGCGGTCGCACACTGGAGCTGGGCGCCGGCACCGGAGCGAACCTGGGCCTCTACCCCGGCCGAGTGACGGAGCTCGTGCTCACGGAGCCGGATGCTCACATGCGCGCGCAGCTCGAGGGCAAGGTCGCGTCGGAGTGCCCGGACGCCGAGATCGTCGCGGCGGGAGCCGAACGCCTCCCGTTTCCGGACGCCAGCTTCGACACCGTCGTCGCGACGCTCGTGCTCTGCACCATCCCGGCTCCCCGGAAGGCGCTCAAGGAGGTCTCCCGGGTGTTGAAGCCGGACGGGCGACTCCTCTTCCTCGAGCACGTTCGCTCCGAGGATGCCGGCGCGGCCCGCTGGCAGGACCGCCTCGAGCGGCCATGGGGGTGGTTCGGTCGCGGCTGCCACCCCAACCGCGACACCGTGGGGATGATCAACGAGTCGGCTCTCGAGATCGAAGAGCTCGAGCGCGACCAGCTGCCCAAGGCCCCGCCGATCGTCCGCCCGCTGGTCGTCGGCGAAGCCCGCCCGACCTGACCCCCGGCGCTCAGCCCACTCTGCTCCGTGCCAGGGACCCGACGGTCTGTGCCTCTCGCGAGTCCAGGCGGGTCGCGAGCGCCAGGAAGAGCTGGGCGGTCGTGAGCGCATCGCCGTCCGCGTGATGCGGGCGGTGGACCGGCAGCCCGAGCTCGCGGGCCGCGTGCGACAGGCGCACGGGTGCTTCGTCGTCCTCGCCGCTTCGCCCCTGCCACCGCCGGAAGAGGGCCGCCGTGTCGATCACGGGACGGCGCAGGCGCACGCCCGCCTGGTCCAGGGCCTCGGTCAGGAACCCCCGCTCCACCCAGGCTGCGTGAGCGACCAGCACCCTCCCGGTGAGCGCCGCGAGCATCGTGTCGAGGACGTTGGCGAGCTCCGGGGCGTCCGTGAGGTCCTTGGGCCGGAGCCCGTGAATCCGGATCGTCTCGGCCCCCGGCATCCGGCCCGGCCGGATCGTCAGGGTGCATGCCGCCCCGACCGTGATGCGCCCGGCGTCGATCGGCAGCTGGGCGAAAGAGATGATCTCGTCCTCGTCCGGGTCGAGCCCCGTGGTCTCGAGGTCCACGACCGCATAGCCGGCTTCACGCCACGGCGTCTCAGCCGGCGGGATTGCCGCCTCGTGGTAGGCACGTGCAGCGGGTGACCTCGACGGCCGCCGGAGCCTCATGGCGGCAGGCTCAGCTCGCCCCGGAGCGAGCGCTGGACTGCGCTCACGGCGCGAAACGCGTCTCGCGTGTGGCGGCGGCTCGCCGGATCCATGGTCTTGACGTCGATGTAGTCGTCCGGGTCCTCTCCGCGCGACAGCTGCCCCACCTGGTGCTCGAGCCGCAGCTCCCAGAAGAGGTCGTGGGCCTCGGTCAGGGCCAGGGCATCCTTCGCCGGGATCACACCCGCAGTCGCCGCGGCATCGAGGCGAACCTTGGTGGAGAGTGTGTGCACGTGCGCCCTGAGGCTCACGTAGCGGGCGATGGCCTCGATCGGAATCAACCCGTGCTGCTTGATGTTGAGGCGGCCCTGATGCTCACCCGAATGCTCGACCACGAACTCCCGCGGAGGCTCTCGAAGACGCTGGAAGCCGGTCGGCGGCCTGTGCGACAGGGCCAGGCGCAGCATCAGTCGTAGGACGGCCCGGTGATGCCAGATCTGCCGCAGCTCCTCGAGCGGATTTCGGACCTCGCCGATCCCGTGCACCGGTCGTCCGTCGAACATCAGCGAGAGGAAGACGAGCGCCCGGCCCTGCTCCGGATCATTGACGGCGTCGCGAATCGAGAGCCTCCAGGACCCGGTCGAGCTGTTGAACAGGGGCTGACCGGGGTTCGCGCCGTGGGAGTCGGCGGAGAAGCCGCACGCGGCCAGCTCCGCCACGACCCGGCGTCCCAGTTCCAGGAAGTAGGCGGGCGGCGATTCGGCGTCCTCCGCCTCGCCCTCCCAGACGAGGCCCGAGTCCAGGTCGGACGACAGCACGGCCTCGCGCCGGCCCAGGCTCCCGAGCGCGAGCCACGTCAGCGGGCGCGGAGGGGGGCCGAGCCCCGCAACCTGGAGGTCGATCAATCGCCGGGTCAGCGCATCGACGACCACGGCGATGACCGACGCGATCTCGGCCGGCGAGATGTGGGCGTGATGCAGTCCGATGATCGCCGGCCGCAGCTGCGCCGCGGCTCGTCGCAGCTCCTCGGGGCCGTCGGCCTCCTCGATCGCGCGCCGCAGGACGAACGCTGACCTGCTCTCGGTGACGAGCAGATCGCGGTCGCTGAGGATGCCGACGACCTCGCCGTGGGGCCAGACGACCGGGATGTGCCGGATGTTGCGGTCGAGCATCTCGAGCATGACGTCGGCCCCGTAGCGCTCCGGGCTCACGGTGAAGGCCGGGGAGCTCATCACCTCGGTTACCGGCGCATCGGGCGTCACTCTTCCCGCCACGACCCGGGCCCGGAGGTCGCTGTCCGTGACGATGCCGAGCTCGTCGTCGGAGACGCGGACGAGCGCGGCGCTGTCTCCGGCCGCGTCCATGCGCTGCGCGGCCTCGCGAACCGTCCAGTCCGGATCACAGATGATCGGACGACCGTTCACGAGCTGCGCCACGGGCTGGTGAACGGGGTCGAGGGCCACTCCCGTGGAGACCCCCGGCGGCGAGCGCCCCTGCATGCTCTCGGCCAGGTAACGCAGCCCCGCCGGCCTCGCCAACGCTGTCCTCACCCTGTCGGCCGGAAGCCGGTAGAGCAGCGTGTCCTCGGAGGCCCGCGCCTCGATGCCGATGGGTAGCCCGGCGAGCGTCCAACGATGCCCGAACAGCTCCCCCTCCCCCAGCACGTCAAGAACGCGGTCCTCGTCGGTGAGCTCGATCTGCCCTCGGCGAACGACCCACACGTGCTGCAGCGGCCCCTCTCCCTGGCGAAAGACCGTCTCGCCGGCTCCGAAGAACTCGACCTCCACGGAGGTCGACAGGTCCTCCAGCCCGTCCTCCGGCAGGGCGTCGAACGGCTCGTGGCGCGAGAGGAACTCGACTATGTCGTGCATGGCCGACTCACGTCCCCCCGGGCCTCACATCGTCAGTTCTGCGACGGATCCGCGGGCATCCGCGCGATCAGCGCGTACTGCCCGCCCTTCCGTGCCAGCACGTCGCTCCACAGCGTCGCGGGGTCGTCGGGGAAGAGCTCCTTCGGCAGGGGCGCCTCGACGATCCAGGAGTCGATCTCCATCTCGGCTTCGAGCTGTCCGGGCCCCCATCCCGAATAGCCGGCGTAGACGCGCCCGCGCCTGACCGCCGCCGCGAGCTCGTCGAGGTCGACGTCCGCCGAGGCGAGGCCCACGTCCGCGACGACGATCCAGGCCGCCGCCTCCAGATCGGAGAACTCGGCCAGCAGCACGATCGCCTCGGGCTGCACGGGCCCGCCGACGTAGACGGGCTCGCCGCCGGCGATCTCGGCAAGCTGCGGGACCACCGCCTCCACCGCGGTCTCGGAGGGGCGGTCGAGGACGATCCCCATCGCACCTTCCTCGCTGTGCTGGGTGATGAAGACGACGGTCCGCGCGAAGTTCGGGTCCACCAGCGCGGGTGAGGCGACGAGAAGCTGACCGCGAAGGGATTCCGCCATCAGCTCCATTCTCGCGCAGCCGCGTAGCTAAGCTCGATTCATGGCTTTCGACGTCACCGAGCAGGACTTCGTGGAGCGGGTTGTCGAGCGCTCCCGCGAGGTACCCGTGGTGGTCGATTTCTGGGCCGAGTGGTGCGGCCCGTGCCGGACTCTCGGGCCCGCGCTCGAGGCGGCGGTGGCCAAGCGAGAGGGCGACGTCGAGCTCGCCAAGGTGGACACCGACGCGAACCAGTCCCTCGCGGCAAGCTTCCAGATCCAGGGGATCCCCGCCGTCAAGGCGTTCAAGGACGGCCAGGTGGTCGCGGAGTTCACCGGCGCCATCCCTCCTGCCCAGATCGAGAAGTTCCTCGACCAGATCGTCCCCTCCCCCGCCGACAAGCTCGCGGAGTCTGGCGACGAGAATTCGCTGCGAGAGGCGCTCGAGCTCGACCCCCGGAACGCCGCGGCGGGCCGCAAGCTGGGCCGGCTGCTCCTCGAGCGCGGCGCGACCGACGAGGCGCTCGAGCTACTGGACCGGTTCCCGGGCGACTTCGAGGCCGAGGGCCTGGCAGCGAGAGCGCGGCTCCTCGCGGACGTCGGCGAGGACCGGACCGACGGCGCGGGCACTCTCACGCGGGCCTTCGAGGCATGGGACGCGGGCGACCTCGAGGGGGCACTCGAGGGCCTTCAGAGCGTCATCGGCCAGACCGACGATCCCGACCGGCGCGACCTGCTGAGGCGCGTCATGGTCGCGATCTTCACCGAGCTCGGCGCCGACCACCCGCTGGCTCGCGAACACCGCAGGCGCCTGGCCGCGGCGCTCACTTAGCTCCATTTAAGGGGCAGTAGGCCGCGCGGCGTACCGTTTGGGGCTGAATGCAGGGCGATCCAGCAGCCGGAATCGGTCTTTTCGCCGCGCTCGGCGCCGGCATCGTCTCGTTCCTGTCCCCCTGCGTCCTGCCGCTCGTGCCGGGATACCTCTCCGCGGTCACGGGAGTCTCGATCGCGGAGCTCGACCGCGTCAGCTGGCGCAGCGTCCTCGGACCGAGCCTGATCTTCGTCGCCAGCTTCTCGACGATATTCATCCTTCTCGGCGTCACAGCGACGGGCATCGGCCAGACGCTCCACGAGCATCGGGACGCACTCGAGACGATCGCGGGAGTCCTGATCATCGCCCTCGGCGTCTACTTCATCGCCAGCCTGTTCCTGGTCCGGCTGAACCGAGAGTGGCACGTGGAGGCGCTGATGTCACGTGCCGGCAAGGGCGGCCCGATCGTCGCCGGCGCAGCCTTCGCCATCGCTTGGACGCCCTGCCTGGGCCCGACCTTGGGAGCGATCCTGACGGCCGCGTCGCTATCGAGCTCTGCGGCTCACGGCGCCCTACTCCTGGCGGTGTACTCGGCGGGTCTCGCGATCCCATTCCTGGCGACGGCTCTGGCGTTCTCGCGCCTGACGACGGCGTTCGCGGTGGTGAAACGCCACTACGCGGTGATCATGGGCATCGGCGGCGGGATTCTGATCGTGATGGGGATCCTCATCCTCACCGGGGGCTTCACCAACCTGAACGCGGAGACGCAGAGGTGGACCAGCGACCTGGGGATCAACCCGTAGGTCGAGATCTCAGTTGGGGCTCGGCTCCGGGAGCCCGACCTCGATCGGCGTTCCGACCGCCTCGACCTCCTCGAGCTCGCCGCCCTCGGAGTCGCGCGAGCACACGATCCGGAAGCGGCCAGTGCCGAGCTCGGGGTCGCCGATGATCGGCAGACCGCGGATCTCCTCCCACCCCAGCCGCTCGATCTCGAAGGGGTTCATGTGCACCTCCGAGGCGGGAAACGGGCAATTGGCGTTGTGTTGGTCGATCGCCCGCGAGATCGCCTCGAGGTTCTTGGCGTCCGCGCCGCTCACATGCGCAATCTAGCGCCCCGGCCGTCCTCCCCCGCACCTACGATCGGACTACGAATCCGCCTTCTCCTTCCGGCGGCGATGCCTGGCCAATCTTTCACGGACCCCATTCAGCTTTTCATGGGCCTCATTCAGCTCGCGTTGTAGCTGCTGGACGTTGTGAGCGACGGCGGTGTACTCACGCGGTTCATCTGGCTCCGGCGCCTCGAGGTCGGCAACCGACAGGTGAACCTTCCGCTTTTTCATCGCGAGCAACCGCTGCTTGGGAGCCCCTTCTGGCTCCCTAATCTCAACGATCTCGAAGGCCCGCCCCCAGTGAGCGCGCAGCCACCAGGTCGAGTGAAGAACCACGGGGGCGCCGTTCGGACGCCTGGCCCAGGTCTGGAGAGGGTTCATGCCGATCCGGCTCTCGTCCCAAGGCTCGTGAGCGAAGCGCAAGCCGTGATCCGGACCGAGGGTCGTCGCGATCAGGAACCCGTCATCGGCGAGGAGGCGGTGGAGTTCCAGCAGCCATGCAGCCCAGTTCTCAACGATGTGCGTGAACACCGAAAATGCCCACACGACGTCGAAGTGACCGTCGGGGAATGGCAGGGGCGGCTCCGGGTCGTTGCGCAGCACGTGAAGCGGCGGGGCGAGGTTGGCGTGCAGCCATTGGATGCTCTCCTCGTCAATGTCACAGCCCCAGACCTCAGCTGACTCCGCCTCGCCGAGGAAGTGGCGTAGCGTTCTGCCAGTACCCCACCCGAAGTCAAGGAGCCGACGGCCTTCGAGGTCGTAGCCCTCGGGCAGTGAGCGCACGATGCTCTCCCGGGTGGCGGCGCCGATCCTCTCGTAGGCGTCCTGGGGGTTTTCCGTGCGAGCAGGCGCGGTGCCCCGCTTGGCTAATTCGTACGGTGGGATCGGAGCAGGGACGGTGCTGGCCACCCGCGTGAGTGTACGCCTAGGCGCCGACCCGCTGCGTAGCCTTTGGGCGTGCGAGACTGGCCCCACCGCTACGCACATGTGGACATGGACGCCTTCTTCGTGTCGGTCGAGCTGGTGCGCCGGCCCCAGTTGCGCGGGCGGCCCGTCATCGTGGCGACCGGCGGCGACGCCGCCTCCCGCGGGGTCGTGATGGCAGCGTCCTACGAGGCACGCGAGTTCGGCGTGCACTCGGCCCTCCCCCTCGCGATCGCCCATCGCCGCTGTCCGCAGGCCGTCCTGATCCCGCGCGACATGGCGTTCTACCGCCGCGCCTCGGCCAAGGTGATGGAGGTGCTGCGGGGATTCAGCGATCGCGTGGAGGTCGCCGGCCTCGACGAGGCCTATCTGGACCTCTCGGAGTGCCCGGCGCCGAAGGCGCGCGCTCGCCAGCTGAAACAGCGGATGCGCGACGAGGTCCGCCTCGTCTGCTCAGTCGGCATCGCGCCCAACAAGCTGTGCGCCAAGATCGCCTCCGACCTCGACAAGCCAGACGGCCTCTGCGTGCTGGAGCCCGAGCGGATGCTCGAGGCGGTGGGCGACCGGCCCGCCAAGCTCATCCCAGGCGTCGGCCCGCGAACCTCGGAGCGCCTCACCGGGATGGGCATCCGTACCGTGGCCGAGCTCGCGTCGGCTCCGGACGGCGTGCTGGAGCGCGCCTTCGGCCCACGCCTCGGCGGCGAGCTCCGCGGCCGCGCCCGCGGCCAGGACGATCGCCCCGTGGTGACCGAGCGCGAACAGAAGTCGGAGAGCCGCGAGACCACCTTCGCGCAGGACATCTCAGATCGCGCGACGCTCGAGGCCACGGTGGACGAGCTCGCCGACTCCGTCGCGCGCGGGCTAGCCGAGGGCGGGCACGCCGGGCGCACGATCACCCTGAAGATCCGGCTGCGCCCGTTCCGCACCCACACGCGACGGCGGACGATCGACGAGCACACGAGCGACCCCGCCGTGATCCGGGCGATCGCCCGCACGCTCCTGGCGGACTTTGACCTGGACGCCCCGGTGCGCCTCCTGGGCGTGGGCGCCGCCGGCCTCGTGCGCACCGACGGCGCGCCTGCGGCCGCGGCGGAGCGCGCCCCCGCCGGCGAGGCGCTCACGCTCGACGTCTAGCCACCGCTTAAGGCGCGTAGCGCGAAAAGCAGAAGCCGCTATCCGCGCAGGTGGTCCATTTCCTCGAGTGGTTTCCGGTGCCGGGAACGCAGCGCGACGACCAGACCAAGGACGATCAGCAGGACGCCGATCGCGAGCAGCGCATCCTTCTTTGGCCCCAGTCCGTCGTGACCGAGGCCGAGCGGATCGGCGAGCGCCACGAGCACCCACGCCAGGACTCCGGCGATTGCGATCAAGATGCCCACCTGCTGTCGGGTCACCTCGGCGAAGATTACTTCGCTGCGATGAGTTGCAAGTCACGCTGAACGGGCATAGCGTCTGAGGCCCAGCCCGAGGAGGAACGAGATGAAGCGCTCCCAATCGCCGTTGCATGGCCGATCTGCCGCCGTCCTCACCGTCGCGGTCCTTCTCGCGGTCCTTGGACTCGGCGCAGCTCAGAGCCTCGCTGCCACCCGTGCGAGCCACCGGGTCTTGATCAAGGGCACGGCGTACTCGTTTGACAATCAGGCTCCGATCGCCGGCGCGACGATCGAAGCGCGTGGCGCTCCCGGGGCGGTCACGACGAGCGACTCCCGTGGTCACTACCGCCTCGACGTTCCGGCAGGGCGCAAGGTGACGCCGTTCATCGAGGCAGAGGGCTACCACGGGATCTTCCTGCAGACGTTCACCACCCACCACCGGACCCTGCGCAAGGTCAATTTTCAGGTCCCGACCGAGCGCACCTACTTCGCCCTCGCCGCGCTTCTGCACGTCAAGCTCGACGCGAACGGCAATCTGCGGCACTGCGCGATCGTCTCCACCGTGAGCACCAAGGCGATCAGCGATCTGAGTTTTCAGGACTTCGTCGCCTACGGTGCCCACGGGGTCCCCGGCGCCACGGCGGCCACGAGTCCGGGGCTGCCCGGTCCCATCTACTTCAACGACAACGTGATCCCCGATCCGTCACTGACCGAGACGTCGACGGACGGAGGGGTCATCTGGACCGAGGTCCCCAGTGGCACGTACAGGGTCAGCGCACAGCACCCCACCAAGCGCTTCTCGAGCTTCGTGGCCACGTGCCGGAAGGGCCGGGTGGTCAATGCGAACCCGCCGTGGGGCCTCAATCAGATCAGCGGAGGCTGAGTAACGGGGCCGCAGGGCTTGACGGCTTTGACACCCTGCACTCGATGAGCCTCGAACCGCTCGAAGAGGGAGTCGACCACGTCCGCGGGCCCGTTGGCGCGAGGGTGATCCTCGAGTACGGCGATTACGAGTGCCCGTACTCGCGACAGGCGTCTCGTGCAATCGAGCTCGTCGAGCGGCAACTCGATGGGGGCGTTCGGTTCGCCTTTCGGCACTTCCCGCTGACCGAGCTCCACCCGCATGCCCTCGCGGCCTCGGGCGCAGTGGAGGCGGGCGCCGCGCAGGGGCGCTTCTGGGAGACCCACGACCTGCTCTTTCACCGACAGTCCGCCCTCGAGGACGCCGAGCTGGAGCACTACGCGGCCTCGCTCGACCTCGACGTCGCGCGCTTCGAAGCCGACCGGATCAGCGACCCGGTCCTGAATCGCATTCGCCGCGACGTCTCCAGCGGCGAGGCGTCGGGCGAGGTTCGCGGAACGCCGACTCTCTTCATCGATGGGGTCGTCCATCGGGGCGGCTACGACGTCGACTCGTTGCTGGAGGCACTCGGCCGATGAGCGTCCCATGGCCGGCGATCACGTACGAGGCCTGGAGCGCCACGTGCGACACCCTCCACGCGCACACCCAGGTGCTCGGCAAGCTCGCCGTTCAGCTGGCACCCCCCGAGGCGCAGCTTCAGCACGCCGCGCTGCGGCTGACGGCGCGGGGATGGGAGACGCCCACCCTGCCGGCCCCCGATGGGTCGGGGGCGATCGTGGTGGCGCTTGACCTGCGCACCCATGAGGCGGTGGTGGAGCACTCGAACGGAGGCGAAACGCGGATCCCGCTGACTCCGAACCGCCCCGTCGCGGACGTGACGCATGACGTGCTGGAGGCGGTGCGGAACCTGGCCGGGGAGGTGGAGATCAACCCAACCCCCCAGGAGGTGCCCTGGGAGATGCCGCTCGATCGGGACACCGACCACGCCACATACGAGACGGAGCAGGTCGAGACGTACTTCGCCGCGGCGACCCAGGCCGCGCTCGTGCTCGCGGACTTCAGAGCCCCGTACCGCGGGCGCATGTCCCCCGTCAACGCCTGGTGGGGGACCTTCGACCTCGCCGTCCACCTCTATTCGGGCCGTCCGGCGGATCCACCGTCGGACGAGTTCATCATGCGCAACGCGGCCGACGCCCAGCAGATCGAGATCGGCTGGTGGCCCGGCGATCCCAAATACGGAAGGGCGGCGTTCTTCGCCTTCGCCTATCCGACGCCCGGTGGATTCGCTGAGGGCCAGATCGACCCCGATGCCGCGCACTGGAGCGAGGAGCTGGGCGAGTTCATCCTCGACTGGGACGACGCGCGGGCCGGCGCCGATCCGCACGCCCTCGCCCTCGAGTTCGCGCGGTCGGCATTTCGTCACGCGTGCGCCGCGTGCGGCTGGGATCCGGAGCTCGCGGCGAGCGCCGAGAGCCAGCCCATCCGCTGAGCCGCCGGTTTCGGAGCGACTAGGAGCGGCTCTCGGCGATCGCTCCCGCGAGCTCCTTCAGGGCCGCCACGTAGATCTCCGAAAACGTCGGGAAGGGCTGGATCGTGTCCCTGAGCACCGTCACCGGCACGCGGGCGCGGATCGCCAGCGTGGCCTGCTGGAGCCACTCGCCGGCCTCCGGTCCGAGCGCGAACGCGCCCGTCAGCCGCTCGCCGTCGCTGAGCAGGGTCAGGAACCCATTGCTCTCGGCGTACGCGCGGGTATAGGTCTCGGTCTTCGCCACGCCCGACAGGGGCGTGGTCGCGCTGAACCGGCCCTCCGTCCCTCCCGCGCCGGCCGCCTGCGGGTCGGTGAACGTCACGCGCGGCACGGCCTCGTAGTTGGCCTCGCGCTCCTCCCCGAGGATGTTGGCCGCGACCACCTCACCCTGGTACTTGCCAACGTGGGTCAGCTGCCAGATGCCGGTGATGTCGCCGATCGCCCACAGGCGCTCCCCGGCGCGGAGCCGCTCATCAACTGGGACACCTCGGCCGTCCGTCTCGATCCCCACGGTTTCCAACCCGATGTCCCCCACCCGCGGCCGCCGACCCGTGGCGACGAGCAGGTGGTCGCCGCGAAGCTCATTGCCGTCGTCCAGCACGAGGACGTACTCGTCGCCCTCGCGGCGCGCCGCGGTTGCCTGAACCCCGAGGTGCAGTTCGATGTCCTCGCCGCTCAGGACCTCGGCGAGTGCCTGGCCCAGTGGCGCGGCTTCGCGCGAGAGCAGCTGGTCGGCACCCTCGATGAGCGCCACCTCGCCGCCGAGGCGGCGCACCGCCTGGGCCATCTCGACGCCGACCGGCCCGCCGCCGAGGATGAGGAGCCGGCGCGGAACGGTCTGCATGCCGGTGACCTCACGATTGGTCCATACGCCGTCGAGCTCGCGAAGGCCTGGGACCGGCGGCACGAACGGGTCGGCGCCGGCCGCCAGCACGATGTGGTCGGCCGTGTGCTGGACACCGTCGACGTCGACCACCCCGGTTCCGGCGAGCCGCCCGGTGCCGCGCAGCAGGTCGATGCCGTTGCCCGCCAGCCAACGCTCCTGGCCTGAGTCGGAGTAGTTGGAGACCATGAAGTCACGCCAGGCCAGCGCGCCCTCGACGTCGACCTCCGCGCTCGCGGCCGCTTCGCGCGCCGCGTGCACGGCCTCCCCCGGGCGCAGGAGCGTCTTCGAGGGGATGCAGGCGTAGTAGGAACACTCGCCGCCGACCAGCTCGCGCTCGACGAGCGCAACCCGCAGTCCGCCCCCGGCGAGCTCGCCGGCGCAATGCTCGCCCGGGGAGCCGCCTCCGATGATGATGACGTCGTAGTCGCTCGTTGCGCTGGTCTCGCTGGCCATGGTTCCTCCTTGACTCGACGGCTCCAATAAGCCCGCCGCGCGCAAACCCAAGCGCGTGCTGGTGTGGGACGCTTGTCGCATGCCGTGGCTGCCCGAGCTGTTCTCAGCGCCAGTGGTGGCGCGGTTCGAGGAGGAGCACCCCGAGGGCGCTGTCATCGTGCCGTACTACGCGGGCCTGCTCACTGGCGAGACCGACGCGCTGGTCGGCTCGTTCAGGGGTGAGCCCGAGGTGCACGATCCGACCCGTGGCCGGATCAAGGGCGCACGCGCGTTCGCTGCCTACACCAGGGACATGAATGCGTGGTTCGCGGAACGCAAGGTCTCGATCGAGGACGTCGAGCGCGTCATCACGAGGGACCAAAGCATCGAGGAGTACCTCCTTCACTTCGACGGTGAGACCGGCCAGACGGAGGTTCCGGTGGCCATCGTCGCCGACAAGACCCACGGGCGAATCGACGAGCTGCGGGTCTACCACACCACCTGGGGGCTGACCGGCCGCCACGTCAACCGTCCACCGCTCCTGCAGGCCGATCCGGAGTTGAGCGAATCAGACGTCGTCGGCGAGTATCAGCGGGCCCTCGCCGCCGGGGACGTCGACTCGATGGTGGCGGCGTTCGAACCCAACGGCTACGCCCGCGAGCCCACTGGGGGCGCGCACGTCCACAGAGGCCACGACGGCCTGCGCGCGTTCTACGAGCTCTTGTTCTCGAACGGCGGCGGCATTCCGCTCGAGCACTGCCGGGTGATCGACGACGGGCGCGCGTGCGCACTCGAGTACAACGTCAGGCGGTGGGGAACGACGGAGCTGCCGCCGCAGGCCGGAGTGGCGGTGTACGTGCGGGGCGAGACCGGCAAGCTCGCCGCGGCCCGCATCTACGACGACGCGGACCCGCCGCTCGGCTCGGCCTCCTAACTCCTCGACTCCTCCGCGGTCCCGCTTTCCGGGCCGCGCTTGTTCCAGCCATGGAACGACGACAGGTCGCCGGAGTCCCAGGACTCGCGCAGCCCCGGCGTACTGAGGTCCCAGTCGGGGCGAATCTCGCCGCTGGCCGCTCGGAGGTCGTGCCAGAGGTCGTCGATTGAGGGGCGCCCCCAGAACCAGTAGCCGTTGTAGATGCTGTGGACGACGAGCCCGGGCTTGAGCACGATCGTGTGCGGGATCATCGGGTCGTTCTCGGGGTCGGTGAACTCCTGGATGTCGAGGTCCTTCTGGACGATGCGGCCCGGATCGGAGAGGAACGGCCACTGGGCGCCGACCGAGTTGCGGAACTCCTGGAGCGTGTGGTGATCGTCAGTCGCGATCGTGGCGATCTGCGTATACGCCACGGCGATCTTCGGATAGAAGGCGGCCAGCTCGAGATGCTGCTGATGCTCCTTGGGGCAGTAGTGGCCCCGTGCGAGGGTGAGAATCATCGGATCCTCGCCCTGGATTTCGCTGAGCTTGCGGGGATTCTTCTCGTGGTCCGGCAGCTCATAGTCGGGGAAGCTGCCGCCGGGTGCGATGTCGGAGCGCATCTCGACCCGAACAGTAGCTTTCTCCACCAATTGAGTGGAATAATCGCCGTCGGTTATCAACTCCGGGGGCCGGATGCCGCAACTCAGTGCAGAGCAGGAAAGGGATCTCGTGATTGCGGTCGAGTCGGGCGGCGCGAACGCCTCCCGGAGGCTCGTCGACGCGTATCTGCCCTCGATCGCCGGCCTCGCCCGCCGGTTCCCGACCGGCGCCGGGGTCGAACGGGAGGAGCTGCTTCAAGAGGGTGTCGCGGGCCTGCTGTCGGCGGTGCGGCGCTACGACTCGGAGCGGGGCACGCCGTTCTGGTCCTACGCCTCGTTCTGGGTGCGCAAGGCGATGCAGGAGCTCGTCGCAGAGCTGACGCGGCCAATGGCGCTGTCCGATCGGGCCGCACGAGGCCTCGCTCAGATCAATGCGGCCCGTCGCGAGCACGTCAGGGCCCACGCCTCCGAGCCCACCCGTGCGGAGCTCAGTCGAGCGACTGACCTCACGCCGGCGCAGGTGGAAAGCCTGCTCGCCGTGGAGCGCACGCCGCGTGCGATGGAGGAGCGGCTGAGCGGGGACCCGGAGACCACCGCGACCGTCGGGGACTCGATCGTCGATCCCGCCGCCGAGATGGCGTACGAGCGCGTGCTCGACCGCATCGAGATGCGGCGAGTGCGCGGCATGACCGACCGGCTCGACGGGCGTGAGCGTGCCGTGATCCGGGCGCACTACGGGCTGGGCCAACAGCCGCAGACGCTGGACGAGATCGGCACGACACTGGGACTGACGGCGGAGCGGGCCCGCCAGATCGAGGCCGGCGCGCTGAAGAACCTGCGCGATGCGCTCGCCTCGTGGCCGACGGCGCGGGTCGCTCGGCAGGTGACGGTCGAGGCCGCCTTGTGAGCACGTGCGCTCACCTGGATCAGGTTGCGGTCACCCAGCTCCCCGACTCCGTCCAGGGATGCGAGGAGTGCCTCAAGACCGGCGATCCGTGGCTCCATCTTCGGATCTGCCTGGTCTGCGGCAAGGTCGGCTGCTGCGACGACTCGCCCAACCGCCATGCGACCGCCCATGCGAACAGCGACGGGCATCCCCTGATCCGTTCGCTCGAGCCTGGCGAGGAGTGGTCCTGGTGCTACATCGACGAGCTCGCCATGCTGCTCGGAGAGGTGCAGGGCGAGACGAAGATCCCGCCGTCGCCGCTCGGAGGCTGACGGCCCCCCGGCGGCGCCATTTCGCGCTTCCGGTGCCGTCTGAGATGATCTCCCCGTGGCCCATGGGGACAGGCTGAGTGGCCTCGACACGTCGTTCCTGAACCTGGAGACCGGTCCGGTTCACATGCACGTGGCCTCGACGACGATCTTCGAGGGGCCCGCTCCGAGCGAGGAGGAGCTGCGCGAGCACATTCAGTCGCGACTTCACCTCGTCCCGCGGTTTCGGCAGAAGCTGCGCTTCGTCCCCCTCGGTCAGGGTCGCCCCGTGTGGGTCGACGACCCGCAGTTCAACCTCGACTACCACGTCCGCCACACGGCCCTGCCGCCCCCCGGCAGCGAGGAGCAGCTCAGGACGCTCGCGGCCCGGATCTTCTCGCAGCGGCTCGACCGCACGAAGCCGATGTGGGAGATGTGGCTGGTTGACGGGCTCGAGGGGAACCGCTTCGGGCTGGTGACGAAGTGTCACCACTGCCTCGTCGACGGCGTCTCCGGGGTTGACATCACCACGGTCCTCTTCGATCTGGACCGCGAGGTCGCCGAGCCCACTTCCGCGGAGCCCTGGCTCCCCCAACCGGAGCCATCGGACACTCAGCTGCTCGCCGAGGCGCTCCTCGACAGAGCGACGAATCCCGTGGAGATCCTGCGCGGCGCCCGAGAGATTGTGACCGCGCCGCGCCGCTTCGCCGACGCGGCGGTCAAGGAGCTCGGGGCCGCCGGATCGTTCCTTCGGACCGGTCTCGCGGCTCCGGCCTCGCCCATCAACTGTGCCATCGGCCCGTATCGCCGGTTCGCATGGGTGCGCACCGACCTGGCCGAGATGAAAGGCATCAAGAACGTCGCCGGAGGAACGGTCAACGACGTCGTCGTGGCTGCGGTGTCCGGCGCGCTCGGCCGCTTCCTTCGCGGGCGCGGCCACTCCACCGATGGCCTCGAGCTGCGAGCGATGGTCCCGATCAGCGTCCGCACCGCCGACGAGCACGGCGCGCTTGGCAACCGGGTGTCGGCGATGATGGCCCCGCTGCCGGTCGCTCTAGAGGACCCCATCGAGCGGTTGGAGGCCGTCTCGGAGACGATGCGCCACCTGAAGTCGTCCCGTCAGGCCGTGGGTGCGAGCCTGCTCACCGACGTCACCGATTTCACACCGCCGACGATCGCCGCGCAGGCAGCTCGCCTGCAATCGCGCCAACGGTTCTTCAACACCGTCGTCACCAACGTGCCAGGCCCGCAGTTCCCTCTGTACCTGCTGGGCCGGGAGCTGCTCGACCTATTCCCGATGGTCCCGCTGGCCGCAAACGAGGCTGTCTGCTTCGGAATCATGAGCTACAACGGCCGCATCAACTTCGGCCTCACCGCCGACTACGACTCGAGCCCGGACCTCGACGCGCTGGCAGACGACCTCGAGGCCTCGGTCGCCGAGCTCGCCGACGCCACGGCCTCACCCAAGGGCGGCGGCGTGCGTCAGGCGAGCGCTGGTCAGGGCCGGCAGCAGGCAGAGGCTGAGCAGCAGGTCTAGGTCCTCCTCCCGGGCCTGGTCGTATCCCGACCCCGACTCGGGATCCGGGTGGCCGGGATGGACCATCCATTCGGTGACGCCGCCCGGCAGCTCGCCCTCTCCCTCCACGACCGGCCGGAGCTCGACCGGAAGGGCACCGTCCGGCTCCTCCGAGTAGCGGCCGATCAGCCGGTCCGGCGTCGCCGCGCCGGCGCGGCGCAGGACCCGCCGATGATCGGCGTCCGCGGAGCGCACCGGCAGCCCGCGCTCGGCGGCCTCTCGCCCCAGCGCCTCGGCGAGGCCGGGCCGTGCATGGCAGTGCCGGTGCCCGTCGAGGTATGCGGGTGGACGGCCGAGCGCCGTCTCGAAGACGTCGAGCTGCCGCTCCAGCTCACGCAGCGCCATCTCGCTCCCATCCGGGCCGGCAGGGTCGCCTTCGGCGAGCTCCAGGTGAAGCCCCAGCTCGACCCCAGTCGCCAGGAGCGGGTCGACGTCCAGCGGCCCGCGCGTGACCATCACGCTCACGGAATCCACGGCGCGCGCGGTCGCCGCCTCGATGATTCCCTGGTCGTACCGAGGGCTGTACCCGTAGTCGTCGGCGGTGATGATCAATGCGGCGCGTTCTCGCACAGTCGCCATGATCTCCGGTCGACCGGGTGGCCAAACCTCTGCGGCCGGATCATGGACCGCCGGCCGATGCGGACGGCGGCCGCCCCCTTCACCATTGGCCTGTGAGCGGCGCGGTCGAAACGACGATCAGACCGGCGTCCACCGCTGACGCCGAGACGATGGCGGAGATCTACAACGCGGGCATCGCCGAGCGCATCGCGACGTTCGAGACCAGGACCAAGTCCGCTGGCGAGCTTGCCGAGGTGATCGAGGCGGGCGCGCTGGTGCTCGTCGCCGAGCGAGGAGGCGGGGTCGTCGCGTTCGTCAAGATCGGCCCCTACGACGACGCCAGCCACTACTACTCGGGCATCGGCGAGGCAACCATGTACGTCGACCCCGGCGCGCGGCGGTCCGGCGTCGGCCGCGCACTGATGGAGGCGGTCGCGGAGGCCGCCGAGGAGCGCGGCTACTACAAGCTCGTCGGGAAGATCTTCACCTCGAACCTGCCCAGCATCGCGCTGGTCAAGGCCTGCGGATGGAGCGAGGTCGGGGTGCACCGCCGCCACGGTCGTCTGGACGGCGAGTGGAAAGACGTGATGGTCGTCGAGCGGCTGCTGGGCGACGCGACGGGCTGAGCCTTCTGTTGAGCGCGCGCTCCCTTGCCACCAGTCTCCACGCCGGATAGGGTCCCCGTGCGAGGCTGTTTCGTCCCCGCGTTGTGGTCATGGACAGGCCGTAATGCATCTCACCCTCCGGTTTCCCCGGCTTCCCCTTCGTTCGATTCGAGGGCCGGTTGGATTGGTCGTGGCGATGGTCCTCGGGTCTGCGATCGGCGTGTTGTTGCCCGGCATCGCCCTGGCGGCCACGATCCCGGTCAACACCAAGGTCGACGAGGTCGATGCCGGCGGCCACTGCTCGCTGCGGGAGGCAATCAGCGCCGCCAACGGCGATTCAAAGGGTCCAGGCGGCGATTGCGCGAAGGGCAGCGGGACCGACACGGTGAGCGTTCCCAGCGGCCACTACATCCTGAGCCTCGAGGAGATCAACGAGAACTCGAACGCCAAGGGCGATCTCGACATCACGAGCAATCTCACGATTGCCGGCGCCGGCGCTGCCGCGACCACAATCGACGCGAACGGCATCGACCGCGTGCTCGAGGTCCGCCCGGGGAGGGTTGCGACGATCCGCGGCGTCACGATCACCGGGGGGCGGGCCCCCGACGGCACGAACGGCTCCGGCGCGACGGGCTTGCCCGGAGCGCCCGACGGTGGCGATGCGCACGCCGGCGATGGACATCCCGGTGCGCCTGGGGGCGGCATCTTCAACAATGGCGGCTCCCTGACCGTCGTCGACAGCGCCATCACCGACAACGTGGCCGGCACGGGCGGAATGGGCGGTATCGCGCACGGCGGCGATGGGGCGACCGCAACCAACGGCGGGAACGGCGGCGATGCCTTCGGCGGCGCCGGCGGCGCCGGTGGGGACGGTGGCGGGATCCATAACACTGGGGTACTCGTGCTGGCCCGGGTGAAGGTGACCGCAAACATGGCAGGCGCCGGCGGTGCCGGGGGCCCCGCCACGGGCGGACAGAGTGGCGGGGCTATCAGCACCGCTGGCGGCACGGGTGGCCTCGGTTTAGGTGGTGGCGGGGGCACGGGCGGCCGGGGTGGCGGCGTCGGCGAGAGCGGAGGCGGATCGCTGAAAATCGTGAAGAGCGTGATCGGCCGGAACACGGCAGGCGCAGGAGGGCCGGGCGCGTTCGGTCAGGGCGGCCTGGGCGGCCTCTCGGGCGGCACCTCCGGCGCCGGCGGGCCCGGCGGCACGGGGCAGGGCGGCATCGGCGGAACGGGGGGCTATGGCGGGGGCGTCAGCGCAGCCGATCCGGCGGTCGTGACGGCCGATCTGATCGTTGGGAACTCGGCCGGGGCCGCCGGGCACGGGGGAAACGGGACGGGCGGCGCCGGCGGTGTCACCACCGGCAGCGGCGCCGGCAGCGTCTCCGGTGACGGCGGCAACGCCTTCAACGGCCAGGCGGGATTCGCGAGCCGCGGAGGCGGCCTGTGGCTGACCGGATCGGTCACCAACAGCACCATCACCGGCAATACCGCCGGGGCGGGCGGCGACGCCGGCAACGCAACGGGTGGCAACGGCGGCAATTCGATCAACGGCTCGGGCGGCGACGGCGGCGGCGGCTTCGGGCAGTCGACGGGCTCTGGCGCACGGGGAGGTTATGGCGGCGGGCTGAGCACGGAGGGCAGCTTGACGATCCGTCACGCTACGGTGACCGCGAACAGGCCGGGCAGTGGCGGAGCCGCCGGCAGCGACACCGCCGGGTCGGGCGGGAACGGTCCGACTCCGGGCTCCGCCGGAACGGTCACGAACGGCTCCCCGGGATCGCCGGGCCGCGGCGGCGGCTGGGGCGCCATATTTGGCACCACGAGGCTGACCAACAGCATCCTGGCGAGCAACGGCGGCCCCAGTTGCGCCGGGCCGCTGGTCAACGGCGGCCACAACATCTCGTTCGGCGATGCCACCTGCCCGGGTGCAAAGGTCAATCCCAAGCTGGACGGGCTGGCGAACAACGGCGGAGGGACGAAGACCCAAGCGCTCGGCCCCGGGAGCCCGGCCATCAACGCCATCCCGGCGACCGGTGCCGCCTGCTCGCCCACCGATCAGCGTGGCGTGCATCGTCCAAACGGGCCCAGGTGCGACATCGGCGCCTACGAGCACGCGCCTCCCACGACGATCACGGATGCGGCCACCAGCGTCTCCGCCGGCGCCGCGATCCTTCGCGGCCACCTCAACCCGAACGCCCGCTCGACCACCTACCGCTTCAAATTCGGGACCACGACCGCCTATGGCAACGTGACGCCGCTGAAGAGGAGGGCGCCCGGCGTCACCAACGTGGCGGTCGCGGCCGCCGTCAGTGGTCTCAGGGCGAATATCACCTACCACTACCGGCTCGTCGCCACCAACGCCGACGGCACGGCGCTCGGCGGAGACCGCAGGTTCAAGACGCCTTAGTCGCCTCCTGTCCGATCGTGCCGGGATGCTCCCGGCGTGGCGAAGGACTCCCGGATGCAGCTGCGCTACGAGCGGACCTTCGATCGCTGGGGGATGACGGGATACCGCTACGGGATCCTGCTGGTGACGATCCTGACGTCGCTGATCTTTCAGCTGGCGGCGCCCGAGGCGGACTGGGCACGCCTCGTCACGATCCTCCTCCAGGGACTGACCCTGCTCATGGCGCTCGTCGCCTCGAGGGTGCATCCGTGGATCCTGCGTGCGGCCACCATCGCCGTGTGCATCTCGATCGTCGGATCGACCGCGGCCCTGATCGGCTTCGGCCAGCTCGGGCCGACCGGGGCCCGCCTGCTCACGGCGCTGATGGTGGCCCTCGCCCCGATCTCGATCGCGCGCGGAGTGATCGTGGACGTCAAGGAGCACGGCGTGACGCTCCACACGATGTTCGGCGTCCTGTGCATCTACCTGCTGCTCGGGATCCTGTTCGCGTTCATCTACGGAATCGTCGGTGTCGCCTCCTCCAACCCGTTCTTCGCCCAGCACGCGGCGGCCGAGACCACCAAGAACTTCCTCTACTTCAGCTTCGTGACGATCACGACCGTGGGCTACGGGGATCTGACCGCGGCGACCAATTTCGGCCGCTCGTTCGCGATCGCCGAGGCGCTGGTCGGCCAGATCTACCTGGTCACCGTGGTCGCCACCATCGTCGGCGGCCTCGGGAGCCAGCGCCGGGCCTCCGGTTCATAACCGCGCTCCATCCGGCAATACTGGACCGGTGAACGATGAGCACCGCACGCTGCGCCTCGCGCTTGCACAGGTCAACACGACCGTTGGCGACATCGAGGGGAACACGCGCCTCGTGCGCGAGTGGATCGGCCGCGCCCGCGAGGCCGGCGCCCAGCTGGTCGTCTTCCCCGAGCAGACGCTCACGGGCTATCCCGCCGAGGACCTGTGGCTCAAGCAGCACTTCCTGGAGGCCGCCGCGAGCTCGCTCCGGGAGCTCGCAGGCGAGGTCGAGGGGATCATCGCCCTGGTCGGGTTCCCGGAGCGCGAGGGCGCGACCTACAACTCGGTCGCGGTGCTCGCCGACGGCGCCGTCCGCGCCACCTATCGCAAGGTCCTGCTGCCCAACTACAGCGTGTTCGACGAGCGCCGCTACTTCGAGCCCGGGAATACGCCGGCGCTGATCGAGGTCGACGGCGTCCGGGTGGGGCTCACGATCTGCGAGGACATCTGGTACCCGGGGCCGCCCGCCTCCGTGGAGGCGCTCGCCGGCGCCGGCCTGATCGTCAACCCGTCCGCGTCCCCGTACCACCGCGGCAAGGGCATCGCCCGCGAGGAGATGGTCATGGACCGGGCCCGCGAGACCGACGCCGCGTTCGCCCTCTGCAACCTCGTTGGCGGGCAGGACGAGCTCGTCTTCGACGGCCACAGCGTCGTCGTCTCCCACGACGGGCGCACCCTCGCCCGCGCCGCCCAGTTCGAGGAGGAGCTCCTGGTCTGGGACGTCCCGGTGCCGCCGAGCACGGGGGTCGAGCCCGAGTCGGTCGGCGCCCCGATCGTGGCGCGCCTCGATGCGCCCCGATCCGAGAAGCCGGCCGCGGCAAGGCTCGCCGAGCCGATCGACCCCGACGCCGAGGTGTACGCGGCGCTCGTCCTCGGCCTGCGCGACTACGTGCACAAGAACCGGTTTCAGCGAGTGCTGGTCGCCGTCTCGGGCGGAATCGACTCCGCCCTGGTGCTGCTGATCGCCGCCGATGCAGTGGGAGCCGAGAACGTGACGGGTGTGGTCATGCCATCCCCCCACTCGAGTGCCGAGACGCAGGCCGATGGACGCGCGATCGTGCGCAATGTCGGCGCCGAGCTCGTCGAGATCCCGATCCAGCCCGCGATGCACGCCTACGACGAGTTGCTGGCGGCCGGGGCCGCCCCTCAGGACGGCGGCGGCGAGGCCCACCCGGGCGCGGAGTCGGCGCGCGAGCTCGAGACCGGTGGCCCGGGCAGCGAGCTCGCGGCCGAGAACATCCAGGCCCGCATTCGCGGCAACCTGATGATGGCCCTGTCCAACCAGTCGGGCTGGCTCGTCCTCACGACGGGAAACAAGAGCGAGCTGTCGGTCGGGTACGCCACGCTCTACGGGGACATGGCGGGTGGCTTCGCCGTGATCAAGGACGTGCTGAAGACACTCGTCTACCGCCTGGTCCGGCACCGCAACTCGGTCGCCCGTCGGGAGCTGGTGCCCGAGTCCGTGCTCGAGCGCGCCCCGTCGGCCGAGCTGCGCCCGGACCAGCGGGACGACGACTCACTGCCTCCCTACGAGGTGCTCGACCGGATCCTGGTCGCGTACGTGGAGGAGGACCGCGGCCGCGACGAGATCGTCGCCGACGGCGTCGACGCGGAGATCGTGGACGACGTGATCGGCATGGTCGATCGCTCCGAGTACAAGCGCCGCCAGGCGCCGCCGGGCATCCGCATCACCGAGAAGGCCTTCGGCCGCGACCGGCGCCTGCCGATCACGAATCGTTTTCGCGGCTAGTCCTCTTGACACGTGATCGCCTCCGGGGCCTGAGGCGGGCGCTCAACCGGACACGGGGCGGACGGCGACCGTCATCCGGACCAGGGCGCAGAGCCGCTCCGCGTCGTCGGTGATCTCGACGTCCCAGACCCACGTGGTACGCCCGCGGTGGCGTGTTCGCGCCACCGCGTTCACGTGCCCCTCGGTGATCGGGCGCATGAACGTCGCGCTGTTGGACTGGCCCATGGCGGCCATGCCCTCGTCCTTCACGCTCAGCCAGGTTGCGGCCGAGCACATGCTCTCGGCCATGGCGGCGAAGACCCCGCCGTGAACCAACCCGACCGGCTGGCGGACCCGGTCGGTCACCTCGAGGCGCGCCCGGACCTCCTCGGGCCCCGAGTCCAGGTACTCGAGGCCGATGAGCTCACCGAGGCCGTCCCGGCCAGGCGCACTGCCAGCTTCCATGCGCGAGACCCTAACCCGGGCCCCAGGTGGGGCGTCCGGACCCCCGACTCCCTAGGCTTCCACACATGCCTCTGACGGCGGACCAGAAAGCCATGCTCCAGCTGCTGCTCGAACGCGGGCAGAGCTACGACGACCTCGCCTCGATCCTCGGGGTGGGACCCGACGAGGTGCGCACGCGAGCGCGGGCGGCGCTGACGGACCTCGCCGGCGCCGATCCGGACCGCAACGTGGCCCTCACGGACTATCTGCTCGGGCAGGCCGACCCGATCGACCGCGCCGACGCCGTCCGCCACCTGAAGGACGACCCCGAGGACCTGGCGCTCGTCACCGAGCTCGCTCAAAAGCTCCGCCTGGTGGCTCCGGAAGCGGAGCTGCCGAGACTGCCGGGCGAGGACCGCCAGCCCCGCGCCCGGGGCTCCGCCCGCCGGCGTCTGCCGAAGCCGTTGAAGAAGCTGGCGCCCGCCCCAAAGGAATCCGCTGAAGGCGAGCCGCGCCCTCCTCGCACAACGCTCAGCCGTCGCCAGACCCAGGGGATCGTCATCGCGGCCTGCGCCACCGTCCTCGTCGCCGTTGGGGTGCTCGCGATCGCGGGTGTCTTCAGCAGCGGCAGCTCGGGCTCGACCACCACGAGCTCTTCAACTGATTCGAATGCGACCCCTCCCTCGGGCACGGTCCAGGGGTACCCCCTGCTTCCGATCGCCGCCGCCAACAGCAAGGGCCAGGGGGCGAAGCTCGACAGCAACGGCAACTTCGAGGACTCGATCCCGATCCCGACCGCTGTGCAGTCGATCCTCCCGAATGTCCAGGCGGTCGCGATCACGCTCGCCGACAACAACAAGGTGGCGCAGTCGATCCAGACGGCGGTCCAGAACAAGCAGGCGATCCTCACCGTCCAGGGCAAGACGGACTTCATCGGGGTCGTCGGCGCCAAGAAGGGCAACGTGTTCCCCATTCAGCTTCAGGCCGGCAGGAACGTGAAGGGCTCCGGCACCGCGGCGCTGGGCGTCGCGAACAAGCAGCCCTTCTTCCAGGTCAAGATGACCGGCCTCACTCAGCCGCCCAACGGCGCCAGCTACATCATCTGGCTTGTGGTCGGAACCGCCCCGAAGCAGTAGGGACCGGATGACGGCGGCCGTCCTCGCAATGCTCGCCCTGGTGGCGGGTGGTGGCGCGACCGGATCCGCACAGCGCTGGGAGCCGCCGGCAGGCGCGCGCTGGCAGTACCAGCTCGAGAGCTCGGACAAGGCACTGAAGGCCAGCGGGGGCATCGACGTGAACATCTGCCAACCGCCGGCGGGTGGCGGCCCCTGCGTCCGCCCGCAGGTCTTCGACATCGACCTGTACGAGGACGGACAGGTCTCTGGCAACGACCACACCGTGAACACGGCCGCGGTCAATGCCATCCACCGCCGGGGCGGCCATGCGGTCTGTTACCTCTCGGCCGGCACGGCGGAGAACTTCCGGCCCGACTATGACAAGTACGTCCAGTTCGACCGCACACACGACCACAGCCTGATCGGCAAGCCGTTCAGCGGCCGCTTCCCGAACGAGTAACGGACCTTCCCCCTGTAACGACGGTGAACGCCTTCGCAGGCGGGCGGATCGTCTCCTCACCCGTGACCCAGAGCGTCTCCTCCGCCAGCCTCTCACGACGCTCCACCTCGATCTGCTCCTCGGTCGGCTCCGGCTTCCCGGCCTCGATCCACTCCCGATACGCAGCCGCCCAGTCGAACGGACGGGCCTTCAAGACGGGCTGGACGCCGATCACGCCGTCCTCCATCTGGTCGATGCGGAACTCCTCGAACTTGGCCCGCAGCCGCTCGTTCAGGTCGCCGAGACTCTTACCGCCGTGGTGAAGGTCATCGCGCAGATCGTTCCAAAAGTCGAGCATCGCGTCGGTGTCCGACTCGACAGGCTCGGCCTTCACTTCCACCTCCAACCGCTTCACCGCTGCCTCAGCATCGTCACGCTCTTCAAGGATCTCCCTGTGAACCTCGGCAGCCTGCCGCTCGCCAGCTTCGTCACCGCGCTCAATCGCCGCAAGCCACCGCTCCCGTAGCAGCCCCTCCCGCTTCACCGTCTGGCGCAGACGGCGGCGCTGGGCGTCAAGCTCACCCTCCAACGTCTCGCTCCGGGTGTCGCGGGCCTGAGCTATCTCCCGCTGCCACGCCTCGAAGTCGATAAACAGCCCGTCGAGGTAGGCGACCACCGCTTTGTCGATCCGCTCCGCGTCGAGTGGCGGCAGATCGCAGTGTCCGGTCGGGCTTGCGTGATTGGCGCACATGTAGCTCCGCTTGTGAGTGCCGTCCTTGCGCTCGTAGTTCGATGTCCAGGCGTACAGCCGCCCCCCGCAGCGGTCGCAGACGGCGAGCTTCGCCAGCGCGTAGCGAACGGTTGGCGTCCCCCCGGTGCGGCGACACGATCACCGCCGACACCACCCGACCGTGAAGACCGTGAGTGGGAAGCGGCTGGCGCGGGAATCGAGGCGCCCTTCGCAGTAGGTAGTTTCCGGCACGAACTCTGCTCGAAACCCCCGATGGCCGCGCGCCGAGGCGGATCTAGGCTCGACCCCACCCACAGAGGGGAGATCGCGGTGGTGATGCAGGGCAACAGGGTCGCTCGAAGGTTCGGGGTGATTCTCGCGCTTGTCCCACGGCGACGAGCTGTGGAAGGCGGTGCCGTGATGGCGATCAGGGCGCAACAGGCTCGGGCTGGAGTCGGCGTGAAGCGGACATTGACACTGATGGTCCTCCTGGCGGGGGCGCTGCTCGCGCTCTGGCCCAGTGCGGCCACGGCGGCCTTCGCGGGCAAGAACGGACCGATCGCCTTCAGCGCCTACCACGACTACACCGAGCAGTGCTCCGGTTATCCCACCATCAGCGATGCGGTCAGCAACGGCGCAATCTTCACCATGAACCCCGACGGCGGCGACGCAAGCCAGGTGACTGCGACCCGGCACCGGCCGCCCCTCTGCGATCTGGGGTTCCCGATCAGCCCCAGCTTCGCCTTCGACGACGATCCGAGCTATTCGCCGAACGGTAAGCGGCTCGCCTTCACCTTCGACTATCACGACTCAGAGGACGGTTGGTTGCCCGCCGTCGGGGTGATCCACGCCGACGGCACGGACTCGCACTTGCTCGCCGCCGGCGGCGCGGTGCAGAGCTCGCAACCCGCGTTCTCGCCCGATGGCAAGAAGATCGCCTTCGTTCTCTACTTCAACGGGATCGGCCTGATGCGAAGCGACGGCACGCACGAGCGTCCGGTCACCGACTCCGCGGACAACGTCTCGGAGACGGACCCGAGCTTCTTTCCCAGCGGCAAGCGGATCGCCTTCGTCTCCGCCACGGCACAAGGGTCGAGCATCTCCACGATTCGGCTCGACGCCAGCCACCGACAGTCGCTCACCGCCAGAAGCTCTGCGAGCTTGAACTCCCCCGACGTCTCGCCCGACGGCAAGCGGATCGTCTTCGGGCGCGGCACCGGCATCTACACGATGCGCGCCGACGGCACCCACCAGCGCCGCCTCGGCGACGGCTCCCGCCCCGTTTACTCCCCGAACGGCAAGCGGATTGCCTTCACCACCTTCACGGGTGACCTCGGATGGTGCTGCGCCCCCCACCAGGGAGAGGTCCTCGTGATGAGTACCGACGGCTCCCACCAGCACGCCGTCATCCCCAATCCGCTTCCCTTCGGCGTCGCCGATCCCTCCCAGCTTGCCCTGGGGCAACCGAGCTGGGGCCCAAGGCCCTGAAGGGCTCGCCGCGATCCTTGTTGTTGGCCCAGGGCGGCGCGAGGTGGCACCCGTCCACGGTTCCGGCGGTCCTCCGGCGGGCCGAGCGGTGAGCGCGTGGTCGGCGCTGACCCCGGAGCAGCGCATCGTCTTCCAGCGGGTGCCGTTCGACGAGGTCGCCGCCGAGGTCGCGACCCCCGAGCAGGCGCTCCGGCTCCAGGTCGACGCGTTCATGACACCTGCGACTGGGAGGGGTTCGATCGTCCGCCGGAGTGGCTCGTGCGGCTGGTGCTCGCTGAGCGACGGCGGTGACCGATCACGCGCCCTCGCGCGCGCGGCTCAGTCCGGCGACCGGACGTGCGCCCGGATCGCCTCGTCCGTCGGCGGCGGGTCGAGCCCGGCGAGGTTGCAGAACTGCCGGAAGTCGATCGCGGCGGCGCGGAACAGGCCCTCGTCGGCCAGGTCGCCGCGCGGGGGCAGGCTGTCCCAGGCCGCCCTCTGCTCGGGCGTCAGCTCGTCGGTCACGCCGCCCTCGGCGCTCAGTCCGGCGAGCCCGGGTCGCGCTTGCGCGGCCTCGGCGCCCATCCGCCCGGCTCGGGCTGCGGCAGCGCGGCGGTCGGCGCCCGCGCGGCCTGCGTCTCGCGCCAGTACTCGACGACCCCGACCGCGAGCCACCAGCACAGCCACAGGAACAGGGCGACGAACACGAACGGCGCCGCGAGGACGTAGAGCAGGACCATCGCGCTACCGATTGTAGGCAGGCTCAGACGAAGCCCATGAGCCGCGTCGGGGCGCGCCCGGCCTCGGACTCGACCCGGGCGACGAGCATCGCCAAGCTGACCACACGTCGATCCGGGACGCCGCGGGCGGGCGACTCCAGCCGTCAGCCGCGGCGCGAGTGGCGGGCGACGGCATTGGCGACGTGGGCGGCGAGCAGCACTTCCCGCGGGGCGACGAGGGTGACTCCACGACCCGCTGGCGCAGCGATGCCGAGGCGGGAAACATCCGCGCATTGGTCTGCGAAAGCCTCACATCCACGCAGTAGCCATCCCAGCACCTTGTCGTTGCCGTGACAGGAGTAGATTCGCGGCTGTTGGCCCACAACGAAGGAGGTTGATGCCGATGCACGCTCGGATCGCACGGTTTGAGGGTGGTGACACGTCGAGAATGGATGAGGTGATCGACGGCACCCGCAAGATGATTGATGAGAACTTCGACTCGCCGCCAGAGGGCTTGGAGGGCGCGAAGGCCGTCTGGATGCTCGTTGACCGCGAGAACGCGAGAGGAATCGGCATCACCCTGTTTGAGAACGAGGAGGACCTGCGTCGAGGCGATCAGGCGCTGAACGCGATGTCGCCCGCCGTCGAGGCTGGCCAGAGCCGCGCCAGCGTCGAGATTTATGAGGTCGCCCACCACAGGGAACGCGACTAGAGCGCATCCGGCGTCCCCCGGCGCGCAGCCGCTTTGGTAGCCACGGGCGGGCACGGCTGTTGGTATAGCTTCTCCGCGTGGCCGGGCCGAGCGACGACTTCCGTTCCCGCGTCGAGGAGTACAAGAAGGGGCTGGAGAACCTGCTGGTGGACGCGCAGGTTGCCATCGACCGGCAAGCGCCGGACCTGCTCGATAGGGCGGCGGGAACCGCGAGGAACCTCGCCCATCGCCTGGACGACATTGCGGCCGAGGCCCGCCGACGAGCGGAGGAGCGAGAGGCAACGCCGGAAACCGCGACGCCTGAGCCAGCCTCTGAGTCGGAATCCGAAGATGGGACCGAGCCGATCGAGCCGGAGGAGGCCCTGGCGGACGACGCCGCCACCGAGGGCGAGGACCCTTCACCGGAGGCTCCGCGCCAGCCTCCGCCGTCCTCGGGCGAATCAGGTACCGCCGCCTAATCCGCGCCGCTCATCGAGGGCCACGTCGGCTGCATCGTGGTCGGGCCGGACGGTAGCCGACAGCTCGCTCGGGCGGTGCCGGACCCGCTGGCGCGGCGGAAGCTGGACTACTTCGGCCGCGCAGGCTGCGGTATTCCCGTGATGCGAGGAGGGGGCAAAACCCCGGATGCATGGCGAGCCTAACGACGCTGATAATCGGTAGGTGATGGGCACGCCGTGGATTTGTCGCATTGCTGGTGTCGCCTGGTGGGTGGTGTTGCGTTTGGGGTGAGCGGTTGCGGGGGCGGTGGTGAAGGCCAAGCTCCGCCGTCGAACGTAACGTTGGATGCATATATCGCTCACAACGCAGCTGTCAAGCAACAGCAGCAGTGGGAATCAGGCCCCGGTAAGTACGGCCAGCTCTGCTCGCTCCTCTACAAGCACCCGCACGCGAAAGAGGGCCTAACCCTCGCAGCTACCTCTGCCGCCGACAAACGAGCCACCGAGATCGCAGCGGACGCCTGTGCAAAGGGAGTCGAGCTGCAACCCTGGCATAGCGACGAGCTTGAGCAGCAGCTCGCGGATCGGCAGCAGCAGCAGAAGGCTCAGGAGCAGAAGTCAAACGACCTCGGCGACGCCGCCGCGCTCAAGCTAATCAACGCGAGGCCCAGCCGCTGCGACCAGCTCAAAGGGAACAGCACCTCCGTGCGCACACTCACCGCCACAACCAACGCTTACGAGTCAGCCCTCAAGCAGCATCCAGAACTCGTCCCATCTGGTACGACGCCATTCGACGTGGCGAACGCGTATGTGACCACCTGCTCGACAGTAGGAGCACGCGGGGCAGAGCGGATTCTCGGCCCCAGGTAGAGCCCGACCGGGCGGTCCAGCGCGACGTCCAACGGGACGTCGACCGGGCCGTGGAGACCGTCCTCGACGTGTTCAGGCGCCACGAGGTGCCGGTCGAGGCGCAGCGGGAGATCCACGACCTGCTCGTCGGGCGCAGGAGGGCGGCAGGCGGCCGGTTGAAGCCCGTCAGGCGATGAGCGCCCTCGGCGTCAGCGCCCTTGGCCATAGCGGGCAGCCCGGCGGCTCTTCGAGGCGTTCCGGACTCGGCTAGCGCCTGACGATGTTGTGAATGTCGACCACCTCCGGCTCGCCTGGCTCGATCCCGATCTCGGCCAGCACCGGCATCAGGCGCTCGCCAAACGCCTCACATTGCTCCCGCGAGTCCCAGATCTCGCTGACCCGAAGGTCGCCATCTGTGCCGAAGCAGACGTGGTACTCCATCCCCTCGGGGGAAAGTCACCGGACTCCGTCAAACGCCGGACACTCTCGTCGTATTGCTTGGCCGTCAAGGACGCCGGGGTGAAGCGGATCAGGATGCTCATGGTCTGGTCCTCCTTAGCTCGGGGTCGCAAGACACTATCCCGCCGATGTAAAGGGCTCCCGAAGGGGATCGCGGCGTTCTCCTGCGACATCACCTACTCGCGCAGCCCGGCGGCGTTCTTTCAGGCCCGTCTGGCGTACTCCCCAAACTCGCCGAAGTCCAGCTGCACACACGGCTCGTCGCCGAGCGTCTCAGCGTCGTGACCGGGAGGAATCGCGGCCACATCGCCAGGGCCAACCTCGAACTCCGAGCCGTCGTCCATGTAGACCTTCATGCGCCCGGAGAGCACGTAGCCGAGGTGCGAGACCTGACACGAGTCGGTTCCGGCGATCGGCTTGACGTTGTTCGACCACTTCCAGCCGGGCTCGAATGTCGCCTTGCCGACGACCCGCCCACCGATGTTGACGACCTCGGCCTTGCCCATTCCCTCAAATGGCCGGGTCTCATCCGGCGAGTCGAAGTTCTTGACCTCAGCTTGTGCCACTTCAGCTCCTTTGTTGTGGATCGGTGATCAGGTCCGACCCGTTTCCCTCCGTCGCGCGGCGACAAGTCGTGGTGCGTCCTCGGGTCGAACCTCGCCAGGGAGGACGAAGATGCCCTAGTCACGCAGCCCGGCGGCTTCGAGGGCCGTCTGTCGGTTGGTAAAGGTCCGCAGCTGAACGATCCTTCCCTCCCTGATCCGAAGCAGCCAGGACGCCACCGAAAACCCACTCGCGCAGTCCGGCGGTTACGAGGGCCAGGGTTGGGGTGAGAGCGTGAGGGCGGCCAGCGCCGCCCTCACTCGTCCATCGGAGATGGTTATTCGACGACTAGCAGACGGCGATCAGATCGAAGTTCGCACGTACGGGCGATCCGTCCTGATCTTTGATCGCGAACTGCACCTGCCCCCCGGTGACGGTCGTCGACCGCCGCACGATCTGCGTCCCGGTATTGCTGCTCGCGCTGGCGACAACCGCGCAGCCGTCGAGGCTCCGGGGAAAGAGGATGCGCGGAAAACCGAGACCGCCCTCACCGTTGCCGCTGATCCCGGGGCTCGAAGCGATGATCGACGGAGTCGCATCGTTGTATTGGACTCGGGCGAATATCCGCTCCGCGTACCCGGACGCGGCAATGCCCCCGAGCTGCTCCGCGTTGGTCGCACTCGGCACCGTGCCCAGGGTCGATTCGTCGATCTCGCTACCAGTCAGGGAGTTGTCCAGGACCTTGTCTCCGTTGACGGCGCTGTCGGCGATTTTGTCGGTCGTCACCGACTGGCCACCGAGTTTGTCCGTATTCACTGCCCCGTCGGCGAGCTTCTTCGTCTTCACCGTCAGATCGGCGATTCGATTCGACGTGACCGCCTGCTTATCGATCTTGGGCTTCGTCACCGCCTTGTTCTTGATGTCGTCGGTGCCGATCTTCGACGCTGCGTAACCAACCCCGCCGATCGACACGAACAGCGCGATCAGGGCGACGACCATCGCTGGCGATGGCCGAAGCCGCCTCAACTTCCTCATGAGGACTCCTCCTCCTATGGCCGGAGACCCCCGTCCCCGGGCGTTTACCCGATGTGGCGATCCTCGTCGATCCCGTGCTGGCCTGTCAAGGAGTGTCTACTCCCGCAGCCCGGCGGCTTCGAGGGCCTCGGAGCGACTCAGGAAGCCCTCGGCCTTGACCACCTTGCCGCCCCGCACCGTAAACACCCAGCCCGTCTCCGAGTCGAGTTCCAGACCGCTTTCGCGACCGCGGGCATAGATGCGTCCGAAGGCAATGACGCGGTCATCGGCGGTTCGGAACTCCGTCAACTGAGTGTCGAGCCGCTCAAAGCCCGCTGTCGCCTCGGCGAACCACTTGCGGAAACCGTCGTGGCCTCGGTAGACGTTGCCTTCCGCGCCCCCGATGATCGCCGAGTGAAGCTCGGCGTCGGTATCGGTGAACGCAAGCACCTCGTCGATGTCGCCCCGGTTGACTGCATCCACGCTCTTGCGCACCACCTCGACGTTCTCCTGCGACATCGCCTACTCCGAAAGCCCGGCGGCTTGCAGGGCCTCGGCGTGGTTGGGGTAGATCCGCATCCGGACCACCTTCCCGTCTCGCAGAGTCCAGACCTGTGCCCAGGGCTGCGTCTCGACCTCGACGCCACTCCTCTTTCCCCGGGCGGTCGTTTGGCCGATCAGCGCGACCACCTGCTCGCCCGCATCCACCAGCCGCTCGGGCGGAGCATCAAGGAACTCCCACGGCTGCATCCATGCCCGCCCGAAGCGTCGGACTCCATCGTGTCCGTGATAGACGCGCTCCTCGCCGGGGAGTGGGATAGCCGATCGGGACATGTCCCACTCGATGTCGGGGTGATAGACCGCGAACGGGCTCTCATTGTCACGCGCTACGAAGGCCTCATACAGCTGGCGCACGATCTCCACGTTCTCCTGCGACATCGCCTACGCAGTATCTCGCGGCTGGCCCGCGGGGTCGGGGACGCGGGCGGCGACCCTTCGCAGTGAACGGCTTGCTTTGCCGTGGGTGATGCGGTTTGCACCTGGCGAACGGGCGTCACGACCGCAGGCGACGCCTGGCGAGGTCGAGTCCCGAACCGATCGGATGCGCCGTCCCCTCCGATCGGGGGAGGCGCTTCTAGCCGATCGGCGGCTTGACCGGCGGGGTCAGGGCGGATATATGCGGTGTTGCCGCCAGAGCCGATACTCGCGCTCACACGCAAGGGAGGGCTCGGGCACCAGCGTTCCCGCGGTCCACGCCTACACCGGAGATCAGGAGCGATGCTTCATATGCAGTCCGTGAGATTCAGATCTGCATCCGCGAAGCGGCCGAGGCGAGTGACACTGGTCGTGCCCCTCGTGGTCGCCGCGTTCTGCCTCGGGGTGGTCCCGAGTATGGCGTCGGCTCGCAGCTTCAGCGGCAGGATCACGACCGCCGCCGCGGCGCGGAAGGCCGCCAGGCATGATCCGAACGCCGGCACCCTCGGCCCGGCCGCGCGGCGTGCCCTCCATCGCGGCTACCTGGTGCCGCATCAAGCTCGCTATGACCGCCAGAAGGCGCGGATCACCAGGCGGGCGGCGGCCCGCGAGGCGCTGAGCGCGCCGGTTACCGGACCCCTGGCCCCGCACCTCGTCGCCGGAAAGTCATGGCAGGGGATCAACGACCCGACCTCGACGCCGCCGGACGAGACGGGCGCCGTCGGCACCACCCGCTACATCGAGCTGGTCAACACCAGGTTCGCGATCTACAACAAGGCGAGCAACAGCCCGATCGGCGGCGGCACGCTGAACCAGCTGGTCGGCGCCCCCAACACTGACTTCCTGACCGACCCGCAGATCATCTGGGACCCGACCACCAACCGCTTCTACTACGCCGCCGAGGACAGCCGCAGCGCGGCACACAACCAGGTCGCGTTCGGATTTAGCCGCACGGCCTCGCCGTCGAGCGCCGCGGACTGGTGCAAGTACGCGCTCGACGCCGGTGCGTCGTTCCCCGACTTCCCGAAGCTCGGCGACAGCCAGTTCTTCTTCATGATCGGCGTCAACTTCTTCGCCAATGCCGGCAACGGCGGCTTCCAGGGCTCCGATCTGCTGGCGGTCTCAAAGCCAGCGGCCGGGAGCGGCTGTCCGGCGCCCGCGACGTTCAAGTTCGACGACCGGATCCTCAGCTCGAACTCCTTCACGCCGGTCCCGGCGAACGAAATCGACACGAACCCCACCGGATGGACCGTCGCCGAGTCATTCGGGCTCCCGTCCGCGCAACTGCGGCTGTTCAAGGTGACCCGAAACTCGGCCACCGGCAACCCGGTGATTCAGGCGAGCCCGACCAACGTCACCGTGCCCACCTACGCGATCCCACCGAACGCCCCCCAACAGGGCTCGGTCAACAGGATCGATACTTCTGACACCCGCAACACACAGGCGGTGGCGGCGATCGACCCCGCGCACGGGGGCCAGCTCGCGATCTGGACCCAGCACACGGTCAGGGGCGGAGCCGGGGCCGAGGTCCGCTGGTATGAGATCAACCCAGCCACTCATTCACTGATCCAGAAGGGCAAGGCGACGAGCCCGTCGCTGTTTGAGTTCAACGGCGCGATCTCACCGAACCGCCAGGTCAACGGTGGAACGAGGAGCGGCGGCAACGCGATGGTGATGAACTACAACACCTCGTCGAGCGCCGCGAAGCCGGGGATCAGGATGGTCTCCAAGATCGGCGGCGGCGCGCAGTCCGCGCCGGTCGCGGTGAAGAACTCGCCCGGTCAGCTGTCGGGCTTCGATTGTTCGACGGTGCCGCAGACGGGATCGTGCCGCTGGGGCGACTACGCCGGGGCGACCCCCGATCCGTCGACCGCCAACCGCATCTGGCAGGTGAGCCAGTTCGCCGTCGGTTCGGGCAGCGGCAGGACCGGGCTCGCGACATCGAGGACCTGGAACTTCGTCGCCACGCCGTAACGCGAAGTCGACACGAAACCCGCGGCTCCGCTTCCTCCAGAAACCGGGACCGCCCCAGCACCGGCGCGAGCGCGGCGCCAGCAAGCCGTACTGGACGACTCTTGCCCGCCCGCGAATCCGGTCCCGCGCCCCGGGCGGCCGCCGTGAGCACCGGGCTCGACCTAGCGTTGTCACCCAGTGTGAGGGAGGGTGCGGGAGGCGGCTAACGGGGGCTGAGAGCGCCTCTGATAACCGGGGAGAGGGTCAGAGAGCCGTGGAGTGGCTCGTCCGGGGCGATCCATCATCCGGTGCACCAGAGGGCTTCAGCTTGACCTAGCGGACCCGGCCCGCTCGTCCTCGCGCCCTGCGAGGCGGTCGCGGCCGCTGCGCACGGCGGTGAGGAACTTCTCCAGGTTGACCTCGAGCGTGGACAGCATCTCGTCGCCGTACTCCTCGGCCCCGAGCCGGATCTGGCGCTCGGTCTCGCGCGCGTCGTCGATGATCTCCTCGGCGCCTCGCTCGGCCTGCGTGTAGACCTCCTCCTCGGTGATCAGGCGTGCCCGCTGGTCGCGCGCCTCCTCGACCACGCGCTCGGCCTCGCGCTTGGCCTCGGCGAGCATCTCCTGTTGTTCCTTGACGATCCAGCGCGCCTGCTTGATCTCCTCGGGGATCGTCGCCCGCATCTGATCGAGCAGGTCGTAGATCTCCTCGCGATCAACGCGCACCTGGTCGCCGAGAGGCACGTGGCGCGCGTTGTGGATCAGGTCATCGAGCTTGTCGATTAGGACCAGGACGTCCACGAGACGCGGAGCCTATGTGACGCTCCGGGCCTCGCGCCCAGAGGGAGCGATGACCGATCAGCTACTCCCGCAGCCCAGCGGCTTCCAGGGCGTCGCCCGTGAGTCCGAGCGCGTGAAGCGCACCCTTCGCGGTCAGGTGATCCTCGACCCTGATGAATCGTCCATGCCGAAGCCAGAAGCAGTGGTAGAGGTCGCCTTCCAGCGCCGCGCCGCTCGCGCTCCCCTCTGCCGATATGCGTCCCCGGACGAGAACGCGATCATCGGCAATCGCCCTCGCGTCCTCGACCACGAGTCGGTAATGCCAGGCCGCGCGGTACTCGGTGAAGAATCGCGCGATCTCCTCGCGTCCATGGCAGGGCCTCGCCTCCGGGAACTTGCGAACCGGGTAGTAGTCGCCGTCGGACTCCCAGTACCCGGCGATCCACGCCAGGACCTCTTCGGGAGGGAGGCCCTCGGGAGGCGGCTCCTCCAAGTAGCGCCGCACGACCTCCACGTTCTCCTGCGACATCGCCTACTCCCGCAGCCCAGCGGCTTCGAGGGCTTTTGGCGCAGGGTCCGTAGTTGTCTCACTTGGGAGTGCGCACATCTACCGAAGCAATACGCGCATCCACCCCGATGCGCCGGAGCAACTAATCGGGCTAGATGTCACCCATGCGCTTCACGGTGGAGCAGAGGATCGGCGGCGAGTGGCGGATGGTCGCGCACGCGATGGAGGCGAGAAGTGCCGAACGAGCCGCCGCCCACGGGGGAGGGGAGGGCCACTATCGCGTTCGACCCCTTCAGCCGCTGGATGCTCCGTATGAGTACTTCTTGCTCCCCCCCTGGGGGCTGCCACGGCGGATCGCCCAGTAGCGGCTGCCTACTCCCGCAGCCCGGCGGCTTCGAGGGCCGAGTTTCGGATCGCCAGTTCTGCCTCCTGGTGTTGTGGACTAGAAGATAGGTTCCACGCTGTCGATCAGCGGCAGCGCCTCCTCCATCGAGTAGGTGGCGTGGATCTTCACCGTGTTCCACTGCATGAGGCGGCTCTGCAAGGCGAAGTTCCGGACCGAATCAATGTCGTCCGCCTCGACGACCGCGAGGATGATGTGGTCCGGACCGAAGATGCGCATCGTGACGATATTGACGCCGAGCTGCTCGGCGAGCTGCGGGATCTGGCCCGCGCCCTCCTTCATCATTTGCCGCGTCTGGGCATTGGAAGTCGGGCAGAGGTTGGGCGGATGCTCGGCGATGACGGCGAACGTTGCCATGGGGAACCTCCGTGGTTAGCCGGATTGCGACATTGCCCGCCCAGTATCCCGCCTTGGCCTGGGGGCGCGACTCCGCTCGGCTCAGCCCAGCACCACGAACCAGCGGGCCCGTGGTCCCGAGCCAACGGAGGGCAGCATCTCGCGCCTGGACCATTGACGCTGCTGCCGCCTGGGTTTAGGGTTCGGTGACGGAAGCGATCAAAGGGGAAACGATGCGCCGTTTCACGATTCTGCTCAGCCTGACGGCAGCGTTGGCGCTGTCACTGGCGCTGGTCGGCCAATCTGCAGCCACGGGGGGCGGCCTCAGTGCCGGGCAGCTCAATTCACACGGATGGACATGCTTCAACGTGGATCCCCCAGGAGGACCAGCGCTAGGCGTCCACTGCTCGCCACCGGGCCAGCCGTGGCCTCCGACTAAGCCACACCAGCAACTCCTGTACTTCTTCCACACGACCGACCCGACGTCGACGGTCCCCGACTTCACCGGGACGGAGTCACTCCTTCGGGATGACCACTTCCACGGGCAGCCCTGCCCGACCGAGGGCGGGCATTACACCAACCTCGGCTTCTTGGGCTTGCCCAACTATTGGGGCTGCCACCGGCAGCTGCCGTAAAAACGGTCTGCGCCTTCGGGCTTGATCAGCGCAAACGCCCTAGGGAAGGTCTAGCGGCGGGAAATTACTGCGTCAACTTGCGCTCGCCGAGCGGGCTGCCCGCGAGTATGCTGAATCCATGGGCCGGAAGACCTCGTCCAGTTTTGGGGGGATCAAGCCGGTAGGTGCCGGCGTGTCGCTCGGCTTCCCACTGCTGGTGGTTGGGGTGCTGATGCTGGCGCTGCTCACCGTTTCCTTGGTCGGGAGCGGCACCTTGCTATGGATTCTCGCCGGGGCGATGGTCGGAGCCGGACTCCTCGCGGCGGCCTCCCGTTGGCTTTTCTGAGATAGGGCGTACAGCGATCTTCCTGCTAGGGCGGGGCGGCGGCTTCCGAGGGCTTCCTCGGGGTTCGGGTTCTCCTGCGACATCGCCCGCCCAGTATCTCGCCTCGAACTAGCTCTGCGGCAGGATCAGTAAACAGAGGTAGGCTGACGGCATCGTTCAGCCGGTTTCTCCTGAAATCCTGGATCGCTTGCGGCTCGAAGAGCGGTTCGAGTGCTGGAATCGCGGCGAGTTCGACCTCATGCTTGAGCCGTATGCCGAGGACGCGGTCTTTGACATCTCCGCCGTCTTCAACGACATCGCCCCCGTCCGAGGAAGCGAGAACATGCGCCGTTGCTGGGCCGAGCTGCGGGAAACCTGGGACGGGCTTCGCTTGGATCCCGTCGAGCTACTCGATGTCGGCGAGGGACGGTACGTCGTCGATGTGCGCCTGTGGGGTAAGGGCAGGCGAAGCGGGGCCGAGGTCGATCAGCGCTTCGCCATGCTCTACGCCGTCCGCGAGGACGGGAAGGTCACCAGCGCCCAGCTCCTTGCCGACCTCGCAGCAGCGATCTCAGCTGTGGAGTCATCGCCTTCCCCAGCTGCCTGACTCCCTCGGCTGGCTAGACCTCCACGTTCTCCTGCGACATCGCCCTACTCCGTGCGCCCGACCGCTTCGAGAGCCTGCTCGCGGTCCAGGTAATAGTCGGCCTCGACGATGAGGCCGTCCCGCAGGCGGTGAACGACGGCGAAGGACCGCGTGTAGGGGGCATCCTCTTCACTCTCGCCGACGATGCGAGTGCAGGCAACTAAGCGGCCATCGCCAACGTCGATCAGTTCATCGAGGTGTACCGCGATCGGCCCAAGAAGGTCGATCAGGCTCTGCATCCGTTCGAGCGCGGCGGCCCGTCCTCGGTAGACACCGGCATCGGGCCAGCCCGGTCCCTCTCGGTAGACGGCATCCTCGGCCCAGAACTCCTCGGTCACGGCTGCCGGACCCGATTCGTTCCAGACCTCGTAGGCGCGGCGGATGCGGTCGGCGTCCTCCTGCGACATCGCCTGCTCCGAAAGCCCTGCGGCTTCGAGGGCCTGCCTCTGTTGCGCGAAGGTCCGGAACCGAAAGAGCTTGCCGTCCTGGAACTCGAACAGCCATCCGCTCGGCTGCTCGAACCCAACGTCGCTCTCCTTCCCGCGAAGGTGGACCCGCCCGAGTGCCACCACGAGGTCGTCGGTATCGCGCCACTCGTCGACGACGACCTTCCACTCCTGAGACTCGGTCTCCTGCATCCATCGACGCAGTCCCTTCAACCCCCGGAAGGACTCGCCCTGGTAGCGGCTGATGACCTGGAAGTCCGGATGCAGCACCTCAGCCCGCGAGAAGTCCCGATCCCCTCGGTTCCAGCGTTCGAACCATTCCTGGACGAGCTTCACGTTCTCCTGCGACATCGGCTACTCCGGAAGGCCTGCGGCTTCGAGGGCTTCGGATCGGTCCAAGAACACCGTCCAGGCAACGACCTTGCCTTCCCCCAGCTCCCACACATGGAACACCCGCTGTCGGACCTCGTCACCAGATGACTTCATTCGACCCCCGTCCCGCACGGCGGCAAAGACGCGCTCCCCTTGGCCGTCGAGCAGTTCATCGACCTCGATCCACCATTGGTCGAAGGTATCCCGGTACGGGAGCCACGCGGCAAGGAAGTCATCGAGACCTCGATAGATGCCGAAGCCCAGAACCCTTGACGCATCGAATGTGGCGTCCGGGGCCGAATCGTCTTGATTGAGCTGTCCGACCCGGTTCAGACGCTCATATTGGGTCCGGACGATCTCCACGTTCTCCTGCGACATCGCCTACTCGCCCCACCCTGCGTACGGACCCGTATGCCCCTCTACGTCGAACCAGTATTCGCGGAAGAAGGCGCATCGCCCGTCGGAGCCAAGTCGTGCGATGAGACACCCGGCGGTTGTCCAGTTCTCACCCTCGTTCGTTCGCGTTACCCAGAACTCGGCGGCGACACGGTCGCCTTCGATGACCGGGCTTCCCATCCGAACACTCGCCTGCCCCTGATCGGCGGCTTCCTTCCGGATGTAGCTCGCCAACGACGTTCGCCCCACGACCGTCTCCTCAGTGGCGTGAGCGACGTAGACCACGTCGTCGCTGAACAAGTCGAGGAAGCCGTCGAAATCCCAGCTCTCCCAGGTGCGTCCATAGCTCTCGATGAAGGACACCCCGTTCTGTCTGCTCAGGCCCCTCTCCTGCGACATCGCCTACGCAGTATCTCGCGGCGGGGCGAGGTTCTCCAATGAGCGCGTGGCCTGACCTGGGGTTTTAACGGCGTTGGTCCAGGTGGCGGTCTTCTAGTGCTGATGAGTTGGCTACGCCACGATGACCACGATGGCCAGCACGGTGTTGAGTGCTCCGAGCGCGATGGCCCACTTCGCTAGCCCGCGCCCGCGCTCCTCGTCCGTGATTTTCCTCAGGGCGACGATTCCAAGGATGATCGCTGAGGGTCCAAGGATGGGAGAGAAGACGACCGTGGCCCCGAGGAGCGAGACGACGAACGCGAAAACCGCGAGGCGATTGAATCGCTGCCTCGGACGCGGCGACCCTCCGGCGTCTGTCTCTCGCCGTCGCCACTCGGCGTTCTCTTGCGACATCGCCCGTGCAGTATCCCGCCTTGGCCTGGGGGCGCGGCCCCTCGGGCTTTAGCGCAGTAGGACGAACCAGAGCAGCGGCGCTCACCGCTGCGACAGGTACAACTCCAACTCTGCGACCCCCTGCCGAACGTAGTCGGCGAAGTCCCGCCCGCTGAGCGCCTGATCGGCGGCGGTCTGCTGTTCCTGCTCTTCCCGCTGCGCCGTCGCCCAGTCGTAAGCCTCCTGAAGCGATGCGAAGTTGTGATGGACCTCGTCCATCGTTACGCCTCCTCAGCGGTGATCCGTGTCTCGAACACCTGTTCCGGTACTACGGAGAGCCTCCTCCCTCGCCCCCTCCGGGTCGCCGGCTCCGGGGTCACGCTACCCGTCACGCCCGCCTACCACAGTGTGTCCGGCGAGCGTGAGTGTGTTGCCGAAGTCACGGCCTCTTCCGAGAGCGTGACCTCCCAGGAACCGCTTGTTCAAGCCGTTTTCCGCCCCGAGGTCACGCGGCCCGTGAGGGGCGTGACCCTCCGCGTGAGGGGTCACGATCTGGTCACGCGCCTCTCACGCCGTGTGAGCAGCGCCGTTTTGGCCTTCACTTGACGATGCCGGTAGCGGGCCGAACATCTGCGCCCTGACGCTGTCCTGCGGCCGCACCCGCCACTTGGCGGGGTTCGTCTCGGGGATGCTCTCCGTCCGGTCCTGCTTCCGTAGCTCGCGTCGCGCTCGCTCAACGTCTGCTCGCTCTGGCTCGGCGATCTCGTACAGCTTCTTCGCGGCGTCCTTCGCCGTGATGATGTCCCCCACCTTGAACACGTCAAGTAGGTCCACCTCCTCCACGACGCTGATCGAGCCGGTTGGGAGACCGACCTTCATCCTCAGCGGCGCGAGTCGCCCAGCAGGCGTCTTCAAGGAGGAGACCTCCACCTCTAGATCGCCCGACGTGCCCCAGCACTGGACGACGCCACCCATCCCAGCCGGAATCCATACCGAGCCGTAGATGTCGTCGATCTTCTTCGGCTTCTTGTTTTCAGCAGTCGCCCCTCGGTTGTGGTGGACGGTGGTGGACCTGCGATTGCGGGCCACGGCCCGGAGGTTTGCGCTGATCGCCTGCCCCCCCATCGGCCTTTTCGATCCCCGTCGCCGTGTCCTTCAACGAGTCGATGTGTACCGACCCGATGTCCTCGCCCTGCTTCTCAATCCAGCGCAGGAAGTCGTCCGGATCCGTTCGTCCGAGGTCGGGCGGGCGCTGCCGCACGATCAGCCGACGGTTGAGCACTCCCCGGTGCTCCTTCTCCGCCACCATCCTCCGTAGGCCCCGAGCTAGCTGGACCGGACGATCGGCGGCGATGTAGAGGATCTTCTCGTCCTCGGCCAGCGGCTTCACGTCCATTCCGAGCAGGTTGTCCGACCGGAGGCCGAGCTCCGCCAACAGGAGATGCTGGTCGAGGGTTGACTTGAAGGCCCCGATCGGCCCGCAGATCAGCAGCGCCTCGCCCTCGGCTTGCACAACGTCTCCCTTATCGTTGCCCCAGAGGCCCGAACCCAACTCGGGTCCGTCGAACACCCAGTCCCCTCCCAGCGGTTCAGAGGAGGAGCTCGTGTCGGAGGTCGCCCGTCGCTTCGCGTCCTTGAACTTCTCGTAGTCGCCGATCCTCGTTTGTTGCGCGACGAACTCGATGAACTCCTGCTCGTAGCGGTCGCTGTCGAGGCTGAGTTCGATCGTCACCCCGGCGATTGTCACGGCGCGCTTCTCCCGTGACTCCGTGGTGTATTCGTTGCCCTGCCGTGCCGTCTCCCTCGGGTCCACCATCAGAACGCCGTCCCCGGCCCCTCGCGCTCGACCGTGTAGTCGTGGTAGTCGAACGGCTTGCCCCTGGTCCGCCTGCCCTCGTACCGGACGTAGATCGCCTCGCCCGGTGCGAGGCCCGCGAGCTTGTCTCGCAGGACGGCGTGCATCAGCCAGATCGAGCGGTCACCACCCTCCGGGATCCGGATCTGCTGGGCCGCCTCATGCTGCTGGATTGCCTTGCGGGCCTCATGCCGTTCGAGTTCCTCCGCCAGCCGCTCCCGGTGGCTGTCGGTGTCGAGGCTTACTTCGAGCGTCGCACTGCGCCCCGTCTCGGTGGCCTCGGTCACTTCAACTCCCTCGTGGCCCACCGCGACCGTCCGTCCAGCGGCTGCCGCTCTTGGAAGTTCTTGACGCCGAACGTCTCCCGCACGGCCTCGTCCACTGTGCGCGAGAGAGTCCAGCCGTTGCCCCTGGCGATCGCTTCAAGCACGGCGCGGACGGCGGGCTGAACACGGACAGTCAGCGTCACCGTGTCCCGAATCGGCTGCTGTCCATTTGTCGGCGTCGTGTTGTCCACACCTAATTATCACTTCCCGTGCATTGTCGAGGGATTTGGTGGGAAAAGCCGCTCATGCCGCCACCGGAACCTCGAACCTCGGCAAGAGCAGCCCTGAGGGGAATGGTTCGCTTCTCAAACGAGTACTGGCTCAACCTCAACAACAACCGGGGCCAGCGCGACTTCATCCTGCGCCAGCTCGCCGCCCGCACCCGCAAGTGCGCCAACGCCGGCTTCGACGCGGTCGAGTACGACAACGTCGAGACGTACGCCCAGCCGACGCGCGTCACCGGGTGGCACGTGAGCGCCCATACGCAGCTGATCTTCAACACGGCGCTCGCGAAGATGGCTCATGCGAACGGCCTGTCGGTGGCACTCAAGAACGACCTCGGGCAGGTGCCGAGGCTCGAGCCGCATTTCGACTTCGCGGTCAACGAACAGTGCTGCCGGTTGCGTGCGGGCGCTGAGCGAACGGTTCAGCGCCGCGGAGGCGCGCACATGTGGGCCGCGGGTCGAGTGGATACTGGCGGGCCGACGAATCGCGTCCGGCCAGGTCGCGATGAGAGCGAAGGGAGGAGCCATGAACGACGTATCGTCCACTGGAGGATCCCGTGAAGGCGAGTTCCCTGTGCACCCGCTCGTCGCGAAGCTCATCGAGGCCATCGAGGGCGACGAGGGCGTCGTCGAGCTACGAGGGTTTATCGGCCCGGTCAGTGAGGCCGACGACCCGGTACCGCTCTACACGACCCTTGAGCTGACGGAGCGGATTCTTGTTCCGCGCGACGCAATCGTTCACGTCGAGGAACCTGAGGGCGATCAAAGGAACGAGGAGCCGACGAGAGTCTATGTCAAGGGATCTGCCGAGCTTCGGCTCATCAGCTGCAGCGTTACGACGATCCGAGCCGATGAAGCGTCCCCGACCTGGTCGACGTACCGAAAAAAAGGAAGGATAAGGGTCGTGTTCAGCGTTATGCCGTTTCACATGTCTGCCGGCCGCCCGTGTAGTGACGCGATGCGGAACTGCCTCGAGCGGGCAGGAAGCGACTTCGATGCGCAGATCGCCTGCTTCGGCGACTACGTCAACTGCAAGAAGGAGATTCCTTGGGGCTGATCTGAGCGCTGCTCCCGGATGCTGTTCGCGCAAAAGTAAGCGCCAGTGGCTCAACCTCAACAACAACCGGGGCCAGCGCGACTTCATCCTGCGCCAGCTCGCCGCCCGCACCCGCAAGTGCGCCAACGCCGGCTTCGACGCGGTCGAGTACGACAACGTCGAGACGTACGCCCAGCCGACGCGCGTCACCGGGTGGCACGTGAGCGCCCATACGCAGCTGATCTTCAACACGGCGCTCGCGAAGATGGCTCATGCGAACGGCCTGTCGGTGGCACTCAAGAACGACCTCGGGCAGGTGCCGAGGCTCGAGCCGCATTTCGACTTCGCGGTCAACGAACAGTGCTTCCAGTACCACGAGTGCACCAACAATCCCTCGCCTGGGTACAAGGCGTTCCTGCGCGACGGAAAGCCGGTCTTCCAGGTCGAGTACCGCATCCCGCCGTCCAGCTTCTGCAGCGACGCCAACCGCCTCGGCATCAGCTCGATCAAGAAGGCGAAGAACTTCTCCCTGAACGCGAAGCCCTGGACGCCCTGCCGCTAGGCGGGCTCGGGCTCAACCAGGAACTCCAGCCGGCTCACTCGGCCGGCACGACGCCCTTCACCTCCGCCATGTAGCGATTGGCGGCCTCGGATGCCTCATCCGGAGCGCTCCCGTCCTGGCGAGCGACCATGTACGCCGCATACCAGTCCCACCAGTCGTGCGGTGGGGCGACCGCCTCGAACGAGCCGTGGCGCTCGGAGGTCTCGTGCAGTAGGTCAGCCAGTGACGCGATGTCCATCTCAGTCCTCCCACTCCCGGCCGGGGAGCCGGGTCGTGACCTCTTGGAGCAGCCAGCCGTTGCCATCCGGATCGCTGAACGATGCGTAGATGAAGTACGAGCGCCCTTCGACCGACTCGAAGCCCGGGGGCCGCTGCTCGTACACCTCGCTGACGTCCACGCCGCGGCTGATGAGATCGTCCCGGGCGGAGTCGATGTCGTCCACCACCAGCTCCAAACGCTGAACGGAGCCAGGCTCAGCTGTGGTTACGCCCTTGCCGAAGTGGATCGAGCACTGAGAGTGGGGCGGCGTGAACTGCACCGCCCGGAAGTCGTCACCGGCGGCGAGGTCGACGTCCAGCCGCCATCCGAGGCTCTGATAGAAGCGCTTTGCCCGATCGACATCGGAGACGGGCAACGTCACAACCTCGAGCTTCATGTCCACGCCCAGTGCGTCCTGCGTTCCGCTCGCCGGTTCACTGCTTGCGTCGGTATCGGCCATCTCGACCTCCCTCGATGGGTGTTTTGGGTTGGGCGACGCCTCCAATAAGCCGCGGGCGGGCGAACCCAAATGCCGGTGGATGCCTTAGGGCAGCAGCTTGCCCGGGTTCATGATCCCGGCCGGATCCAGGCGCTCTTTGACCGCGCGCAGGGCGTCGATGCCGAGCTCCCCGATCTCGGCTCTCATGTACGGGACGTGGTCGCGGCCGACTCCGTGGTGGTGGGTGATGGTCCCGCCGGCCTCGACGATCGCCTGCGATGCGGCAGTCTTCGCGGCGCGCCATTGCTCGAGCTCGGCGCCCGGCCGGCGCGGGGCGATGAAGGTGAAGTAGAGGGACGCCCCGTCCGGGTACGCGTGCGAGAGGTGGCACATGACCAGCCCGTGGGTGCCCTGGGCCGCGAGCGCGGATCCGATCGCCGCCCGAACCTCGTCGTGGAGGTGCTGCAGGTCGCTCCATTCGTGCGACGTCTCGAGCGTCTCCACGAGGTAGCCGAGATCCATGAGCTCGTCGCGCAGGTACGGACCGTCGTAGCGGCCGCGCTCCCACGCCCTGCCGGGTGAGCTGCCGAGTGCGGCCGCGCCGCCGGCGCGCAGGATCCGAGTCCCGATCGACCGGCGGCGCTCCACGGCCTCGCCCTCGCCCTCCCAACCACAGATCACGATCGAGCCGTGGTCGCGCCGCCTCAGCCGCAGATAGCCGTCCAGGAGCGCGCGCTTGCCTCCCCCGGTCCCGGACATGGCGAGCGAGGTGCGCGTCTCGGCCTCGTCGGAAACCCGGACCACATCCGGGAGGCTATGCGACTGCGCCAGGGTGCGCACGATGTCGGCTCCCGCGGCGAAATCGGCCGCCATCCACGCGTCGTACCGGCGCCGCTCGGGCACGGGGCGCACCCTCGCGGTGACCTGCGTGATCACCCCGAGCGCACCCTCGGAGCCCAGGGCGAGCTCGCGCAGCGAGGGCCCGGCGGCCGTATGCGGGGTCTTGAGCGTGCTGAGCGTGCCCGCCGGCGAGGTCAGCCGCAGGGAGGTGACGAGCTCGTCGAAGCGCCCGTAGCCGCTCGAGGCCTGCCCGGCCGAGCGCGCCGCCGCGAACCCGCCGATCGTCGCGTACTCGAACGACTGCGGGAAGTGGCCCAGGGTGAGGCCCTGCGCGGCAAGTGCCTCCTCGGCCTCCGGTCCCCGGAGCCCCGGCCCGAGCGTGGCGGTCATCGAGGTGTGGTCGACCTCGACGCCCTGCAGGCGCCGGAGGTCCAGCGTGATCAAGCGCTCGAAGGCGCCCCGCAGCGGCTCCACGCCCCCCACCACGCTCGTGCCCCCGCCGAACGGCACCACGCCGATGCCCTCCCGCCCGCAGATCTCCAAGACGCGAGCGAGCTCGTCCTCGTTGCCCGGCAGCACCACGGCATCCGGGGCGTCCCGGAGTCGCCCGGAACGGAGCCGCACGAGGTCCGGATAGCCGCGGCCCGCCGCCCGCCGCACGCGGTGCTCGTGGCCGTCGAGCACGGCGGCCTCGCCGACCGCCTCCGCGATCGACGGCGGCAACGGATGCGGCGCCGGCACCGCGACCGATTCCAGGGATGCGGGCTCCTCAGGCTCGGCGTCCCCCACTTCGGAGCGCAGCGCGGCGATGGCGCCCGGGCCGAGGTCCAGCCGGCGCTCGGGATCGCCCCACCCGTTCCACTTCATAGGGCCGGAGGAGCGAGCTGCGCTCACGGCTCCCCCACCGCTCGCTCGATCCCGTCGAGCGCCTCGTCGAGGCGCTTCCGGGTCGCCATTCGCATCATGGGCGAGCCGAGCCGCGAGAGCCCGCGTAGCCGCTCACTCGACGCCAACCTGACCGAGGTCCCCCTGTCGCCCTCGTCCAGGGTGATCTCGAGGCGCGAGTAGCGCAGGATCCGCTCGAAGGGCGTGCCCTCGACGTCCTGCTCCCACAGGTAGCGCTCACTGGTCGCCGCGCTCGTGCAGCGGTAGTCCGCCCGCACCCCCTTGCCGCGATCGGTTCCGAGGACCATGGTCCAGCGGGAGCGCTTCCCGCTCCCCATCTGCGTGACATCCTCGACCCGCATCGCCCGGGGCCACCACCGGGGCAGGTGATGAGGATCCGACACGAGGTCCCAGACTCGCTCTCTGGGGGCTGCGATCACGCGTGTTCGCGAGACCCGCGGCAGCGGCTCAGTCGCCCTTGATGCGGCGAAGATCGCGAACCAGCATCAGGTGCTTGAGATGCCCGCAGACCGCCGCGAGGCTTTCGAGGTTCTCGATCGCCTCCTTGCGCCTGGCCTGGCTTCGTGAGCGAAGCGCCGGGCCCACGATCTGCTGGAGCAGCGCCGCCTCGCGGTCGGCGGAGCTCCTGAAGACGCGGAGATTCCTGCCGGCCACGCCGAAGCGCGAGAGCTCGGCCGCCGCGCGCACGATCTCGAGGTCGGTCTCGTCGTAGACCATCCGCCCGTCGCGGCGGTCTGGCTGCACGATGCCGAACTCCTGAAGCTCGCGGATCAGGCTCTCCGAGACCCCCGCCTCGTCCAGGATCTCCTCCAGCGTCATGGTCGAGACCGAGGCGTCCACCGAGGCCGCGCGGCGGTTGGCCGCGGCTTCGCTTCCGCGCCGAGCCCCGCCGAAGTCGCCGCTTGCAAGCTCCTGCCTGATGACGCGAAGGGGGAGGAACTCGTCGCGCTGCATGCGCAGGATGGCGCGGAGCCGCTCGACGTCGGCCTGGCTGTACAGGCGGTAGCCGCCGGCCGTGCGGCGCGGCGCGAGAAGCTTCTGGTCCTCGAGGTAGCGGATCTTGGAGATCGAGATGTCGTCGAACTCCTGCCCGAGGATCTTCGCGACGGCGCCGATCGTCAGCGCCTTGCGCGGACGCGAAGGCGAGTCGTTGGCCGGCATGCGCCTCTCGGTCTCCCTGCGGGTCTTCGTCCCCTCCTCTGTGGCCGCGACCGCCATCTCAGCGCTCCAGATAGCTCAGCTTGTACTTGCCGATTTGGATCTCGTCGCCGTCCTCGAGGCGGTGCGACTCGATTCGCCGCCGGTTGACGTAGGTGCCGTTCAGGGAGCCAAGGTCGTCGATGTAGAGCCCGTCCCGTCGGCGCACGATCAGCGCGTGGTTGCGAGAGACGGTGACGTCGTCGAGGAACATGGCGGCATCCGGGGTCCGCCCGATGCTCATGCGGTCGCTGTCGACCGCGAAGCTCTCGCCCGCTCGGCCGCCGCCGGAGCGGATCACGAACGCGGCACCGGCCTTGTCCACCTCCTCCTCGACGTCGACCGGCTCGTACTCACCGGTCTCGCCGACCTTGTAGGCCATCGTCGAGGCGTCCTCGCCCTCCACGCCGCCGAGGTAGGCCCCGCACTTCTGGCAGTAGTTGGCCCCCTCCGGATTGACGAAGCCGCACTCCGGGCAGTGCAGAGCCAACCTAGGCCTCCTCCTCCTGAGGCTGCCCCACCCTGCCGGAGAGGATGTCGGTGAGCTGCTGGACGTCGTCGCCGGAGATCAGCATGTCGCCGGCCTCGCGCTTGGCGCGCAAGCGGTTGACCAGCTCAGCGCGCAGGATGTCGATCTTGCCGTGCAGCAGTCGCCGCCGGTAAGAGACCTCGCGCTCCTCGTCCGTGAGCTGGTCGATGAGCTCCTTGAGCTCCTTGTCGCTCATGGAGCTGACGTCGGGAAAGGTGTCCTCCAATTGCGCGCTCCCTCTCGTCGTATGGCCGCCTGGCGATTATAAGCGCGTCGGGCAAAGGTCAAGTTGAGGTTGAGCCCATGCAGGAATATTTCCGCGACGCCTGTGGAGGCTCACTTCTCCTCCCGCCGCATGGCCGCGAGGCCCGTCCGCAGGTACAGGGCGCTCGCCAGGAGCGAGCCGACCAGCCCCGCGAAGAACATCGCCGGCGCGATCCAGGCCGCCGTCACGAGCGCCAGGAAGATCCCGCCCATGGTCAGCCACACGGACCAGCGCCCCACCCAGTTGATCTCCAGATCGAGCCCGCGACGAAGCCCCAGCTGCGCCACGATCAGCGTCACCAGCTCGCGCGCCGCCAGAATCGCCAGCGCCCACCGCGGCAGCAGCTCGAACTTCCAGCAGACCACGACGCCGGCGAGCACCGTGAGCCGGTCCACCAGCGGGTCCAGCAGCGCCCCCATCCGGCTGTACTGGCCGGTGGCGCGAGCAAGGAAGCCGTCGAGGTAGTCGCTCGCGGCGATCGCCAGGTAGAGGATTGCCGACGCAGCCGTCCGGCCGTCGCTGGAGCTGAGCGCGAGGTAGAGGAACACCGGGATCCCCGCCAGGCGGATGTACCCGACGAGGTTCGGGATCGTGAGCGGATGGAGCGGCTGCCCGCGCCGCGTCACCGATGGCTTCGGACCGGAGCGGTCGAGGCCGAAGAGGCGGCGCTTGCTGGTGGTCGGCGTCACTCCAGGCCGTCGAGGAGCTCGGCGGCGCGGCTCGCCGCCTCGGCCACACCGAGCCGGTCGTCGGCGCCGCTGTGGCGCACCTGCGCCTCGACGACCCCGTCGGCCAGCCCGCGCCTGCCCACGACGAGCCGCAGCGGACACCCGAGGAGCTCAGCATCGGTGAGCTTCTCCCCCGGCCCCGCCTCGCGATCGTCGTAGACGACCGTCAACCCGGCCTCCTTGAGCTCCTCATAGAGGCGGTCCGCCGCCTCCGTGACCTCGTCACCGGGCTTTCCCAGGCCGACGAGGTGAACGTCCCACGGGGTGATCTGCGGCGGCCACACGATTCCCCGGTCGTCGGCGCGCTGCTCGATCGCCGCCGCGACCGTCCGCGCCGGGCCGATCCCATAGCTGCCCATCATGATCGGCTGCTCGGTGCCGTCCTCGTCCAGGTAGTTGGCGCCAAGCGGCTCCGAGTAGCGGGCGCCCAGCTTGAAGATCTGGCCCACCTCGATCGCCGGCTCGATCTCGATCGGATGGCCGCCGGGCGCCAGGTCGCCCGCCTCGACCGACCGCACGTCCATCTCCTCGAACGAGAAGTCGCGCCCCGGCTCGACGCCGATCAGGTGCGTGTCGGGCCTGTTGGCGCCGCAGACGTAGCCGGGGCCCACGATCGCGGCGTCCTTGATCACCGGCAGGTCCGTGCCCACCGGCCCGATGAACCCGGCAGGTCCGAGGCGCTCGGCGATCTCCTCGGAGTGCGCGGGCCGGAAGTCGGCGCCGAGCGAGTTTCGGAGCTTGATCTCGTTCAGGCGGTGATCTCCGCGGACGAGCACGATGACCATGCGGTCCTCGCCGACCACCACCGGCAGCGCCTTGATCAGGGCGCCGGCGGGCACGCCGAGGGCTCCGGAGACCTCGTCCACGGTCGTCATGCCCGGCGTCGGCGCCTCACGGGGCTCATCGAGCGGCGGCGGCATCTTCACCGGCTGGGGATCGGCGGATGCCACCTCGACGTTCGCCGCGTAACCCGGTGCCAGGGCAACCTCGTTCTCGCCGGCCTCGCAGGGCGCCAGGAACTCGTGCGCCCCCGAGCCGCCCATCATCCCGACGTCGGCCTCCACGCAATAGGTGCGGAGCCCGCAGCGGTCGAAGATCCGCTCGTAGGCGTCCTTGTGAAGGTCGTACGAGCGATCGAGGCCCTCCATGTCGCGGTCGAACGAATAGGAGTCCTTCATCGTGAACTCGCGGGTGCGCAGCACGCCCGCCCGCGGCCGGGCCTCGTCGCGCTCCTTGGTCTGCACGTGGTAGAGGATCTTCGGCAGCTCCCGGTAGGAGCGGATGTCGCGCGAGACGTGGAAGGTGACGACCTCCTCGTGCGTCATGGCCAGGACCAGGGGCGCGTCCCTTCGGTCCCTGAGCTTGAAGAGCTCCTCGATGCCGTATCGCCCGGTGCGCTCCCAGAGCTCGGCCGGCTGGAGCACCGGCATCAGCATCTCCTGCCCGCCGATGCCGTCGATCTCCTCCCGGATGATCGCCTCGACCCGCTTGACCACCCGGTATCCGGCCGGCAGGAACGTCCACATCCCGGCGCCGACCTGGCGGACCAGCCCCGCGCGCACCATCAACTTGTTGCGAGAGCGCCTCCGCGTCGGCTGGATCGTCCCGCAGCGTCGGCAGGAAATAGCTGGATAAACGGCTCATAGCGCCGCGAGCCTACCGAGGGAGAGGCTGGGTAGGGGGTGACCGCCGGGTCAACGCAATCTACGTCCGGAAACCGGACGCGGATTGACTTGACCGCGCTTAGGTGCGGGTGAAGCGGCGGCCCGTGACCGGCGAGGCGTCCTCGTCCAGCTTCGGGCGCGCCCTACTTGCGCTGTTCCCGCCCGAGACCGGCGCCAGCGTCGGAAGTGGCTCGGCGTCGGCGCCATCCTCTCTTCGCGGCCGCCGCCTCCATCTGGGCAATTCGCTCGGGGGTCAGCTCGTCCGCGTTCTCGTCCTCGATCTTCTGCAGCCACTCCGCGCCCTCGGCGGCCTTCCGAGCGTCGACGTCCACGGCGCCGCGGTCGAGCGACTTGTCGATCTCTTCGAACAGAGCATCCACCAATTGCGCCTGCGGGACCTTCCGGAGGGGCTTGCCGTGAGCGAAGATCAGGCCCTCGTTCTTGGCGCCCGTGATGCCGAAGTCCGCGTGCGAGGCCTCGCCGATGCCGTTGACGGCGCAACCGAGGACGGCCACCTCGACGGGCTCGACATACTGCTCCAGGCGCTCCTCGATCTCCGCGACGACGGTGTCCATGTCGAACTGCAGCCGGCCGCAGGTCGGGCAGGCGATCAGCACCGGGCCGCGCTCGCGGAGGTGGAGGGCCTTCAGGATCTCCCAGGCGACCTTCACCTCCTCCTCCGCGTGGAAGGTGGAGAGGCTGATGCGGATTGTGTCCCCCACCCCGTCGGCCAGCAGCGTGCCGAGGCCGACCGCCGACTTGAGCGAGCCGGACCACTTGGTGCCGGCCTCGGTGATGCCGAGGTGGATCGGGTACTCGATCTTCTCGGCGAGAAGCCGGTTCGCGGCGATCGTGTTGGGCACGTTGGTCGACTTGATCGACACCTTGAAGTTCTCGAAGTCCAGCCGCTCCATCAGCTCGACGAACTCGACGGCGGCCTGAACGAGTGCCTCCACCGGGTTCTCCCGCTCGAGCTCGTGCAGGTGCTTCGGCAGCGAGCCGGAGTTCACGCCGATGCGCATCGGCACGCCTGCAGCGGTCGCCCTCTCGGCCACCTGGGCCACCTTGTCCGGGCCGCCGATGTTGCCCGGGTTGAGGCGGACGCAATGGGCGCCTGCGTCGATCGCCTTCAGCGCGAGCGTGTAGTTGAAGTGGATGTCGGCGATCACCGGGATCGGCGACTCGCCGACGATCGTCTTCAGCGCCTCGACGTCCTTCTCACGGGGAACGGCGACGCGCACGAGGTCCGAGCCCGCGTCGGCGACCTGGCGGATCTGCTCCATGGTCGCGCCGAGATTCGCTGTCTCGGTCTTGGTCATCGTCTGGACGACGACCGGCGCTCCGCCACCGATTGGGACGTCCTTCACCCAGATCTGCCGCTTGGAAGCCATCCGACGGAAGGGTACTGACAGCCCCCCTCAGGACGAGAATCAGCAACGGCACCAGCCAGTTTCGGGGCTAAAGCCCACCACCTGAATTACTGGTCGTACAGCGAGTCGATCTCTGCGGCGTACTTCTCGGCGATCGGCTTGCGCTTGAGCTTCATGGTGGGCGTCAGCTCGTCGCCGCCTGGCTCCCAGTCCATCGGGAGGACCTTGAAGCGCTTCACCTGCTCCACGCGGGCGAGGTCCTCGTTTGCCACCCCGAGGCCCTTCTCGACCTCGGCGATCAGCTCCTCGTTGTCGGCCAGCTACGCCAGGTCGTCGCCGGCACCGTGCTCCGTTGCCCAGGCCTTGGCGGCCTCGGGGTCGAGCGTCAGCAGCGCGCTGATGTACTTCCGTTTGTCGCCGATCGCGACCGCCTGGCTGACCAGCGGGATCTGCTTCAGGCGCGCCTCGATGTTGGCCGGGGAGAGGTTCTTTCCCGCCGCGGTGATGATCAGCTCCTTCTTGCGATCGACGATCTTCAGGTAGCCGTCCTCGTCGAACTCGCCGATGTCGCCGGTCATCAGGTAGCCGTCGTCGGTGAAGGTCTCCTTGGTCTTCTCGGGCAGATTGCGGTAGCCCGCCATGACGACGTAGCCCTTGACCAGGACCTCGCCGTCCTCGGCCAGCTTGATGTCGATGCCGGGTCCGGGTGGCCCGACGGTGCCGATCTTGATGTGCTCGCGCGGGTTGCAGGTGCCGGCGCCGGTGGTCTCGGACATGCCCCACAGCTCCGCGAGCGGGATCCCGAGCGCGTGGAAGAACTCGATCACCTCGGGGGGCGTCGGGGCGGCCCCGACGTTGCAGGCCTCGAGCTCGTCGAGCCCCAGATGGGCCCGCGGAGGTTCGAGAACACCGCCTCGTCGGCCTTCGCGACCCGCTTCGGCGAGCTCGGACGGGACCTCCCCCCCGCGCTGCTCGAGCCGACCTTCTCGAGCGAGTCCGCCATCGCGGCCTGCATCGGCTTGCGCTGCTCCTCCGGGGAGCGCCTGCGAGCATCTGCTCGAGGCCCGCCTTGAGCTTCTCCCAGATCCGAGGGACGGCGAAGAACCAGGTGGGCTTCACCTCGGGCAGGTACTCGATGACCTTCCTCGCGTCCGGGCAACACGTGATCTCAAAGCCGCACAGCATCGGCAGGTAATGGCTCACGTTGCGCTCGGCGACGTGGGCCATCGGCAGGTAGGAGACGATCCGCCCGCCGTCGGGGAACTGGATCATCTCGTCGTAGGAGCGGACCGTCTCGCAGATGTTGTTGTGCGTGATCTGCACGCCCTTGGGGGCCCGGTGGTCCCCGAGGTGTAGATCAGCGTCAGGAGGTCGTCCGGCTCCACCGCCTGCCAGGCGGCCTCGAAGTCGAAGTCGTCGTCGCCCCCGCGAAATGAGCTCGTCGAGCGACATCGCTCCCTCGGGCGGATCGCCGTCGATCGACCACCACGTGCTCGAGGGTGTCGGAGGCGTCGCGCGCGGCGAGGATCGTGTCCGCGTACTGCTGCTCGGTGATCGCGACGGTGCTGCCCGCGTCGGCCACCAGGTGTTCGATCTGCTCCGGCGTGTACGTGTTGTAGATCGAGAACGGGACGGCCCGCCGAGGTGCATGGCCCCCGCATCGGCGAAGTGGAACTCCGGGCGGTTGACCATCATCAGCGCGACCGTGTCGTCCTTACCCACGCCCAGCGCGGCCAGCCCGGCGGCGATCGGCGCGAACGCGATCGGCGTACTCGCCCCAGGTGCAAGTGAACTCGTCGCCCCTCGTCCGGATCGCAATCCGCTCGGGGTGAGCCTCGGCGGTCAGCTGGAACGCCTCGCACGCGGTCTTCGCGTCGAGCGCGACGGGACGCTCGGTCCCCCTCTCGGCGGTTTTCGCCTCCATCCCGCGGTAAGCCTACCCCGAGCTGGCCGAAAACGGCAGCGCCTAGCGGATATTCAGCCCGCCGTTGTTCAGCGCGTGGATGTCGTTCGAGAGCCCGATCGCGAACAGGACCATCACCAGCAGGAAGCCGATCACGCTGGCGCGCTCCATGATGCGGAACGGCACCGGACGCCCGCGGACCTTCTCGACGAGGCTCCAGAAGATGTGCCCGCCGTCGAGCGGCAGGAACGGGAACAGGTTGATGATCGCCAGGGAGAGGCTGATGAAGGCGATCAGCGTCAGCGCCTCGGCCACGCCGTACTGGACGGCCTGCTGGGTCACGTCGGAGATCCCGACGATGCCGTGGATCTTCTTGCGCTCCTGAGGCTGGAAGATCTTGCTGAACACCCCCAGCGTTCCGGTCGTCACGTGCCACATCTCGCTCGCGGCGTGGCCGGCCGCCGCCGGCGGCGACTGCCCGACCGACTTGGTCCCGTAGCTGAAGCCGAGGCGCATTCGCTTGGCCTGCTCGTCGTAGAAGGGCGTTACCGAGAGATGCTCGACCTGGCCGTTCCGCTTGATCTTCAGGTCGACGGGCTGCTTTGCCTTGCAGCCGTCGGTCGGGGGCTGAGCGGCGCACCTGTGCTGCTTCACGAGGTTGATGAAGTGGGTTGCCCGCGCCTCCTGGGTCAGGTTCGGGAAGCTCTTGCCGTCGACCGCCAGCAGCTTGTCCCCGGGCTGGAGGTGCGCCGCGGCCGGCGTGCCCGACTCCACCGCCCCGACCTGGCCGTTGAACTCGTTCAGGCTCAGCGAGACGGCGAAAAGGAGCACGAAGGCGAGCAGGAGGTTCATGGCCGGGCCTGCGCCGATGACCACGATCCGTTTCCAGACGGGCTGGTTGTAGTACGCGCGCTTCAGGACATCCGGCGGCAGCGGCTCGCTGTGGCGGCCCTGGCCCGCGCCCTCGACCTTCGTCATCAGACCCCCGCCGGACTTGCCCTCCTCGTCGTCGGCCGGAGCGGGCTTCAGCTCGTCCGGGTTCATCCCGGTGATCTTCACGAAGCCCCCGAAGGGCAGCGCCCCGATTCCGTACTCGGTCTCGCCGCGCTTGATGCTCACGATCTTGGGAGGGAAGAACAGGAAGAAGCGCTCGACGCGCATGCCGGTCGCCTTCGCGGCGATGAAGTGCCCGAACTCGTGGATGATGATCAGGAAGGCGAACCCGGCGATGGTCAGCGCCCAGGGCCATCCGCTCGACAGGATCTGGCTCACGGCGCCACCCCCGCACCCTGGATCAGCTCGCGGGCGCGCTCGCGGGCCTCGGCGTCGACGGCGTACAGCTCCTCGAAGTGCCCGGGGACAGAGGCTGGAATCGCCTCGAGCGTCTGCTCGACGACCTCCGCGATCGCCGTGAACGGGATGCGCCCGCCCAGAAACGCGCTCACGGCCACCTCGTCGGCGGCGTTGAGCACGCACGGCGCGGTGCCGCCGGCCTCACCGGCATCGCGGGCGAGGCGCAGGCAGGCGAAGGTCTCCGTGTCCGCCTCCGCGAAGGTGAGCTCACCGGCCTTCGCAAGGTCCAGTGTCGGGACGTCCACGTCCGCGCGCTCCGGGTACTTCAGGGCATAGGAGATCGGCACCTTCATGTCGGGATACCCCAGGTGCGCGAGCGACGCCCCGTCGTTCAGGTGGACGAGCCCGTGAATGATCGACTGGGGGTGGACGACGACGTCGATCCGCTCGTACGGCGTGCCGAACAGATGATGCGCCTCGATCATCTCGAAGCCCTTGTTCATCAGCGTCGCCGAGTCGATCGTGATGCGCCCCCCCATGTCCCACGTGGGATGCGCGAGCGCCTCCTCCGGGGTGATGCCGGAGAGGTCGGTGCGCCCGCGGAAGGGGCCGCCGGACGCCGTCAGGACGAGGCGCTCGACCGTGCCGGGGCTCTCGGCGTTCACGAGCTGAAAGAGCGCGGAGTGCTCGGAGTCGACCGGGATGATGCGGGTGTCCGTCGCCTCCGCCAGCGCCGTGACCAGCTCCCCGCCCACCACGAGGCTCTCCTTGTTGGCGAGCGCGAGCTCGATGCCCTCCGTGAGCGCGACGATCGTGGGGCCGAGCCCCGCCGAGCCGACGATCCCGTTGAGCACGAGGTCGGCGCCCGAGGCGGCGATCAGCTCGCGGACGCCCTCATCGCCCGTGAGGACGCGACCGTTCCACGCCTGGGATGCTGCAGCGGCCGCTTCGGAGTCGGCCAGGGCGATGGCCGGCACGCCGTGATCGCGGGCCTGCTCGACCAGTCGCTCCCAGCGCCGGCCAGCCGCGAGGCCGACCACGGACAGGTCCTCGGACGCGCGATACGACCTCTAGCGCCTGCTCGCCGATGGACCCGGTGGCGCCCAGGATGACCAGCTTCCTCATCCTCAAGGCAGTGTAGGGCTGGCGCTTTCCGGCGCCTAAACCGCTGGTTATGCTCGCGCGCTGTGGCCCCAGCGAAGAAGAAGAACCTCGTTGGCGCCCACGTCGCGCCTGAGAATCCGCTCGCCGAGGCCGAGACGCTCGGCGCGGATTGCGTACAGCTGTTCCTCTCGGACCCTCAGGGCTGGAAGAAGCCCGACGACCGGCACGATGCCGAGGAGTTACGTGCATCTGACGTGCCCCTCTATGTCCACGCGCCGTACCTCATCAACGTCTGCTCGCCGAAGAACAACGTGCGCTACGGCTCGCGCAAGATCCTCCAGCAGACATGCGACGCGGCCGCGGACGTCGGCGCGGCTGCGGTGATCGTCCACCCGGGTTATGCGGAGGACGGGATCGAGGCGGGATTCGGCCGCTGGGGGCGCACCCTTGAGATCCTCGAGGCCGAGGTTCCCCTCTACATCGAGAACACGGCCGGCGGGGACAACGCCGTCGCGCGGCGATTCGACGCGCTGGCTCGGCTCTGGGACGTGGTGATGGAGGAGCGCGGCGAGATCGACGTCGGCTTCTGCTTCGACACCTGCCACGCGCACGCCGCGGGCGAGGAGCTCGGCGACGCCGTCGAGCGCGTGCGCGCAATCGTCGGCTCCATCGACCTCCTGCACGCCAACGACTCCCGAGACCCGCCCGGCACGGGCGCGGACCGGCACGCGAACCTGGGCAAGGGCACGATCGGCGCGGACGTCCTACGAGCGATGATCGGTGCGGCTGGCGGCCCGGTCGTCTGCGAGACGCCGGGCGGCGAGGACGATATGCGCGCGGACCTGGAGTTCGTCCGCGAAGCGCTGGCAGCGTGAGCCGTACCAGCCAGGCACCGAAGGGGTGAACCCTGGGACGCGCGGCCTCGTGCCCGGCGTCGCTAACTGCACAACCGCGAGCAACGTGGAGGCGATTGGTGACTTGACCGTTCTATACGCCGTCAAGTCACCATCCGACCGCTTCTCGAAGGACGGTTGGTGAGTTACGGCGCATCCCGTGCAGCCGCTCGCTGCCCCCACGTGCCCGGGCCCGAGCTCAGTAGAGGAACGCCACCGCCAGGTAGTAGCCCACCACGATGGTGAAGAGGAGCGCGTCGAGGCGATCGAGGAGGCCGCCGTGCGGGCCGAACACGTTGCCCGTGTCCTTGACGTCCAGATCGCGCTTCAGCATCGACTCGAACAGGTCACCCATCGGGGCGACGATCCCGATGCACATGCCCATGATCAGCGCGTCGATGCCCGGCAGCCAGTCCTGGTAGAGGCCGGCGAACCAGAAGCCCGCCGTCCCGCCCACGAAGCCGAAGACGAGGCCCTCGATCGTCTTGTTGGGCGAGATCCTCGGGGCGAGCGGGTGGCGCCCGAACAGTCGGCCACCCGCGTACGCGGCGGTGTCTGTGAGGAAGGTTGCGACGAGGACGTCGATCACCAGCGCGCCGCCGTGCAGGGGCAGCTTGCGCAGGAGCATCGCGTGGGCGAACGGCACGGCGATCCACAGGATCGCCAACAGGGTGACGGCGATGGCGGAGGTGGTGGCGCCGCCCTCACGCGGCCCGCGGGCGGCGGCGAACAGGAACATCACCGGGAAGGTCGCCGCCAGCACGATGACCATCTGGAACTGACCGCCGTAGTAGGCGGCGATCACCAGCGCGACGGCGGCGGCCAAAGCGACCGGCGGCAGCGGATGGAAGCGGCGCGTCATGCGGAACAGCTCCGCCATCCCGATCATCGAGAGGCCGATCATCGCGAGCGCGAACGGAATGCCGCCGAGGACCACGATGACGATCGCGAAGACGATCCACGGGACCGCCACGCCGATTCGGGCCATCGTCTCGCGCGTCGGCCGGCGCCTCGGGCGCCTGGGGGGCCCCTGCGCGCCGGTCCCGTCCCCGCCGCGGGGAGGCCTCGGCCCGCGGCGGCGCCGGCGCGCTGGGCGGGCGGTGGCTCCCCCGGCTCGCCCTGTACCCACGGCGCAGGCTCCAGGTTCACCCCTCCCGAAGCCTCTTCCGCGTCAAATGGAGGCGTTTCCATCGCGGCCCGACCTTAACGCCAGCAGGACTTGCTTTGCGGTCGTTACGCCCGGGCGCCGAAACGTCGCCTGCGAGCGGCGAATTCCTCTAGGGACTCCTCGAACGCCTCGCGAGTGAAGTCCGGCCAGAGCTCGGGGCGGAAGACCAGCTCCGAGTAAGCGCACTGCCACAGCAGGTAATTGGAGAGTCGGAGCTCGCCGCTCGTCCGGATCAGGAGGTCCGGGTCGTGCATGTCCGGCGCGTACAGGTGGCGGCGGAACTCCTCCTCGGTGGAGCCGTGGAACGAAGCGGCGGCGTCGACGATCTCGGCACGGCCGCCGTAGTTGAAGGCGACGAAGAACCGGATCACGTCGTTGTCCTTTGTCAGGTCCTCCGCCCACTCCATCCGCCGGATCAGGTCGGCATCGACCCCCTCGCGGCGGCCGATGAAGCGCATCCGCACGCCCTCCTCGTGCAGCTCCGGCGTCTCGTTGTCGATGCGCTCGCCGAACATCCGCATCAGGCCGTCGACCTCATCGCTCGGCCGGGACCAGTTCTCCGTCGAGAACGAGAACACGGTCAGCTCCTCGATGCCGAGATCCACGGCGTCGCGAAGCCGGTCCTTGACCACGTCCGCGCCCGCTCGATGGCCTTCGATCGGCGACAGCCCCCGCCGTTGGGCCCATCGCCCGTTGCCGTCCGTGATGATCGCGACGTATTTCGGTTCAGAGGACGTCATCGGTCGGCGAAACGCAGCACCCGCGCCTCCGGTTAAACCTCGAGGATCTCTTCCTCTTTGCCCTTCAGCAGCGACTCGATCTCGCTGATGGCCTCGTCCGTGAGCCGCTGAAGCTCGCTCTCCGCCCGGCGCTCGTCGTCCTCGCCGACCTCACCCTCCTTCTTCAGCTCCCGCAGGTCGTGCATGACGTCCCGGCGGATGTTGCGCACGGCGACGCGCCCCTCCTCCGCCACGTTGTGAACGACCCGGACCAGGTCCTTGCGGCGTTCCTCGTTGAGCTCCGGGATCTGGAGGCGGATCACGTTGCCGTCGTTGTTGGGCGTCAGACCGAGGTCGGACTCCATGATCGCCTTCTCGATCGCCTTGATGGAGTTCTTGTCGTACGGGGTAAGCGTCAGCAGGCGAGCATCCGTGGCCGCGACCTGCGAGAGCTGCCGCAGCGGTGTCTCGGTGCCGTAGTAGTCGACGATCACGCGATCCAGCAGGTGCGGCGAGGCGCGGCCCGTGCGAACCGTCGCCAGCTCGTGCCGGTAGGCCTCGACGGACTTCTTCATCCGGTCCTCGGCGTCGTCGAGGAGCTCGTCGGTGAAATCGGCCATCAGACTTTGCCGGTCGCTTCCTCCGCCTCGCGTCCGGGAGCGACCGGGTCGCCGGCAGGATCCGTATTTCGGCCATCCAGGCGGCCGTTCGAGGACACAATCGTGCCGATGCGCTCTCCGGAGATCACGCGGTCGATGTTCCGCTCATCGGCGAGGTTGAAGACGCAGATCGGCAGGTCGTTGTCCATGCAGAGGGACAGGGCCGTGGAGTCCATCACCCGCAGCCCGCGCTCGATCGCCTGGCGGTGCGTGATCTCCGGGATGAACTTCGCGTCCGGGACCTTCGATGGGTCCGCGTCGAAGACGCCCTCCACCCCGTGCTTGGCCATCAGGATCACGTCGGCGTGGATCTCCAGCGCACGCAGGGCGGCGGCCGTGTCGGTGGTGAAGAACGGGTTGCCGGTGCCGGCGGCGAAGATGATGATCCGGCCCTTCTCCAGGTGCCTGATGGCGCGGCGGCGGATGTATGGCTCGGCGACCTCGGTCACCTGGATCGCCGAGAGCACCCGGGTGTGCGCTCCCTGCTTCTCGAGTGCGTCCTGGAGCGTGAGCGCGTTCAGCACCGTCGCCAGCATCCCCATGTAGTCGGCGGTGGCGCGGTCCATGCCGCGCGCCGCGCCCTGGAGGCCGCGGTAGATGTTTCCCGCGCCGACGACGAGCGCGATCTCAACCCCGCGGCTCGCCACCCCGTGGACCTGGTCGGCGATGCGCTCGACGCGCTCGGGATCGGTGCCGTACTCGAGGCCCCCCATCAGGGCCTCGCCGGACAGCTTCAGCAGTACGCGGCTGAATGCAGGTTCTTCCGCCACGGCGGCGAACATCGTATGCGCTATTCCCCGACCACAAACCTGGCGAAGCGGGCGATCCGCACGTTCTCGCCGGTCTTCGACGCGATCTCGGCGCGCAGCTCCTCGATCGTCTTGCCGTCGTAGGCGTCGGTCCGAACGTGCTCCTGCTCGAGCAGCGCGGCCTCCTTCGACCACTTCTGAAGCTGGCCGTCGACGATCTTCGCCACGATGTCGTCCGGCTTGCCCTCCTCGCGGGCCTTCGCCTCGAACACCCTGCGCTCGGCCTCGCGGGCCTCCTCGGGGATCTCCTCCGCCGAGACGACCAGCGGCGGCGTCGGGGTGCCCGCGATGTGGATCGCGACCTCGCGCGCGAACTCCTTGAACTCGTCGCTGCGGGCGACGAAGTCCGTCTCGCACTGGACCTCCACCAGCACGCCCACCTTCCCGGTCGCGTGGATGTAGGACGTCACGACGCCCTCGGTGGTGGCTCGCCCGCTTCGCTTGGCGGCCGACGCCTGGCCCTTCACGCGCAGGATCTCGATCGCCTTGTCGATGTCGCCCTGCGCCTCCGCGAGGGCGGCCTTGCAGTCCATGATCCCGGCGCCGGTGCGGTCGCGGAGCTCCTTGACGTCCGCCGCCTTGATGTCGTCGCCGCTGTCGGGGCTCACGAGCTCGCGCTCCTGGCCGGTCTCGGCCGGCGCCGCCTCGCCGCTCTCGGCCGCGGCGGCGGCCGCCTTGGCCGCCTCCTCGGCCTCCTTCTTGGCTCGCTCCTCGGCCTCGCGGCGCTGGCGCTCCTCGTCCTCGCGCCTGCGGCGCTCCGCCTCCTCCGCCTGGCGCTCCGCCTCCGCCTTGCGATAGGCCTCCACGGACTCGTAGACCGCCTCGCCGATCGTCCGGACCACGAGCTCGCACGACCGGATCGAGTCGTCGTTGCCGGGCACCGGATACTCGACCGGGACGGGATCGACGTTCGAGTCGACGAGCCCGATGATCGGGATCCGCAGCCGCTCGGCCTCGCGCACGGCGATGGCCTCGGTCTTCAGGTCGATGATCAGCGCCGCCTGCGGCAGCCGCTGCATGTTCCGGACGCCGCCGAGGTTGTACTCGAGCTTCGCCAGCTCGGCCTCGCGCGCCATGCGCTCCTTGGTGGGCAGCAGGTCGAGCTGGCCGGCCTCCTTGAGATCGCTCAGCTCGTGCAGGCGGTCGATCCGCGCCGACATCGTGTGGAAGTTGGTCAGCAGGCCGCCCAGCCACCGCTGGTTGACGTACGGCATGCCGCACTTCTCGGCCCACTCCTTGACCGCGTCGCGCGCCTGCTTCTTGGTGCCGACGAACAGGACCGCGCCGCCCTTGCTCGCCACCTCGGCGGCGAACCGCCGGGCCTCGGCGAGCAGATGCTCGGTCTGCAGCAGGTCGATGATGTGAATCCCGTCGCGCTCGCCGTAGATGTACGGCCGCATGGCGGGATCCCAGCGCCGCGTCTGGTGGCCGAAGTGAAGGCCGGCCTCCAGCAGCTCCTTGATTCCGGGTTCGGACATGAGGCTCCCTTGCTCGGTTTTGCTCTTGCATCCCGACGGCGCTGCGGGGACCCGGCGTGCTGTCTGCCTGCCGGGCAGGGCCCCGTGCCTTCCGTCGGGGGTCGGTTACTGGTCGGAGGGGATTGTAGGGAGCCTCGGCGGGGTCGCGGCTCAGGACAACAGCTGGCAGGTAGGGCAGCGGAGCCGGCAAATCGGCCGTGGTGGCCCGGTCAACGCAATCTGCGTCCGACCTTTCGGACGTGGATTGCGTTCGACCGGCACTCAACGGTCGACGTGCCCTCCCTCGGTGCCCTACGGCGCGCGCGCCCGCTCCAGCGCCCGGGCCAAATCCCCAGGAAGCGGCGACTCGAACTCGAGCTCCTCGTCCGTCATCGGATGCCGGAACCCCAGCCGCGCGCTGTGCAGGAACTGGCGGTCGAGGCCGTGGCGCCCGGCGTGGCCGTACCGGGGGTCCCCCGCGACCGGGTGGCCGATCGCCGCGAAGTGGGCGCGGATCTGATGGGTGCGGCCCGTCTCCAGCCGGGCCTCGACGAGCGCATCGGCGGGCAGCGTCTCCACGACGCTGAAGTGCGTGCGCGCCTCGCGCGGGCCCCGGCCGCCCACGGCTCGCCGCTCCGGGGCCCTGTAGTCGCGCCCGAGCGGGGCGTCGATGGTCCCGGTCCGCGAGCGCAGCCGGCCCTCGACCAGCGCGAGGTAGGCGCGGCGGACCTCGCGCGCCTTGATCTGCGCGGCCAGGCGCCGGTGCGCCTCGTCGCCGCGGGCGACGATCATCAAGCCCGAGGTGTCCTTGTCCAGCCGATGGACGATTCCGGGTCGCTGCGGATCGTCGCCGCCGCCCAGCAGCTCGCCCAGCACGTCCACGAGCGTGTCGCCGCGGTGCCCGGGCGCGGCGTGAACGACCAGGCCGGCGGGCTTGTCGACCACCGCCAGCCACTCGTCCACGTGGACGATCCGAGGCTTCGCGCTCACCCCGATCCCGGCTTGGGGTTCGCGTCGTCCTGGCGTGTGGGTGGGATTGAGCGAGATGAGCACCAGGCCGAGCGCTCCGAGGGTGATCGCGACGTCGGCGAGGTTGAACGTCGGCCACAGCGGCGGGTCGATGAAGTCCGTGACGGCGTCCATGCGCACCCGGTCGGCGAGGTTTCCCAGCGCGCCGCCGGCGAGCAGGCCCACCGCCAGCCACATGCCCGGGCGGCTCGGATCGAGCGCGAACCAGATCAGCACCAGGGCGAGCGCGATGACGGTGACCACGAGCACGAAGCTCTGGCCCTGCCCGATGCCGAACGCGAGCCCCGAGTTCGGCGTGTTGGTGAGAGTGAACCCGAGAATGAGCTGGACGCGCTCGCCGACCGACAGCGACGAGACCACGATCGCCTTCGAGACCTGGTCGAGGAGCACGACCGCTCCGCAGACGAGGAGGGCGCGCCGCCAGCCCCGGATCGCCGCCGCGTCGAGCCGCCCGGAGGTCACCCGCGGATGAGCCCCACGACCACCTGCTGAGCGATGACGAGCAGGATGATCGCCAGGATCGGGCTCAGATCGAGCGCGAACGCACCCCCGCCGATCGGCGGCAGGAATCGGCGAAACACGTTCAGGTACGGGTCGGTCACCTCCTCGATGAACCCGACCACCGCCCGCAGCGTCCGGTTGTAGGGCATCCGCGGGATCCAGCTGAGCAGCACCCGGACGATGATCAGGACCAGGTAGACGAGGAACACCGCGCCCACGTAGTCGGCGATCGTGCCGCGCGTGTCCGCGAGGGGGAGCAGCGTGCTCACGGCGTACGCGATCACCGGAAGCGCTCCAGGGAGGCGTTGACCGCGTTCACGAACGCATCCTCCACCACTCCCTCGAGCTGCGCGAGCCCGGCCTCGGTGGCTCCGCCCGGCGGCGCGACGGCGTTGCGAATCGTCGCCGGGTCGCGCCTCGTCAGGAGCTCCGCGGTCCCGGCGAGCGCGCCGGCGACGAGCTCACCGGCGACCTCGGGGTCGAGGCCCTCCCGCTCGCCGCCTCGGGCGAGCGCCTCCGCCACGAGCGCGATGTAGGCGGGCGAGCTCGACATGATCGCCATCGCCGCGTCGATGTCGCTCTCGTCGAGCTCCACGACGTCACCGAGCGGCTCCAGCAGCGCCAGGAGCCGGTCATGAAGCTCGTCGGGCATGGCGACGGGGGGCGCGTGGCAGATCACGCCGCGGCGGACCTCCACCGGCTGGTTCGGCATCAGCCGGAGGATCGGGCACGCCCGGAAACGCTTCGGCCAGCCGGCTGGATGGGCGTCGCCGCGAGCACCGAGAGCAGCGCGGGCGCCACGCCGCCGAGCTCCTCGGCGACCGCGTCGAGAGCGGCCGGCTTGACCGCCAGCAGCGACGACGTCGCTGTCCCCGCGCGAGCTCCATGAGCGCCGGGCGCGTCTCGCCCCCCACCTCCTCGGCCAGCGCCGCGGCGCGCGGCCCGTCGAGGTCGGTGAACAGCATCGCCTCGGGCCCGCCCGGCGCCCGCGGCCCAGCCGCGCGCCATCGCCGCGGCCATGTTGCCGGCTCCCGCGAACCCGATCCTCATCGCGGGCGAAGCCTAGAGGCAGGCGCTAGGACTGGTTGAAGAAGCCCTTCTCGACGAGGCGCGCCTTCTCCTCGGCGGAGACCTCGACGTTGCGCGGCGTGAGCAGGAAGGTCTTGTCGGCGATCTTCTGCATCCCGCCGCCGAGCGCGTAGGTGAGCCCCGACGTGAAGTCGATCAGCCGCTTGGCGAGCTCGGAATCGGTCGTCTGCAGGTTGAGGATCACCGGCGTGTCCTGCTTGAACTTGTCCGCGACCTCCTGGGCGTCGTTGAAGCTGTAGGGCGTGACGAGGTGGACGCGCACGTCGGCGCCGCCGTTGCCCCGACCGGCCGCAGCGTCGCGGCCGCCGCCGCGTCCCACGGGCTCGTCGTCGGCGAAGATGTCGTCGATCTCGTCGCGCGCGCGGCGACGGTCCCGCAGCGGGCTGACGGTCGCCGCCCGCGGCGCGGGCGCCTCGTACATGTCCTGCCCGGTCTCGGGCTCGTACACGTCGGCGTCGCCGTACCCGGGGTCCTCGGCGAGGCCGAAGTAGACGAGCGCTCGGTGCCATGTGTCGCGGAAGGCCATCGCTCAGCGTACGTTCGCGTAAGACGAGCTATTCCTGTACGGATTATTGCGGGTTTACCCCGTCGCGCTGCGCCAAAACCCGCGCTGCAGCGGCCGGTTCAGCCGGTGGGCCTAGATGTAGAGCGATGTGCCGAGCCGGATGATCGTCGCGCCCTCCTCCACGGCGACCTCCCAGTCCTGGCTCGTGCCCATCGAGAGGCGCTCAGCCCGTGCTCGGCGGCGAGCTCGGCGAGGCGGGCGAAGTGCGGGCCGCGAGTCCTCGGGATCGGTGCTGAACGGGGGCATGGTCATCAGGCCGACGACGCGGACCGGGCAGCGCTCGATGAACGCTCCCAGCTCGGCGGGGCGATGCCGCCCTTGCCCTCCTCGCCGGCGACGTTGACCTCGACCAGCACCTCGGTCTCGGGCGTTCCGTGGCGCCCGAGCTGCTCCAGCACCGAGTCGCTCGCCACCGAGTGGATCAGGCGCACGAGCGGCAGGATGTCGCTTGACCTTGCGGCTCTGGAGGTTTCCGATGAAGTCCCAGGTGAACGCGTCGCCCCAGCGCTCGCGCTTCTCCTCGAGGTCCTGGAGCCGGTTCTCGCCGACCAGCTCGACCCCCGCCTCGGCGAGCGCGCCCATCTCCTCGAGCGGCACGTACTTCGTCGCGGCGAGGATCTCGACGTCGGGTCCCGGCGCGCTCGCGCACGCGCTCGAGGTTGCGCCCGGATCTGCTCGGCCTCGAGCCCGTGAATCAGCCCGGGCATCAGACGCCCTCCACGCCAGACCCGGCCTGGCGGCCGGTGCGGCCCGCCGTCGCGCCGGTGGGAGAAGAAGAGCTCGGGCTGGCAGCTCGTGCAGAGGTCGCTGATCTCGACCTCCGTCGACGCCGGCCTGCGCGAGCAGTCGCCGCGCGACCTCGCTCAGGTCGAGCATTCGCCCGTCCGCGAGCCCGTCGCCGAGCGGCCGCGAAGGCCTCGAGCACCTCGTCGCCGACCTCGTAGCAGCAGGGGCCGATGCTCGGGCCGATCGGCGGCGGCCGTCGCCTCGACCTCCTCCACCCCGTGCTCGACGATCCCGGCCGCGAGCCCGCGCCAGCCGCAGTGGATCATCGCCACGCCCCGAGGCCCCGCCAGCGCGACCGGGAGGCAGTCGGCGACGAAGACGAGGGGCGTGAGCCCGGGCGCGGTCGGTCGACCTGCCCGTCGGCCTCCGGGAGGCCCGGAGCCGGGATCGGCGAACGCGGCTCGGCTCGGTCGGCTCCGTCGTGGCGCTGCACCAGGGCCTCGTGGACCTGGCGGCCGACCAGGACGCCGCGCGGGTCGATCTCGAGCGCGGCGGCGAGCCGGTGGCGGTTCTCGCGCACCGCCGGGGTCGCCGGTCAGGCGCCCGAGGTTGAGGCTCTCGTAGGGCGGCTCGCTGACCCCGCCGAGCCTGGTGCGTGAACGCGGCCCGCGCGCCGGGCAGCTCGGCCTCGAGCCAGCGCACGCCGTCCTTCTCCGCCCAGCGCAAGCCGGTGCTCACCCGCCGGGGCTGACCGAGGCGTCCGGGGTGCCTGCCTGCGCCGCCTCGAGCTTCGACGACGAACCCGTCGAGCCCGTCGTCCCGCGTGATCTCGATCCGGTCGAGGACGTACGGGTTCGCGGACGTCGGCGAGCCCCGGACCTCGCTCGTCGCGCCGCGGTAGCCGGCCGCCTTGACTGCGGCGATCACGGTCTGTCGTACTGGCCCGACGGGTAGCAGAAGTTGTTCGACCGGGACCCCGAAACGGTCCTGAAGGATCTTGCGCGAGCTGGCAACCTCCTCGTGAAGCTGGGACGAGTCGAGCGTCGTCAGGTCGAGGTGATGGACCGTGTGCGACGCGAGCTCCCACCCTGGGTTGGCGTCCAGCATCTTCTTCACGTCGTCGTCCGGCAGGTCGGCCCCCTTCGTCATCAGGTTCAGCACCCCGGGCCAGTGGAAGTGCTGGAGCGCCGGGAACGCTGCCACGTACTGGCTCAGGTAGCCGTCGTCGAAGCTGAGGACCACGGGCTTCGGCGGGAGCTCGCCGCCCTTGTACCAGGCGTCCTCGACCTGCTCGAGCGTGACGCCCTCGTAGCCGTGAGCGTCGAGCCACTTCATCTGCTCGACGAAGTCGGCCTGCGGCACGAACAGCTGGGGGTACGCCGCCCCGGAGACGGGCGGCTGGATCGCGTGATACTCGAGGATCGGCACCGGGCCCGTGTAGGGCTTCCAGTCCGCGGGATAGCTCGTGGTGCCGCCGGCGGATGTCGCGCCGCCTCCCCCTCCACCGTCGTTGGCCGCGGTGGTCGCGGATTCCTTGCTCCCGCCGCCGTTGCCCCCGAGGCTCATGATCGCGATCGCCGCGACGCCGCCCAGGACGGCGAGGACCGCAAGCGCAGCCAGGCGCCGCCGCCAACGGCGCCGCCTGGCGGCATCCGCCCGGCGTGCCCGCAGATCGTCCGGAAGCTCGGTCAGGTAGACCGGGTCGTCCTCGAAGGGCGCGCTCACTCCAGCACCGAAAGTATCGAATGCAGCAGACCACCTAGGGCACTAGGAGCGGGCGGCGTCCAGCGCCACCCGAAGCTCCTCCTCGGTGCTCGCTCACCTCGCCGTCGAGCTTCGCGCGCAGCGCGGCAGCCAGGCCGCGGCCGACCGCAGGCCCCTCGGGGATGCCGGCCTCCATCAGGTCGTCGCCGTCGATGTCCAGCCGGACGTCGCGCCATTCCTCGACGTAGCGGTCGAGCCACTCGGCGCCGAGCGCTCGGGCGAGCGCCAGCGTCGACGCCGTCGTGCCCGCGCGCCAGCGTCGACCGCCCTGCGACGGGGCGGTGACCTCCGCGGCGGCCAGCTCGCCTGCGGCGTCCCCTCCCCGTCCGCGTGCGGCGGCGAGCACGGCCTCGTCGCGGTCCGCAACGCGGGACCACGGCTCGCGCGCGGTCAGTCGCGCTGACGGCGTCGATCAGTTCAGCGAGCGCCGTCGGGAAGCGGCACCAGCCCCCACTCGTCCAGCAGCTCGAAGCCGCGGCGCGCTGTCTCCTCCGCGGCGAGCTTGCGGAGCTCGGCCTCGACCCGGTCGCTCGACACCGTCGCGAGGTCGGCGTCCCGGAGGAGCCGCTCGGTGCCCGGTCCAGCTCGAAGCCGTAGCGCGCCGCGTAGCGCGCGGCGCGAAGGGCGCGGGTCGGGTCGTCGACGAAGGAGCGCGTCGTGGAGCACTCGCAGCGCGCCCCGCTCGAGGTCCTCGAGGCCACCGTGCGGGTCGATCAGCTCGGGGTCGCCCGCGAGCGGCACGGCCATCGCGTTGAGCGTGAAGTCACGGCGCGCGAGGTCCTCGCTCAGCGTCGCCGGCTGGACCTCCGGCAGCGCGCCGGGCTCCGGGTAGGACTCGCTGCGGGAGGTGGCCAGATCGAGCTCGAGCCCATCGGTGTGAACCGTTGCCGTCGCGAAGCGCTCGTGGGTGCGGACCTCGCCGCCCGAGGCGCCGGCCCAGCGGCAGCGGCGTCGCCCTCGACCGCGATGTCGAGGTCGGTTCGGTCCCGACCGAGCAGGAGGTCGCGCACCGCGCCGCCGACGAGATATGTGGCCGTGCCGGCAGCCGCCTCGCGCACGCGATCGAGGCCCGGGAGGGCCCGCAGGCGCTCGGGGATCCGCTCGGGCTCGATCTTGGCTCTCTCAGGCGGCATCGGCTGCGATTTAGAGGTCCCTTCGGAACCGTTCCCTACCATGACGGGCCTCGCGGATGGGTCGTCTGCTGAACATCTGGCGCTCTTGGAGCGTCGCCCGCCGGCTTGCGCTGGTCGGCGGCCTGGTCGCGGTCGTCGCCGGGGCGGCGGTCGCCGCGTACCTGGTCACGAGGCGCCCGGCCGACGTCTCGAACCCCACCGCCGCGTTCCACAAGCAGAAGCGCGTCAAGAAGAAGCCCGAGACGCTCAACTGGCCCATGTACGGCTACGACCCGGCGCGCACGCGCTACCTGCCGGTCAAGGGACTGGACCCGCCGTTCGGCGCCTCCCTGTGGAGCTTCCAGGCGGGCAAGCTGCTCGAGTTCCAGCCGATCGTGGTCCACGGGACCATCTACTTCATGGACAAGGACGGGACCTTCTACGCGCTCAACGTCCACGGCGGGCACGTCGAGTGGAAGCGCAAGATCGGGACGCTCAACGCGTCCTCCCCCGCCTACTGGAACGGCAGGCTCTTCGCGGTCAACCTCGAGCCGCAGCAGGCGGTGGCGCTGAACGCCAAGAAGAAAGGCAAGGTGCTCTGGCGTACCCCGCTGCCCGGCCGCAGCGAGTCCTCGCCGCTCGTCCACAACGGCAAGGTCATCTTCGGCTGCGAGTCGGGCGACATCTTCGCCCTCGACGAGAAGACCGGCAAGGTGCGCTGGAAGGTCCACACCGGCGGCGCGGTGAAGGGCGCCCTGGCCCTCGACCACGGCACCCTGTTCGCCGACAACTACGCCGGCGAGGTCTGGGCGATCGACGCCGGCAACGGGCACGTGAAGTGGACGGCGCACACGCAGGGCGGCGGCTTCCTGCACGGCGGCGGCGTCTACTCGACCCCGGCAGTCGCCTTCGGGCGCGTCTACCTGGGCGGGCTCGACGGCCGGGTCTACAGCTTCGTCGAGAAGACCGGCGCAGCTCGCCTGGAGCCACTCGACGGGCGCCGAGGTCTACTCCTCGCCCGCCGTCGCGGACACGCCGCATGCGCCGCCGACCGTCTTCATCGGCTCAGAGGACAAGCACTTCTACGCCCTCGACGCCAAGACCGGCGCGGTTCGCTGGGAGCACTACATCAACGGGATCATTCTCGGCTCGCCCAGCGTCGTGGACCGGACCGTCTACGTGTCGGGGATCGGTCCCAACATCGGCACCTTCGGCTACGGCGTCAACAAGGGCCAGGAGGTCTTCAACAACAGCGAGGGCGAGTACAACCCGGTCATCTCGGACGGCAAGAGGATCTACCTGACCGGCACCTCGACCATCCGGGCGTTCAAGCCCCTGACCAAGGCCGAGCTGAAACGCCAGCGCCGTCGCAAGCACACGAAGGAGGCGAACCAGAAGAAGCACGCCTCGAAGCACCACGGCGGCAAGGGCAACGGGCGCGTCGAAGAAGCACAAGGGCGGCGGCAAGAAGAAAAACGGCGGCAAGTAGGGCAACGCCCGCGACAGGGCAACCACGTCACCGGCGGGGAGTACGGAACACCCCGCCTGAAGCAGCCGCATCGCGGTCGGGACCTCTCAGAGTGGAACGCCACTGCCGCGCAGCATGCGACGAGCGGAGCTCGCGCGACGCCTCAGGCTCAGCTGCGCTACGGACCGGGATGCCCGCCTCGCGCAGGTGGTCCTTCGCCTGGTGGACCGTGTAGGTGCCGTAATGGAAGATCGAGGCGCATAGCACCGCGTCGGCGCCGCCCTCGAGGATCCCCTCCGACAGGTGCTCGAGGACGCCGGCGCCGCCCGACGCGATCACGGGCACGGTCACTGCGTCGGCGACTGCGCGGGTGAGCTCGAGGTCGTAGCCGTCTGCCGTGCCGTCGCGGTCCATGCTCGTGAGCAGGATCTCCCCCGCTCCCCGCTCGGTCGCCTCCCGCGCCCATGCGACCGCCTCGCGGCCCTCGGCCGGGTGGCGACCCCCGTGCGTGTACACGTCCCACACAAATCCCGCCGCCTCCTCTGCTTCGCGTCCGGGGGCGGCGGGGTTTCGGCGCTTCGCGTCGATTGCCACCACGACGCATTGCGAACCGAACACCTCTGCCAGCTCGCCGATCAGCTCCGGGCGCTCGAGCGCGGCCGAGTTGACCGCGACCTTGTCGGCGCCCGCGTCGAGGACGGCCTGCGCGTCCGCGGCCGAGCGGATGCCGCCGCCGATGACGAACGGGATGAACACGTTGTCCGCGGTGCGGCGGGCCAGCTCGACGATGGTCTCGCGGCGCTCGTGGGACGCGGTGATGTCCAGGAAGATCACCTCGTCCGCGCCCTCGCTGTCGTAGCGGGCGGCCAGCTCCACGGGGTCGCCCGCGTCGCGCAGGCCGACGAAGTTCGTGCCCTTGACCACCCGTCCGGCATCGACGTCCAGGCACGGGATGACGCGTTTCAGCGCCATGGCTATCCGGTGACGGCCTTCTTGACCAGCGTCCAGAGCTCGTTGCGCTCGCCCTCGGTCAGGTTCGAGCGCCGACCCTTGGACTTGCGCACGAGGTAGCCGATGTTCTCCCGCTCGTGCGGCTCGAGTTTGTCCCAGGCTCGCTTCCCGTGGCCGTAGACCATGCGCGCGGTCTCGTACAGGGCAAGCCAGCGGACGTTCTTCGCGCGCGAGAGGAGCTTGGAGGTCGTTCCCATCAGGTCTTCTAAGGCGGAGCTTTAGCTTCGCGACTGGCAGGTGCTGTTTTTCATCTGTGTGACGTTAGCCGCCGAGGGCAGCCTGTCCCTCAGCGACGGTGAAGCGCCCCTCGTACAGCGCGCGGCCCGACGATCACGCCCTCGAGGCTCTCCAGCGCGGTTCCCCGCAACTCCCGCAGATCGTCGAGCGAACCGACGCCGCCCGAATAGATCAGCGCCACGCCGGCATCGGCCGCGGCGTGCGCAACCTCCTGCAGCTGGTCCATCCCCGGGCCGGCGAGCGTTCCGTCCACCTCCACCGGCGTGAAGACGAACCTGCGAACTCCCCTCGCGGCCAACTCCGAGACGGACTCGGCGGCGCCGGCGTGCGTCTCACGCTCCCAGCCCTCCACGGCGACCTGGCCACGCCGCGCGTCCACGCCGACGACTATTCGCTCGCCGTGGTCGGCCGCGAGTGCCTCCACGAGCTCCGGCTCGGCGAGCGCGGCGGTCCCGAGAACGACGCGGTCGGCCCCCGCCTCCAGTGCCGCGGTCACCGCTTCCGGGTCGCGGAGGCCGCCGCCGACCTGCAGCGGCACCTCCGCCTCCGCGGCGATGCGCCTCACGTGCTCGAGGTTCTGCGGCTCGCCCGAACGCGCGCCGTCCAGGTCCACGACGTGAAGGGCGCGCGCGCCCTGTCCGAGCCAGCGACGCGCGGCCTCGAGCGGATCGTCGTCGTACACGGTCTCCTCGGCGTAGTCGCCGCGAGTCAGACGAACGGCGTGGCCGTCGCGGATGTCGATCGCCGGATAGAGGATCACGCCGGAACCGACGCGCAGATCTCGGCGAAATTGGCGAGGACCCGCAGGCCGGCAGCGCTGGACTTCTCGGGGTGGAACTGCACGCCGTAGAGCGGCGGGCGGGCCACCGCGCACGCGAACCGCTCCCCCCACTCGGCCGTACCCAGGACGTCGCCCCGATCGGCGGGCCGCACCGCGAAGGAGTGCACGAAGTAGAAGGGAGTCCCGGTCTCCAGGCCGGCGACCAGCTCCGACTCGCGCTCCCATCGCACCGGCTCCCAGCCCATGTGCGGGACCTTGAGCCCGGGTGCCTCGAGGCCCGTGACCTCGCCCGGCAGCACTCCGATCCCCGCAGCGCCGCCGAGCTCCGTCGAGTTCTCGAACAGGAGCTGCAGCCCGAGGCAGATGCCCAGCACGGGCACGCCGGCGTCCACCCGGTCGGCGACCAGGGCGTCGAGTCCGGCCTCGCGCACGCGGGCCATCGCGCGCGGGAATGCCCCCACGCCCGGGAGGATCATCCCGGCGGCCTCGCGCGCGGCGTCCGGGTCGCCGGTGATGAAGCCTTCGGAGCCCACGCGCTCGAGGGCCTTCTGGACGGACCGTAGGTTCCCCATCCCGTAGTCGAGAACGGCGATTCGCGTCAGGTCAGCGTCCCCTTCGTGCTCGGCACGCCGGTCTCGTCCGGGTCGATCGACACCGCGTCACGCAGCGCGCGCGCGAACGCCTTGAAGCACGCCTCCACCATGTGGTGCGCGTTAGAGCCGTAGCTGTTCCCCAAGTGCAGCGTGAGCTTGGCGTTGGTGGCAACCGCGCGGAAGAACTCCTCGGTCAGCTCGGTGTCGAAGCCTGCGATCGAGGTGAGCGGAAGCTCGGATCGGAACAGGCACAGTGGCCGGCCCGAGACGTCCACGGCGCAGACGCCGAGCGCCTCGTCCATCGGGATCGCGGCGTAGCCGAAGCGGCGGATCCCGGCCCGGTCGCCAAGCGCTTCGTCGAGCGCCAGGCCGAGCGCGATCCCGACGTCCTCAACCGTGTGATGGGCGCCGGTCTCCAGGTCGCCCTTCGCACTCACCCGCAGGCCGAGCCGGCCGTGGCGGCCGACGGTCTCGAGCATGTGGTCGAAGAACCCCACGCCGGTCGAGGCGTCCACGTCGCCGCCGTCGAGATCGACGGCGAGCGAGATCTCGGTCTCGCCGGTCTTCCGGTTGATGTCAGCTGTACGGGGCATGGTTCAAAGTCCCTGGAAATCGTGGATTGTCGCGGATCAGTCCCCCGCGCGAGCCGCAGCGGACTCCGCATGCACGGGAAAGCCCTCCGCGCGGGCCAGCGCGTTCACGTAGGGAGCGAGCGCTGCGGCGGCGGCGCTCGGAAGGCTGACGATCGAGCTGCGCCGCTGGAAGCTCCCAGGGCCGAGCGGGCCGCCAAAGCGGGCCGCGCCGCCGGTCGGCAGCACGTGGTTGGAGCCCGCGACGTAGTCGCCGAACGCGGCCGCCCCTCCCCTTCCGAGGAACACGCAGCCGGCGACGCGGCCCCTGGCGGCGAGCTCGTCCGCACCCTCGAACATGAGCTCGAGGTGCTCCGGCGCGATCGCGTCGGCAAGCGTGAGAGCCGCCTCGATTCCGGTCGTCGCCACGAGGGCGAGGGGAGCCTGCTGCACGGTCGGCCGCTCGTCCGCGAGCTCCTCGACCGTCTGCTCGAGGTGGTCGAGCAGCGCCGCGTCTGGGGACGCGACAACGAGGAAGCCGTCCGAGCTGTGCTCCGCCTGCGCGCAGAGGTCCAGCGCGATCCATTCCGGGGCCGCTGTTCCGTCGGCGACGACCATCAGCTCGCTCGGCCCGGCGACCCCGTCGATCCCGACGGCGCCGGAGACGAGGCGCTTGGCCTCGGCGACGTAGCGGTTGCCCGGCCCTGCGATCAGGTCGACGCGGTCGATGGTCTCCGTCCCGTAGGCGAGCGCCGCGATCGCCTGCGCGCCGCCGATCGCGTAGACCTCGTCGACGCCCGCAGCGGCGCACGCCGCCAGGACCTGCGCGCTGGGTCGACCCCTCGCGCCCGCCGGGCTCGCGACGGCGACACGGCTCACCCCCGCGACGCGCGCCGGGATGCAGCACATCAAGACCGTGGACGGATACGCCGCCCTCCCTCCCGGCGCATACACGCCGGCCGCCACCACCGCGTCGGCGCGAACCTCGACCCGCTGCCCCTCCGGCAGGTCGACCGTCGCCGGGCGGTCGCGGGTCTCGAGCTCCGCGCGCGCAACCGCGGCGATGTTCTTCGCCGCGAGGCGCAGCGCCTCGCGAACGTCGGAGTCCAGGAGTCCGGGGGCCGCCGCAATCGCATCCGGGTCCACGCGCCACGACTCGGGGGCCTCCTCGCCGAGGCGCTCCGCGATCTCGCGGAGGGCCTCGTCGCCACGGTCGCGGACGGATCCCACGATCTCCGCGACGGTCTCTGCGACCTCCTCCTGCGGCGGCACGAGCTTGCGCAATCGCGCGGCGAACGCCGGCGCGTCGGTCCCGTCCCAGTCGATTCGCTCGATCTTCATCTTGTCGCCTCCCGCATCCGGTCGGTCAGCCGATCCACCTCGGCGGCGCGAAGCTTGTGGGCGACGCGGTTGGCGACGAGCCGCGCCGTGCAGGTCGTGATCTCCTCACGCACCTCGAGGTCGTTCTCTGCCAGCGTCCGCCCGGTGTCCACGAGGTCCACGATCCCGTCGGCGAGGCCCACGAGCGGCGCCAGCTCGACGGAGCCCTTGACCTCGATCACCTCGGCTCGCCTCCCCGCCTCCTGAAACCACCGCTCGGCGGCTCGCGGGTACTTGGTCGCGATCCGCATCGCCCCGAGGCGGCGCTCGGCCTCGTCGAGGGCGTCGTCGCCGCGGCGCGCCGCCAGCACGAGCCGGCAGGCGCCGTAGCGCAAATCGAGCAGCTCGTAGACCGCCCGGTCGCGCTGCTCGAGCAGGACGTCTTTGCCGGTGATGCCAACGTCGGCGGCGCCGGCCTCGACGTAGGTCGGCACGTCGGACGGCCGCATCGTCACGAGCATGAGCCCGCCGGCCTCGAACACGAGCGAGCGCGAGTCCGACCGCAGGCTGGTCGTGTCCACCCCGATCCGGTCGAGCAGGTCGAGGGTGCCGTCGAACAGCGCGCCGCGCGGAAGCGCGACCTTCAGCCCGCCGTCGCCCCGCGCGCGGCTCGCGGAGACCTCACCGAGCCTCACGACCCCTCCTCACGCGCGCCGGCGGTCGTCAGCCGTTCCTCTTCGGCCTGGGCGATGTGCACGCGCTCCAGGTAGAGGGCGAACCCGGCCGCTGGCAGGGGGCGCCCGAAGCGGCCCATGAGCTCGTCGTAGCGACCGCCGCCCCCGAGGACGTGGCCGAGCGCCGGGTCGTAGACCTCGAGGATCGCGCCCGTGTAGTAGCCGAGGTCGCGAAGCAGCCCGAGGTCGAGGTTGATGCGGGGGCCGACCCCGCGGGCCTCCGCCGCGCGGAACGTCGCCGAGAGCCGCTCCGTAGCCCGCTCGACGGCCGCGCCGCCGAGGTGCCGAGCCTCCTCCAGTACCTCGGAGCCGCCGCGCAGATTCGGGAGGCGTAGCAGGGTCTCTCGCGCGCCGGGATCGAGCCCCAGCGCGTCGACCTCGTCCTCGAGGCCGACGAGGTCATGCGCGGCCAGGAGCTCCAGGATGCGATCGCGCCGCTCCTCCGCCACCTCGAGCTCGGCCAGGAGCTGCCTGTAGAGATCAGCGTCGCCGAGCCCGATCACCGCTCTCGTGAGCCCAACCGCATCGAGCGCCGCGCTCAGCACCTCGATCACCTCGGCGGTCCCGTCCGGAGCGTCAGCGCCAACCAGCTCGACCCCCGCCTGGGCGAACTCGCGCATCTGCCCGCGCTGGGGCCGCACCGCTCGGTACGCGTTCGCGAAGTAGGAGAGGCGGAACGGCGGATCGGTGCTCGCGAGGCGCGTCGCGACGACGCGAGCGATCGGGATCGTCATGTCCGTGCGCATTGCGAGCAGCTCGCCGTCTGCGTCGAAGAACCGGTAGGCGCTCAGGGCACCGCGCTCGTCCCCGCGCGCGAGCACCTCGTCGTACTCGATCGTCGGCGTGGCGACCTCGCCGTAGCCGAAGCGCTCGAACACGGCCGCGAGCGCGCCCTGCATACGGCGCAGCTCCCGCATCTCCGCGGGCAGGACGTCCCTCGTTCCGGGGGGAATCCGGTGGATCATCGGCGCCACCTTACCCAGGGTCCAGCGCAAGCCTCGTGTCGTGCCGGAAGGCTACGCGGGGACAGGCTCGGCGCCGACGCGCTCGATCCGCGCGCCCAGGTCCCTGAGCCGCAGGTCGATGCGCTCATACCCGCGGTCGATCTGGATGATGTTGCCGATCTCCGACGTCCCCTCCGCAGCCAGCGCCGCGATGAGGATCGCCATCCCCGCCCGGATGTCCGGGCTGTCCACCCGCTCACCGTGAAGACGGCTCGGACCGTAGACGATCGCCCGGTGGGGATCGCACAGGATGATCCGAGCGCCCATCGCGACCAGCTTGTCCACGAAGAACAGCCGGTTCTCGAACATCTTCTCGAAGATCAGGATCTGCCCCTCGGCCTGGGTGGCAAGGGCGAGGGCGATCGAGGTCAGGTCCGCCGGGAACGCGGGCCAGGGCCCGTCCTCGATCTTTGGTGTCGCGTCGCCCACGTCCGCCCTCACCTGAAGCACCTGCTCGGGCGGGACGAGCACGTCGTTGTCCTCGACGTGGGACGTGAGGCCGAGCCGCTGGAACTGGCGGCGGATCATCATCAGGTCGTTCGGGTCCGCCTCGCGAATCCGCAGCTCGCCGCGCGTCGCCGCCGCGAGGGCCATGAAGCTCGCGACCTCGATGTGGTCGGCGCAGATGCGGTGCTCGGCGCCGCCGAGCTTGTCGCGGCCGTGGACGGTCATCACGTTGGAGCCGACCCCGTCGATGTCCGCTCCCATCCTGATCAGCAGCCGCGCGAGGTCCTGGACGTGCGGCTCGCAGGCCGCGTTGCCGATACGTGGTGGGACCGGGCGTCAGCGCCGCCGCCATCAGGGCGTTCTCGGTCGCCATCACCGACGGCTCGTCCATGAAGATCCCGCACGGCTTGAGCCCGCCGTTCGGCGCCGAGAGCACGATCCAGCGGTCGCCGTCCACCTGCGCGCCCATGTCGGTGAACGCATCCAGGTGCGGGTCCAGGCGCCGGCGGCCGATGAAGTCGCCGCCGGGCGGCGGCATGCGGACCTCGCCGAAGCGTGCCAGGAGCGGACCCGCGAGCAGGAACGACGCGCGGATGCGCGCCGCGAGGTCCTCGTCGACGCTCGTGTCGGAGACGGAGTCGGCCTGCAGGCGAAGCTCGTTCTGGCCGCTCCAGTTCACCTTCACGCCCAGCCCCTCGAGCAGCGCGACCTGGCTCTCCGTGTCGCGGATGCGCGGGACGTTGGTGAGGACGACCTCCTCGTCCGTGAGGAGACATGCGGCGAGGATCGGGAGCGCCGCGTTCTTGTTGCCCGCAGCGGTGATTTCCCCCGAGAGCGGCGTTCCGCCCTGGATGACGAACTTCTCCATGGGTCCGGCGGCTAGGGTAACAACGGGTTATGGCGGCACCTACACGCGACGATGCCTGGGCTCTCGTGTGCGAATGGATCGAGTCCGATTCGCTCCGAAAGCACGTCCTCGGGGTCGAGGCGGCGATGCGCGCGTACGCCCGCCGCGACGGCGAGGACGAGGAGAAGTGGGCGGTCACCGGCCTCGTCCACGACCTGGACTACGAGCGGTATCCAGACCTCGACACCGGTCATCCGCGCTACGCATTGGCGGAGCTCGAGGAGCGCGGCTACCCGCAGGACGTGATCGAGGCCGTCGCGGGCCATGCCGACTTCATGGGCGTGCCCCGGACGACCCGGCTGGCGCAGACCCTCTATGGGGTCGACGAGCTGTCCGGCTTCGTTGTCGCGTGCGCGCTCGTTCGCCCCACCGGCATCGAGGGGATGAAGCCGAAGTCCGTCCGCAAGAAGCTCAAGCAGCCCTCGTTCGCCGCCAAGGTCGACCGGGGCCAGATTCAGCAGGGAATCGAGGAGCTCGGCGTCGATGAGACGGAGCACATCCAGATCGTCATCGACGCCCTGGCCGAGAACGCGTCCGAGCTCGGGCTCGAGCCGCGGTCGCAGTCCTAAATCTTTTCTGAAGACCGGCTCCGGCCCTTCCCGCGTGATAGACCTCGCCGCGCTACAAGGGGCCCAGGAAGGAGTGTTAATGCGCGTCAATCGTGTCTTGGTTGCAGGGTCGGTGATGGTGTTCGCGATCACCGCGACGGTTCTTCTCGGAGGCTCGGCCGCAGCGCGTTCGCGGAGGGCGCTGCCTCAGAGCTCCCCCAGCTGGGCCCGCGCCAGCAACCTCGAGCACCACGCCAGCGGAAAGGTGAGCTTCTCGCTCGTCCTCCCGTGGCGAAACGCCGGCGAGCTGCAGCGGTTCGACAATGCCGTCGCAGACCCGTCGAGCTCGCAGTACGCGCACTACCTCTCGCCGTCGGCCTTCCGCGCCCGCTTTGCGCCCACCTCGGGTGACGTGAAGACCGCCAAGCGCTGGCTTCGCACCCACGGCTTCCGCGTCACCGGGAGCTCTGCAAGCGGCATCCTGGTCAACGCGTCCGGGACCGTCGGCAAGGCGGAGCGCGCGTTCAGCACCCCCTGAACGTCTATCGCCACAACGGCGAGGATCTGCGCGCGCCCGCGGAGCCGGTATCGCTTCCGGCGGGCCTCGCCTCCACCGCGAGCGGCGTCATCGGGCTGGACCAGACGATGGCCCATCCGGCGGCACCTCCGCCCCCGCGTTCGTGAACGCTCCGCCGTGCTCCCAGAACTGGGCGAGAAGGTCGCCTACAGCAAGCCGACCGCCTACGGGCAGACGCAGCCGTACGCCACGTGTGGGTACAGGCCGGCCCAGCTGCGGGGCGCCTACGGCCTGAACCGTCCGGGCGTCAGCAAGGACGACGGCTCCGGGCAGAAGGTCGCGATCCTGGACGCGTTCGCCGCGCCGACGATGAACGCCGACGTCCAGGAGTACAGCAAGCGCCACGGCCTGCCGCCGGCGAAGTTCTCGCAGAAGGTCTTCCACGGCTGCCAGGTCGGCTGCGACATCGCAGACCAGCAGGGCTGGTACGGCGAGGAGACCCTCGACGTCGAGGCCGTGCACACGATGGCCCCCGGCGCACAGATCAAGTACCTCGGCGCCGCGGACCCGGGCCCCGGGCTGACCAACGCGCTCGCCTACGCGGTCGACCACAAGGTCGCCGCGATCGCGACCAACTCGTACGGCTTCGCGGGCGAGGACATCCCGAAGCCGCTGGTCCGCGTCAACCAGCAGATCTTCCAGCAGGCGATCAGCGAGGGGATGGGGCTCTACTTCTCCTCCGGCGACAACGGCGACGAGCAGGCGCTGCTCGGGCACACGTCGGCGGACTTCCCCGCCTCGAGCCCGGACGTCACGGCCGTCGGCGGCACGACGCTCGGCGTCGGGCCCTCCGACAACTACCGCTTCGAGGTGGGCTGGGGCACGATGATCACCGGCCAGGCCGGCAACGCCTGGAGCCCGCAGCCGCCCGGCGAGTTCCTCTACGGATCCGGCGGCGGCACCAGCAGGCTCTTCGGTGAGCCCGGCTACCAGCGCAAGGTCGTGCCCGCCTCGCTCGCGACCCGATACGGCGGTGTGGGCCGCGTCGTTCCGGACATCTCGATGGACGGCGACCCGAACTCCGGGATGCTGGTCGGCGAGACACAGACGTTCCCGGACGGCTCGGTCAAGTACGGCGAGTACCGGATCGGCGGCACCAGCCTGTCCTCCCCGCTGTTCGCGGGATACATGGCGGTCGCCGACCAGCGGGCCGGCTTCGCCCACGGGTTCGTCAACCCGACGCTCTACGGGCTGAGCGGCACCGATGCCATTCGCGACGTCAGGCCGTCGCCGACCCAGATCGCGGTCGTGCGGAACGACTTCAACAACGGAGTCAACAGGAGCGGCGGCGTGTCGACGACCCTGCGCAGCGCCGACCTCGACGGGACGCTCAAGACGACCACGGGCTACGACGACGTCACGGGCCTCGGTGCCCCTGGTGCCTCGCGCCTGCTGAAGGCGCTCGGCAAGTAGCCCCGAGTCGGCGGCCCGCTGCGCGCTACTGCCAGCGGCCGCCGGCCTTCGCCCACTCGAGCAGGTGGTCGACGGAGCAGAAGTCGTCGGGGATGCGATTCTCGCCTCGATGACGAACGAGGAGCACGTACACGTCGCCCAGCTCGCGGCCGCAGTGGGCGCACTTCCGGGGCTCGCTCTCGGTGCCGGGCGGCTCGTCGAGGGCACCGGCCTCCCAGTGCGGGCCCTGGATCGCCCACGGGATCACATGCTCGAGGCGGCAGAAGGTGGCGCGGCGGTCCCCGGCCGGCTCGTACAGCCGGAATCCGTCGTCGTCCTCGACGCTCGTCCCACACCAGGTGCAAATCTCGGCGGCCATCCCCCTAAGTAATACCCTCGCGCGGCGATGGCGGCGGTCGAGATAGTCGCGCTCGAGGGCGACCAGACCGGTCAGGAGCTACTGGAGCAGGCTCTTCGCGTTCTCGATCCCGGCGTGCTCGGCCTCGCCGTCGAGATCACGCGCTTCGACCTGTCGTTGAAAAATCGGCGCCGCACCGAGAACGCGGTCTGCCGGGAGGCGGCGGGCGCCATGCGCTCGGCCGGGCTCGGGCTGAAGGCGGCGACGATCACGCCGGAGGGCGCGGACGACGTCGGCAGCCCCAACCGCATCCTGCGCGAGGAGATCGACGGCAAGGTGATCATGCGCACCGGGCGCCGGATCCCGGGCGTCACTCCGGTGGGCGGGGTCCACTACCCGATCGCGGTCTGCCGGATGGCGGTTGGCGACGCCTACGGCGCGGAGCAGTGGCGGGAGACGGTTGAGGGCGATGAGCTCGCGCACCGCACCGAGACGATCAGGCGGTCGAACTGCGCCGCTGTCGCCGAGTACGCCTTCCGAGCGGCGGTCGACCTCCGCGGCCGCGTGTACGGCGGGCCGAAGTGGACGGTCAGCCCCATCTACGAGGGGATGCTGAAGGAGGAGATGGACGCGGCCGCGGAGCGGCACCCGGACATCACATACGAGCCGGTGCTCATCGACGCCACCCTCGCCGGCCTCGTGAGCGGCGCGGCGACCGAGCCGCTAGTGATCCCGTGCCTGAACCGGGACGGCGACCTGCTGTCGGACCTGGTGCTGCCGCTCTTCGGGTCGATCGCGGGCGCCGAGTCGGTGCTCCTTGCGCTCGACGACGAGCTGCGCACGACCGTGGCGATGGCGGAGGCGCCCCACGGGACGGCACCCGCGCTCGAGGGCAAGGACCTGGCCAACCCGATGGGGATGATCCTGGCCGCTGCCGCACTTCTCCACCACGCGGGCGAGGCCGGGGCCGAGGAGGCACAGCGATGCTCCCGGGCCGTCTACCAGGCGGTGTTCGGCGCGACCGCGGCGGGAGTGCGAACGCCGGACCTCGGCGGGCACGCCGGGACGACCGAGTTCACCGATGAGGTGATTCGGCGGATCCGCCTGGCGCTCGGGACCTGAATCAGACCGAGCTGCCGGGGGCCGGCGGCGCGCCACCCCCAGCGCCGACCCGCCGCCACTGGACGATCTTGCCGTCGCGGATCACGAACGAGGTCTTGGCGACCCCTCCGACGCCGGCGCCGCATACCCCGGGGCCGGGGCGCTCGGTCAGCCTGAACGTGGCGGTGGTGAACTCCCCGGCGGAGTCGGCGCGGACGAGGCGCGCGCCGCACGGGAGCGACTCGTTGAAGCGGCGAGCGTCGTCGAAGCTGCGGATGTGCGCCAGGATCGGCCCATTCTGGGCGGTGCTCGGGATCGCGAAGTACTTGGAGGCCGCGTCGACGTTCCCCTGGCGGAGCGCGGTGACCCAGCCGTCGATCACCTTGACGTCGGCGGGGTTGGCGTTGCCCGCGATGGTGGATGTGGTGGAGGTGGCATTCGTCGAGCTACCGCCGCCGCAGGCGGACAGGGCAAGCAGGGCAAGGACCAGGAAGGCGCCGGCGGCTCGCGCGCGCATGCGCTCCAGTATGGCTACCCGTCGCCCTCGGCCATCGCGATTTCAGGCCACCGCCGTACGCAGCCCTCGCTCGTCGAGCCAGGCGGCGTGCTGGTGCCCCAGCTCGTCCACCGGGTCGTCCCCCTCGATCAGCTCACCGAGCAGCGCTCCCCAATCCGCTTCGGCGCGAAGCGTCGTCGCGACCTGGAACAGCAGGCCCTCCATCCGCCGCAGCAGAAGCGCCTCGGGTGGGAGGGTCATCTGGCGCATCTGCTGCATGAGCTCGGCGTTCCGCTGCTCGCGGAGCGCCGCGCTGCCGCGCCACGCGTCCTCGGGATTGAAGCGATGAGGGCCGTCTGTCCGCAGCCACCAGGACACGGCCCGCATGTGCTCCATGAGCAGCAATCCGTTCCAGTCGGTGTCGTCCGGCAGGTACCCCAGGCCGCGCAGCGTCTCCACGAGGGCGTCCTCGTCGCCTTCGCGGATCGCGGCGAAGATCGCGGCCTCTCGCTTCATGTAGCCGCGAGGCAGGCTCCGGAGCATGCCGAAGTCGATGAAAGCGACACGCCCGTCGCCGCGGAGCAGGTAGTTCCCGGGGTGCGGATCGCCGAGCGCGAAGTCGAGCTCGCGCGCGGTCCCGTAGAAGAAGCGATAGACGATCTCGGCGTAGCGGTCGCGGACCTCATCCGGCTGCTCGCCAACCGCGGCGAAGTCGATGCCGTCCACCCACTCGCTGACGAGAACCCGGCGGCGGCTGAGCTGCATGTCGACCGCCGGGACGGTGATGAACGGATGACCGCGCCAGAACCGGGCCACGGTCCGGTGGCTCGACGCCTCGAGCTCGTAGTCGCACTCGGCCGAGACCCGTTCGCTCAGCTCGGCGAGCACCGGCTTGACGTCGAGCCCCGGCATCAGCCGGCGCATCAGCGGCGCAAGCATGCGCACGTTTCGCATGTCCGACTCCACCGCCTCGCCGATTCCTGGGTACTGCACCTTCACGGCGACCTCTTTCCCGTCGACGGTGCGCCCGCGATAGACCTGGCCGATGCTCGCCGCGGCCGCGGGCTCCGGGTCGATCGAGTCGAGAACGCGCTCGGGATCGTCGTTCCACTCGCGGGCCAGGACCTTCCGCATCTCCTTCCAGCTCACCGCCGGGACGTCGTCGCGAAGCGACGCCAGACGTTGCTGGACGTGAGCCGCCTGGTCGGAGTCGAGCCCGGGAAACTCGACCGTGGACAGCACCTGGCCGGCCTTCATCGCAGCGCCGCGCATCGTCGCGAGCTGATCGACCAGCGAGTCGAACGTCGCCACGAACCGATCCCCGCGGCGTCGCCGCTGATCCTCCTCGCTCCCGCGCCCGTCGACGCGGTCGCCGGCCCAGCGGGCGGCACCGCCGGCGGCGACCCGCCCGAGGCGCAGCGTGCGCGCGGCGCGGCTGCGGGTCGGGCCTCGCTGTTCGCGATCAGGCATTCACCCCAAGTCTCGCAACCACCACTCCCGATCCCCTTGGCGGGCTTAGTATCGGAGCGAGTGAGCGACCCCCTCCACGAACGGGACGAAGTGACCGCGGCGCTCGAAATCGCCGCCGAGGAGGCGCAGCGGTACCTGCGGGACATCGACTCGCATCCAGTCCTCGATCCGGGCGCGGAGGAGGCGATCCACGGCTGGGCCGATCCGATGCCGGAGGACGGCGACGGCACGCTCGCCGCGGTTCGCGAGCTGGCGGCTCGGGGACAGCAAGCCGCGGCGCGATCCAGCGGCCCCCGCTTCTTTCACTTCGTGATGGGCGGAGGGACGCCGGCGGCGCTCGGAGCCGATTGGCTGACTTCAGCCTGGGACCAGGTCGCGTTCGGCTGGGCGTCTTCGCCGATGGCGGCACGGCTCGAGCAGGTGGCGGCTGACTGGCTGCGCCAGCTCTTCGAGCTCCCGGAGGACTTCGGTGGCGTGTTGACGAGCGGAGCGACAATGGGCAACTTCGTCGCGCTCGCGGCCGCACGCGGCTGGTGGGCTGAGCAGCACGGCGTGGACGCGGACGAGCTTGGCCTGTCATCGCTGCCGGCGCCGCCGATCCTCACGAGCGGCTACATCCATCCCAGCGCCGTCCAGGCGCTCGGCATGCTCGGGATGGGCCAGGGCAACGTGGAGCGCTTCACCCGCGATGCCGCCGGGCGGCTGGACACGGATGGTGTCGAGGCCCGGCTGCGGGAGCTGGACGGCCCGGCGATCCTGGTCGCCAACGCCGGCGAGGTCAACGCGGGCGACTTCGATCCGATCGAGCGGATGGCCGACCTCGCCTCGGAGCACGGCGCGTGGCTGCACGTGGACGGAGCCTTCGGCCTCTTCGCGCGACTCGCTCCCGAGACCGCCCACCTGGCGGCGGGCACAGAGCGGGCGGACTCGGTGATCTCCGACGGGCACAAGTGGCTGAACGTGCCGTATGACTGCGGCTTCGCATTCGTCCGGGATGCCGGCCGCCTCTCGCGGACATTCAACGTAGGGGCGCCCTATCTCCCCTCCCCTGACGACCCGCGACCGAATCCGGGCTTCCTCGCCCCCGAGAACTCCCGCCGGGCGCGGGCATTCGCCGTGTGGGCGACGCTCCGGGCCTACGGCCGCACCGGCTATCGCGAGATGGTCGAGCGCCACATTCGACTCGCGGCGCATCTGGCCCAGCGAATCGACACCGAGCCGCAGCTCGAGCGTCTCGCGGAGGCGCAGCTGAACATCGTCTGCTTCCGCGCCCGGCCGGAGGGCATGCCGGAGGAGGAGCTCGATGCCCTCAACCGCGATCTCGGCGAGGCGCTCCTGCTCGACGGACGCGTGTTCGCGGGCACAACCACCTACGAGGGCAAGGTCGCCTTCCGCCCGGCGATCGTCAACTGGCGCACCCAGGCGGAGGACGTCGACCTGCTCGTGGACGTTCTGCTCGACCTGCTGGAGGACCGGCTGAGCCGCGCTTGATTTCCGCCGCCCGGTGTACGAACATGTGTTCGTATGTCTCGAAACGGAGCCGAAACCGTCATCGCGTGCGCGCTGATCCCCCGATTCACCCTGCTGGCGGTCGTCGGCGGGCGCAGGGAGCTGCTCCTCCAGGCGATGGCGCTGGCGCCGGAGCCCGGCGGCCCGCAGGTGATCGGGAAGGCATCCGGGCCGGCTGAGGCGTTCGGGGTGCGCGCCGGGATGCGCCTCGGCGAGGCGCTGGCCCGCTGTCCCGAGCTGACCCTGGTGCCGCCCGACCCGGAGCTGGCGGAGGCGGCCTGGGAGGACGCCCTCCGCCGCTTGGAGGGCATCGGCGCGGCGGTCGAGCCGGGGCGGCCCGGGGAGGCGTTCTTCGAGGCCGGCGGGCTGCGCGGGCTCTACGGGAGCATCGAGGGAGCGCTGCGGAGGACACGGGATGCGATCGGGCCGCCGGTCAGGCTGGGCGCCGGGCGGACGAGGCTCTGCGCCTACGCGGCGGCGCGCAGGGCGCGGCCGCGACGGGCCCCCGTGGTCGTGCCCGATGCCATGACGCGCGCCTTCCTGGCGCCGCTGCCCGTGGGCCTCCTCTATGAGCGGCTCACCAGCTACCGCGCCGCCCCCGGACGCGGAGCAGAGGAGGCGGCGCGTATTCGTTCTGCGGATATTCCAGACAAGCTCGAGCGCCTTGGTGTCGAGAGCCTCGGGCAGCTGGCGGCGCTCCCCGATCCCGCGATTGCCGATCGCTTCGGGCGGCTGGGCCTCGTCGCGCTGCGGATGGCCCGGGGCGAGGAGGTGCCGCTTCGGCCCCGCCGCGTCCACGAGAGCCTGGTCGAGGGCCTCGAGCTGGGCGAGGCGATCTCCGGCCCGCAGCTGGAGCGGGTCGTGGCGTTGCTGGTCGACCGCCTGCTCGCCAACCCGGCTCGCCGGGGACGCAGCCTGCGGCGCCTGCGGCTGGCGGCGCGGCTCGCCGGAGGAGGCGGCTGGCGGAACGAGGCGGCGCTCCGGCAGGCGAGCGCCGACCACGAGCGCCTACTCCTGGCGCTTCAGTCGAAGCTCGACGGGATTCCCGGCCCCGTCCTCTCGCTGACGCTGCGCGCGCTGGAGACGGGCCCGCCGGCGGGCGAGGTGTCGGAGCTCGACTCCCAGGCGGCCGAGAGCAGGCGCAGGCGGCTGGCCGAGGCGGTGCGGCAGGTGCGCGCGATCGCCGGGAAGGACGCGGTGCTGCGGGTCCTCGATGCCGACGTCGACTCGCGGGTTCCCGAGCGGCGCTCGCTGCTCACTCCATTTCAGGAGGAGGGCTTTTGAGTCAGCTCGTTTATTCACCGCATCCCGTGCGGGTGAAGACAGCCGGTCATGGCGAGCCGGCGGCCGTCGACTCGGTCGCCGTGGAGGCCGTCCGGGAGGAATGGCTCGTCGAGGACCGCTGGTGGGCGCCGAAGCCCCTGCGGCGCCGCTACTTCGAGCTCGTCCTCGCCGACGGCAGAAACGTGGTCGTCTTTCGCGAGTCAGCCGACGACGAGGGCCATTGGTTCCTGCAACGCGCATGAGCTCGGAATACGTAGAACTGCACTGCCACTCCGCCTACTCGTTCGGCGACGGGGCCTCGGCGCCCGAGGAGCTCGCCCACCGGGCGGCCGAGCTGGGGTACGAGGCGCTCGCGATCACCGACCACGACGGGGTCTGGGGGGCGATGGAGTTCGCGCAGGCGTGCACCGCGTTCGGCGTGCGCCCGATCGTCGGCGCCGAACTGACAATCACTCCGGCGACATCCTCCGCTTCGCGTCCGCGTCCGGCTTCGCCGGACGACCGGTCGCCTCCGGCTCCCTCGCCGGGTCTCGCGGGGTCATTCCACGTGACGCTGCTGGTCGAGAACGCTGGCGGGTGGCGGAATCTCTGCCGGCTGGTCACCGAGGCGCACGCGGGCACTCGTCCCCATCCCGATCGGGACCCTCTCCCCCCTCCCTCCCGCTCGCGGCGCTCGAGGAGCGGTCCGGCGGGCTCGTGTGCCTGTCCGGATGCGCGCGGGAGGGCGCTCTCGCCGCCCACTTCGAGCGCTCCGGCGGGCGGCCCACGGCTGCCGCCGCAGCTGCGGCGATGGCGGTCGGGAGGCGGCTCGTGGCCGCCTTCGGGCGGGAGCGGTTCCGGGTCGAGCTGCAGCGGCCGTTCTGGCGGCACGATCGGTCGCGGAATCGCTGGCTGTCCGGGCTCGCCGAGCGGCTTGGCGTGCCGTGCGTTGCCACGGGCGACGTCCACATGCACGACGCATCGCGGGCGGCGCTCCAGGACGTGCTGTGCTCCGTGAGGCTGGGCGGGACGCTCGAGGAGACCGAGCCGCGAAGGCGCGGGAACGGGACGGCCTATCTGGCCTCCCCCGCGGAGATGGCCGCTCGCTTCGGTGAGTATCCGGACGCCGTCGCGGAGAGCGTGCGGCTCTCCGACCGGCTCGGCTTCGATCTGACGCGGGACCTCGGATACCGGTATCCCGGATCGGAGGATCCCGGCGCCGATGGGGCGCTGGCGGAGATCTGCCGGGCCCGGCTGGAGGACCGGTACCGGGGCGAGCCCGAATACGACGAGGCGGGCCGGCGCCTGGAGGACGAGCTCGAGCTGATCCGCAAGCTCGAGCTGTCGGGATTCCTGCTCCTCCACTTCGACATCCTCGAGCTGGCGCGGGAGGTCGCCGCCGAGGTACGGGGGCCGGACTCTGCGCGCTCGCTGCTCCCGCCGGGACGGGGGCGCGGCTCCAGCGTCAGCTCGCTCGTCTGCTACCTGACCGGCCTCTCACACGTTGACCCGGTGCGCAACGGGCTGTTCCTCGGGCGCTTCCTCAACGAGGAGATCTCGGAGGCGCCGGACATCGACCTGGACTTTCCCCGGGACATCCGCGAGAAGCTGATCCCGCGGGTGCACGAGCGCTACGGGAGGGATCGCTCGGCACTGGTGGCGGCATTCGCCTGCTACCGGTCGCGTGGAGCGGTTCGGGACTTCGGGAAGGCGCTGGGGCTCCCTGCGGGCGAGATCGAGCGGGTGGCGAGGACGGTCGAGATGTACGACCGGCCCGAATCCGTGGAGGAGGACATGGCGGCGGCGATCGGCGCGGACAGGGCGACGTCCGGGCGCTGGCGGGCGCTCGCGCGGCTGGCCTACGAGGCATGGGGGCTGCCGCGCCACGCCTCCCAGCATCCCGGCGGGATGGTGATCTCCACCCGCCCGCTGATCGACATCTGCCCGGTGCAGCCGGCGGCGATGGAGGGCCGCCAGCTGGTCCAGTGGGACAAGGACTCGTGCTCGGACGGCGGCTTCCTCAAGATCGACCTGCTGGGGCTGGGGATGCTCTCGGCGGTGGAGCGCGCGGTGGACGAGATCGCGCGCACCCGGGGCGAGCGGATCGACCTCTCGCGGATCCCGATGGACGATCCGGAGACGTTCCGGGCGATCCGCGCGGCCGACACGACCGGCGCCTTCCAGATCGAGAGCCGGGCGCAGATGCAGATGCTGCCGCGCACGCTCCCGGAGAACATCGACGACCTGACCGTGCAGGTGGCGCTGGTGCGCCCGGGGCCGATTCAGGGCGGTGCCGTTCACCCCTACCTGGAGCGGCGCATGCGTCTGCGAAGGGAGCCGGGATACCGCGTCCCCTACGAGCACCCGTCGCTGGAGCCGATCCTCGAGGACACCCTGGGGACGATCGTCTTCCAGGAGCAGGTGATCCAGGTCGCGATGGCGCTGGCCGGGTTCGCCGCGGGAGAGGCCGAGGGGCTGCGCCGGGCGATGAGCAGAAAGCGCTCTGAGCAGGCAATTCTGGCCTACCGGGACAAGTTCATCGACGGCGCCATGGAACGCGGCGCGAGCCTGGAGGTCGGTGAGCGCGTCTTCGAGCAGATCCTCGGGTTCTCGGGGTTCGGGTTCCCCAAGGCTCACGCGGTGGCCTTCGGCCTCCTCGCCTACCAGTCGACGTGGCTGCGTGTGCACTACGGGCCGGAGTTCCTGTGCTCCCTCCTGAACGAGCAGCCGATGGGCTTCTACCCGCCGGACGCGCTGGTGCACGAGGCGCAGCGGCGCGGAACCGAGGTGCGCCCTCCGGACGTCAACCGGAGCGACGTCGAGTGCACCGTCGAGGGCCAGGCCGTGCGGATCGGGCTGGGTTACATAACCGGGCTGCGGACCGACGAGGCGGGAGCGCTCGTCGACGAGCGCGGGCGTGGCGGGCGATACGAGAGCCTCGCCGACCTGGCATCGCGTTCGGGAATGGGTTCCGACGGTCTCGAGCGGCTGGCATGGGCAGGAGCCTGCGAGGCGATCGGCGGCGGCCACGAGCTCCGCCGCCGCCAGGACCTCTGGCAGCTGGGGGTCGCCAGCGGGGCGCAGCGGCCGGCCGCCGGCTCGCCGCTTCAACTCTCCCTCCCCCTTTCGATCCCGGCTGCGCCCACGCTCCGCGAGCTCGACTCGTGGGAGCGCCTGCTGGCCGACTACTCGTCGACCGGGATCGCGATCGCCGAGCACCCGATGGCGCTGATCCGGCCGGGGCTCGACGAGGGCCTGGTCACGAGCCGGGATCTGGGAGGGCTGGCCGACGGGGCCTTCGTCCGGGTTCCCGGGATGGTCGTCGCCCGGCAGCGGCCCGCGACGGCGAACGGGGTCGTCTTCATGCTCCTGGAGGACGAGGTCGGGACGGTCAACATCGTGGTGCCGCCTCCCGTGTACGCACGGCATCGCCTGGCGGTGAGGACGTCTTCCTTCGCCCGCGTAGACGGGAGGCTCGAGCGCCGGGACGGGGTGATGAACGTGGTGGCGCGCTCGATCCATCCCCTCGCCACGCCTGACCAGCCGGCCACGAAGGTGCGCCACATCGAGCCACCCGCCGAACGGGAGACGGGGCGCCGCGGACGGGACGCCGGCACGGCGGCGGATCCGAGGGCCGCCGAGCTCGCGGCCGTTGCCCCCGCCGCACACAACTTCGGGCGCCGTGGGCGGTGACCGCTTGTTCAAGCGGTTTTCAGGTGCCCGTCGGGGGCGCCTGCAAAATCCCTTGCAGAACATATGTTCTGTCCGAGGGCGTTCGTAGATTGCCCCTCATGTTCCACGAGCGCAACGACCTTGGCCAGCGAGTCGTCGACAGTGTCGACCTCGTGATCGACTTCGCCACGCTTGGCGAGTATGGCCTTGAGGCAGTCAGCGCGGAGGGGCCCACTCGCCAGCGGACCGACCGGCATCCCAGACCCGATCGCCGGCCCGGATGGGAGGCGCCGGCGAGGGCTCCCCGCAGCGCCTGTGGGACAGCGCGCGAGACCGCGACCCGGCCGACGACATCGGGCGACCACCACGAGTGGCGCTTCCCGGGCTCGCGGCCCTCGCGTGCGAACTTCCGCGCCGCACTCGAGCGCTACGCGACCTGAACGACCAAAGCCGCCCGGAGGCGGCTTTGTGAAGAAAGAACCGGCGGCGACCTACTCTCCCAGGCGGTTGCCCGCCAAGTACCATCGGCGCTGAGGGGCTTAACGGCTCTGTTCGGAATGGGAAGAGGTGTTTCCCCCTCGCTATGACCACCGAAAAACGGCGGGACCAAGCCCCGGCGAGGCTTGAAAACTGCACGCAGGCCAAAAAGAAGAGAAATACCGTCAAGACCTCGCCGCATTAGTACCGGTCTGCTGAGTGCGTTGCCGCACTTACACAGCCGGCCTATCAACCTGGTGGTCTACCAGGCGGCTTACTCCCTCAAGGGGATGGGAGAGCTCATCTCGAGGTTGGCTTCCCGCTTAGATGCTTTCAGCGGTTATCCAATCCGCACGTAGCTAACCTGCAATGCCCTTGGCAGGACAACAGATACACCAGAGGTGCGTTCATCCCGGTCCTCTCGTACTAAGGATGACTCCTCTCAACTCTCCAACGCCCATGGCAGATAGGGACCGAACTGTCTCACGACGTTCTGAACCCAGCTCGCGTACCGCTTTAATGGGCGAACAGCCCAACCCTTGGGACCTACTCCAGCCCCAGGATGCGACGAGCCGACATCGAGGTGCCAAACCGCTTCGTCGATATGGACTCTTGGAAGCGATAAGCCTGTTATCCCCGGAGTACCTTTTATCCGTTGAGCGACGGCACTTCCACTTGCTACCGCCGGATCACTAACCCCAACTTTCGTTCCTGCTCGACCCGTCGGTCTCGCAGTCAAGCTCCCTTGATGCGTTTGCACTCTGCGCACGATTTCCAACCGTGCTGAGGGAACCTTTGGGCGCCTCCGTTACATTTTAGGAGGCGACCGCCCCAGTCAAACTGCCCGCCTGACACTGTCCGCATCCCGGATCACGGCGATGCGTTAGAAGCCCAGAACACCAAGGGTGGTATCTCAAGGACGGCTCCCCGGCAGCCGAAGCCACCGGTTCACAGCCTCCCACCTATCCTGAGCGAGATGTCCCGAACTCCAATATCAGGTTGCAGTAAAGGTTCACGGGGTCTTTCCGTCTAGCCACGGGTACTCGGTATCTTCACCGAGACTCTAATTTCACCGAGCCCCTCGTTGAGACAGCGTCCAAGTCGTTACGCCATTCGTGCAGGTCGGAACTTACCCGACAAGGAATTTCGCTACCTTAGGACCGTTATAGTTACGGCCGCCGTTTACCGGGGCTTAGCTTCAGTGCTTCGCAGGCCGAAGCCCGCTAACACCTCCGCGTAACCTTCCGGCACCGGGCAGGCGTCAGCCCCTATACATCGTCTTTCGACTTAGCAGAGGCCTGTGTTTTTGGTAAACAGTCGCTTGGACCTATTCACTGCGGCCCCCTCGGGCTCCCTCCGAATGGAGTTCACCCTACCGGGGCGTCCCTTCTCCCGAAGTTACGGGACGATTTTGCCGAGTTCCTTAACGAGGGTTAGCTCGCTCACCTTAGTGTTCTCCACTTGTCCACCTGTGTTGGTTCTCGGTACGGGCACGAGCGTCCTGCCTAGAGGTTTTTCTTGGAGGCATAGGTACACGGACTTGCCGGCGGTCAAGCCAGCTGGCATCGCGCCTCGCGTCAAACGCCGCGGCGGATTTTCCAACCGCGACTAGCTACGCGCTTGCCCCAGGACAACCATCGCCTGGGTTCCGTTCCCTTTCCTCGTCACCCCATCGGTCATAGCGGACGCGACGTGGTACGGGAATATCAACCCGTTGGCCATCGACTACGCCTTTCGGCCTCGCCTTAGGTCCCGACTAACCCTGAGCAGACGAACTTTACTCAGGAAACCTTGGACAATCGGTGGAGGGGATTCTCACCCCTCTTGCGCTACTCATGCCGGCATTCTCACTTCCTGCCGCTCCACGACCGCTCACGCGACCGCTTCGCTGCGTACAGGAACGCTCTCCTACCGATCGGGCCGTCCGCAGACGGCTCGATCCCACAGCTTCGGAGGCTGGCTTAAGCCCCGTTACATTCTCCGCGCCCGAACACTTGACCAGTGAGCTGTTACGCACTCTTTCAAGGGTGGCTGCTTCTAAGCCAACCTCTTGGTTGTCTAGGCATTCGAACATCGTTCTCCACTTAGCCAGCACTTAGGGTCCTTAGCTGGTGGTCTGGGTTGTTCCCCTTTCGCGTACGAAGTTTATCCCCCGCACACTGACTCCCAGGGTGAACATAATGGTCTTCGGAGTTTGCCTGAAGTCGGTAACCTGGTAGGGCCCCTAGTCCAAGCAGTGCTCTACGGCCATTACGTACATACCTGAGGCTATACCTAAATATA
>CAVQCK010000019.1:0-27500 GCA_963710955.1 uncultured Actinomycetes bacterium | reverse complement strand
CTACCAGCTCGAGCGCCACTGGGACAAGGACAAGATCCTCACCGAGTACCTGAACGAGATCTACTTCGGCAACGGCGCCTACGGGATCGAGGAGGCCGCCAAGACCTACTTCGGCTACAACCACCCCGGCTGCGGAGGCCGGCCCGATCGGTGCGCCGGCGACCTCCTGCCATGGGAGGCGGCCCTGCTCGCCGGCATGATCTCCAGCCCCAGCGGCTACGACCCGGTGACCAATCCGCAGGAGGCCATGGCGCGCCGAAACCAGGTGCTGCAGAACATGGTGTCCCAGGGCGACATCACACAGGAGGAGTACAACCAGTACTCCAAGGAGCCGCTCCCCAAGCCGAGCCAGATCCAGACGCCGACCGAGGACTCCAAGGCGCCCTACTTCACCAGCTGGCTGCGCCAGCAGCTGGTCGACAAGTACGGATCGGGCGAGGCCTTCGGCGGCGGCCTGCGCGTGTACTCGACGCTCGACCTCCCGTTCCAGGATGCGGTCCAGAAGATCGCCTACGACCACACCGCCGGCGTCGGCCTCAACTCCGCAGTGGTCGTGCTCGACAACCAGACGGGGGGCGTCCGGGCGATGGTCGGAGGCACCGACTACTCGAAGACCCCGTTCAACCTCGCGACGCAGGGACAGCGTCAGCCGGGCTCCTCCTTCAAGCCGTTCACCCTCGTGACGGCGCTCGAGCAGGGTCGTTCGCCCGATCAGGTCTTCCCGTCGGCACCTCAGAAGATCCCGTACAAGGCGAAGGTGCCGAAGAAGGGGGGCGGGACCCAGGTCCTGCCCGAGACCTTCGACGTAAGCAACTACGGCGACGAGTACTTCGGCAGCGCATCCCTCGCGACAGCGACGACTCACTCCGACAACTCGGTCTACGCCCAGCTGGGCACCTCGCTCACCGGCGGCATCGGGAGCATCGCGGACACGGCGAAGAAGATGGGCATCCAGACCGACCTCGCCACCACGACCGGCGCGACGTATTCCGTCAACGGCAGTCCCTTCGAGCCCTACAACCCGGCGCTCATCCTGGGCGGGCTCGAGAACGGCGTCACGCCGATCGAGATGGCACACGCATACGAGACGCTCGCCCACGACGGCCAGGTCGTGAGCGGCACCATGGCGGACTCCCCCGGAAGCCCGATCGGGATCCAGCGGGTCGACGACTCGAGCAACAATCCCGTGGAGACCAACCAGGGCGACCCCGGTCAGGACCGGGTCGAGACCAAGCAGGTCATCTCCCCCACGGTCGCCGCCACGGCGCGCACCATGCTCCACAGCGTGGTCACGGAGGGAACCGGTACCAACGCGAACAACGGTGACCCATACCTCTTCGGCAAGACCGGCACGACCGAGAACAACGGCGACGCCTGGTTCGTCGGCGCCAATCGCGACGTGACGATCGCCGTCTGGGTCGGCCACGCCGACTCGGTGAAGCCGATGCTCACCGAGTACGGCGGCCAGCCGGTCGACGGCGGGACCATCCCGGCCCTCATCTTCCATGACGTCCTCGATCAGTACGAGTCGATGAAGAAGAGCGCGGGGCACGACCACTCCGTCTCGCCCGACAACACCGCGACGACCTCCGTCCCGGCTACGACGGTCGCCCCGACGACCACCGTGGCACCCACCACCACGCCGGCGGCACCGGCACCGGCGCCCGCACCGGCGCCTGCACCGAGCTCGCCCGCGCCGTCGGGCACCGGTCAGGCCACGCCGCCTCCGAGCTCCGGCGGCGGCGCCGCGGCGGGTGGTGCGGCGGCACCGCCGACCTCCGGCGGTACGGGCTAGGCCGCCTCAGCCCGAAGGAGCGGCCGCGACAGGTACTCGCTGTCCACCGCGCCGAAGCGCCACGGCATCTCGGCGGCACGCGTGATGCCGATCCGCGGCCCGGTTCCGACCTCGACGCCCTGCCATTGCTCGTCTCGCGGGCGAAGCTCGAACGGCGGCTCGAGCAGGGAGGTGCCATCCAGGTCCAGCCCGATGCCCAGAGCCTCCGTCAGCTTGCCCGGGCCCGAGCACAGGTCCCGAAGCGCATCCCGGCCGCGCCGGCGGCGCATCTCGTCGATCCCCCAACGGGGCTCCAGGGCCCGGATGAGGACGGCGGCCGCGTCGCCCTCCGGGTGACAGACGAAGTTCAGGCAGGAGTGGATCCCGTAGGAGAGATACACGTATGCCCTCGCGGGCGGCCCGAAGATCGTGGCCGTGCGGGGCGTCAGGCCGACGTACGCATGGCAGGCGGGATCGTCCTGCTGGTAGCTCTCGGTCTCGACGATCACCCCGCCGATGCCCTCGTGTAGAAGCGAGCAGCCCACCAGGTCCCGAGCGACGTCGTGGACCGAGCGTTCGAAGAACTCGACGCCGAGAGCGCTCAACCGCCGTCGCTCCGGAGGGACTCGACTACCCCCTCCGCCGTCTCGAGCTGCTCGTCGAGGCGCGCTGCGGCCGTCCCTCCGGCCGAGATCTTCGAGTCGAGCCACGCCCCGTCGCTGAGCGCCGCGTAGTAGTCGTCGCCCAGCAGGTCCGAGCTCGCCGCGAGCTCGTCGGGAGTCAGCTCGGAGAGCGTGCGCCCGGACTCGACGGCGGTGCGCACGAGCCCGCCGACCACCCCGTGTGCCTCCCGGAACGGCATGCCCTTGCGAACGAGGAGATCCGCGATGTCGGTCGCCGCCACCATCTCGTCCGCGGCGGCGGCCGCCATCCGCTCGCGGTCGAACCGCAGCCCGGCGAGCATGCGCTCGGCCGCCTCGAGCGACAGCTCGATCGTGTCAACGGCGTCGAAGAGAGCCTCCTTGTCCTCCTGCAGGTCCTTGGAATAGGCGAGCGGGAGGGCGTGCAGCACGCCGAGGAGGGTCGTCAGCGACCCCGTCACCCGCGGCGCCTTCGCGCGAAGCAACTCCGCGGCGTCAGGGTTCTTCTTCTGAGGCATGATGCTCGAGCCCGACGCGAAGTCGTCGGCGGGATGGCAGAACCCGAACTCCTGGCTCGACCACAGGACGATCTCGGACCCGAGCCGCGAGAGATGCATCGCGCACACCGCCGCCGCGTGCAGGTAGTCGAGGGCGAAGTCGCGGTTGGACACGGCGTCGATGGAGTTCGGCGAGGGGCGGGCGAAGCCCAGCTCCGCTGCGGTCCCCCGGCGATCGACGTCCCAGTTGAGGCCGGCGAGCGCGCCCGAGCCGAGCGGCATCGCCATCGTCGAGCCCGCGGCGGCCGCAAAGCGGATCTCGTCGCGCTCGAGCATCCAGAAGTAGGCGAGCAGGTGATGACCGAGGTAGACGGGCTGGGCGCGCTGCAGATGGGTGTATCCCGGCATCCGCCAGTCACGGTGTGCCCGCGCGAGGCCCAGCAGGCGCTCCATGAGCGCCACGATGAGCTCGCGAGCGCGCCCGGACCGTCCGCGGAGGTAGAGCGCAAGGTCCGTCGCGACCTGGTCGTTGCGAGAGCGGGCGGTGTGCAGGGCGCCCCCGATCGGCCCGACGAGCTCGGTGAGCCGCCGCTCGACGGCCATGTGAATGTCCTCGTCGGAGTCCTGGAAGGAGAAGGTGCCTGCGTCAATCTCGGCCGCGACAGAGTCGAGGCCCTCGTCGAGCGTGCGGAGCTCGTCGTCGTCGATGACCTCGAGCTTTCGCAACGCGCCCAGGTGGGCCTTCGAGCCCGCGATGTCCTGCCTCCACAGGCGCCGGTCGAAGCCCAGCGACGAGTTCAGCCGCTGAAAGATGGGATCTTGCGGGTCGGGCAGCCGAGGCATGAGGCGCCAGGATAAGGTCACCTGCCGATGAGGGCCCTCGTGACCGGCGCCACCGGAAAGATCGGCAACGCCGTCGCGCGCCAGCTGGCCGAGCGCGGCGACGAGGTGGTCGCTCTGGTGCGGAACCCGGCCAAGGCCCGTGAGCTGCTGCCGAGTGGCATCGAGCTGGCGCAGGGAGACGTGAGCGATCCGGCGTCGCTGCGGGCGGCCGCCGCGGGCATCGACGCCGCCTTCAACTGCATGGGCCTGTTCGAGCAGTGGTTCGCCGATCCGGGGATCTTCGACCGCATCAACGCCGAGGGCGCGCGCAGCGTGGTTGCCGCGGCGCGTGACGCCGGCGCCAAGCGCGTGGTCCACACCTCGACCTTCGACGTCTTCCACGCCCCGCAGGGCGGCACCGTGAGTGAGGCCGAGCTCGCCAACTACCCGAAGGACACCGCGTACGAGCGCTCCAAGCAGCTGGCCGAGAGGCTGGTCCTGGAGGAGGCCGAGAACGGGATCGAGGTCGTGATCGCCAACCCGTCGAGCGTCTACGGCCCCGGCCCGTGGCACGGCACCGGCATGGACCGGGCCATCCGCGACGCGATCCGTCGCCGCCTGCCCGCCACACCGCCGGGCGGCATGACGCTCGTCTTCGCCGACGACGTCGCCAGGGGCCACCTGGCGGCGTTCGACCGCGGTAAGCCCGGCGAGCGCTACATCCTCGCCGACGGCTACGCGCCCATGCGGGACGTGCTGCGCCTGGCGGTCGCCGAGGCCGGGCGCGGCTGGGTCCCGCCGGTGATCCCGCTGGGCCTCGCCCGGGGCATGGCTGGGGTCGGCGAGGCCGTGTCGAAGGTCATCAAGCAGCCGCCGCTGCTGGGAAAGGGCCAGCTCACGTTCCTCGAGTGGCAGGCCCGGGCGTCGAACGACAAGGCCCGAGCGGACCTGGGGATCGAGTTCACGCCGCTCCCGGAGGGCGTGGCGCGCACCGTCCGCTGGATGGCGGACTCGGGCCGGATCTAGCCGGTCTGCGTCAGCCGCGGCCGAGGGCGCTCGCCAGGGCCGCGGCCACCCGCTCCACCTCGGACTCTCCCAAGGCGGTGAAGAACGGGAGCGCGAGCGAGCGCACCGAAACGGCCTCCGCAACGGGAAACTGGCCCTCGCGGAAGCCGAATCGCTCGCGGTAGTGCGGCATCAGGTGGATGCACGGCAGGTAGGCCTTGGAGTCGATCCCTTCGCTCGCAAGTGAGGCCATCACGGCGCCGCGGTCGGTGCCGGCCGGCAGCTGCAGCACGTAGACGAACCAGCTCCGCCGGCCCTCGCCCCGGTCGGGGCAGCCGAGGACCAGGTCGTCGGCGTCTCCCTCTCCGGCCGGGGCTGCTCCCAGCGCCCCGAGCGCGTCGGCATAAAGCGCCGCCACGCGGTCGCGGGCGGCGATCAGCTCGTCCGCGCGCTCGACCTGGGCGACGCCCATCGCCGACTGGAGGTCGGTGAGCCGGTAGTTGAAGCCAAGCCGCTCGTGCCCGAGCCAGCCCATGTCGCGTGCCCGCCCCTGATTCCGCTCGCTTCGCATGCGCTCCGCGACGCTCGCGTCCGAGGGGACCGCGATCCCGCCCTCCCCCGTTACCAGTTGCTTGTTGGCGTAGAAGGCGAAGATCGCGGTGTTGCCGCGCGTGCCGACCCTGACGCCCGTCTCATCGACGGCGCCGGCGGCCTCCGCGGCGTCCTCGAGGATCCCGAGACCGCGGTCGTCAGCGAGGCGCTCGAGCTCCGCCATCGCGGCCGGGTAGCCGAAGATGTGCACCGGAAGTAGGCCCGCCGTGCGCTCGGTGACAGCTGCCCGCGCGGCGTCGGGGTCCATGTTCAGGGTCAGTGGGTCGATGTCGCAGAAGACCGGCGTCACGTCCTCGTAGAGCAGGCAGTTCGCCGAGGAGACGAAGCTGAAGGGGGTGGTCACAACCTCGTCGCCGCTCCCCCACTCCAGCGCCCTCACCCCGAGGTGCAGCGCGGCCGTCCCGGATGAGACCGCGACGGCATCGTCCGTCCTGAGCCAGCCGGCGAAGTCCCGCTCGAACCGCTCGAGCACCGGGCCCAGCGACAGCTGGCCGGTGTGCAGCACCTCGAGCAGGAGCTCCTCCTCGCGGGGCCCGAGATCGGGTCGGGCGAGTGGGATCGGCTCGGAAGCCGTCAACGGCCCGCGGTTACCTCGGCGTCTTCCTTCGGTGCCGGCGGTCGCTCCTTCGGCTGGAACGCGTACTCGAGCGAGTCGACGAGTGCCTCCCACGAGGCCTCGATGATGTTCTCGGAGACGCCGATCGTCCCCCAGGACTCGCTGCCGTCCGCCGAGTCGAGCAGAACCCGGGTCACGGCGCCGGTGCCGTGGTGGGTGTCGAGGATGCGCACCTTGTAGTCGACGAGCTCGATCTGGGCGAGGTGGGGATGCAGCTCGGTGATCGCCTCGCGCAACGCGCGGTCGAGCGCGTTGACCGGCCCGTTGCCCTCGGCCGTGCGCACGAAGCGCTGGCCGTCGACCCAGATCTTGATCGTGGCCTCGGTCTCGACCCGGCCGTTCGCGCGCTTCTCGGTGATCACGCGGAAGCCCTCGAGCCGGAAGAGCTGCAGGTAGCTGCCGGCCTCCCGGCGCAGAAGCAGCTCGAAGGACGCGTCGGCGGCCTCGTACTGGTAGCCGCGGTGCTCGCGCTCCTTGATCCTCTCGACGGCCCGCTTGGCGGCGTCCGCGTCCAGGTCGATGCCGGCACCCTCGGCGCGGCTCTGGACCGAGCCCCTGCCGGCGAGCTCCGAGATCAGCACGTCACGGCTGTTGCCCACCAGGCCGGGCTCGATGTGCTCGAACGTACGGGCGTCCGCCTGAACACCGGCCGCGTGCATCCCGCCCTTGTGGGCGAAGGCGTTGCGGCCGACGTAGGGCCGGTCCGGGTCGGGCTGCAGGTTGCACAGCTCGTCCACCAGATGGGAGGTCTCGGTGAGCCGCCGCAGCCGGTCATCCGGCACGCACTCGTAGCCCATCTTCAGCTGGAGCGCCGGAAGGATCGACACGAGGTTCGCGTTGCCGGTGCGCTCGCCGTAGCCGTTCATGGTGCCCTGGACCAGCCGGGCCCCTGCGTCGACTGCGGCGAGGGAGTTGGCGACGCCGCACTCGGCGTCGTTGTGGGCGTGGATGCCGACCTCCACCCTGTCCCCCAGCGCATCGACGGCCGCGCGAGTCGCCTCGGCCACCTGGAACGGCAGCGTCGCGCCGTTCGTGTCACACAGGGTGACGTTCTCGGCGCCGGCGGCCACCGCGGCGCGCAGGCACTCGAGCGCGTACTCGGAGTCCTCGCGCCACGCGTCGAAGAAGTGCTCGGCGTCGTAGACGACGCGCTTGCCGTTGCCCACGAGGTAGCAGACCGAGTCGGTGATCATCCCGAGGTTCTCGGTGCGCGAGACCTTGGTGACCTTCTCGAGGTGGAGGCCCCAGGTCTTGCCGACCAGGGTGCACACCGGCGCGAAGCACTCCGCGAGCTCGCGGAGCGCCGCGTCCTCCTCCGCGGCGACGCCGCGCCGGCGGGTCATGCCGAACGCGCACACGTCGGCCGACTCGAGCTCGACGTTCGCGAGCAGGGCGAACAGCTCGGCGTCCTTGGGGTTCGAGCCGACGAAGCCGGCCTCGATGAGGTGGATTCCCAGCCCGTCGAGCGCCTGGACCACGCGGACCTTCTCGGACGCGGACAGGGACATTCCCGAGCCCTGCATGCCGTCGCGCAAGGTCGTGTCGTAGAGCTTTACAGCGGGCGTCCGTGAGGGGGCGTCAGCCCCCGAAACTGGCTGGTGTCGTTGCTGGTTCAAGTCGATGCCTTTCCGTTGGGGGGACGAGCGAGAGGGGTGCGCGGCTCAGGCCGCGCGGCCACGGGGCGATTTACGCCGCCGCGGCGCTCCTAATTCGCTCGATGCCTCCAGCGATGAGACGCATCACGACGTGACTTTACTCGGTTGCTCGACCACGTCCAGCCACTCGAGGTACTCGGGGGCGCGCCCGTGCAGCGCGTCCTCGAACTTCGCCTGGATGACCCGGGTCATCTCGCCGGGCCCGCCGATCTGGTGGTCGTCCACCTCGCGAACCGGAACGAGCTCGGCCGCTGTGCCGGTGAGGAACACCTCGTCGGCCAGGAAGAGCTCGGCCCGCGCGATGTCGCGCTCCTCGACCGTGTAGCCGAGGTCGTTCGCGATCTGGATCACGGACCGCCTGGTGATGCCGTCGAGGATCGAGTTGGTGTGGCCCGGCGTCGAGAGGATGCCGTCGCGGACGATGAAGACGTTCTCGCCTGAGCCCTCGGAGACGTTGCCCTGGACGTCGAGCAGGATCGCCTCGTCGTAGCCCGCGTTGGCGGACTCCGTCTTCGCCAGGATCGAGTTCAGGTACTGGCCCGAGGCCTTCGCGTGCGGGATCAGGCTGTCGCCGGAGATGCCGCGCCACGAGGACACCTTGCACCGGATGCCGCTGCGCTTGCCCTCCTCGCCGAGGTAGGCGCCCCATGGCCAGACCGCCACGACGACGTCGATCGGCGCGCTCTGGGCGAACAATCCCATCTCGCCGTAGCCCCGGAAGGCGATCGGCCGGATGTAGCAGCTCGCAAGCCCGTTGCGCCTGATCAGCTCGTGCGTCGCGTCGCGAAGCTCGTCGACGGAGTACGGCAGCTCCATGTAGTACAGCTGGGCCGAGCGAGCGAGCCGCTCCAGGTGCTCGCGATGCCGGAAGACGGCGGTGCCGCGGTCGGTCTCATAGGCGCGGATGCCCTCGAAGACGCCCGTGCCGTAGTGGAGGCCGTGGCTGAGTACGTGGACGTTGGCGTTCTCCCACGGGACGAGCTCGCCATTCATCCAGATCCACTCAGACTTGTCCACTGCTTCCTCCGGGCTTGCTTTCTGTTGCCGAGAAAGTATGACCTACCGAGTCAAGCCCTCGATGACCGCGGCGGTCATCTCCTCGGTCCCGACCGGCTCATCCGCCGGCCCGGCGAGGTCGGGGGTGCGGAGGCCGCGCTCGAGCGCCGCGTCGACGGCCGCCTCGATCGCGCTCGCCTGCTCGGGCATGTCCAGGCCGTGGCGGAGCATCATCGCCACCGAGAGAAAGGTCGCGAGGGGATTGGCCGTCCCGGTGCCGGCGATGTCGGGGGCCGATCCGTGGACCGGCTCGAAGAGGCCGGGCCCGTCGGCGCCGAGGCTGGCCGACGGCAGCATCCCGAGCGAGCCGGTGAGCATGGCCGACTCGTCGCTGAGGATGTCGCCGAACATGTTCTCGGTGAGGATCACGTCGAACCTGGCCGGTCTCGCGACGAGCTGCATGGCGGCGTTGTCGACCAGCATGTGGTCGAGCTCGACGTCCTCGTACTCGGTCGCTACGCGCTCCACCGTCTCGCGCCACAGGCGCGAGGTCTCGAGGACGTTTGCCTTGTCCACCGAGGTCACCCTCGGACCGCCGTCGCTCCCGCCGCGCCGGCGTGCCGCGTCGAAGGCGACGCGGGAGATCCGGTCGATCTCGGCGACCGTGTACGCGCAGTCGTCGTGCGCGCGGTCGCCGTCGCGGCCGCTGTCGCCGAAGTAGATGCCGCCAGTGAGCTCGCGCACCACGAGAAGGTCGGTGCCGGCGATGCGATCCGGGCGCAACGGGCTGGCGTCCACCAGCGCGGGGCTCGGGCGGACCGGGCGCAGGTTCGCGTACAGGCCGAGGCCCTTGCGAAGGCCCAGGAGGCCCTGCTCGGGGCGCGGCGCGTCGGGATCGGTGGTGTCCCACTTCGGCCCGCCGACGGCGCCGAGGAGCACCGCGTCCGCGCCACGGCACGCCTCGAGCACCTCGTCGGTCAGGGCCGTCCCATGCTCGTCGATCGACGCGCCGCCGACAGGATGCTCGACGAACTCGAACTGCCCGATCGCGTCCAGCAGCCGGCGAGCCGCCGAGAGGATCTCGGGCCCGATCCCGTCGCCTGCCAGGACCACGATGCTTGGGGACTGCTCGTGCCGCGCTCATGGGCGGGCATCATGCCTGACGCGTCTACGGGTAGGCAACACGGCCTGGTCGGGTGAGTGGCAGAATGCCGCGAATGCCGGGAAGGCTGGTTCGCGGAGCCGCACTGGGAATCGCCGTCCTCGGCGCCGCGAGCATCGCGTGGTCCGCGACCGGTGGCGGCAGCAACATCGTGGGGCCGAGCACCCGGATCCAGCCGACGGGCAGGCAACTCAACCCGGTCGGCAAGCTCACCAAGCTCGGCAACTTCCCAACCGGCGGCGCGCTCACGCCGAACGGCCGCTTCCTGTGGACGCTCTCCACGGGCCGCGGCATCAACGACATCCGCATCGTCAAGGTGACCGGCGATCACGCCGGCAAGATGGTCCAGAAGATCCGCATGCCCGGTCTGAGCGGCGGGATCGCGATCAGCCGCGACGGCCGGCGAGCCTACGTCTCGGGCATCGCGAACTCGCCGTTCACGGACCAGGCCGCCCCGGCCAGCATCCCGGGCGGCGAGGGCGACGTCGTCTCGGTCTTCAAGCTCAAGCCGAAGTCCGGCCACGCGAAGCGCAAAGGCACGATCCCCGTACCGCCGCCCCCCGGCTCCCCGCCCTACCAGACGTTCCCGCCGCAGAAGACGGCCACGCTGTCGTGGCCGCGCGACCTCGCGCTGAGCCCGGACGGTCACACGCTGCTCGCGGCGCTGAACCTGGCCGATCGGGCGGCGATCATCGACACCAAGACGAAGAGCGTTCGCTACGTCAGGGTCGGCCATTACCCGTACGGCGCCGCGATCACCAGCAACGGGAAGTACGGGCTGGTCACGGGCGAGACCCAGGGCATCGTCTCCGTGATTGACCTGGCGACGGGCCAGATAGTCAAGACGATCCAGGCCGGCGCGCACCTTTCTCATCCCGAGGGGATGGCCGTCGATCCCAAGCGCCCACTCGCGTTCGTGGCGATCGCCAACGACGATCAGATCGGGGTCATCAACACAAAGCGCCTGACGCTGAAGCGGACGCTCTCGCTCGCGCGGCCGAAGGGCGCTGGCACGACTCCGACCCAGGTGACCGTCACCAAGGACGGCTGCGACCTGCTGTCCGCCGACTCCGGCGAGGATGCCGTCGCGGTCTTCGCCCTCTCCCGTGCCCATCGCTGCGATCCGTCCCACAAGGGCAAGCGCCGGGCGAAGCCATTCCAGCTCGTCGGTCGCCTGCCCGTGGGCTCCTACCCCACGGTGGCGACAGCGCGCTCGGTCAACGACAAGCTCGCCTGGATCTCGGCACGCGGGTTGGGCGTCGGCCCCAACCCGAACGGGCCCAACCCGAACTCCCCCAACGACTCCGACGACTTCATCAACAGCTTCCAGTACCTGCCGTCGATCGTCCGGGGCAGCTCGGGCATCCTGCGCTTCCCGAGCGACAAGAAGATCCGGAACCTGACGCCCAAGGCAGACCGCCAGATCCACCCGGTCAACCAGCAGCAGGCGCCGGCGAACACCCCGATCCGGGCCAACGGGCCGATCAAGCACGTCTTCTTCATCGTCAAGGAGAACCGCACGTACGACCAGGTCCTTGGGGACGACCCGCGCGGGGACGGCGACAAGCACCTCACCCTGTTCGGCAAGCGGATCACCCCGAACACCCACGCGCTCGTCCGGCGCTTTCCGCTACTGGACCACGTCTACGCGAACTCCGAGGCGTCGATCGACGGCCACTACTGGACTGCCGCCGGCGCGGTCTCGGACTACGTGACGAAGAACTGGCCGCAGAACTACTCCGGCCGCGGTCGCCCGTACGACTTCGGCGCGTACGAGGTCAGCGCGCCGCCGAAGGGCTACATCTTCCAACGGGCCCTGGCAGAGAACATCTCGTTCTTCAACTACGGGGAGGCGCTCGCCGGGCTGTCGCCGTTCCCCGACAAGGACCGGACCGCGGCCGAGACCGCCACCAACGCCCAGGTCCTCAAGAACTCCGACGTGGGGCTCAACGGCTGCTACGACGGCGACATCGCGATCTTCAACCCGGTCGGTGTCAGCAACGTCGACGTCTACGACTCCTCGGTGCCCGCCGGCGCCCCACCGACGTCGCACTCGCGCTTCACGTGCTTCAAGACGCGTTTCCAGTCCCAGCTCCTGACCAACTCGGTGCCGGCGCTCAACTACATGTCCCTCCCGCTCGACCACACGCAGGGGGTCGCGCCCGGAAAGCGCACCCCGAATGCCGACGTCGCCGACAACGACTGGGGCCTCGGCCAGATCGTCCAGGAGATCTCGCACTCGAAGATCTGGAAGAGCTCCCTGATCCTGGTGATGGAGGACGACTCCCAGGACGGCGCCGATCACGTCGACGCCCACCGGATTCCCGCGATGGTCATCAGCCCTTACACGCAGAGGGGAGCCGTCGTCCACGATCGCTACGACCAGCTCTCCTTCCTCCGAACCACGGAGAAGATCATCGGGATGAAGCCGCTCAACCTCGCCGAGCACCTGTCCGTGCCGCTTTACGACGCCATGACGCCAACGCCGCGGAATGCCGCGCCCTACAACGCAATCAGGCCCAAGGTCAGCGTCACCGCGACCAACCCCAACACCGCCGCCAACCGGCGCGCCTCGAGGGGCCTGCCGCTCAACGCCCTGGACCAGGTGCCTCAGCAGCGGCTTGACGCAATCCTCTGGCGCTACAAGCACGGGCCGCAGTCGACGCCGCCTCCGCCCGGGCCGAACGCGTCGGCGCAGGACACCGAGGGTCGCGATCAGTCAGGCAACGAGGCGCTCGGCCATCCCGGCCGGGTCACCCAGAGGCTGCGCCGGGCGTTCCGCCAGGCGGCCGGCGGCAGGAACTAGGCCGGCCTACGGGCGGAGATGTTCAGGCGCATGTAGTCCAGGGTCAGCGGGCGCGGGAGGTACTCGAGCACCGCGTCAAGGTACGGCTCGCGCAGCTCCTCGGGCATCAGCTCCAGGTGCTGGCGGACGCACACCGTCCGGAGGAACTCGCGCGGCTCGCGCGGCTTCTCGATCCGCTCCTCGAGCCAGCACCGCTCATCCGTGAAGCCCGCGCTCTTGAGTCGCATCTCGGTGTCGCCCGGGGACGCGAAGTTCCACGAGCTGGCGATGCCCCGTACGTAGGGCGCGAAGCGCTCGTCGCCGTTGACGTTCTCGAGCGAGTTCAGGAACTCGTCGAGGTTGCCGATCCCGCCGCACTGCGCCTCGAGCGCTCCGCCGGGCCGAAGCGCGGCGTACAGACGCTCGAAAAGCTTCCGGTGGTCGAGGATCCAGTGGAACGTGGCGTTGGAGAAGACGGCGTCCACCGCCTCGTCCAGGTCCAGATCGAGCAGGTCGGAGACGATGAACTCGGTCCGGTCTCCAAGCGCCTCTCGTGCCGCCTCGATCATCGACCGGGACGCATCGACGCCGATGACGCGACCCTCGGGCAGGCGCTCCAGCAGGAGCCGGGTCACACGCCCGCTCCCGCAGCCGGCGTCGAGCACGATCTCGTCGCCGCTTAGCTCGAGGCGCTCGAGGACGCCCCGCGACCAGTCCTCCTGCACGTCGGAGACGCGATCATACGCCGATGCGTCCCACTCGCGGTGCTGGGGGTCGGGACTCACAGCGCGGTGGTGACGGCGCCGCGGTCGGCGCCGCCCGCCTGCTCGAAGGCCGTGATCGCGCCCTCGTCCTTGAGGGTGATCCCGATGTCGTCGAGGCCGTGAAGCAGCCGGTGCTTCGTCTCCTCGTCGATCTCGAACTCGACCACGCCGCCCGCGAAGGTCACCGTCTGGTCGTCGACGTCGATCCTGCCGTCGCCCGCCGCCGCGAGGTCGCGGCATGTGGCCTCGGGCAGGATCACCGGGAGCAGGCCGTTCTTCGTGCAGTTGACGTAGAAGATGTCGGCGAACGACGGCGCGATCACCGCCTTGAACCCGAAGTCCTGAATCGCCCACACCGCGTGCTCGCGGGAGGACCCGGAGCCGAAGTTGCGCCCGGCGACCAGGATCGGGTTGGGCTCGAGCTCGAGCTCACCGGAGCGGAACCAGTCGTAGAACAGGAACTCGCCGAAGCCGGTGCGCTCGACCCGCTTCAGGAACTGCTTGGGGATGATCTGGTCGGTGTCGACGTCGGCGCGCTCGACCACCGAGACCTTCCCCTCGATCACATCTACGGGTCTCACGCCCAGCTCCTGATGTCCACGAAGCTTCCTTCGACTGCCGCTGCCGCCGCCATCTTCGGGCTCACGAGATGGGTGCGCCCGCCGCGGCCCTGGCGGCCCTCGAAGTTGCGATTCGAGGTGGAGGCGCAACGCTCGCCCTCGTCGAGGATGTCCGGGTTCATGCCCAGGCACATCGAACAGCCGGCGGTGCGCCATTCGAAGCCGGCGGAGCGGAACACGTCGTCGAGGCCCTCCTCCTCCGCCTGCGCCTTGACCTGCTGGGAGCCGGGGACGACCATCGCCCGGACCGATCCGGCGACCTTGCGCCCGTCGACCATGGACGCCGCTTCGCGCAGGTCCTGAATCCGCGAGTTCGTGCACGAGCCGATGAACACGCGGTCGAGCGCGATGTCGGTTATCGGCGTGCCGGGCTCCAGCGCCATGTAGGCGAGCGCTCGCTCGGCGGCCTCGCGGTCGGCCGCGGCCTCGCCCCAGGCCCCGGGATCCGGAACCGCATCGGTGACCTGGGTGACCATGCCGGGATTGGTGCCCCATGTGACCATCGGCGAGATGGCCGCGGCGTCGACATCCACCTCGGTGTCGAACTCGGCGCCCTCGTCGGTCGGCAGCTCGCGCCAGGCGGCGACGGCCGCGTCGAAGTCCTCGGGGGCGCCGGGGCGCCCGGAGACCCACTCGAAGGTCGTCTCGTCCGGGGCGATCATGCCCGCGCGACCGCCGCCCTCGATGGTCATGTTGCAGATGGTCATCCGGTTCTCCATCGAGAGGCCGCGAATCGTGTCGCCGGCGTACTCGACCGCGTGACCGACCATGCCGCTCACGCCCATGCGGCCGATGGTCGCCAGGATGAGGTCCTTGGCGCTGACGCCCGCGCCGAGCTCGCCCGAGTAGTCGATCCGCATCGTCTTCGGCCGCCGCTGGACCAGGCACTGGGTCGCGAGGACGTGTTCCACCTCCGAGGTGCCGATGCCGAACGCCAGCGCGCCGAAGGCGCCATGCGTCGAGGTGTGGCTGTCGCCGCAGACGATCGTCAGGCCGGGCTGGGTGATGCCCAGCTCGGGGCCGATCACGTGGACGATGCCCTGGCGGTCCGAGCCCAGCGAGTAGATCGGGATGTCGAACTCGGCGCAGTTGCGCTCCAGCGTCTCGACCTGGATCCGCGACAGCTCGTCGGCGATCATCCGTGCAGCGGGCGTGCCGTCGGTTGGCACGTTGTGATCAGCGGTCGCCACGGTCTTGTCCGGGCGGCGAACCGAGCGACCCTCCATGCGCAGGCCGTCGAAGGCCTGCGGCGAGGTCACCTCGTGCACGAGGTGGAGGTCGATGTAGATCAGCCCGTCCGCGACCTCGTGCGCGTCCCAGATCTTGTCGAACATCGTCTTTGGCATCGTCATCAGCTCCTGCGCAGGCCGGCGGCCACCACCGCGAGCAGCTCGGCGGGTTGGCTCGCATTGTTCTCGAAATGGTGGGCGAGATCAGCGTCGAAGGTGACGCTGTCGCCCGTGCGAAGCTCGTGGCGCTCGCCGTCGACGACGAGCGTCGGCGTCCCGTCCAGGACGACCGCGGTCTCGCGGCTGCCCGGCTCGTGGAGCGGCGGATCATCCGGCCCGCCGGTCACGGCGCCGGGATCAAGGCGGTGGATGGAGACGTCGGCGCGCTGGCCCGGGAGTGGCGGAGTCAGCTCCTCCACCCGGTGCCCGCTCCGCCGGCGCTTGCGTCCCTCTCCGCGGCGAACGACGACCACGTGGCGGTCCTCGTCCAGGCGGAGCAACTGGGAGAGCGTCAGCTCCAGGCCCGCCGCGATCCGCGCCGCGACGGCGAGCGTCGGGCTCGTCTCCCCCCTCTCGACCTGGGAGAGCATCGGCGCGCTCACTCCGCTGCGATCGGCCAGGTCGCGTAGCGACAGGCCCATCGCCTCCCGCAGTGCCCGGATCCGGACGCCGACTGAGGGCGTATCGACGAGCGTTCCGCCCGCGCCCGCTCGCTCGTTCGTGACCGTCACCGCCATCAGGGCGCGTACGTTATCACGTACAACTGTCTACCGGAGCCTCGACGCGAGCCCTTGACGAGCGCACCAACCTGTGGGAGGGTCGCTAGTGACGAACGTCACCGGCTGCGTTCGGCCTGTGAAGCCGTTGGTTGCGAATTCGGCGAGGCGTAAAAACCCCGTGTCGAGCGTGGTCAGCGGCTCCGCAGGCCGAGGCGCCGGGGCCAAGGGAGAACAGTGGCTGAGAGCACCTCGCGTCGTAGCTTCCTCACGCGTGCCGGAGCGGCGGCAGGCGCGCTGGCGGCGACCTTCGGACTCCCGGCGGCGGGAGCCCTCGCCGGGGGCGGCCGAAACCGCAAGCGGGTCTACAAGCTGGCCCCCGAAGGTCCGCACTACGACTGCAGCGCTTCTCACAAGGCGACCCATAGCTGTCAGGCCTGCAAGGCCTGCCAATCGCACGCCAAGAACAAGCTCTTCGCGAACCAGAAGGCAGCCGAGAAGGACAAACACAAGGCCCACCCAGGCTGCCGCTGCGGCGTCAAGCGCGGGCGAAAGCTCCCGCACGACGTGTGGCACGACCTCTTCCACCCGAAGAGCGGCAACAAGCACGTGGTCGTCGACAAGCGCGACCCGCGGGTCAAGCGGATCCTGAACTCCTAGGGAAGCCGACCGTCGCGGCCGACGAGATCGTCGATGCAAACGGCGTCGAGCTGTGCGTCGAGCGCTTCGGGGACCCCGCAGACCCAGCGATCGTGCTCATCATGGGATCGAGCGGCTCGATGGACTGGTGGGAGGGCGAGTTCTGCGAGCGCCTCGCGGCCGGGCAGCGATTCGTGGTCCGCTACGACCATCGCGACACGGGCAGGTCAGTCAGCTACGAACCGGGCGCTCCCGGGTACTCGGGCGAGGACCTGACCGACGACGTGCTCGGCGTGCTCGACGCGGTGGGCATCACGAAGGCACACCTGGTCGGGATGTCCATGGGCGGCGCCATCGCCCAGGTGGCGGCGCTCGCCCACCCGGATCGGGTCGCCTCGCTGACCCTTGTCTCCACCAGCCCCGCCGGCCCCGGCGGGGACCTGCCAGGCATGTCGGAGGAGACCATCGCCGCGTTCAGCCGCGAGCCGCCCGACTGGTCGGACCGTTCCGAGGTCGTTGGTTACATGGTCCACCTGGCCCACGTCTCGGCCAGCCCCGGCGCTCCGTTCGACGAGGCCGGGTTCCGCGAGCTCGCCGGGCGCGTCTTCGACCGCACGACCAATATCGAATCGAGCTTCACCAACCACAACCTCCTCGACGGAGGCAAGCCCTGGCGCGACCGGCTGGGCGACCTCGATGTGCCCACGCTGGTCATCCACGGCACCGACGATCCGGTCCTTCCCCACCAGCACGGCGTCGCGCTCGCGAACGAGATCCCGGGTGCCGAGCTGCTCACCCTGGGGCAGACGGGACACGAGCTGCCGCGCAGGACATGGGGCGTCGTCGTCCCCGCGATCCTGGAGGTCACCTCCCGCTGATCGCTCGCCGGTCACGCGAATACGCTGCCGGCATGGCCCTCCATCCACTGGCCGCGAAGTTCGCCGCCGTCGCCCTCGCGTACGAGCGCGGACGGCCGAACTACGCCCCCGCGGTAGGTGGAGCGCTCGCCGCGGAGCTTGCGCTGAGGACCGGCGCCCCGGTTCTCGACCTGGCAGCGGGGACCGGCAAGCTCAGCCGCGCCCTGCTCGCGGCCGGGCTCGACGTGGTCGCGGTCGAGCCGCAGGAGGCGATGCGCGAGAGGCTCGTCGCCGGCATCGGCGCCGAGCGCGTGCGCGAGGGCGTCGCCGAGGACATCCCGCTCGAGGACGGCTCCGTGCAGGCGGTCACCGTGGCCGACGGGTTCCACTGGTTCGACCAGGCCCGAGCGGTCGAGGAGATCCGGCGCGTGCTGCAGTCCGGCGGCGGGCTCGCGATCCTCACGACGGTTCCCGACTGGGGCGCGGCGTCCTGGGGGCACGACGTCGGCACGCTGCTGATGGAGCTGCGGCCGGAGCACCCCTACTTCGACGGCCCGCCGTGGCACGAGGCGGTCAAGGAGGCCGGCGGATGGACAGATCCGTGGGAGGTTCGGGTCACGACCTCCCAGCCGGCGGACCCGGAGGGCATCGTCGCCTACGTGGCCTCGATGAGCTTCGTGGCGGCGCTGCCCGAGGAGGAGCGGACCGCTCGCCTGGCGCAGGTCGCCGAGCTCGTCGAGGCGGGCGAGACGCCGGACGAGCTCGCCGTGCAGGTCGTGGTCGGGCTTACGCGGCTGGCCTAGCGGCTCTGCTTGGTCGGCCGAACCAGGACCTCGTTGATGGCCACGTTCGGCGGGCGGGAGAGCGCGTAGACGATCGCGTCGGCGATGTCGGCGGCCTTCAGGACGTCGTCCCCCAGGTCCTTTCGCATCTTCTCGATTGCCTCCACCACCATCGGATGCTCGTTGTGACCCTGGAGCTCGGTCTCCACGAACCCGGGCTCCACGCAGGTGACCCGGACGTTGGCGTGCAGGACCTCCTGGCGGAGCGCCTCCGAGAAGGCGACGACGCCGAACTTGGTCATATTGTAGACCGCGGATCCGAGGCTGGCCTGGCGCCCCGCCACGGAGGCGACGTTGACGACGTGGCCACTGCCCGCGGCACCCATGATGGGCAGGGTCGCGTGGGTGCAGTAGAGGAGCCCGAGGAGATTGACGTTGATCATCCGCTGCCAGTGCTCGACGTCGGCGCCCGCGACCGGGCCGAGGAGCATCACGCCCGCGTTGTTGACCAGGATGTCGAGCCCGTCGAGGGCGGCCGCGGAGTCCTCGATGAACGAGCGGGCCGCGGCCTCGTCGGTGATGTCGACCTCATGCACGTGGACGGTGCCGTCGACGCGCTCCGCGAGCGCCTCGAGCCGGTCGCGTCGGCGCGCGCCGACGCTGACCGCGGCGCCCTCGGCCACCAACGCCTCCACCGTTGCCTCGCCGATCCCCGACGAGGCACCGGTGACGACCGCCTTCTTTCCCTCCAGGGAGCCGGCCATGGCTACGGCCCCGGGGTCGCGGGCTCGACCGCGGCCTCCGCGGCGACCTCCTCGGCCTCGCGGATCGCGGCGCCCTCGAGCGCGTTGGACAGCGCGCGCACGTAGGCGCGCGCTGAGGCCTCGAGGATGTCGGTGGCCACGCCCTGGCCGCTGGCCAGCCTGCCGTGCGCACGAAGCGTCACGGTCACCTCACCCAGCGCGTCCTCGCCCTCGGTCACTGCCGACACCGTATAGGAGCGGAGCTCCGACTCGGTGTGGGTGGCGACGCGGATGGCGCCGAAGATGGCGTCCACCGGCCCGTCGCCGGCGGACTCGCCGACCGAGCTCTCCCCCGCAGGGGTGCGGACCGTCACCTTCGCGCGCGGCTCGGTGTGCGAGCCGGCGGTGACCTCGAAGGACTCGAGCACGTAGCGCTCGGCCGACTCGCGCATCTCCTCGGAGACGATGGCCTCGAGGTCGAGCGACGTGACCTGCTTCTTCTTGTCAGCGATCTCCTTGAAGCGGGCGAACGCCTGGTTCAGCGCGTTGCCCTCGACCTTGAATCCCAGCTGCTCCAGCGCGTCGCGGAGAGCGTGGCGGCCCGAGTGCTTGCCCAGCACGATGGAGTTGGACTCGAGCCCGACGTCGCGGGCGTCCATGATCTCGTAGGTCGTGCGCTCCTTCAGGACACCGTCCTGGTGGATTCCCGACTCGTGGGCGAACGCGTTGCGGCCCACAACCGCCTTGTTCGGCTGGACGGCGTAGCCCGTGAAGCGCGAGACCATGCGGCTCGTGCGCGCCAGCTCGCGGGTGTCGACGCCGGTGTCGAAGCCGTGCACGTCCCTACGCGTCCGTAGGAGCATCACGATCTCCTCCAGCGAGCAGTTGCCCGCCCGCTCGCCGATGCCGTTCACGGCGCACTCGACCTGGCGGGCGCCAGCGAGGATCCCCGCGTACGAGTTCGCGACCGCGAGACCCAGGTCGTCGTGGCAGTGGACCGAGATCCGCACCTTCCGGAGACCCGGAACCAGCTCGTACAGGCGCTCGAAGTAGCGCTGGTACTCGGCGGGCGTCGTGTAGCCAACGGTGTCGGGGATGTTCACCACCGTCGCGCCCTCCTCCACGGCGATTGCGCAGACCTCCGCCGTGAACTCGACGTCGGCGCGAGTCGCGTCCATCGGCGAGAACTCCACGTCCTCGCAGTAGGAGCGCGCCAGGGCCACGGCCGCGCGCGCCTGCCCCTTCACGTCGTCCCGCGTCGTCTGGAGCTGGTGCTCGATGTGGATGTCAGAGGTCGAAACGAACGTGTGGATCCGCGGGCGAGAGGAGTCCTTGATCGCGCCCCACGCCGCGTCGATATCGGCCTTGTGAGTGCGCGCGAGACCGCAGATCACCGGGCCCTCGACGTCTCGCGAGATTGCCTGGACGGCCTCGAAGTCGCCGGGCGAGGTGATCGGGAAGCCCGCCTCGATCACGTCGACGCCCAGTCGGGCGAGCTGCTGGGCGATCTCGACCTTCTCGTGGGTGTTCAGCGAGATGCCCGGGGACTGCTCGCCGTCTCTCAGCGTCGTGTCAAAGATGTGGACGCGCTTGTCGTCCGGTACCTGCGGGCCGTTCATTGGCCTTTCCTCCTTCTCCTAAAGACTTTGATGACCTTGTCGTTGCGGCTATCGCGCCGCCCAGCGCTAATCCCCCCGCGGGGGGAGGAGAAGGAGAAGCGCGAGGCTGGACAGCCGGAGGGTCATCGGGCAGGGACTTTAGCGCACGCGCTGAATCCCTCCTGGAAGACCTCGGCCGTTCGTAGCTACAGGAACCAGCAACGACACCTGCCAGTTTCGGGGCTAAAGCCCCTCACTTACACACCTGATGGACGCCGCCCGGATCCAGGCCAGAGCCGTTGTAAAGGTCGTGGCGATCTCGCTCTGTGTGATCGCCGTCGCCGCCCTGCTCCTGGTCGTGATCCTTCACGTGCGCACGACCCTCCGCTGGCTCTTCGCCGCCGTGTTCCTGACACTGGCGCTCAACCCGGCCGTCGACCGCATCGAGAGCGTCCACCTGCGGGGCCGCCACCCCTTCCCGCGCTGGCTCTCGATCCTCCTCGTCTACCTGATCACCTTCGGAGTGTTCGTGTTCCTCGTGCTGCAGGTCGTGCCGCCGATCATCACGGAGTTCGAGCACCTCGGCTCCAAGGTGCCGGGCTACATCGCGGACTTCCGGCAGTGGGCCAATCAGAACCCCCAGTTCCAGCACCTGAACCACAAGTACGACATCACCGGGACGCTCCAGAGCCAGGCCTCCTCGATCCCCTCCAAGCTCGGCGCCGCGGCGGGCGACGTCCGGGACGTCACCGTCAGCGTCCTCGAGCACCTGATCGCCGCGGTCACGATCCTCGCGCTGACGTTCTTCCTGCTGCTCGACGGCCGCCAGCAGGGCGAGCGGCTGCTCGCGCACTTCGACGACGACACCGCCGTCCGCCTGCCGCCGGATCGCCACTCGGATCGCCGGGGTGGTCAAGTCCTACGTCACCGTGAACCTCGTGCTGGCGATCGCCGCCGGCGTCTTCACCTGGCTCTCGCTGGAGCTGCTGGGCGTCGACCTCGCCGTGACGATGGGCGTCATCGTCGGGTTCTTCGACCTGATGCCGCTGATCGGGTTCACGATCGGCGGCGTGTTCGTCGCGATCGTGGCCTCCTTCCACGACTTCCCGAAGGCGCTGATCGTCTGGGCGGTTCTGTTCGTCGATCTACCAGCAGGTCCAGGACCGCGTGATCCAGCCGCTGCTCTACCACAGCGCCGTGCAGATCCACCCGGCGGTCGCGATCATCGCGATCCTGGTCGGCGCGGAGCTCGCCGGCGTCCTCGGCGCGCTGCTCGCGATTCCCACCGCGGCCACGATCGGCGTGCTGATCGATGAGGGGACGAGGTGGCGCCGGGAGACGTCCGGCGCCGCCGAGGCACCGGCGAGCGGCCCCGGATCGGCTCCTCAGCCGGAGCCGGCGCCCGACTGACCTGACGCGGGCTCCTGCTTGGGCGGGCTCCCTGGGCGACGGCGGTGGCCATGGAACCGAGCGTCGGCGCGCGCCTTCTTCTCCTCGCTGTAGAAGATGCGGCCCCAGAGCGACTCCGGACGGCCGAGCCGGAAGGCCGCCACGATCCCGATCGGCGGGAGCAGGAACCCGACGATGGCAATCCCGAACTTCTGCTTCGACAGGTTCACGACCGTGGCTGCGATGCCGATGAGCCCGGAGGCGCCCACGAGGGCGAAGACGACGTCCTCCACCTCGGTGGCGACGTCCACCCAAGCTGTGAACCCCACCAGGATCATCCCGCTGATGGTGGCCGCGATGATCACGGCGTCGATCGACTTGCGGCCCTGCTCCGACCAGTAGACGTCCTTGAGGTCCAGCCAGAGGGCGAACTCGTCGAGCGCGAGCCCCATCCCGATGCCGAAGAACACGGCGATGATCTCGTGCCAGGGCGACGGCGGGGCGATCGTGACCCCGACGTAGCCCGTGATCATGATCATGACGATCCCCCACACCAGGTGGTGGATGTGCGTCCCCCCCACGGTCACGTTGCCCGGCCACCAGCTGACCTGCGCCTTGATCATGTGCGCGCTGGTGCGGATGAACCCGAACGTGATCAGGAAGGAGACGAAGAACAGGAACTCCGGCTGGCGACCGGTGTCGACGATCGCGCGGTCGTAGAGGCTGGAGATGCTGGCGAGAGTTAGCACGGGGACGTAGCCAGCCACTCAGCTAACGGCACCAGCGGTCGGGCCAGAGCCCCTCACGGAGCATCTACGGGACGAGCACGACCTTGCCGACGTTGCGGCGCTCCTCGATGAAGCGGTGCGCGTCAGCGGCCCGGTCGAACGGGAAGGCCTCGGCGACGACCGGCTTCAGGTCGCCCTTCTCCAGCCCGGCCATCAGCGGCTCGATCACCCGGTCCAGGCTGCCTTCGCGGTCCCACCACGAGAGCATGTTGAGCCCGAAGACGCCCTTGTTCTCGTTCATGACGCCGACGCTCTTCCACCACGGCATCGTCGCCATGGGCATCCGGGCCATGGCTCGCAGGGCGGTCGGGAGGTTGCGCTTCCCGCTCCCCGTCTGGAGCTCGGAGGCGCCGAACATGATCAGGCGGCCGCCGGACCGGAGCAGGCGGTAGTCCTTGCGGAACGACGTGGGGCCGAGCGCGTCCATGGCGACGTCGATCCCCTCGCCGCCCGTGATCCGGCGGACCTCCTCCTCGAAGTCCAGGTTGCGGTAGTCGATCGGGTGGTCGACTCCCTGCTCCCGGATCGCGTCGTGCTTCGAGGGCGACGCCGTGCCGAATATCTCGGCGCCGATGCCCTTCGCGATCTGGGTCGCGGAGATCCCGACCCCGCCGGCAGCGGCGTGGATCAGGACCCGCTCGCCGGCCTTCAGGCCCCCCATGATCACCAGCGCCGCGTACGCGGTCCCGTAGTTGACCGGGAACGCCGCGCCCTCCTCGAACGACAGCTTCTTCGGCAGCGGGAGAACCTGGTCGGCGGGCACGGTGACGAGCTCCGCCTGGCCGTTGAACCGCGTGCCGGCCACCACCCGGTCGCCGACCTTGTGGCCCTCGACCCCGTCCCCCACCGACTCGATCTCGCCCGCCACCTCGTAGCCGACGACGCAGGGGAGCTTGGGCGCGTCGGGATACAGCCCCACGCGCGCCATCGTGTCGGCGAAGTTGATGCCCGCCGGCCTTGACCGCGATCCGAACCTCGCCGGGCCGCACGGCGGGTCCGGCAGCTCCCGCACCTCGAGCACCTCGGGCGGGCCGTTCCGGGGGATGACCACCGCGCGCATCACTGTGACCCTACCCCGGCGCCGTCCTCCGCGCGGGCGGCCTAGGAGTCGATCGCCCGGCCGGCGCGAAAGCCCTCGAGCTTCAGGATCTCCTCGAGGAGCTCGTCGGGCACGGGGGCGTCGGTGGTGAGCGCCAGGACCGCGTCGTCGCCCGAGGCCTCCGCGCCCACGGCGGCGGAGTCGATGTTGACGCCGTGCGTCCCGAAGATCGTGCCGACGCGGCCGATCATCCCGGGCTGGTCCTTGTAGCGGAAGACGACGAGGTGGTCGGCGAACGGCATGTAGAAGCGCTCGTCCCACACACGGACGAGGTGAGGAAGGCTGCGCGGGCCGACGGCGGTCCCGGACACCTCAACCGTGTCGTCACCCGACTCGATCCGCACGGTGACGAGCTCCGTGAACTCGTCGGAGACCGGGTCCTTGAGCTCGGTGAGGTCGATGCCGCGCTCCTCGGCCAGCGCCGGTGCGTTGACGAGGTTGACCTGCTCCTCGGTGTGGCCGGAGAGGATCCCGACGAGGACCGCGATCCCGAGCAGGCGGGTGTCGTGCTCCGCGATGCGCCCGCGGAACTCGGCGGTGATTCGATCGACTGAGCCATTGCTGAGCCCCTGGGCCAGTCGGCCGAGTCGCTCGCAGAGCGGGACGAAGGGCGCCAGCGCCTCCATCGTCTCGGGCCGGACGGCGGCGATGTTGACCGCGTTGGTGACCACGCCACCGGACAGGGCACGCCTGACCTGGTCGGCGGTGATCGTCCCGGCGCGGTCCTGCGCCTCCGCGGTCGACGCGCCAAGGTGCGGAGTGACGACGACGTTGTCGCGGCCGAAGAGCGGGTGCTCGGTGAACGGCTCCGAGGGGAAGACGTCGAGGGCGGCGCCGCCGACCTTGCCCGACTCGAGTGCCGCCTCCAGCGCGTCGAGGTCGACGAGCTCGCCGCGAGCGCAGTTGACGATCCGGACGCCGTCCTTCATCTGCGAGATGGCCTCGGCGTCGATCCAGTTCACGGTGTCGGGCGTCTTGGGGAGGTGGATCGTGAGGATGTCCGCCTTGGCGTAGAGCTCGTCGGTCGTCTCCGCGTGCTCCACCCCCAGCTCACGGAACCGCTCGGCCGCGACGAACTTGTCGAACGCGATCACGTCCATCTCGAACGCCTGTGCGCGCTTCGCCACCAGCTGGCCGATGCGGCCGAAGCCGATCACGCCGAGGGTCTTGCCGTAGAGCTCGTTGCCGGCGAACTTGGAGCGCGCCCACTCGCCGGCCGTAAGGGAGGCGTTGGCCCGAGGAACGTTCCGGGACAGCGCCAGCGCGAGGGCCAGCGTGTGCTCGGCGGCGGCGACAGAGTTCGACTCGGGGGCGTTGACGACCACGATGCCGCGCTTGGTCGCTGCATCGACGTCCACGTTGTCGACGCCGGTCCCGGCACGGCCCACAACCTTGAGGCGCGAGGCCCGCTCGATCAGGTCGGAAGTGACCTGCGTCGCCGAGCGGACGACGATCGCGTCGAAGTCGGCGATGCGGTCCTGCAGCTCGTCGTCCGACATGTCGAGCCCGAGCTCGACGTCGAAGTCCTCACGCAGGAGCGAGACGCCGGAGTCGGCGATCTTCTCCTTGACCAGGACCCGCGGCTTGCCGTCGGTGCTCGCCACTAGGCGACGGGTTCCGGTGCGAGGCCGGCCTCCGCGAAGACGCGTTGCGCCCCCGCGGCGCCCGCGCCCGGCTCGGCATCGTGGCCGAGATCGCGGAGCGCCATCTCGAGCGCGGTGAGCGCCACGACGATGTCGAACGCCCCGTAGTAACCGCAGTGCGCGATCCGCGCGATCTGACCCTTCAGGTGCCCCTGGCCGCCGGCGATCGTGACGCCGTAGGTGTCACGCATGAGCTTCGGCACTTTGACGCCGTCGATGTCGTCGGGCAGCTGCGCGACGGTGACGACGTTCGCGTTCTCGTCGTCAGGGCCGAAGCGCTCCATTCCCAAGGCCGCCACCCCAGCGCGCGCTGCCCGTGCGAGCAGTGCGTGACGGGCGTAGACAGCGTCGAGCCCCTCCTCGAAGATCAGGTCAAGTGCAACGTCGAGCGCGCGGAACAACGTGACCGCCGGCGTGAACGCCGAGTTGGGCGGCTCCTCCTTCTGGCCCTTTGCCGTGCGCTGCCAATCCAGGTAGTAGCGACCGCGCTGGTTTTCCGCGGCAAGCGCCACCGCGCGGTCCGAGACCGAAGCGAAGGCGAGGCCCGGCGGGCACATGAGCGACTTCTGCGAGCCGGCGACGACGACGTCGACGCCCCACTCGTCCTGCGGGAGCGGCGACCGCCCCGAGGCCCGAGACGGCGTCCACGCAGAGCACCGAGTCGTGGGCGCGCACGACCTCGTTGATCGCCCGGATGTCGTTGACGACGCCGGTCGACGTCTCTGACTGCGTGACGTAGACGGCCCGCGGGGGACGATCGAGCTCACCGAGGGCCTGGTCGAGCCGCTCGGGATCGACCTTGGTCCCCCACTCGAACTCGATGTGGTTCGTGTCGGCGCCGTAGGCGTCGCAGAGCTCCGCCCAGCGCTCGCCGAACTTGCCGCACGAGGCGACGACGGCGGGCTCGCCGGCGACGACCAGGTTCGAAACCGCGGACTCCATCGCCCCGGTCCCGGTGGCGGCGAAGCAGAGCACCTCGTTCTCCGTCGGAAGACCCGCGGCAGCCGCTCGAGCACCCGCGCGTAGATCTCCACGAACGCCGGCGCACGGTGGTAGAGGATCGGCTCCGCCATCACCTGCGAGACGGCCGGCGGCAGGGGCGTCGGCCCCGCGGTGAGGATGTACTGCTTGGTGAAGATGTCGGGGGCGTCGGCCATTCGAAGGTTCAGGATAGGAAGAAGAGCGGCGCGGAAGCATAGACAACCCCTCCGGCGACATCGTCCGCTCCGCGTCTGGTGTCGCCGGGCCCAGACAAGACGACGTAGGATCCGCTCCATGGGTGACGAGATCGTTCAGGGCGAGGGGTACGCGGTCGGGAACATCGACCAGATGGGCGAGCAGTACGGGTTCCGGAAGATCCGCCGCTCGCTGGGCGTCACCGCCTTCGGGGTGAACGCGATCTCCCTCCCGCCCGGATACGAGACCGGCCGCCACTTCCACGACGAGCAGGAGGAGCTCTACTTCTGCCACCGCGGGACGATCGAGGTCGAGTTCGGCGACGGCGCAAAGCATGTGCTCGAGCCGGGCGGCGTGGCCAGAGTCGACCCCGCGACGGTGCGCAAGATCAGGAACGTGGGCTCCGACGACGCGGTCTACGTCATCGTCGGCGCCAAGGACGGCTACGTGGGCCGCGACGGCCGCCTGCCCGAGGGCGAGACCAACCGCTTCGGCGACGGCGCGCCCCCGGGCGCGTGAAGTCCCACACCGTCTACAAGACCTTCGAGACCGCGGAACGCCGGGAGTTCGTCCGGATCACCGAGGACGTCCAGGCGGCCGTCGACGGGGCGGGTATCGCCGAGGGGATGGTCCTCGTCTCCGCGATGCACATCACCGCCGGGGTCTGGGTCAACGACGACGAGCCGGGCCTTCAAGCCGACACGCTCGAGTGGCTCGACAAGGTGGCGCCGCCCAGCTGGAAGGAGCCGGCCAACGAGGTGGCTCGCGACCTGTCCCCGGATCCCGGCGACTACCGGCACCACGCCGGTGGCGAGGACAACGGCGACGCCCACCTCAAGAACCTCCTGGTCCACCACCAGGTGATCCTGCCGGTCACCGACGGCCGCCTCGA
>CAVQCK010000018.1:0-77164 GCA_963710955.1 uncultured Actinomycetes bacterium | reverse complement strand
GCCAAGTACTTCCTCTCGCGCATCACGATCGCGCCGACCGACGCACCGCCGCTCACGTACTGGCGCAAGCGGCTCTTCATCGCGATGGCCCGCAACGCGGCAAGCCCGATCGAGGCGTTCCGGCTGCCCCGGGAGAGCACCGTGATCATCGGATCGCAGGTCGCGCTCTAACCCGGGACGGCGGGTGCTGGGCGCGGATCAGTGGTCGCGGAGCCGGTAGCCGACCCCCGGCTCGGTGATCAGGTAACGCGGCCGTGACGGATCCGGCTCGATCTTCGAGCGGATGTGCGCAACGTGGACCCGCAGGTAGTGGGTCTCGTCCTCGAATCCGGGGCCCCAGACCTCGTGGAGCAGCTGGCGATGGGTCACGAGCTTGCCGCGGTGGGTGGCCAGCACGCGCAGCAGGTCGAACTCGATCGGGGTGAGGTGGACCGGCTCACCGCCGATCGTGATCTGGCGAGCCTCGAGGTCGATCGCCAGGTCGCCGACCTCGATCCGCGGCTCGCTCTCCTCGGTCACGCGACGGAGCGCGGCGCGCAGGCGAGCGAGCAGCTCGCCGGTTCCGAACGGCTTCGTGATGTAGTCGTCGGCGCCGGCATCGAGGGCGCGGACCTTCTCGCGCTCGTCCCCGACCGCCGAGAGCACGATGATCGGCAGGCCGCTCCAGCGGCGGACCTCCTTGCAGACCTCGACCCCGGAGCCATCGGGGAGGATCAGGTCGAGCACCATCGCGTCCGGGGGACGGACGGCCACCGCGTCGAGCGCCTCCTGCTTGGTCTCGGCCTGCTGGGTCGCGTAGCCGGCGCCCCGCAGGATGACCTTGAGCGCGCGAACGATCTGGGGCTCGTCGTCGACGACCAGCACGCGCTGCCCGTCGGTGCTCACTGCGCCTCCACCGGCTGGGCGGCCAGCGGGAACGTCACGGCGAAGGTGCTCCCTTTGCCGGCTGCGCCCTGGAGGCTGATCTCGCCGCCGTTCGCCTCGACCAGCCCCCGGCAGATGGCGAGGCCCAGTCCCGATCCCTGGCTGGCGCCGGCGCCGCGGACGAACGGCTCGAAGATCTCGCTCCGCCTGGACGTTGGGATGCCGGTTCCGGAGTCCGTCACGCGGACCGTCACCCTTCCGCCTCCCGAGCCGCCGCTCACACGGACCGTGGCGCCCTCGGGTGAGAACTTCACCGCGTTCTCGAGCAGGTTGGAGAACACGCGCTCGAGCTGGGCGGCGTCGGCGCGGACCAGGGGCAGGTCAGCGGGGAGGTCCAGCTCGATCCGGTGCGTCCCGAACCGCTGCTCGACCTGCTCCGCGGCACGGCCCACCGCGTCGGTGAGGTCGGCCCAGTCCGTGCGCGGGTTGACCGCGCCGGCCTCGATCCGCGACAGGTCGAGCAGGTCGTCGACCATCCGGGCGAGGCGAGCGGACTCCGCCTCGATCGCCTCGAGGAGCCCGGCGTGGTCATCGGCCGAGAGGCCGTGCTGGCGCAGTCCGCTCGCGGCGGTGGTGATCGCCGTCAGCGGCGAGCGGAGATCGTGGGAGATCGCGTGGAGGAGCGCGGTCTTCGTCGCATCGGCGCGGCGGGCCGCCTCAGCCGCCGCCGAGCGCTCGGCCAGGAGCTCGCGCTCGCGGGCGAGATCGATGAGCCGAGCCAGCGCCTGCGCCAAGCGCTCGAGGCTCGCGCGGTCCCAGCCGGCGTCGGGTCTTCCGTAGAGCCATCCAGGGCGCGTGGCCGGGATCCGCACCGCGAGCTCGGCGGGCCGGGTATCCGGCGCGGCGGTGAGCCCGGCGCGGAATGCCGGAGGCCCGTTTGCGCCGTCGCGGTCGGCCAGCCGCTCGAGCTGCGTCGCCACGTTCTCGCCCGCGAGAAACGAGGAGGCCGCCTGCGCCAGGATCATCGCCTCCCGCTCGCGGGCGGAGGCCAGCAGCGCGCGACGCTCGGCCTCAGCGGTCTGCGTGCGGGCGGTGGCCGCGAGCCGTCCCACCACCAGGGCCACCACCAGGAAGACCCCCAGGGCGACCACGTTGTGGGAGTCGGCGATCGTCAGCCGGTAGCGGGGCTCGATGAAGAAGAAGTTGAGCGCCAGGACGCTCACCACGGCGGTGGCCAGCGCGGCGACCTGGCCGCGGCGGACGGCGATGAAGAGGACGGCGAGGATGTAGAGGATGCCGAGCCCGGTGGCCGGCGCGACCTCGTCGAGGAGGGCGACGACGCCGGTGACGACCGCTACGGTGGCGACGATCTCCGCGCCGACGACGGCGATCGTCGCCGCCTCGATGCGATGTCGACTTTGCGCGTCCATCGCCTTCATTGAGTCTAGGTCCGATGCGGCGCCCGGTCGCGCCGCCGCTTCAGTCCGTGGCGGGCTCCCCGGTCTCGGCCACGCGCTCGATCAGGTCGGCAGCTCTGACGTTGCCGGGGTTTGACTGCAGCCGCGACGAGATCTCCCCAAGCTTGGCGTGCAAAGCCTCCTCTCCGAGCAGGCCTTCGATTGCTAGGGAGATCTCCTCATCAGTGAACGAGTAGGTCGGGAGCCGCTCCCCGAACCCGGTCTCGTGGACTCGCTGCGCGTTGTCGTGCTGGTCCCAGAAGATCGGCAACAGCACCATCGGCTTCCCGTGGTGCATGCACTCGGTGACGGTGTTGTTGCCCCCGTGGGTGATCACGAGGTCCACATGGGGGAGGACCGAGACCTGCGGCAGGAACTCCTCGCCGACCATGTTCGGGGCGAGCTCGTAGGCGTCGTGCTGGGGGCCCTTCGAGACGACGTAGCGATGCGGGGTCTTTGCAAGCGACTCGACGAGGCGCTCCATCAGCGGGACGTCGGCCGACCCCAGCGAGCCGAGGCTCAGGTAGATGAGGGCGCCGTCGCCATCGGCGATCTCCTCCGGCACGCTCCACGGCGCGTCGCTTCCGCGGACGCTCGACTCGAGGTTGTGCCAGGTGGGATCGAGGGGCGCGGACCGCGGGTAGTCGAGCTCGCGCGGATATAGGTAGAGGTTGAGCCAGTCCGAGCGGTGGATCAGCTCGCCGTCGGAGAGCGGGGGCGCCCCGCGCTCCTGGCAGAAGTCGTCGAAGTCCGAGTGCATGCCGGCAATCGCTCGCGAGTACTGGGCGCGGAACGCCTCCCATTCGGACCGGTCGTCGAGGGGCAGACCGGAGTAGGGAGGGGGGAGCTCGGGGTCCTTCAGCTCGAGCGGGTTGCAGGACGCGATCCGCACCCAGGGGCGGCCGCTCGCCGGGAGGGCGGGGAACGCGCAGACGTTGTCCTCGACGATGGCGTCGGGCTCGACCTCGCCGAAGATCTCGACGAGGCGGTCGTCGACGTAGCGCGCGCCGTCGAGCAATGCCTCCCAGGTGGGCGCCATGAACTCCGTGAGTTGCTCGAACGTGCTCTTGCGGAAGACCGGCGCGGTGTCGCGGATGAAGTCCTTCCAGAACTGGCCGGGCTCCTCCTCCTGCTCCGGCGGCGGGCCGAGCCGCATCAGTCGCTCCTCGAACCCCTTCTCCTCGAGCGTGCCGGCGAAGGACTCCTCGATCACGAACACGATCCGGTGCCCGCGCTCGCGTAGGACCTCGCCGATCCCGACGCAGTTGTTCGTGGGCCCGAAGGCGCCCTCGGGGAAGAAGATGACCGTCCGCTCCGGCATCGCGGCGCAGCCTATCCGCGGTGGGCGAATGGCTCTATTGTTGGCCCGTGGAAGCCGCCGGGCAGTCCGAGAACGAGATTCGCGAGCAGGCGATCCAGCGCCTGAAGAAGAAGCGCGACTTCCGCACGCACATCGTCATCTACCTCATCGTCAACGCCTGCCTGGTCGGCATCTGGGCGGTCACGAGCGGACCGGACGGGTTCTTCTGGCCGGTCTTCCCGATCCTCGGCTGGGGGATCGGCGTGGGCGCCAACGCCTGGGACGTCTACGGACGCAAGCCCATCACCGAGGACGAGATCCGCCGCGAGGCGGACCGGCTTCGCGGCCCTGGCACCTAGGGCCTCGGACCGCGGGACTTCGGGCCGGCCGCCAGCTCGTAGCGGATCAGCTCGTGCGCGCGGGCGGCCCACTCGCATAGAAGCGGCCGCGTGTCGCGAGGGTCGATGATCTCCTCGACCGAGAAGCGCTCCGCGGTTCGGAAGGGGGAGCGCACGGCGTTGAGGCGCGCCTCGATCTCGTCGCGGAGCGCCTTGGGGTCCTCGGCGGCCTCGAGCTCGCGCCGGTAGGCGGCCTCGAGGCCTCCGGCGATCGGCAGCGAGCCCCAGTCGCCCGAGGGCCAGGCATAGCGGAGGTTGAGTCGTGAGCCGTCGCCGTGGCCGGCCCCGGCCACGCCGTAGACCTTGCGCACCAGTACCGAGACCCACGGCACGGTCGCCTGGTGAACCGCGTAGAGGGCGCGGGCGCCGCGGCGGATCGTCCCGGCGCGCTCCGCGTTGGTGCCGATCAGGAACCCCGGCTGGTCGACGAAGTTGGCGAGCGGCAGGTGGAACTGGTCGCAGAGGTCGACGAAGCGGGCGAGCTTCTCGGAGGCGTCCGCGGTGAGGCTGCCGGCGTAGTGATTGGGGTCGGAGGCGAGAACGCCGACGGGGCGGCCGTCCAGCCGGGCCAGCGCGGTGATCAGCGACGGGCCGAAGCGGGCGCCGATCTCGAAGATCGAGCCCCGGTCGAGGACCCCCTCGAGGATGCGCCGCATCTTGTACGGGCGGCGCGGATCACGCGGGACGATCCCGATGAGCTCCTCCTCGCGCCGGTCGGGCGGGTCGGTGGGGGAGAGGACGGGAGGCGCGTCCCAGACGTTGTCCGGCAGGTAGGAGAGGAATCGGCGGAGCTGCTCGAATGCGTCCTCCTCGTCGGTGGCCTCGTTGTCGACCGCACCCGCCTTGGACTGCGTGCGGGCGCCGCCGAGCTCCTCCTTGTCGGGCGATTCGCCCATGGACGCCGCGACCACCGGCGGGCCCGCAACGAAGAGCTGAGCGGTGCCGCGGACGATCACCGAGAAGTGCGAGGCGACGACCCGGGCGGCGCCCAGCCCGGCGACGGGCCCGAGCGCGGCGGCGAGAACCGGCACGATCGCGTGGTTTTGCGCCACGAGGTCGAAGCCCGGGAGCGGCGGTACGTAGGTGAAGCCCATCTGCTCGAGCGTCTTGACGCTGCCACCGCCGCCGGTCCCGTCGACGAGCCGGATCAGAGGGAGGCGCAGGTCGTGTGCCATGCGCTCGGCGTAGATCGCCTTCTGCCAGATGGCGGCGTCGGCGGCGCCGCCGCGGACGGTGAAGTCGTCGCCCTGCAGGATCGCCCGCCGCCCCTCGACCCGGCCCTGCCCGATGACGACGTTCGCGGGCAGGAAGTCGGTGAGCTCACCCTCGTCGTCGTAGGTCCCCTTGCCGGCGAGGGCGCCGGTCTCGTGGAAAGTGCCGGGGTCGAAGAGGCGGTCGATGCGCTCGCGAACGTTCAGGCGCCCGGTCGCGCGCTGGCGCTCGACGCGCTCGGCGCCGCCCATCCGCCCGGCGAGCTCCTCGCGGCGCCGCAGCTCGGCGACCTCCGGCTCCCAGCCCTCCTCGTCTCGAGGCTCCTCCATGCGGGCGAACGCTACCTCTAGGTGGCCGGTCGCTCGGGAGCGAGGTCCTGGTGTCGGGCGCGGAACCGTCCCTCTCCGTAGCTCCGCGTCTCGTAGGTGATCATCGCGGCGAGGAGCGCGACGACGATCGAGAGCATGGCGATGGCGGGGATGTTCGTCGCCAGGGGCAGGAGCGCGAGAAGCAGCACGGCGATCCCGAGTCGCTGGCGGTTGATCGTGCGCACGTGGCGGTAGCGAAAGGCCACCAGGCCCAGCAGGTAGACCGAGATCCCGCCGAGCAAGGCGAACGCCGGCACGGTGTGGAGCGGGTCGGAGACGTGGGCAAGCGTCGTCTTCAGGCCAAGTGCCATCAGCACGATGCCGGCCACCATCGGAAAGTGGATGTAGGAATAGGAATCGCGAGCGAGCTCATTGCGCACACGTCCCTCCGGGGCCTCGATGAGCCGCCTCCTGGAGACGATGGCGACGATGTCGAAGTACATCCACCAGAGCGCGGCGGACACGGCGACCCCGAGAATGGCCGCGGCGGCGATTCCCCAGTCAAGGTGCGCATGGGCGCCGACGCCGATCGCGACGATGGACTCGCCGAGGGCGATGATGATGATCAGCCCGTAACGCTCGGCGAAATGCCCCGGGACGAGCTTCCAGCCCCCGGACCCGAAGAAGAACGGGCCGCCCATGTCGAGCGCCAGCGCAAGCACCCAGAGCGCGCCCTGCGCGAGGCCGTCCAAGAACGACGCGCCCACGAGCAGTGCGACGCCGAGCGCGGTGCTCACGGCGAGCCCCATGACCGAGCGGCGGAGGTCGGGATCGTCGCGGCTCGCGAGGACGAACAGCGCGATGTGCGCCGCGCGCACCGCGCCGTAGGCGAGGGCGAATTCGAGCGCGAGATCGCCGAAGGCGTCGGGGACGGCGATCGAAACGATCAGGAACGCCGCCATCGCTCCGAACATCGCGAACCGCACCGCGCCCTCCTCCGGGTCGACCACGCTCGTGAGCCACGCGTAGCCGCCCCACGACCACCAGAGCACCCCGAGCACGAGGATTCCCTGGGCGAGACCGGACCAGGTGGGATTCGCGGACATGAGCGCCGTGCACTGGGTGATCGCAAGCACGAAGACGAGATCGAAGAAGAGCTCGAGCGGAGTGACTCGCTCGCCCTCCCTGAGCACGGCGGAGAACCGCGGGGCGCGCGCTGGCGTGGCGGTCGCCATCAGCGCCGCCTCGTCTTGACGGCGTCAGCCCTGTTCGGGCTCGGCACGGGCCGACTCGAGGATGCCCAGAAGCTCGACCACACGGCACACGAGCAGCCGCTCCTCGTCGACCTCGACCCAGACGCCGGCGGACGCGGGAAAGACGACGTGATCACCGGGCTGCACCGGCATCTCGACGCCGGCCTGTTCCCACCAATCGAGCCCGGGCCCGACGGCGAGCACGATCCCCTGCTGAGGCGGCGGGTCGTGTGTGCCGGACGGGACCACGAGTCCGGACCGCCGCATGCGGTCCTGATCGAGCTCCTTGACCACGACCTGATCGAACAGCGGCCGAAGCTGATGCCGCACCGCCTCGACGGACTGCCGCCTGGACTGCGTATCCACGGCGTTGAGGATATCCAGGCCCTGGACACATACCCGGCCGGGATCCGTCACGCGCGGGTCTTGTCCAACGACAGCACCGAGAGCAACCTCCCGGGTATGCCGGCCACCGAAACTGCACTTTGTGCCCCCACGGGGAACAAAGTGCAGTCTCGATCCGATGCGGTGGTGGCGGATCGCGCTGCTGACGAGTGGGGCGTCCTCTCACTCGCTGAGTTGCGTGCTTGCGGTTTGTCCCCAAAGGCGGTGGCGATCCGGGTTCGAAACGGCTGGCTCCACCCCCTTCATCGCGGGGTGTACGCCGTGGGTCACCGAGCCGTCACGCTCGAGGGCCGCCTCCTCGCCGCCGTCAAGAGCGTGGGCGCCGACGCCGTACTTAGCCACTTCGCCGCGGCCGCCCTATGGGGTTTCGTCGACTGGGATGGGCGCCATCCAGACGTGACCGTTGCCCGAAAGGGTGTCCGCCGGCGCGAGGACATCCGGGTTCACTGCTCCTCGGTGCTCGAGAGACGGGACGTGATGCGTCACGAGGGGATCCCGGTCACCTTGCCGGCCCGGACGCTCGTCGACCTCGCGGCGGTCGTCAGCGAGACGATGCTTCGGACGGCCGTGCGGCGGGCGTTCGGGTTGCGCCGAGCTGGCATCCGCCAGCTCGTTGCCGCGAGGCGCCGGCTTGGCCCGTGTCGGGGCTCCGCCAGGCTCGATCAGGTGCTGAGGATCGCGGCGCCGACGCGGAGCGAGCTCGAAGACGTCGTGCTCGACCTCATCGTGGATGGCGGGTTCGCTCGTCCCTGCGTGAACCAGCCTCTCCTACGTGCGGGCCGTCGCGTTATCCCCGACTTCCGCTGGCCGGCGCAGCGACTGGTCATCGAGGCCGACGGCGCTGCCTGGCACGACAACCCGATCGCCCGCAAGGATGACGCGGAGCGGCAGGCGCTGCTCGAGACGAGCGGCGACCGCCTGATCCGAGTCACATGGGATCAGGCGGTCGCTCGGCCTCGCGAGACGTTGGCGCGCATCCGCGCCGCGGGCGCTCCGCTCAGTTGCTCGGCGGGAGGCGCTGCTCGAGCCACGGCAGGACGTCGGGCTCCGCCGCGCTGACGATGCCGCCGTGGTCCACGCCGTGGAACATCTGGTAGCGGACCCGGTCGCCCAGCCCCTTGAGCTCGTGGCTCAGCTGAGTGGTGAACTGCGGGAACACCGTCGTGTCGGCCGTCCCCTGCGCGAGGAACACCGGGGCGTTCGTCGTGACGTCCGGGTTCTCGGCGTCGAGCACCCGGTAGATCGGCTTCTTGTTCGCCCCAGTGAGCATGTCGGCCGGAGCGATGCCACCGAGCCGCCGCGTCTGCGCCAGCTGCGGGAGGCAGGTCTGATCCACCAGCGGATAGAACTGCTTCACCTGTGGCGTGAGCAGCTTGTTCGGGTCCACGTTGGCCGAGGCCGTCGTGGTGCCCTGCACGATCATGGTCGCCAGAGCCGTCAGCGAGCTCGGGGTCGTGAGGGCCGGCAGAGCCTTTGCCTGCGTCAGCAGGTGCGACGCCGGGGCGTAGGACACCGTGCCCTTCAGCTTGAGGTTCGGCGTCCAACTCGCCGCCTCACCGGCCGCGAAGAGCGCCGCCTGGCCGCCCTGCGAGTGGCCGGCGATGAGGAACCGTTTGCTGATCCCGGGGAACGCATCGCGCGCCGCGCGCACGATGTCGAGAACGCTTCTGCCCTCGGACTTGCCGATGAGGTACGGGTGCGGCCCCGGCGTGCCGAGTCCCTGGTAGTCGGTGCGAACCACCGCGTAGCCGGCGTTGATCCAGTCATTGAGCTGCGGATCGACGTAGGTGATCAGGCTTTCGGCGGGAGCCCCGTTGTGCACTCGCGAGGGCGCGCAGATGTCCGCGCTGCCCGTGGTGCCATGGGCGTACGTGATCACCGGCCAGCCGCCCTTCGGCGGCTTGCCCTTTGGGACGCTCACCGAGCCGGAGACGGCGTCCTCGCTGCCCTGCGGCGTGCGGGAGGTGTAGAGGACAAGCTTTGTGTGGGCGGCGCTCGTGAGCGGAACGAGCCCGCCGGCCGATCGCTGCCAGATCAAGGTTCCATGAGGCCCTGAGGGCAGGTTGCTCGGCGGGTTGTAGAAGGCGAGTCCCTTCGGCCCCCGCGGGGCGGTCGTGGTGCCGGCGCTCGCGAAGCTCGCGAGTCCGCCGAATCCGACGGCCGCAATCGCCGTCGCGACCAGACCCGTCATGAGTCGAAGTCGGGATGAAAGGGGCCGTTGCCGCGTCCTTGGCACTTGATGGTCCTCCATGTTTCGAGGATGTCCCCCGGCGTTCCCCCGAACGTCCGGAGCGAATCCACGTCTCTCCCTCGGCAATGACCCTAGCGGACGGCCCTCTCCGGCCGAGGACGGACGCCTTCGAGGGCGGGGTGCGGCCGCTACCCTCAGCGGCCGTGATCAGCACCAACCAGTTTAAGAACGGAACCCATATCGAGGTGGACGGGACGATCTACCGGATCATGGAGTTCCAGCACGTCAAGCCCGGGAAGGGAGGGGCCTTCGTCCGGACGAAGCTGCGCAAGCTGGACGACGGCAGCGTCATCGACAAGACCTTCAGGGCGGGGGAGAAGTTCCGGCCCGTGCGGACCGAGACGCGACGCATGCAGTACCTCTACGACTCCGGCGAGATGGCCGTCTTCATGGACAACTCCGACTACTCGCAGCTCGAGGTCGGACGTGACACGACCGGCGAGTCGATGCAGTGGGTCGTCCCGAACTCGGAGGTCGAGGTGCTGTTCGTCGACGAGCGGCCCGCCGGCGTGCAGGTGCCGAGCGCGGTCGAGATGTCGGTCACCGAGACGTCCCCCGGACTCAAGGGAGACACCGCGTCGGGCGGCGGAACCAAGCCGGCGACGCTGGAGTCGGGCGTGCGGGTTGAGGTGCCGCTGTTCGTCAACGAAGGCGATCGCGTGCGGGTGGACACCCGCTCCGGCGAATACGTCTCGCGAGCCTGAGGCCGGCCGGCCGCCATGCGTCGCTCCGACCAGCGCCGCGCCGCAGTCTTTGCGCTCTACCAGGAGGAAGTGACGGGCCGATCCACTGACGAGGCCCTCGACGACGCCGCGCCGTTCAGCCGCGAGCTCACAGACGGCGTCGAATCTCATCGCGAGGAGCTCGACGCCGAGATCGCAGCCCTCGCTCGCGGCTGGGACCTCAACCGCATCGCCGCCCTGGAGAAGAGCATCCTGCGCGTGGCCCTGTTCGAGTTGCGCCACCGCGATGACATCCCCGACGAGGTGGCGATCGACGAGGCCGTTTCGCTGGCCAAGCGTTACTGCGGAGCGGATGCCCCGGGGTTCGTGAACGGCATCCTCGGCACCGCTGCGCGCGCGAAGACCGGCTGAGCCGGCCCGCGATCGGTACCGTTTTCGCGCGATGAGTTCAACAGACCAGCTCGCCGAGCGGCTCCGTGAGATCGCCGACCGCCTGCGCTCCCCTGAGGTGGGGGAGGAGGAGGTCGAGGCGCTCGCTCGCGAGGCGGCCGACCTGGTGGGCAAGGCAAGCTCGGAGATAGAGGCGGATCTGCGCGCCGCCCGCGCGGAAGACGCCTCGTGACGGCCGAGCCCCAGGCGCCGGCGGCGAGCACCTACCCCGACGACCTTCGCGACCTCGTCGAGGCGTACCTCGACACGCTGCGCTTCTCGGCCATCCCCGACACCGCCGGAATCGAGGAGGCGATGCGCTACTCGCTGCTCGCCGGCGGCAAGCGGATCAGGCCGGTGCTCGCTCTGGCGACGGCGCGCTCCCTCGGCCGCGACCCCGAGTCCGTGCTGCCGGCGGCCGGTGCGCTGGAGCTCATTCACACGTACTCCCTGATCCACGACGACCTCCCCGCGATGGACGACGACGCGCTGCGCCGGGGGCGCCCGACCTCGCACGTCGTCTACGGCGAGAACGTGGCCATCCTGGCGGGCGACGGCCTCTTCGCCGAGGCCGTCCGCCTGTTCTGCGAGCACCAGGAGGGCGAGCCCGGAGCGGTGCTCGCCGCGCTGGCCGAGCTGCTCGCCGCGATCGGCGTCGACGGGATGGTGGGCGGTCAATACATAGACGTCACCATGGAAAAGCCCGCCGCCTCCTCCGCTGCGCGTCCGGAGGCGACGGGGTCACAGGCAAATGCCCTGCGCCGGCTTCACTCGCTGAAGACCGGCCGCCTGATCGCGGCGAGCGTCCGAGTGGTGCTGGCCCTCGACAGCCTGGGGGAACCTGAGACAATCCCGTACCGCCGTTTCGCGGAGGAGCTGGGTGTTCTGTTCCAGATCGTCGACGACATCCTCGATGTCACGGGCAGCGACGAAGAGCTCGGAAAGCCGCACGGCAGCGACGAGCGGCACGGCAAGGTGACCTATGTCAGCTTGTTCGGGCTCGACGAGGCTCGTACCCTTGCTGCGGAGTCACACCGCAAGGCCGACGAGGCACTCGAGGCGGTGAAGGGCGATCCGCGCGATCTGAGTCAGATCACGGACTTCATCTACACGAGGCAGTCATGAGCGAGACCAATAGCGACGGAAAGCAGCCAGCGTCCGAGAAGCTCGAGCGGCTCCTGGACGCCGTCGACGAGCCCGGGGACCTCAAAGGGCTCGACGATGCCCAGCTCCAGCAGCTCGCCCAGGAGATCCGCGAGCTGGTCATCGACACCATCGGCGAGATCGGCGGTCACTTCGGCGCCAACCTCGGGACCTGCGAGCTCGCTGTCGCCCTCCACAGCCTGCTCGACTCCCCGCGCGACAAGATCCTCTGGGACGTCGGCCACCAGGCGTACCCCCACAAGGTCCTGACCGGCCGCCGCGACCGCCTGGACACCATCCGCCAGTACGGCGGCCTCGCCCCGTTCTGCTCGATCTTCGAGTCCGAGCACGACATCATGGGCGCCGGCCACGCGTCCACATCGATCGGCTACGCCGTCGGCCTCAAGGAGGCGATGCGCAAGGGCATCGGCGAGGACGGTCGCGTCGTCGCGGTGATCGGCGACGGAGCTCTCACGGGCGGCGTTGCCTACGAGGCCCTACACAACGCCGGCGGCCTCCAGACGCCGATCGTGATCATCCTGAATGACAACGGGATGTCGATCTCGCCCAACGTCGGCGCCCTCGCCCGCTACTTCCAGCGTGTCCGCCTGAACCCGAGGCTCTTCCACGCTCGCGAGGACGTGGAGGAGGCGCTTACCAAGCTCCCGTTGGGCCTCGGCTCGCGCCTCGAGCGCGTGGGGCCCGAGCTCAAGTCGGCGATCAAGGCGTACGCGGCGCCCGGCCTCATGTTCGAGGAGCTCGACCTCGCCTACATGGGCGTGATCGACGGCCACGACGTCGGTGCGCTCCGCAATGCGCTCCGCAATGCGCTCAAGGCGCAGCGTCCGGTGGTCGTCCACATCCACACCGTGAAGGGCAAGGGCTTCGCCCCCGCGGAGGAGGGCGGCCTCGAGGGCATGGAGAAGTGGCACGCGGCGAAGCCGAAGTCGATCGTCAACCGCCAGCCGGCGGACTCGAAGACGGTGCCGGTCAAGGAGTCCGACTCGCCGGAGGGGATCGAGAAGCTCGAGAAGCCGCCTCCGCCCTCGCCGCCGCAGTACACGGCCGTATTCGCCGACGCGATGGTGGCCGAGGCCAAGCGCGACCGCCGCGTCATCGGCATCACCGCCGCGATGGCGGGAGGGACTGGCCTCAACAAGCTCGGCAAGGAGGTCCCGGAGCAGTACTACGACGTCGGGATCGCCGAGCAGGACGCGGTGCTGTTCGCGTCCGGCCTCGCCCTGCAGGGCGCGAAGCCGGTGTGCGCCATCTACTCCACCTTCCTGCAGCGCGGATTCGACCAGATCGTCCACGACGTCTGCCTCCAGAACCTGAACGTCGTCTTCGCGATGGACCGTGCAGGCCTTGTCGGCGACGACGGCCCCACGCATCACGGCGCCTTCGACATCTCCTACCTCCGACCGCTCCCGAATGCGGTGCTGATGGCCCCGCGCGACGAGGCGATGCTCGTGCACATGCTGCGGACGGCCCTGACCCACGACGACGGCCCGATCGCGTTCCGCTATCCACGAGGGGCCGCGGAGGGTGCTCCGATTCCCGACAAGCCGCGGGAGATCCCGATCGGCAAGGGCGAGCTCCTCACCGAGGGCGAGCGCGTGGCCCTCTTGGGCTACGGCTACGGCGTGCAGGTCGCGCTGCGAGCCGCCGGCATCCTCGGCGAGCACGGGCTCCAGGTGACGGTCGCCGACGCCCGCTTCGCCAAGCCGCTCGACGAGGAGTTGGTGAACCGGCTCGGCCGCGAGCACGAGCTGCTGGTGACGATCGAAGAGAACGTCCTGCCGGGCGGCTTCGGCTCGGCGGTGCTCGAGCAGCTGGAGGACTCGTTCACCGACCCGCAGGCTCGGGCACACGTCATGCGCGTCGGCCTCCCGGACCGCTACGTCACTCACGGCAAGCCAGCACTCCTGCGCGAGGAGGTCGGGTTCACAGGCGAGGCGGTGGCCGAGCGCGTGCTCCAGGCACTCCGCGTGGAATCTTCGTTGACGCCGGGTTGACCTTACCGGGCCCGCGTCGATTCGCGCCACGGCGCGACCGTAGCCCGTGCCCAGCACGATTGTCGGATTTGTGGGCTATATCGCGATGAATCCGACAGTCGTGGGTTGGGGGGTCAGTTGCTGAGGTGCTCCTTGAGCCAGAGGGCGTTCCTGGGAGCGAACGCCTCCCAGTCGTTGTTGAAGTAGGCGTAGACCTCCACGTCGGCCCGCCAGGCGGCGATCCGGCGCCGCCACTCCTCGAGCTCGCTCTTCGAGTAATTGCCCCGGCGGCCGCGGTTGCCGCGGTGAAAGCGGATGTAGGTCCAGCTCGCCGTCAGCTCTTGCGTCTGGAAGGGCCGCTCGGGGTCGTCGCCGATCACCAGCGCCGCCCGATGCCGGCGAAGCAGCCCGTAGACGTCGGGGACGAACCAGCTCTCGTGGCGGAACTCGAAGGCGTGGCGGCCCTTCGGCAGCTGCTCGAGGGCCAACGCCAGGCGCTCGTCGTCGCGCTGGAAGTTGGCGGGCAGCTGCCACAGCACCGGCCCCATGCTGGGGGTGTCGGCGAGCGGCTTGATCGCGTCGAAGAAGCGCGTCGCGTACGTGCGCCATCTCGCGCAGGCGCTTGATGTGCGTCATGTAGCGGCTGGCCTTGACCGCGAACCGAAAGCCGCGCGGAGCCCGCTCCACCCATCCCTTGACGGCCGACTCGGAGGGGAGCCGGTAGAAGGTGTTGTTGATCTCGACGGTGTCGAAGAGCGTCGTGTAGTAGTCGAGCCAGAGCCTGGCCGGGAGCTTCTCGGGATAGACCGGGCCGCGCCAGTCGCGGTAGTTCCATCCCGAACAGCCGATGTGAACAGGCTTGGCCATACGTGAGAAGCTACCCAGGTCATGCGAGTCGTTGACGGGCGACTTCTGGGGGTGGTTGCGTCGGTCGTCGTGGTCGGCTGCGTGGCGATCTGGGGTGCGCGCAACCGTCGGCGCACAGCGCGGGGGCCACGCCCCGGAGATCATCCAGCTGAGCTACGGCGAGTCGTCCGACCAGGGCGCCGATCGAAGGCTCGAGGCGTTTGCCCGCCACACGCACGGGATGCACTTCGCGACGACCTACAAGGGGGAGAAGGCCAGCGCGCCGGGCAAGTACAACTCGAGCGTCACGGACACCGACATCCACGGACGCAAGGCGCGACACCCGTGGGAGCCGGACCGCAAGAAGGGTGGAGGAGACGTCGTCCGCCTGGTCCACGAGGCGCTGCACCAGCGGGGAGTCGCCGAGGTGCGGCTGCGCGCCAGGAAGAGCGGCGAGGTCGACAAGGCGCGGGTACGAATCGATCGGGACAAATGCTCATCCGATCCACCGCTCTTCCCCATCGGCTGGAGGAGAAGCCGCTAGGCAGGGACGCGGACCGGCGGCACCCGCCGGCGGGCGGCCTCGTGCCGCTCGCCCGTCGGGGCGGACGCCGCGCCCTCGGTGAGCGGTGCGCTGCAGAGAAGCTGGACGACCGCGTTCTGAGCGGTTTCGAACGCGTTGCGGGCTGCGCGCAGGTAGAGGCGCCACACGCGCGTGCGCTCGGTGCCCGCGAGTGCCTCAGCCTCGGCGATGTGCTCGTCGAGTCGCACCGTCCAATGACGGAGCGTCTCCGCGTAGTCGGTGTGCAGGTTCTCGACGTTCAGAGGCTCGAAGCCGGCGCGCTCGAACGCCTGGACCATCCTCCACACGTTCAAGAGCTCACCATCGGGGAAGACGTAGCGATTCGAGAAGGAGCCGCCGATGTGCGCCCCGTCGCTCTCGAACGGCACCCGAGTGATTCCGTGGTTGAGCACACGGCCGCCCGGCTCCAGCACCTGCGCGATCCGCGCCGCGTACTCGTCGATCTGCGCGAGGCCGACGTGCTCGACCATGCCGATGCTGGCAATCGCGTCGAAGCGCTCCTCGCGCAGGTCTCGGTAGTCCATCACCCGGATCTCGACTCGGTCGCCGACGCCGGCCTCCTGCGCGCGCGCGGTGGCCAGCTCCGCCTGCGGCTCGGAGAGCGTGATGCCCCAAACGGATGCGCCGTGCTCGCGCGCGGCGTGGATCGCGAGGCTGCCCCACCCGCAGCCGATGTCGAGCAGGCGCATCCCCGGCGCCAGGTCGAGCTTGCGGCAGATGAGCTCGAGCTTGGCGCGCTGGGCGTCCTCCAAGGTCTCGGTGCCCTCCTCGAACAGCGCGCAGCTGTAGGTCATGGTCTCGTCGAGGAACAGGGCGAAGAAGTCGTTGGAGACGTCGTAGTGGTGGCGGACGGCCGCCGCGTCGCGGCGCTTGGTGTGGCGGCGCCGGGACGGTCTCAGCTCAGCGGCCGGAGGAGGGGGGAGGCGGTGCAGGCCGGCAGCCCGCAGCGCCGATGCGGCCATCCGCAGGCGTCTGCCCGGGCCGAGGCGCGGCGCGTGCCAGCGACCAAGCAACGCGATGGTCCCGTCGAGGTCGTCGGTCGACAGGTCGCCGCACACATAGGCGCGGCCGAGGCCCAGCTCGCCCGGCGCGCGAATGAGGTGGCCGATCGCCCGCGGCGAGTGAATCAGGAGCGTCGGCCCATGGCGGGTCGACGGGACGCGCGAGCCGTCCCAGAGCTCGATGGTGAAGGGGCGATCCGGCAGGGCCCGCTCGATGCCGCGGCGCAGCCCGTCGGTGCGTGATCCCGGCACGGCGCCGAGACTAGCTAAACCTGCTTGAGCCGGGGGCACCAACCCCCCAAATGGGGGGTGCGGCCGGTAACTGGGCGCGCCGCGGTGGTTAGATCCTGACATCGAGACTCTCTCCCGACCGCCGAGTGCAGAGACAGTCGACGTCCTCGTCGAGCTTCTCGCCGAGATCGACGCGGCACGGGAGGGAGATGACTTCTACGACCGCGTCTGCGAGGGGCTCTGTCATCTGACGTCGATGGAGCGGGCGGGCCTCTTCCTTTACGACCCGACGCTTCGGGTCGTGCGGCCCGTGGGTTCGGCGGGCGTTGACCCCGATCTGCTCGATGGCGTCGAGGGCACGCTGGAGGAGACGCCGGTCGCCCAGCGGGCACTGTCCGAGGACAGCGTCGTCGAGATCTCCGAGGGGCTCGAGCGCCAGGTCCCGCCGCGCTACGCGCGGTTCGCGGGGATCACGACGCTGACCTGCACCCCGGTCTCCGCGAGCGGGCGGTGGCTCGGCGTGATCTTCGCCGACCGGGGAGGAGGGCGGTTCCGCCTCACCGAGGAGGAGCGCCAGTCGATGTGGACGCTCGGCAAGCTCGCCGCGCTTGCCGCCAGCGTCGAGCGCGCCACCAACCAGCGCGAGGCCGCCCGGCGCCTGTCCGAGCGGATCTCCCTCATCCAGCAGATCCACGAGCGCGTGATCCAGCGGCTCTTCGGATTGCTCCTCGCCCTGGGGTCCGAGGAGGAGCTCACCGCCGAGCAGCGCGCGATGTGCCACGACGAGGTCCGGGAGGTCCTGCACGAGCTGCGCATGGCGCTCGGCGGCTCGCTCGAGCCGCCCACCAAGCATGGGACGTCCAGCGTGCGCCGGATCACCGAGCGCGTGTCCGCCCACCAAGAGGGGCTCACCGTCGACTGGGCCGAGGGGACCGAGGTGCCCGCGCGCATCGAGCCGCTGGCGCAGTCGGTGCTGCTCGAGGCGCTGCGCAATGCGAAGAAGCACGCCCCCGACGGCAACGTCGCGATCACGATCGACTCCGCCGATGAGGCGTTCGTGCTCGAGGTCACCAACGACGGAGTGGGCGCCTCGGGAATGGGAGCCGGGCTCGGCCTCCGGATGGCGTCGCTCGAGGCGCTCCAGCACGACGCCATCGTCGAGTTCGGGCCGATGACACCCGACCGCTGGCACGTACGACTGCTGGTGCCCACGGGCGATGACTGAGGACGCCCGCCGCATCCGTGTGCTCGTCGTCGATGATCACGACGTCGTGCAGTGGGGCTTTCGCCTGCTGCTCGAGCGCCAGCCGTGGGTGGAGCGCTGCCTGGCCGCGCGCGACGGCGACGAGGCACTCGAGCTGATCCGGGCGGCGAAGCCCCACGTCGCGCTCGTCGATCTCTTCCTCGGCAGGCAATCGGGGGCCGAGATCTGCAGCGAGCTGCGTGCGGCCTCGCCGGGGACCAAGATCCTGCTGATCTCCGGAGCCGGGCGGATCTCGCCGGCCGCCGCTCGCGCCGCCGGCGCCTCGGGGTTCGTCTCCAAGGACTGGGGGGCGCCGGACGTCCTCAAGGCGATCCGGATGGTCGGCCTCGGAATGGACGTGTTCGAGCCCGGCCCGTCGCCCCCCCAATCGACCCTGTCGGACCGCGAGCGCGAGGTCGTGACGCTGATCGCCTCGGGCTCGACCAATCGGGAGATAGCCGACGAGCTCTACCTCTCCCCGCACACCGTCAAGGAGTACACGAGCGGCCTCTACCGCAAGCTTGGCGTCCGCAACCGCGCGGAGGCGGTCAAGCGGGCACAGAGCCTCGGCCTGATCGCGTAGTAGGTGAAAGGCGGCGACGTTGGCGCCGCAGCAGCATGTGTCGTCAGGCGGCGAAGCCGCCGCACTGCTTGGCCCGACGTCCCGCCCGATCCCCCCGACTCGCGGTTCCGACCCCCCGGTCCGGGGGGTCGAACGCCGAATGCGCTTCACCTCGGAGCCGGGGACGGGTACTCATCCGGGCTATGCCGACCGCGCTCCTGTTCCCGGGCCAGGGCAGCCAGACCGCCGACATGCGCGACGTCGTGCTGGAGGTCTCTCCGGAGCTCCTCGAGCGCGCCGTCGAGGCGGTCGGCGAGGACCCGTTCGAGCGGGTTGCCGACGGGACCCGGTTCGCGCAGCCGGCGCTCTACTGCGCGAGCGTCGCGCTGTGGATTCGCGCGGGGTCGCCGGAGCCGGAGGTCGTCGCGGGCCACTCGCTGGGCGAGGTCGGCGCTCTCGTGGCAGGGGGAGGAATCTCGATCGGGGACGGACTGTGGCTGGCAGCTCGCCGTGGGCGCGTCATGGAGGACGTGGCCGCGAGCCAGCCCGCGGGCGGGATGCTGGCCCTGCTGGGCGACGAGGACACGTCGCGCCGGATCGCCGCCGCGCATGAGCTGACCGTCGCCAACGACAACGCCCCTGGCCAGCTCGTCGTCTCTGGGCCGGCGGAGGCGCTTGCCGGGGCCGGCGAGGACGCGAAGGGCGAGCGCCTCAAGGCGATGCCCCTGGCAGTCAGGGGCGCCTTTCACACCGAGGCCATGGCGCCTGCGCTACCGGAGTTCCAGAAGGCGCTCGAGACGATCGACGTGCGGCCGCCCAAGGTCCCCGTCTACTCGAGCGTTACGGCTCGTCCGTTCGAGGACGTCAGGGCCGAGCTCGCGGCGGCGCTCGTGCGCCCCGTGCACTGGCGCGAGACACTCCACGCGCTGCGCGACCGCGGGGTCGAGCGGTTCGTCGAGGTCGGGCCCGGCAAGGTCCTCAAGGGCCTCGTCCGCCGGACGCTGCCGGACGCCGAGGCGAGCGTGCTCGGCAAGGCGGAGATGGCTCATGCCTGAGCTTGCGAACCGGCCGATCCCGGCACCCGACGCCGCGCGGGACGGCGCTCTCCAAGGGGCCGGGATCGCGTCGGTCGCGATGTGCGTCCCCGATCGAGCCGTGGCGAACGCCGAGATCGCCGAGCGCATCGGCGTCGATGGGAACTGGATCGCGAAGCGGACCGGCATCCGGGAGCGGCGCATCGCGTTGCCGGAGGAGCGCCTGAGCGCCTTCGCCGCCGAGGCGGGCGGGATGGCGCTCGAGCGCGCCGGGCTCGCCGCGAGCGAGCTCGATCTGGTCCTCGTGGCGACGATGTCGGCCGACGACCTCGCGCCGAACGCGGCGCCGCTCGTCGCCGCGGAGCTCGGCGCCACCCGGGCGGGCGCGATCGACGTGGGAGCCGCATGCACGGGCTTTCTCTCGGCGCTGAGCCTGGCGACCGCCCAGATCGAGTCCCGGCGGGCCGAGAACGTGCTGGTGGTGGGAGCCGACCTCCTCAGCCGGATCACCGACCCGTCGGACCGCTCGACCGCGGGCCTGCTCGCCGACGGCGCCGGGGCGGCGGTGATCTGTGCGGTGGACGCGCCGGGTCGCATCGGGCCTGTCGTCCTGGGATCGGACGGCTCGCACTCGGCGCTGATCACCGCGAACCACTCCGAGCGGGTGATCCGCATGAACGGGCACGACACGTTCAAGCACGCGGTCGCCCGCATGTCGCGAGCGACGCTCGATGCCCTGGCGCTCGCCGATCGCACCATCGACGAGATCGATCTGTTCGTCTACCACCAGGCGAACAGCCGCATCATCCGCGCCGTGGGCCTGGAGCTCGGGTTGCCGTCCGAGCGAACGGCGGACTACCTGGCGGCCTACGGAAACACGTCGGCGGCCACGCTGCCGATCGCCCTGACTCTCGCCGAGGAGAAGGGCCGCCTGCGCGATGGCGCCACCGTCCTGCTGGCCGCGTTCGGAGCCGGCCTGGCCTGGGGAGCGACCGTGGTCGAGTGGGGAGGCGCGAGTGACTGAGGGTTGCGCACTGGTGACCGGGAGCGCCCGCGGGATCGGCGCCGCCAGCGCGATGGCGCTCGCCGACGCGGGCTGGCCGGTCACGATCAACTACCGGAGCGACGCAGCCGGCGCCGAGGCCGTCGCCGGGGCGATCGGCGAGGCCGGTGGTCAGGCGGCTGCCGTCCAGGCGGACGTCTGCGACCGGGACGCGGTGGGCGAGCTCTTCAGGTCGGTCGAGGAGCGTTTCGGACCCGTGCTCGTGCTGGTCAACAACGCGGGAATGCGGGCCGACGGCCTGGCTCCACAGCTCGGCGACGACGAGTGGGAGCGGGTGCTCGAGACCAACCTCTCCGCGGCCTTTCGGGTGACCCGACGCGCGCTCAAGCCCATGATCAGGGCCCGCTTCGGCCGCGTGATCAACATCGCGTCGATCGTTGGGCCGCGCGCGAACGCCGGTCAGGCCAACTACGCCGCATCCAAGGCCGGCCTGATCGGCTTCACGAAGACGGTCGCCGTCGAGGTGGCGCGGCGCGGCGTCACCGTGAACGCCGTCGCCCCCGGGCTGGTCGAGACCCAGCTCACCGACGGCGTCGGCAATGGCTTCCTCGAGGCCATTCCCGCGCGGCGGCCGGGGACGCCGGAGGAGATCGCTTCGTGCGTCCGCTTCCTGGCCTCCGAGGAGGCCTCATACGTGACCGGGACGACGTTGACCGTCGACGGCGGCCTGAGTGCCTGAACACCAACGAAAGGAGACAACGAAATGCCAGCCCAAGCAACGACCGAGAGCGTCGAGCAGGTCATCATCGATGGCCTGACCGAGCTCGGCGCCGAGGGTGAGGTCGCGCGCGAGTCGACCTTCGAGGCGCTCGACGTCGATTCGCTCGACCTCGTGGAGCTCGCGCAGATCATCGAGGACGAGTTCGGCGTCGAGCTCCAGGGCGAGGACGTCAAGGACCTGACCAACGTCGGCCAGGTGATCGACCTGGTGGTGGCCCGCTCGCAATGACCCCGGGCGTCGTCATAACCGGGATGGGCGCGGTCACGCCGCTTGGCGTCGGCGTGGACGCGCTGTATGAGCGCTGGAGCGCGGGCGAGTGCGCGATCACCGACGGCCTCGCGCGCTGCAGCGACTTCGACCCGACCGAGCACATGAGTCGCAAGGACGCCAGGCGCACCGACCGGTTCACCCACTTCGCGCTGGTCGCCGCGGGGGAGGCCCTGGCCGGGGCATGGCCGGACGGCCCGCCGTACGAGCCCGAGCGGATCGGGTGCGTGATCGGGACCGGCATCGGGGGCCTCGGCTCGCTCGAGCAGCAGCAGGACGTGCTGCGAGAGAAGGGGCCGAGAGCGGTGTCGCCGCTCGCGGTCCCGCTCCTGATGGGCAACGCGGCCGTCGCGGCGGTGGCGATGCGGAATGGGCTCCACGGCTCCTCGTTCGGGGTGATGTCGGCCTGCGCGGCCGGGGCGCACGCGATCGGTGCGGCGCTGCGGATGATCGAGGCCGGTGAGGCCGACGCCGTCGTGGCCGGCGGCGCCGAGTCCGCAATCGCCGGGGTGGCGGTGGCCGCGTTCGCGGCGATGGGGGCCACGTCGCCGACGGGCATCTCGCGCCCGTTCGACGCGCGCCGAGACGGCTTCGTGATGGGGGAGGGGGCCGGCGTGCTTGTGCTCGAGAACGCCGAGCGGGCCGCGGCCCGGGGAGCCGAGCCGCTGGGCGAGATCCTCGGGTACGCCGCGAGCTCCGACGCCCACCATCTGACCGCCCCCGAGCCCTCCGGGCGCGATGCGGCGCGGGCGATCGGGCTGGCGCTGAGCGATGCCGGGCTCGAGCCGGTGGACCTGGACTACGTGAACGCGCACGGGACCTCGACCCCGCTCAACGACCGCAGCGAGACCGAGGCGCTCAAGGCCGCGCTCGGCGCCGACGCGCACCGGATCCCGATCTCGTCCACCAAGTCCGCGATCGGCCACCTGCTCGGGGCGGCCGGCGCCGTCGAGGCGGTCGCGACGATCGAGAGCCTGCGGCGCGGCCTCGCGCCGCCCACTGTGGGCTGGGAGGAGCGCGATCCGGAGCTCGACCTCGACTACGTGCCCGGCGAGGCGCGGCCGCTCGAGCACCGGGGCAACGGGAACGGGAACGGGCGCCTGACCGGGATCTCGAACTCGTTCGGGTTCGGCGGCCACAACGCGGTCCTCTGCCTGGCCGCATGACGGGCCTGGCGCTCAGGCAGGAGAGGGCGCTCGATCGGGTTCCCGAGCCGCGCGAGCGCCTGGAGGAGCTCTGCGACCCGGGGTCGTTCGCGCCGCTTCGCACCGAGGCGCGCTCGCCGCACCTTGGGACGCGGGCGAACGCGGGCGACGGGGTCATGGCGGGAGCCGGCCGGGTCGCCGGGCGGCCCGTCTTCTGTTACGCGCAGGACCCGGCCTTCATGGGTGGCTCGCTGGGAGTCGCCCACGCGGATTCGATCGTCCGCGTGCTTCAGCTCGCGGCGCGCGCCGGCGCCCCCGTCGTGGGCCTGATCGAGTCGGGCGGCGCGCGGCTGCAGGAGGGGCACGGCGCGCTCGCCGGGTACGGCCGCATCTTTCGCGCCAGCGTCGAGCTCTCAGCGCGCGCCCCACAGATCTCGATCGTCACGGGGGTGTCGGCCGGTGGCGGGGCCTACTCGCCGGCGCTCACCGACTTCGTCGTCATGACCGCCGGCGCGCGGATGTTCCTGACCGGGCCTCAGATCGTCCACGAGGCGCTCGGCGAGCAGGTGTCGATGGAGGACCTGGGCGGGCCGCGGGTCCACTCGCGAAACGGCGTCTGCCAGCTGGTCGCCCCGGACCTGCCCGAGGCGATGACGGCGGCGCGCGAGCTGCTTGCCCTGCTGCCGCAGCGCTTCGGCGACGGCCCGCCGCCGGCCGCCGCGGCTCCGCCGTCCGGCGCGGCGCCGGACGCGTCGGTGCCCGTCGCGGCACGCAAGGTCTATGACGTGCGGGACGTGGCGCGCGCGATCGTCGACGGGGACCACCTCCTGGAGCTCTCGGCCGCATGGGCACCGAACATGGTCACCGGGCTCGCGCGCATCGATGGCAGGCCCGTCGGCATCCTGGCCAACCAGCCGCGGCGCCTCGGCGGTGTCATCGACGCGGTGGCCGCCGAGAAGGCGGCCAAGTTCGTTGACTCCTGCGACCGCTTTGGCCTGCCCCTGGCGGTGCTGGTGGACACCCCCGGGTTCATGCCGGGGACGCGGCAGGAGGCGGGCGGCGTGATCCGCCACGGGGCCTCGCTGCTGCGGGCCTTCGCAGCCGCGCGCGTGCCCAAGGTCACGGTGATCCTCCGCAAGGCATACGGGGGCGCCGTGATCACCATGAACTCCCGCGACCTCGGGGCGGACCTCGTGTTTGCCTGGCCGCAGGCCGAGATCGGGATCATGGCCGCGAGGCAGGCGGTCGGCATCGTCCACCGCCGGGAGCTCGCCGCCGCCGATCACCGCGACACGGCGCTCGCCGAGCTCGCGGCCGGATACGCGAACGAGCACCTGACCGCGGACCGAGCGGCGGCCGCCGGGTTCGTCGACGAGGTGATCGATCCGCTGGCGACGCGCGAGCGGCTCGCCTGGGCCCTCGCGACGCTGGAGCGGCGATGAGCGAGGACCCGTTCGTGACCATCGCCAAGGCCCTGCGGGAGCACCGGCCCTCGGAGCCCCCGCGCGGGGTGTCGTGCTACGTCGCGCTCGGCGACAGCTTCACCGCGGGCACCGGCTCTCCCGAGGGCCTCGGCTGGTCACACCGCATAGCCGACGGGCTGCGGCGGAGAGACGCGGCCTTCGTCTACCGGAACCTGGCGGAGGACGGGGCGACCAGCGCGGACGTGCTCGACCAGCTCGGCCAGGCGCTCCAGCTGGAGCCCGACCTCGTGACCGTGATCTGCGGAGCCAACGACGTGCTGCGCTCGACGCGGCCGGACCCGTCCATCTACTCCCGCCGCCTGAGCGGGATCTTCGAGCGGCTCCACCAGGCCGGGCCAAGGCTGATCGTCGTCACCGCCACCTCGCCCGCGCGATGGGACTTCGTCCCGCTCGGGCCGCGAACGCGCGCCCGCGTCGAGGCCGGCATGCGCGGCATCAACGATGTGACCAGGCAGGTCGCCGCCGAGCACTGCGTGCCGTGCCTGGACGTCGCCGATCACCCCGGCCTCCGCGACCGCGACAACTTCGCCACCGACGGCCTGCATCCGTCGATCCGCGGGCATGCGCGAGCGGCGCGCGCGTTCGCCTTCCTGCTTCGCGACGGCTACGGGATTCCAATCGCAAACATGGAGGGAGACGAGCCATGAACACCACCGCGCTCCTCGACGGACAGGTCGGCGAGCTCGAGCAGGGAGCCGAGTTCACGACGCGGGGCCGCACGATCACCGAGGGAGACCTGACCTCGTTCTCCGCGCTCACGGGGGACTGGCACCCGCAGCATTCCGACGCCGAGTGGGCGTCCCACAGCCGTTTCTCCGGCCGGGTCGCACACGGGATGCTGGTGCTCTCCTACGCGATCGGCCTCGTGCCGTTCGATCCCGAGCGGGTGGTTGCGCTCCGCGGCCTGGGGTCGGCGACGTTCAAGCGCCCGGTGGCGATCGGCGACACGATCCGCGTTCGGTGCCGCGTCGAGTCCAGCCGCCCGCTCGACGACGAGACGGCCCTCGTGACCCTGGCCTTCCGGATCCTCAACCAGGACGACAGGACCGTCGCGCTGGCCCGTGTGGAGGCCGTCTGCAGGCAGGCGGCGCCGCGGCAGGCCGACGGGGGCGGGTACTGGTCGGAGGAGTCGCTCGAGATCTACGGCGGGGAGACGTTCCTGTGATCCTCGACGGAAAGCGGATCCTGATCACCGGCGTCGTCAACCGCCACTCGATCGCCTACAGCATCGCCGAGCGCGCGCAGCGGCACGGAGCCGACATCGTGCTGACGAGCTTCGGCCGAATGCGCCGGTTGACCGAGCGCGCCGCGGCGCGCCTGGACCCCGTTCCGGACGTGCTCGAGCTCGACGTCAACGACGACGACGATCTGGCGGCCCTGGCCGGAGAGGTCCGCGCGCGTTGGGACGGCCTGGACGGCGCGGTACACGCGATCGCGCACGCCCCTCCCGACGCGCTCGGAGGGAACTTCCTCGGCGCCCCGCGAGACAGCGCGAAGGCGGCCTTCGAGACCAGCGCCTACTCGCTCAAGGCGCTCGCCGAGGCGCTGGCGCCGCTGATGGGCTCGAATCCGTCGGCAGCCTCGAACGGAGCGAGCGCCCCCGGGCCAGGCGGCAGCATGGTGGCGCTCGACTTCGACGCCTCCGTCGCCTGGCCTGCGTACGACTGGATGGGCGTCTCAAAGGCCGCCCTCGAATCGGTCGGTCGTTACCTCGCCCGCGACCTGGGCGCGAGCGGCGTACGAGTCAACCTGATCTCGGCGGGGCCCGTCTCGACGCCGGCGGCTTCCGGCATCCCGGGGTTCGGGGACCTCGCCGGGATGTGGTCCGAGGGGGCGCCGCTCGGCTGGGACAGCCACGACGCGACGGGCGTGGCGGACACGGCCGTCTTTCTGCTCTCGGACATGTCCCGGGCGATCACTGGCGAGATCGTCCACGTCGACGGCGGCTTCCACTGCGTGGGAGGCGCGCTCGCTCCGTCATCTGAGTCGGCGCCCTTGTCCGAGGTGAGCCGACCCAAATAGGGTTGGACCCGTGGCCGCGGGTTCCGACTACGTCATCGTTGGCGCCGGATCGGCCGGCTGCGTCCTCGCCAACCGCCTGAGCGAGGATCCCGGGACGACCGTGACGCTGATCGAGGCGGGACCGCGGGACCGTGCCAAGGAGATCCGAATCCCTGCGGCCTTCTCGAAGCTCTTCAAGTCCAAGTACGACTGGGGGTACGAGACCACCCCGCAGGCCGGTCTCGACGGACGGCGCATCTACTTCCCCCGCGGCAAGGTCCTCGGGGGCTCCTCGGCGATGAACGCCATGATGTGGATCCCCGGCGACCGGGCCGACTTCGATGCGTGGCCCGATGGCTGGCACTGGGAGCAGATGCAGCCCTACCTCCGCCGGGTGGAGGACGAGGCATGCTCGATCACGCCGCAGGCGGACCCCAATCCCATGTCGCGGGCCTTCCTCGAGTCCGCGTCGGAGACGGGAGTGGCCGGGGCGGGCAACCTGCGCCCGGAGTCTTTGGAGGGCGCGAGCCTCGTGCGGGTGACCCAGCGCCGGGGGCTGCGGTTCAGCGCCGCCGACAACTACCTCAAGCCGGTCCGCAGCCGCAAGAACCTCACGGTGCTCACGGACTGCCAGGCGACGGGCATCGCGTTCGAGGACGGCCGGGTCACCCGGGTGCGCTACCGCGGGGGAGACGGGGAGGGGAGCGTCATGGTGCGCAGGGAGGCGATCCTGAGCGCGGGGGCGATCGGCTCGCCGCAGATCCTGATGGCGTCGGGGATCGGGCCCGCCGAGCATCTGCGGGAGGTCGGCGTCTCCGTCGTCGAGGACGCGCCGGAGGTCGGGCAGGGCCTTCAGGACCACTGCATGGCGATCACCCTGTTCGACGCGGGGGGAAAGGAGTCGCTCTATGCGGCCGAATCCCCGAAGCAGCTGCTGCGGCTCGTGCTTCGCCGGCGCGGCATGCTCACGTCGAACGTCGGGGAGGCTGCCGCGTTCGTGCGCACGAGCGGCGAGCGCGATGCACCCAACCTCGAGCTGATCTTCGCGCCCGTCCTTTACGTGAAGGAGGGCTTGGAGCCGCCGCCCGCGCACGGCTTCGGGATTGCGGCGGTCTGCCTGCAGCCGCGGAGCCGCGGCTCGGTCCGACTCCGTTCAGCCGATCCGGCGGATGCTCCGGACATCGATCCGGCATTCCTGCAGGACGAAGCCGACGTGGACGTCCTCGTCGAGGGGACCAAGATGGCGCGCACGATCGCCGGTGCCAGCTCTCTGGCCCGCTGGTTCCAGGGCGAGCGCGCGCCGGGCACCGACGTCCAGGGCGACGAGCAGCTCGCGGCCTGGATTCGCGCCAACGCGCACACGATCTACCACCCGGTCGCCACCTGCGCCATGGGGCGCGTCGTCGACACTGAGTTGCGGGTTCGGGGAGTCGAGGGCCTAAGGGTGGTGGACGCCTCGGTGATGCCGAATCTGGTCCGTGGTCACACACACGCGGCGACCACGATGATCGCCGAGCGCGCGTCGGATCTGATAAGGGGCCGGAGCTGACGGAGCCCCGCGCTAGAAACGTTGCCAGCGCCAGCGGCGCCGATCCCGATCACGCCTGACTCCTGCCGCCGCGGCGGACTCGGCATCGGCATCGGGCTGGCCGATCATCACCTCGCTGCCGCGGTTGCGGTCACCGAGGAGGACGCTCTGGTCGGCCGGCTTGTCCATGTGCTTCATGAGCCAGGAGAAGAGCCCCATGGGCACAGCATGGTGGCCGGACCCGTCGGAGTCAAGTCCCCGGCTCGATGAGGCGAACGATGACGCGAACAAGAAGCCGGCCAGCAGCTCGTGCAAGGCGGCCGGCGAGTCGGTGACGGTCCCCGGCTAGCCGGGGATCAGCGTCGCCGCAGAAGCGCGACGACGACGGCGACGGCCACCAGGCCGACCAGTATCCAAACCTGCCATAGCCCCTCGAACGCGGCGACAACCACGCAGAGCAGAAACAGGGCACCGATGACCTCGAGGACGACTCCCACGAGGCGAGAACCCTAGCGACGGCCGGGGCGGCCCGGCGACTGTGGTCAGTCGTGCAGCGCGGGCGCGAACGAGATCCCGATGATCGAGCCCTCTTCCGATTGGAGCCGAGCCACGGTCTGGCCCCAGGGTTCCTCGCGCGCCCCATGGAGCAGGGTGAAGCCCTGCTGGCGCAGCTCGTCGGCGCCCGACTGTACGGCGTGAGCGTCGCGCACCTCGAACTCCACGCTCATCTGCGGGATGGTCCGATCCGCCGGCCAGTCCGGTGTCCCGAAGCACGCCTGTGCGGCGTCGGCCAAGGGCCACACTGCGAAGTGCTTGCTCCCGTCGATGCGCTCGCTGTGAAAGTAGTCGCTGCCGGGGCCTGCCTCGAGCGGGAGCCCCAGCGCATCGATGAACAGCTCACGGCTTCTGCGCGGATCCGGCGAGATCACCGCGATGCCGGTGATGAATTCAATCTCCATGCCCGAAGGGTATGGAGCGAGGCGAATCAGGGGCGGTCCGCGCGTTCGCAGCGCGCCGCCCCGGTATCAGGCGGGAGCGTCCCCTGGCGGCGGCTCAGCCGCCTCGAAGGCGGGCTCGTCCGTTTCCGGGCGATCCTCGGCGGCGGCGCGCTTCCTCTCCTCCTTCTTGGCCTGCTTGGCCGCACGCTTCTCGAGGAGCTTTCGCTCGCGGTTCAGCTTCGCCATCGTGGTCCGTCTCTTGCTGCCGGCCATACGTATCCAATCGTCGTGGATGGATCTAGGTCACCCGCCCGCTGGCGGGTGACCTCGACGGAGACCCGTCACGGGCCTCCGCCGCGGTCGCAGCTCCCCCCTAGAGGGTGGTGACGTTCGTCGCCGCGGGACCCTTGGGCCCCTCCTCGGTGTCGAAACTTACCTTCGCGCCCTCGGCGAGCGACTTGAAGCCGCCGCCCTGGATTGAGCTGTGATGGACGAAAAGATCCTTGCCGGAGTCATCGGGCGTGATGAATCCAAAGCCCTTGTCGTCGTTGAACCACTTCACGGTTCCTGTTGCCATTTGTGTTCCCCCTCCGGGGTATGTGCACTGCGCTACGCGGAGGGTGCTCAAAAGCAACAACGGCGGTGACGCGGGGCACTGCTTTCGGCCGAAATGTTGATCGGCCCGTAGCTACAAGGGTACCGATCAGGGGCATGCGTCCGAACGCCGCCTGGCTACGCCCTCAGTCGCGAGATACTGCGCAGGCGATGCCCGACCGAGATCAGGAAGTCGTCAACCGCCTTCGCGGTGCCTATGAGGCGTTCAATCGCGCCGACTTCGACACCGCGATGGAAGTGGTCCATCCCGAGATCGAATTCATCGGCCCGGGAGGTCAATCGCCGCGCAGGGGCGCGGACGCGATGCGGGCGTGGATGGAGCCCGACGCCTTCGAGAATCAACAAATCGAGCCAATCGAGATGCGCATGCAGGGCAACAAGGTTCTGGTCTGTGGGCGTACCCGGGCCCGTGGAGCGGTGAGCGGTATCGAGTTGGATCTCGACATATGGGCGGTCTGGACGTTTGACGACCACGGCCTCGCGACGCGGGTGGAGGCCTTCCTCCCCCACCAGGAAACGGAGGCCCTCGAGGCCGCAGGGCTTTCGGAGTAGCCGGTGGCGAACAGCGCCCGAAGGCCCTCAGGCCCCGCCAATCTCCGGACCGAGGGTGTATTCAGTTGGACCACCGGGGGTGGTTCGCATGTCGAGAACAGCGAACTTGTGGCGGTTCGCGCAGATCACGACGTTTGGCTTCTCGCTCGCTTGGGAGCCGACGCTGGGCGGGCCAATCGTGCCAACCCACGGCGCATCACAGTCCGGCCTGCCACATGTCGAAGTGAAGCCGGACCCCTCGCTACCCCCTAGTAGCTCGCCTTGAACGGCAGCCTGGTGGTCCATACAGGTGTAGCGCCAGCGTTCGCCCATCCAGATGCGCTCGCGAGTCTTGTTCCCGCACCCCGCTGTCTCGCACGTCTGCGTATCGCTGAACCGGACCACGTCCCCGATCCGATGTTGCTGCTGCGCCATGACCCGACCTTATCTCGACCCGTCGCCCGGCTTCAGGTTTGAAGGCACTTGGCCGATGATGAGACTGTGGGCAGGTGCGCGCAAGCGATACTCGGGGCGGTAGCCGCGGCAGGACTTGTGGGAGTTCTTCTCGCGTCCTCGGCAGCGGCCGGCGCCGTGAACTGCTCGGACTTCGCGAGCCAGGCTGCGGCGCAGAGCTATTTCCTGAGTCACGGCGGACCCGGTCAGGATCCCGCCGGACTTGACCCCGATCGCGACGGACTGGCCTGCGAGTCGAATCCGCCGCCCTATCGCGGTCTGATCACAATCAACGACACCCAGGCCGCCAACACCGGTCACTATTTCACCGGACGGGTGAGGTCGGTTTCGGCCTCCCGCATCACCCCGCGGACCGTGCGGATTTTCCGGGTCAAGGATGGACCGGATCGCCTGATCAGCTCAACTCAGACGAGGAGCACGGACCCCTATCCGGGGGGCTATCGCGTCACTGCTCCCAGCGTGCGCGGCATGTTCTACGCCCGAACCGTGGCGAAGGGCTACTGCGCCCCCGATCAGTCGCCCTCGCTCCGGTACCCGCCCCCCTCGCCGGGGCGATGAGCGAGCGCCCAAGCCCAGCTGCCCTATACGCGAAGCTGGCATTGTCAACGGCTAAGGACCGCTGAGAGGGGTGTAGAGGGGGGTGGTTTGGCCCGTATTTGGCCCCGAAATGACGGCAGTGCCCCAGTTTGTTCTCATCGGTGTCGAGCCGGCCTTTTGCCCCGCTTCTGCTTCCACGTGAAAGCAGAAGTGACCACCGATAGTCTGCGCGAAAGCGACCTCACCGGCTTTCGAGACTCAGATAAGAGGCTCGCCCCGGCGGGATCGCCCACTGCCGAGGCGCTCGAATGACTCGGCGTCGCGCGTGGGCGCGGCAAGCCGAGCCGGGGGCGTCCGAGGTGACCCTCGCGCGAGGAGCCGCAAGCCGCGCGCGTTCGAGCACTTCGAGAGATCGAAGCTTGACGGGTCCGCCCGCGTGTGGCCCCGCGTCACCTGGACCGCGTTCGAGTCGATCTCGATCCTCTCGATGTTAGATCGGGAACCCCCGGGATCGCGAGAATGAGCTCGAAGATCAGCCGCGTGAGCGGCACCAGGTCCGGCTTAAGGCCGTGGGGGTCTTCTGCGCCGACTCGCATGTGTGCCCAGGGCCAGTCCTCGATCACGTAGACGCCACCGGGACGCAGCAGCGGGAAGAGCACGCTGAACGAGGCGCGAGTTGCCTTATATATATGCGAGCAATCATCGACGACGAGGTCGATCGGCTCGTCGCCAAAGGCGTCCCCAACGATCTCCATGAGCCTGGCTCTGTCGGCCTGGTTCACGTCATAGTAGGTGCGCACCAGGTCGCTAAGGCCCCGGCGATCGAGATAGCCCGTCAGCAAGCGGGGCTGTCGCGAACGGTTGTCAATCGCCACCAGCCGCCTCGGTCGTGCCAGCTCTGCAAACAGCGCGGTGCTGCCCCCGAGGTAGATCCCGAGCTCAAAGATCCGTGCAGGCTTCAGGTGCTCGAGGAGCTCCACATAGTGGTCAATTCGCCAGCGGGGCTTGAAGATGAACTGGGAGCCGGTATCCACCGCCTCATTCATGGCGGCCACCATCTGATCACTCGCGTCACCGGCGATCGCGCAGAAGGTCGTGTCTCCGAGCACGAAGTGGTGGTCGTCACGCCAGTCCAGCATCTGGGCGATCCTAGTCAACCAGAGGTACCCGGCCACCCCTCATTCCGCCGGGCTGCGGGGAGTAGACAACACGCTTGTGCTTTGCGCGAAAGCAGAAGTCTCCGTCGTTGTCCCCAACTTGGCCCGGAGGCCCGGAATCGGGATGGTGAGTGGCCCTAGCCGGGTGTACAGATGAGGGGGAAAAGAGACGACCCGCCGAAGCGGGTCGTCCTCAGGGGTACAGGGAGGAGAGATATATGTATGCGTCTTATGTGAGGGGTGTCGGCATCCTTAGGCGCCAGCCGGGACGCTGAACCGCGTTGAAGCGGTCAACGCCACAAGGACGGCGCCAACGCCGACCAAGAATGTTGCTGCGTTCCATTCGCCGGTCCCGAGCCCCACGGCGAAGCCGCCGAGGATCGCGAAGGCCGCGAGCATGTAGTCGAAGCCCGCATGAGCAGAGACGGGGATGCTCCGCCGGGGACCGGCGGCCTGGAACGCGAGGCCGAGCAGCATCGCCCCGAACGCGAACGCAATGACGCTGGCGGCTTGGCCGAACCCCAAGAGGAACGGGGCCGCCATCACAGCTGGTGCCGCGACCGTCTCGATCGCGGCGTGTGCGCCGAAGGGGATCGTCGTTCGAGTGCCACTCATGCTGCTGAGCAGATTACGAACGTATGTGCGATCTGTCTGTGAGTGCAGTCACACATGCCTGGATCTCGCCCACAAGGCACCGCCCGCGCCCTCGCTGTGCGCCATGTACCGTTGGCGGCCCATGGAGCGGCGCCGGATCGACACGCTCCTCGCCGAGCGAGGGCTCGCCGGGTCGCGGACGAGCGCGGCGGAATCCGTGCGTGCCGGGAGGGTCAGGATCGGGCGTGACGGGCCGCGGGCGACCAAGCCCGGGCAGCTCGTGAGCAATGACGTGGAGCTCCTCGTTGATGGCGAGCGGCGGTACGTCTCCCGCGGCGGCCTCAAGCTCGAGCATGCCCTCGACGACCTCGGAATCGACGTCAACGGGCTCTCGTGCCTGGACGTCGGGGCTTCGACCGGGGGCTTCACCGACTGCCTGCTGCGCCGGGGCGCCGAGCGGGTGATCGCGCTCGACGTCGGCTACGGACAGCTGGACTGGGCCCTGCGCAACGACCCACGCATCGAGGTGCTCGAGCGCACCAACGCCCGCAACCTGGAGGCGGATCAGCTTCCGTACGCGCCCGATCTGGCGACCATCGACGTCTCTTTCATCTCGCTGACCAAGGTCGTGCCGCCCGTGGCGGCGTGCCTGGCCGATGGTGGAGAGATCCTCGCGATGGTCAAGCCCCAGTTCGAGCTCGGGCGCGGCCGTGTCCGGGGCGGGGTGGTGCGAGAGCCCGAGGAGCGCCGCGAGGCCCTGCTGGCCGTCGCGAACGCGGCCCGCGACGCCGGGCTCGTCATAGCCGGCTTCGCGCCATCGGGATTGCCCGGGCCGAAGGGCAACCTGGAGACCTTCATCCGCCTGACCGCCGGCGGGGACGGGATCGACGACGTCGAGGCGGCCGTCGCGGAGGTGGAGGCGTGAGCGCCGACGTGACGACACGGGCCGCGGTCAAGACGATCGCGCTCTTCACCCACACGCATCCGGAGCAGACGGCGCCCGCGCTCCGCGAGACCGTGGAGATCGCGACCAAACACGGCGCGACGGTCATCGCCCCGCCCGAGGAACGGGAGAAGCACGGCGACGCCGCCGGTGGCTGCGTGCAGGCCGCGGAGATCCCCGAGAAGCCCGACCTCTGCGTGGTCCTCGGCGGGGACGGCACGATCCTCCACGCCCTTCGCGCCTACGCGGGAACCGGCGTGCCGGTGTTCGCGGTCAACTTCGGAACCGTCGGGTTCCTGGCGGCGGTTGAGCGCGACGAGCTCGTGCCGGGGCTCGAGCGCGCGCTGGCCGGGGACTACGAGACGGTGAGCCTTCCCGGATTGACGGTGGATGTCGACACGGACCGCCCCGTTGCCCTCAACGACGTGTCGTTCATCCGGCCGCCGCATGGGCGGGTGGCCGAGCTCTCCTACCGGCTGGCCGGGCAGGAGGTCGGACACGTGCGGTGCGACGGCCTGGTGGCCGCCACGCCGGCCGGGTCCACCGGCTACAACCTCGCCAACCAGGGCCCGATCCTGGCCTGGGGAGTGGAGGGGTACGTGGTCAGCTTCATCGCTCCGCACACCCTCACGGCGCGTCCCCTGGTCGTGGCGCCGGGCGACGTCCTGTGCGTCGTCAATCAGGCTGGGCGGGAGGCCGTGGACGTCGTGCTGGACGGCGAGCCGGTCGGCCAGCTGGTGAGCGGCGCCGAGATGGAGGTGTCCTTCCACCGCGCGATGGGCACCCTCGCGCAGCTCCCGGGCTCGACCTTCTACCGGCGGATCCGCGAGAAGTTCGGCCGGCTGGCTCACTAGTCGGGCCTTAGCTAACCTCGGAGTTGGATGGCGCGGAAGTGGTGGACTCTTCTGGCGGTGTGCGTGGCGACGTTTATGTTGCTGCTCGACATCACCGTCGTCAACGTCGCCCTCCCTGACATCCAGAAGAGCCTCGGCGCGAGCCTCTCGAGCCTGCAGTGGGTCGTCGACGCTTACTCGCTGACGCTCGCGGCGTTCCTCCTCACGGCCGGCTCGCTCGCCGACCGCATCGGCCGCCGTCGGGTGTTCGCCGTGGGCTTCCTGATCTTCACCGTCGCCTCATTCCTGTGCGGCATCTCCCCGAACGCGACCGTGTTGAACCTCGCGCGGGGCCTTCAGGGAGTTGGCGGAGCGGCGATGTTCGCCACCTCGCTCGCCCTGATCGCTCAGGAGTTCCAGGGCAAGGAGCGCGGGACTGCAATCGGCGCCTGGGGCGCGACCATCGGCGGCGCGGTGGCCGTCGGCCCGCTGATCGGTGGCGCGATCACCGAGGGCCTCGGCTGGGAGTGGATCTTCTTCGTCAACGTCCCGATCGGGGCCGCAGCGATCCTCCTGACGGTCACCAAGCTCGCCAACCTCAAGGCGCCCGACCCGTCGCCGATCGACTGGCCGGGCCTGGCGACCTTCTCCCTCGGCCTCTTCGGTCTCATCTTCGGGCTGATCCGCGGCAACGCCGAGGGCTGGACGAGCCCGCAGATCCTCGCGTCGCTGATCGCTGCCGTCGTGCTGCTGGTGGCGTTCGTCGGCATCCAGATGCGGAGCCGCAACGCGATGCTTGACCTGTCGCTCTTCCGGAAGCCCGCCTTCGCCGGGGTCTCGATCGTTGCGTTCGCGCTGTCGGGCTCGATGTTCTCTCTGTTCCTCTACATCACCCTCTACGTGCAGGACGTCCTGGGCCATTCGCCGCTCGCGGCGGGTTTGATCTTCCTGCCGCTGACGCTGCTCTCGTTCTTCGTGGCCCCGGTCGCGGGAAAGCTTTCCACTCGGATTCCGATTCGGGGCCTGCTCGGCGTTGGCCTCACGTTCGTCGGCGTCGCCCTGCTCCTGATGCACGGGGTGAAACTCGGTGACAGCTGGACCACGCTGCTGGCGGGGTTCCTGTTTGCCGGCGCGGGCATCGGCATGGTGAACCCAGGAATCGCCCAGACGGCGATCGGAGTCGTGCCGCCGCAGAAGGCCGGGATGGCGTCGGGCATCAACAACACGTTCCGCCAGGTCGGCATCGCAACCGGTGTCGCCGCGCTCGGCGCGGTGTTCCAATCCCAGGTCAGCTCGAAGCTCGCCGAGCTCGCGCCGCAGGCGCCGCCGAGCTTCGCCGACGCGGTGTCGTCCGGGGCCATCCACACCGCTGTTCAAGGGGCGCCCCCCGGACAGCAGGCGCAGCTCACGACGGCCGCCAATCAGGCGTTCATCAGCGGTTTCAACGAGATCCTGCTGATCGGGGCGATCGTTGCCCTCGTGGGGGCCGTGGCCGGATTCGCGCTCGTGCGGAGCCGCGACTTCGTCGTGGCGCCTGACGGCGAGGCTCCCGCCGCCGAGCCCGCAGCCGCCTAGCGCCGCCCCAGCCGGGGGCGAATCCGTCCCGGGGCGCTGCTAGAAGCACCGGGATGCTCCACGAGCTACGGATCGAGAACCTGCTCCTGATCGAGCGCGCCGAGCTCCGCTTCGCCGACGGCCTGAACGCGATCACCGGCGAAACCGGCGCCGGAAAGACCGTGCTGGCCCACTCGCTCGATCTGCTGATGGGCGGGAAGGCGCGTCCGCAGATCGTGAGGCCGGGGGCCGAGGAGGCCTACGTGGAGGGCGTCTTCGCCCTTCCCCCCAAGCTGTTCGCCGACGAGGAGCTGGCCGAGCTCGCCGAGCGGATGCCCGAGGACGCAGATGAGATCGTGCTCGGTCGCCGGATCGGCGCCTCGGGGCGGACGAGCGCGTTCGTGCAGGGCCGGAGCGCCTCGGCCGCCGACCTGCGGGCGCTGGGCTCGCGCCTCCTCGCCTTCTACGGGCAGCACGAGCATCGAAAGCTGGTCCTCTCCTCGGCCCAGCTCGAGATCCTCGACGGCTTCGCCGGCGCGGAGCACCTCGATCGCCGGGCGCGGTACCGCGAGGCTCACACGGAGGTGGGCTCGATCTCCCGCGAGCTCACAGACCTTCGCGATCGGGAGGGCGCTCGCGAGCGGGACCTCGACCTGTTGCGCTTCGAGCTCGCCGAGATCGAGGCGGCCGCGCCGGATCCGGAAGAGGAGGAGGAGCTGACCTCGGACCGCGACCGGCTTCGGCACGCGGAGAGGCTTCGCACCGCCGCCGCGACGGCACTCGCGGCGATCGCGGGGGTTGAGGACGACGGCGGGGCGCGCGGCGCGCTTGGAGAGGCGGAGGCCGAGCTTGCCTCCGTGGAGGCGATCGATCCGGAGCTCGACGCGGTGACGGAGCAGGTGCGCGCGGTCAGTGTCGAGCTCGACGACGCAGCGAGCGCCCTCCGGTCCTACGCGGACGGGATGGAGGCAGAGCCGGAGCGGCTCGAGCAGCTCGAGGAGCGATTGACCGCTCTCGACCGCCTGAAGCGAAAGCACGGCGGCACGACCGAGGCGGTGCTGGGCCATGCGGAGCGCTGCCGAGCCGAGATCGAGCGGCTGCAGAATGCGGAGGAGCTCGCCGCCGAGCTCGAGAGCCGGCTGGCCGCGGCTGCCGAGCGCCGAGCGAAGCTCGCGGCGGAGCTCGCCAAGGCGCGTGCCAAGGCCGCGAAGGAGCTCGAGCGCAGCGTTGCGGCCGAGCTCGGCGCGCTGGCGATGGAGGGCGCCTCTGTCGAAGTGCGCATCGAGCCGCATCCCGACGGCTTCGGTGCCGGCGGATCGGAGACGGTCGAGTTCCTGGTGGCGACCAACCCGGGGATTCCCGCGTCGCCGCTCCGCGATGCCGCCTCCGGTGGCGAGCTCTCGCGGATCATGCTCGCGCTCACCGGGCTCGGGGCAGGGGGCGGCGCGGGCACGGTGGTCTTCGACGAGATCGACGCCGGCATCGGCGGCAACACGGCCCGGGCGGTAGGGGAGAAGCTTCGCGAGCTCGGAGTCGAGCGCCAGCTCATCTGCATCACCCACCTGCCCCAGGTCGCATCGGTGGCCAACGCCCACTTCCGGATCGTCAAGGAGTCCGGCGTCAAGAGCGCGCAGGCGACGGTCGAGCGGGTCGACGGCGAGGAGCTGGTCGCCGAGATCGTGCGCATGCTCGGCGCCAAGCGGGACGACGAGACCGCGAGCCGCCACGCACGCGAGCTGCTCGCGGCGGCCTGACGCGTCGAGCCGCTTGGCGCGAGCGGTCGAGCCGAGTAGTCTCATCGCGCGTAGCGCCATGTGGCACGGAAGAGAGATTCCCAGGGCCAGGGTCGCCATCGCCATGGCAGCGATTGTTTCGGCGCTGATCCCGGCGCTCGCGCTCTCGGCAGGTTCGGGCTTCCGTGTGGTGCTCGCGAGTCGGAACTCCCTGGGCGTATCAGCGAACGGCGACAGCTCCACGCAGGGAACTCAGCTGGTGTCCGGCGACGGGAACCTGGTGGCGTTCGACTCCACTTCCACCAACCTTGCGGGCGGCGACGGTTCCACCAGCCAGGTCTACGTCCGTAACCTGTCGACGGGCAAGACCACCCTGGCAAGCCGCACCAACGCGGGGGATCCGGCCGGGAGCAGCGTCGAGACGCTGGGAATGACGCCGGACGGTCGATACGTGACGCTAGAGGGAACCGGGGCTGGGCTCCCCGGCGCCGACGGAGTCCACGGTCAGATCTGGCTGCGCGACATGAAGACCGCCAGGACTCTCCTCGTGTCCAAGGCGAACGACGGAGCTCCGGGCGACGGCGGGTCGAGCAACCCATGGGTGACGCCCGACGGGCGCTACGTCGAGTTCGAGTCGAATTCGGCCAACCTGCCGGGCGGGAACGGAACGAACTCGCGCATATACGTCCGAGATCGCCAACAGGGAAAGACCATGCTCGCAAGCGCGACCAACATCGGAGGACCCGCGACTGGTCGCGAGTACGGGCGGTGCTCTCGTCGGACGGCCGCTTCGCGACGTTCTACTCGACGGATGCAGGGCTCCCTGGCGGTGACGGTACGACCGAGCACGTCTACCGCCGGGACCTGAGCACCCATCGCACGGCACTCGTGGACCGCAACTCGAGCGGGCAGATCGCGAACGAGGGCAGCCGGATCAACGCGATCTCGGCGGATGGGCGCGATGTCGCCTTCTCGTCGGACGCGACGAACCTCGCCGGTGGGGACGGCGTCCATCAGCAGGTGTACCTACGCGACCTGGGGACCGGGAAGACGACGCTCGTCACCCGCAACAACGCGGGCGACCCGCAGGACGGCAGCGCCTTCGACGGGCGGATCTCGGCCGACGACCGGCGGGTCGCTTTCGACGCCGCCGCCTCCAACCTTCCGGGCGGCCCGACCTCCCAGGTCTATCTGCGGGACCTGGGGAGTGGGCACACGAGCCTGCTCAGCCGCAACGGGGTAACACCCGGCAACAGCGACAGCTACTACCCGTCGATCTCGCCGGACGCCCGGTGGCTGAGCTTCGACACGTTGGCGAGCAACCTCGGCGCCACGCCGCCTCACACGAGCATCGTTCGCGCGGGACCGACACCCTGACCGCGTTCCACCGGCCGCGAAGCCGCATCGCGCCGCCTATGCGCGGATAATCACGACGTGATGGCGACCACCGTGCGCAGACGTACCCGTGGCCTCTTCCGGGGCTCGCGGTCCGGCCCCGCGGGGCCGGAGGTGACGATCCAGGGGAGCGCCCGGCTCGGCCGGAAGACGAAGGTGCTTGTCCGTCGCCTTGGTGCGGCGGACATCGCGATCATCGACCACGCGGACCTCGATCGGATCGCGGCCGAGGACCTCGTGGCCACGGGGGTTCCGGCGATCGTGAACGTGGCGCCCTACTCGACCGGCCGCTACCCGAACGCCGGGCCGCTCACGCTTGCGCAGGCGGGCGTCCGGCTGATCGAGGCACCCGCGGCGCCGCTGTTCGAGGAGCTCCGGGACGGGGACCTGGTCGCGATTGCCGGCGGCGAGATTCGATGCAACGGGACGGTGCTGGCAACGGGTCGGGTTCTCGATGTCGCCGAGCTGGCCGAGCAGCTGGCCGAGCAGCGGGCGCGGGTCGACTCCGCCCTCATGGACTTCACCGAGAACACGATGACCCACCTCCGCGAGGAGGGGGCGCTCCTCGCCGGTGGGCTGGACCTCCCACGGACGCGGACGAAGTTCCGCGACCGCCACGTCCTGATCGTGGTTCGCGGGAGCACCTATCGCAAGGACCTGCGCGCTCTGGGGCCGTACATCCGGGGGGTGAAGCCGCTGCTGGTCGGCGTTGACGGTGGCGCGGACGCCCTGCTCGAGGCCGGCTGGAAGCCTGACGTGGTGCTGGGCGACATGGACTCGGCGAGCGACGCCGCGCTTCGCTCCGGCGCTGAGCTGATCGTTCATGCGTACCCGGACGGCCGCGCGCCCGGAGCCGGGCGCCTCGAGGACCTGGGCCTCGACCATATGGTCGTCCGCTCGGTCGGCACGAGCCAGGACGTGGCGATGCTCCTCGCGCACGAGCAGGGCGCCGGGCTGATCGTGAGCGTCGGCGCGCACTTCAACCTGGTCGAATTCCTCGAGCGAAGCCGCGCGGGGATGTCCTCCACGTTCCTGACCCGCCTGCGGGTGGGCGAGCTGCTGGTCGACGCCAAGGGCGTGAGCCGGCTCTACAACCCCGGCGTCACGGGCCACCAGCTGGCGATGTTCCTGGCCGCATCGCTCGTGCTGCTGGCGATCGTGATCATCAACACCCCGGCGCTCAGCGATCTCGTCGACCTGATCTGGCTCAAGCTCAAGATCGTCCTCGGCATCTAGCCACCCGCCCGCAGGCGCCTCAACTCCTATCCTCGGGGCGGATATGGGGTATTCGGGGCGCTACCACGCCGCATCGCTCGCAGCCGTGTTCATCGCGCTTGCGATCGGGATCCTGATCGGGGTCGGCCTCGGGCACAAGGTGGTCTCGGGGACGACGAAGAACCTCGAGCAGAGCCTGAAGAGCGACCTCGCGTCGGCGCGCGGCCGCGCCGACGACCTCCAGGGCCAGCTCAACCGCCAGAACGAGTTCGAGCAGCAGGCCTTCCCGGCGCTGGCCGGCCGGGTGCTGCGCGGCGATCGGATCGCCGTCGTCGCCCTGGGGGCGCTCCCCGACGACATCAAGGGGGACGTCCAGGAAGTGGTCGGGCCGGACAGCCCCACCGGGGCGGCCCTCGCCGAGGTCGCGGTCGTGCGCGAGCCGCCCGACCTCCCGGCGATCGCCGCGGCGGCGCCGAAGCGAAGCGAGGGCTCGAAAGTCGCCCGCGACCGCACGGCCCTGACCTCCGTCGCAAAGCGAATGGGCCGCGCACTGGTCTTCGGTGGGCCGACCTTCAAGCGCTTTCGCGGTGCGATGCTCGACCAGGTCAGCGGCCGGCCGGGCGGCATCGACGGCGTGATCGTGATTCGCCAGCAGCCCACGGACCTGGCCCAGCATCAGGCCTCGGAGACGGCGACCCTCGAGTCCGGGATCATGGCCGGGCTCAAGGGCACCCAGGCGCCGGTCGTTGGTGCCGAGCGCACCGACACGCAGCCGTCCTCGATCAGCTTCTTCACGAGCAACGGCGCGACCGCCACCGTGGACAGCATCGACCTGATCTCGGGGCGGGTGGCACTCGTCTACGCCCTGAACGGGACCGACGGGAACTACGGCGTCAAGGCCACGGCGGACAGGCTGCTCCCCGCCCTGCGCCATCCACGGCCGCCGGCCTTCGCCGGCGGCGCCGCGCCGTGAGGCTGTCGGGCCTTGCGGTCTCCTTTGCGGTCGCCGCCGTATTCGCCGGCCCGTGGCTCGCCGACATGCGCCGGCAGGGCCTCGCCCGGGACAACTACAGGGGCCGGCGGGTCGCGTTCCCGGCGGGTGCGGTGCTCGTCGCCTGCTCGCTCGTCGCGCTGGCGCCGCTGGCGATCCTGGACGACCGCGCCGACCTCGACCTGCTCGATCCCGACCTGCGGCGCTGGGCCGTCTTCGTCCTCGGCGTCGCGCTGCTCGGGCTGATCGACGACGCGCTCGGCCGGGGCTCAGACGAGGAGACGCCGCGCGGCTGGCGCGGCCACGCGCGGGCCATCGCATCCGGGCGCTTCTCCACCGGCGCGATCAAGGCCGTCGGGGCCCTGGCGCTCGCCGCGTACGCGACCTCGGGGCTGGGGCAGCGGGACTTCGCCTACGTCGCCGACCTGGCGCTGCTGCTCCTCACCACCAATCTCTTCAACCTGCTCGACCTGCGGCCGGGGCGGGTCGAGAAGGTCTTCATCGCGCTCCTCGCCGTGGTCTGCATCGCCGCGTGGACGTCGGTTCCACTCGAGCTGCTGGGCCTGTTCATCGGGCCGGTGCTGGTGGTCGCGGCGTTCACTCTGCGGGAGCGGGCGATGCTCGGCGACACCGGCGCCAACCTGGTCGGGGCCCTCGCCGGGGTGACGCTTCTGGTGAGCCTGGGGGAGACGGCGCGCTACGTGGCCCTCGGAATCGTCCTCGCGCTCAACATTTATGGGGAGTTTCGGTCGATCTCGCGAACGATCGAGGGTATTCCGCTGCTGCGCTCTCTAGACTCGCTCGGCAGAGTTGATTAGGCGCCAGCAGGGACAGAACCGCGGATGAAGCCAGGCGAGACCAGGTTCATCTTCGTCACCGGCGGCGTCGTCTCGTCGCTGGGCAAGGGCATCGCCGCGAGCTCCGTCGGGCGGCTGCTGGTGAGCCGGGGCTTCCGGGTCCAGCTACAGAAGTTCGATCCCTACATCAACGTCGACCCGGGGACGATGAGCCCGTTCCAGCACGGCGAGGTGTTCGTGACCGAGGACGGGGCGGAGACCGACCTCGACCTGGGCCACTACGAGCGCTACACCGACGAGAACACCTCTCGCGCTTCCAACGTCACCGCGGGCGCCGTCTACAACTCGGTGATCCGGCGAGAGCGCCGCGGCGACTACCTCGGCGCCACGGTCCAGGTGATTCCGCACATCACCGACGAGATCAAGCAGCGCATCCTGATCGTCGCCGAGTCTCAGGCCGTCGACTTCGTGATCACGGAGATCGGCGGCACGGTGGGCGACATCGAGTCGCTGCCGTTCCTGGAGGCGATCCGCCAGCTCTACACCGACCTCGGGCCGAAGCGGTGCATGTTCATCCACCTCACGCTGGTGCCGTACGTCGGCCACGCGGGTGAGCTGAAGACCAAGCCGACCCAGCACTCGGTCAACGAGCTGCGGCGCATCGGCATCCAGCCGCAGGCGCTCGTGTGCCGCTCCGAGACGGGCCTCGACCGCGAGATCCGCCGCAAGATCGCGCTGTTCGGAAGCGTTCCCGAGGACGCCGTCATCTCGGCGCGCGACGTCGACAACGTCTACAAGGTGCCGCTCGTGCTCCGGGCCGAGGGCATAGACGACCTCATCCTCGACCACTTCGGCGTCGAGGCCGAGGCACCCGATCTCTCGGACTGGGAGGCGCTCGTGCGCAAGGCCGACGCCTGCGAGGGAGTGGCGAGGATCGCTCTGGTCGGCAAGTACGTCCAGCTGGAGGACGCCTACAAGTCGGTGATCGAGGCGCTCCACCACGGCGGCTACCACCATGGAATCAATGTGGACGTGAAGCTCGTCGACTCCGAGGACTTCGACGCGGACGAGATCGCCGAGTGGGCCGACGGGATCCTGATCCCGGGCGGCTTCGGCGAGCGCGGGATCGAGGGCAAGATCGAGGCGGCCCGCGTCGCGCGGGAGAACGGCATCCCGTATCTCGGCATCTGCCTCGGCATGCAGATCGCGGTCGCCGAGTTCGCGCGCAACGTCGCCGGCATGGACGGCGCCAACTCGACCGAGTTCGACCCCGAGACGCCCTATCCGGTCGTCGACCTGCTTCCCGAGCAGAAGGAGGTCTCAGACATGGGCGGGACGATGCGCCTCGGCGCGGACCCGGTGAAGATCCACGAGGGAACGCAGGCTCGGGAGATCTTCGGCGAGGCGGTCATCTACAAGCGCCATCGCCACCGTTATGAGGTGAACAACCAGCTACGGCGCCGCCTCGAGGACGAGGGCCTGGTCGCCGGCGGCACCTCACCGGACGAGCGGCTCGTCGAGATCATCGAGCTCCCGGACCACCCGTTCTTCGTCGCCTCACAGTTCCACCCCGAGTTCAACTCGCGGCCGACGCGCCCCGAGCCGCTGTTCCGGGAATTCGTCGGCGCAGCCGCCCGCCGCGCTATTGAGCGCGCCCCCGACCAAGCTGAGTCCGCGGACGCCGAGACGCCCGAGGACATCCAGGTCCGCCGCTCGGGCTGACTCGCGTTGCTCCGCGAGCGGGCCCTCCCGCAGGAGCCTAGGCCGCGGCCGGGATCACCCCCGAGTGCTCCACGAGCGCCATCGAGCTGTGGGACAGCTCATGCTCGTAGTCCAGTTCACCGCCTCCTGAGACCTTGAGCGTCTTGGCCAGCGCCGTCTCCGCCTCGTCGTTCGGGCCCGTGTATTCGAAGCCGTCGGGGATCCGGACGAGAATCCGATAGGGCTCGTCGGAGCCGATCGACCCCAGGGTGTCCACGGTGGTGTCGATGATGTCGCCGGCCTTGAGGCGCCCCTTCCTCGACTCGATGTCGAACTCGAAGTCGATGGGCGCGAAGACCGGCTCGCGGACGTGCGGGCACATCGCCGAGAAGATCTCGAAGATCGTCCCTCCGGCCTGGCCGCTCATGATCGTCAGGATCGCCTGGCGCTGGGCGTCGTCCGCTGACTCGTCGACGATCGGGAGGATGTGGCCGTCGCCCTCGTCGATACGGCCCGGCCAGTACGCGGCGCCCGCGAACTTAAGGCCCCCGAGGTCCACATGGCCGAAGTGCCCCTGGTCGATCCGCATCGCGATCACGCCCTCGCAGTTGTCGTGCGTCGGGTCCTGGTTGAAGTCGCAGGGGCAGCCGGGGTCGCAGTTGCAGTTCTTGAACCACGCGCCCTTGATCGCCCACGTATCCGTCATTTCATCTCTCCTTTTCCGGCGCTCATGCGCCCTTTTGAGTCTCCGTTCATGGATCTGCCCTGCATCGAGTTTTGCTTGGAGCCCATCGACTCGTTGTTCATCCCGCCGCTCTGCTTCGAGTCCATGGATCCCTGGTTCATGGAGCCGCCCTGCATCGAGCTCATCGCCTTCATCGCCTGCGGTGAGTCGGGGAGCGTCAGTCCAGGCACGCTCGAGGGCTTTATCGCCACCGAGAGCCCGAGCACCAAGAGGAGCAGGGCGATGACTCGGCTCGTCGCGACCCCCCACGGCAAGAGCTTCTCGGCCGCGATCAGCGCCGCGATGAAGGCCATCCAGCCGATGCTCATGATCCCCAGCGCGAACAGCGCGGCCATCAGCGCCCAGCAGCAGCCGACGCACCAGGCGCCATGGCGCAGCCCGACGCTCAGCGCGCCCACCCGCCCCGGGCGCCAGTGCTCCATCAGGAAGCCGAAGGGGCTGCGGCAGTGACGCAGGCAGGTGTCCTTCAGCGGGGTCAGCTGGTAGACGGCCGCGAGGACGATGATGCCCCCGGCGAGCTCCGGCCCGGCGTTGTGCCAGGCGAAGGTGTCGCCGGTGATCCCCTTGCCGAGCACGAACAACCCGTAGCCCACCAGCCCGGCGACCGTCCAGCTGATCAGGTAGCCCGCGACGAAGAGGGTCGTGGCGCCGACCGGAGCGGACTGCCCCCTGGCCCTTCGAGCGTCCTGGATGCGGACGTGCATCGTGACCATCGGCGCGATGGACGGGAACATCATCGCGGCCATCATCACCACCCAGACGCCGAGGAAGAAACCGAGGGTGCCGGGGTCGGTGCCCGGCCCGGCGTCCATACCGCTCATCTGGTTGTCGGTCACGATCCAGGCGACCGCCGCCAGCACGACCAGGAGACCGATGAGGCCGAGTTGGATGAGGCCGGGAAGCGGCGGTGCTCGCCGAATCGAAGCGGATTCCATCAGGCGATCATCTCGCTGATCGAGCTCATGCGTCGTCCGGGCCGGACCAGTCGAAGGGGAAGTGCTTGCTGGACCGCCCGGGCCAGCTCCATTTGAAGCCGAACGCCTCCACCTCGTCCTCGGTAGCGGTTCCCCAGGTGGCGACCTGGCCGGGGCCGACCTCGGCGCCGGGCGCGTTGTGGACCTCGACACGCGTTCCCTCGAGGCTCGTCGGACCCACAAGCGCCTCCGCGCCGCCCCTCGCCTTTCCCGGCACCTCCACCCGCCAGTTGGCCAGGTCATCCGCGATCTCGATCTCGATCGGGGCGTATTCGATCCCGCGTATCTCGTCGATCAGGGCCGCAAACCCGGCCGGCCAGCCGCCGGCCTGGCCGCCGAAGATCATCTGTATCGCCTCACGCTGTGGCTCGTCGGCGCGCTCATCGATGAAGAAGCCCATCGCCGGCTTCGCCTCGCCCTCCCAGATATTCCCCTCGAACGAGCCGACGGCGACCACGTTCAGGCCGTCCAGTCCCACGTCCCCGTAGCTCCCGTCGCGTACGTGCCAGGCCAGGATGCCGTCGCACTGTCCGTCGTCGGGTGCCTGGGCGAAGGTGCAGGCGCACGGCACACGGCACCGGCAGACATCGAACCAGTCCCCCTTGAGCTGCCAACTCGGAATGTCGGCCATCGCGCACCTCCTATCGACCGGGGCCATCGCGATCCTTGCACTTGCTTGGACTCGAATCAAGCCGAGGTCTCAGGACATAGCCTGTCACGGGTGTTTGTCGAGGAGCGTCTAGCGACGAGTCAGGCAGGTAAGGCGGCGAAGCCGCCGCAATAGATGTGAAAAGTGATCAGCGAATGTTCGATCGCTTCGTGCGGCTGTGCGAGGTGGCAAGCCCGACCGGGTCCGAGAGGGCGGTCGCCGACGCGCTCCTCGCTGAGCTCCGCGAGCTCGCCGTGGATGTCACCGAAGACGGGTCCGCCGGTCCGGCACAGGCCGGCTCCGGCAACCTGATCGCGCGCATCGCGGGCGAGCGCGACGCGTGGGTGATGTTCGCCGCCCATCTCGACACCGTGCCCCATAAGGGCGACGTCGAGGTTGTCCTGGACCAGGGCGTTTACCACTCGGCCGGCGACACGATCCTCGGCGCCGACAACAAGGCGGCGGTCACGATCCTGGCCGAGCTCGCCGCCCGGTCGGTCGATGCACGTCCCCCGATGGGGCTCGAGCTGGTGTTCACGGTCGCCGAGGAGGACGGGCTGCGCGGCGCCAAGGCGCTCGACCTCGGCGCGCTCCGCTCGCCCTTCGGGTTCGTGCTCGACCACGCGAGCCCGATCGGCGAGGTGATCACCGCCGCACCGACCTACAAGCGGCTTGCCGCCGAGTTCGAGGGCACCGAGGCGCACTCGGGTATCCGTCCCGAGGACGGCCGCAGCGCGATCGTGGCCGCGGCGACCGCGATCTCGCGGATGGAGCTGGGCCGCCTCGACGACGAGACGACGGCCAACGTGGGCGTGATCGCGGGAGGCACCGCGTCGAACGTCGTGGCCGGCCGCTGTCGCGTAGACGGCGAGGCGCGGAGCCTCGACGACGAGAAGGCCAGCAAGACGATCGGCGAGATGGTCGACGCCTGCACCTGGGCGGCCAGCGAGCACGAATGCGACGTGGACGTCGAGGTCACGGAGATGTTCCAGGGCTACCGGCTGCCGTCGAAGGCGCAGTCGGTGACCATCGCCCGCACCGCGCTCGAGCGCCGCGGCGTGGAGCCGGTCGAGACGTCGACGGGCGGCGGTAGCGATGCCAACGCCTTCAACGCGGCCGGGTTCGAGACGGTGCTGCTCGCCAACGGGACCGAGGCGAACCACACGCCGGAGGAGAGCGTCGCCGCGGAGCGGATCGTCCAGATGCTCGGCATCTGCGAGGCGATCGTCGAGGAGGCGGCCGCTCGATGCTGAAGCTGCGCCGCGGCGTGGTGGTCGACACGGACCCGCTGACGGTGCAGATCGACGGCGAGCGCCGGCCGGCGTGGGCCGACTCGGCGCTGGTCGGCGAGGTCGCCGACGGAGACGAGGTGGTCGTCAACACCGAGGCCGCCGACCTGGGGCTCGGCTCGGGCGGCTTCGACGTCGTCCACGTGAACCTGACGCGCGGGCTCGATGGGGCGGGGCCGGCCGCCGGCGAGCACGTGATGAAGCTCAACTACACGTCGCTGCAGCATTCGATCGAGCCGGTCGAGACGCCCGAGTCGGCCGCTCGGACCTCATCCGAGGCCGCCACGTGCCCGGTCCTGGTCCTGCCGCTCCACGGCCACCTGGCGCCGAGCGCGTGGGCGGCTGACCGCGCGCGCCCGGGCATTCGGCTCGGCTACGTCCAGACGCCCGGCGGTGCGCTCCCCGGGGCGCTGTCGCGGGACGTTGCGCAGCTTCGCGAGCGCGGGCTGCTCGCCGGTCACGTGACCGCGGGCGCCGCGTACGGCGGCGAGCACGAGGCGATCACGACGCTCGGGGCGCTGGACGCTGCCGCGCGCGGCCTCGAGTGGGACGCGATCCTCTGCGGGCCCGGCCCGGGGATACTCGGCTCGGCCACGATGTACGGCCACGGCGGCATGGCGGCGCTCGAAAGCGCTCATGCCGCGCTGGCGCTGGGTCTGCCCACGCTCATCTCTCCACGGCTCTCGGCCTCGGACCCGCGCCCCAGGCATCGCGGCCTGAGCCATCACACCGAGACCGTGCTCAGCCTCCTGCTCGGGTCGGTGCGCGTCCCGGTGCCGGAGATCCAGCTCGCCGGATGGCCCACGGGTGAAGAGGACACCGAGCCGGTCGACATGCCGAGCGTGCTCGACGCGCTGCACGCCGTCTGCGACGATCGCCACGACGTGGAGGTCGAGACGGTGGAGCTGGACGCGCTACGGGCAGAGCGGCCTTCCGACGAAGACGATGGGGCGCACGGTCGACGAGGATCCGCTGTTCTTCGCCGCGCCCCTCGCCGCCGGCAGGGCGCTGGTGGCTGCCGCGGCTGTCGGCGAGTGAGAACCTGGGGATAGGAGCGACGTGGAGCGAATCGGGTCCAAGACCGTCTACGAGGGGAACATCGCGAGGGTGCGCCACGACGAGTTCCGCTACCCCGACGGCTCCGTCTCGGAGCGTGAGATCGTCGGGCACCCCGGCGCGGTCGCGATGGTGGCGCACGACGACCTCCACATCTATCTGGTGCGCCAGCCGCGCGAGGCGGTGGGGGAGGAGTCGCTGCTCGAGCTGCCCGCCGGCAAGCTCGACGTCCCGGGCGAGTCGGAGCTCGACTGCGCGCAAGCGGGAGCTGGCCGAGGAGATCGGCAAGGGCGCCTCGGAATGGGAGGAGCTGAAGCGCTTCTACACGAGCCCCGGCTTCGCCGAGGAGAAGGTCATCGTCTATCTCGCCACCGACCTGTACGACGCGAGCGCCGAGTCCGACGAGGAGGAGCGCCTCGAGGTCGTTGCCTGGCCGCTGGCGGAGCTCGACGGCGCGATCGAGGAGTGCCGGGACGCCAAGTCCCTGATCGGACTGCTCCTCTTCCGGGAGCTCCGCCGGACCTGACTCGCCTGCCAGTCCGGTTGCACCGGCAGGGGCGCCCCCCGCCGACGCGAAGGGCAGAACATTGAGGGAGCTGCTGCAAAATGGCTGTCGCGGTCAGACACGGGGACGACGCAGCGGGGGGCGTGGAGGCGCGCTTCGAGGCGCTGGTGCTCGATTTCCTCGCCTATCTCGAGTTCGAGCGGGGGCTGTCGCGCAACACGCTCGATGCCTACCGCACCGACCTGCTCCAGTACGGGACCTTCCTCGCCAAGCGCCATCGGAGCGCAACCGAGGCGGACCGCGGCGACGTGGCCGACTTCCTCGCCGATCTCGCGACCGGCAACGGCCAGCCCGCCTGCTCGCCGGCGACGGTCAATCGCAAGACCGCGTGCCTGCGCTCCTTCTACCGGCACCTTCGCCGCGAGGAGCTCGTCGACGAGGATCCGACGGCCTCGCTCAGCCCGCCCGCGAAGAGCCGCAAGCTTCCTCGGGTCCTCACCTACGGGGAGGTCAAGCGCCTCCTCGAGAGCGTGTCCGGCGGCGATCCGATCCAGCTTCGCGACCGGGCGCTGCTCGAGGTCATGTACGGCTGCGGACTGCGGGCCTCCGAGGTCGTGGGCCTGGACGTCAACGACATCGACCTGCGCCGCTCGTTCGTGCGCCCGCACGGGAAGGGGAACAAGGAGCGCATCGTCCCCCTCGGTCGCGAGGCAGCAGCCGCGGTCAAGCGCTACCTGCGGGCGGGTCGTCCCGACCTCGTCGGCACGCGGCCCGTCTCGCGCCTGTTCGTGAACTTCCGCGGCGGGCCGCTGACGCGCCAGGGCCTCTACAAGGTGATCCAGCGACACGCGGCCGATGTGGGGCTTGCGGGCCGCATGAGCCCGCACACCCTTCGCCACTCCTTCGCCACGCATCTTCTCTCCGGCGGCTGCGACCTGCGCTCGGTGCAGGAGATGCTGGGCCACGCGGACGTCGCGACGACGCAGCTCTACACGCACCTCTCGGGCGAGCGGATCAAGGAGGTCTACTTCAAGGCGCACCCCCGGGCGACCGCGTCCTAGCCGTCGGCGTCGGGCCTGTTTGAATCCAGGGGGCATGCCGGAGCTCCCCGAAGTCGAGACGATCCGCCGTCAGCTCGAGCCGGAGATCACCGGAGCGCGGATCGCCGACGCGGAGGTGCTCGACGAGCGGTGGACGCGGCCGGATTCGCCTCGCGAGGTCGAGAAGCTGCTCACGGGCAGGACGATCGAGGCCGTCGAGCGGCGGGGCAAGTACCTGCTGCTGCGCCTCGAGGGCGGTCGCACGCTCGCGATGCACCTGCGGATGACCGGGAACCTGCTCTCTGGTCGACGAAGCGGACGGACCCGCCGTACCTGCGCGCACAGCTGCACCTCGACGGCGGGCGGCGCCTGCTGTTCACCGATACGCGCCGCTTCGGGCACGCGGTCGTGCTCGACGACGGCGAGCTGGACGAGTACTTCGCGGCGCGGCTGGGCGTGGAGCCGCTGTCGGACTCCCTGACGGCGGAGGAGCTCTGCCGGAGGGCGGCGGGCGGCGCGCGCCGCTGAAGAGCTTCCTCCTCAATCAGCTGGGCGTGGCGGGGATCGGGAACATCTACGCGGACGAGGCGCTTCATCGCGCCGAGCTTCACCCGCTGTCTCCCGCCGGCTCGATGAAGCCCGAGGACTGCGAGCGGCTGCGGGTGGGGATCGTCGAGGCGCTCGAGGCCGGGCCTGCGGAGCGGCGGCGCCTCGATCGACGACTACCGCGACGCGCGGGGAGAGCAGGGGGCGATGCAGGACGAGTTCCTCGTCCACACCCGCGAGGGCAAGCCCTGCCCCCGCTGCGGCGCCGAGATCCAGCGGATCGTGGTCGGCGGGCGCTCCACCTACTTCTGCCCGTCCTGCCAGCGGCGGCTGCGGCGCAGGCCCCGGCGCAGGCGAGCTCGCGCGAGGGCGGCGACGTGAGCGAGCCGGTCGGCCCTCCGGACGGGTTCTCCATCGGGCACTGGACGAACGCCGAGGGGGCGACCGGCTGCACCGTTGTGATCGCGCCGCCCGGCAGCCGCGGCGGCGTCGACGTCCGCGGCGGCGGCCCGGGCACGCGGGAGACGGACAACATCGGGCCGCTGGCCGGAACGAGCGAGGTGTCGGCGGTGGCGCTCTGCGGCGGCAGCGCCTACGGCCTCGCGGCGGCCGACGGCGTTGGGCGGTGGCTCGAGGACCACGACCTGCGGCTACCGGACCCCTGCCGGCGCTGGTGCCCATCGTGCCGGCGGCGGTCGTCTACGACCTCGCCGAGGGCGATCCGAGGGCCAGGCCGGACGCCGACTCGGGATACGCGGCGTGCGAGGCGGCCGCGCCGGGCGTGCCCGAGCGCGGGCGCGTCGGCGCCGGCACGGGAGCCGCCGTGGGCAAGATCCTCGGGCGCGAGCGCTCGACGCCGGCGGGCATCGGGTTCGCGGCGGCGCGAAGCGGGGCGGGGGAGACGGTCGCAGCGCTCGCCGTGGTCAACGCGTTCGGCGACGTGATCGGCGAGGACGGCCAGGTGCTCGGGGGCTGCATGGCTGATGGCGACGAGCCGGTGAGGACGGCGGGGCGGATCGCCGCGATGAAGGGGCAGCCCGACTGGACACGGCTCGAGGAGAGGAACACCACGCTGGTCTGCGTGATGACCGACGCGACGCTCGACAAGGCGGCGTGCACGCGCGTGGCGCGGATGGCGAGCGGCGGCGTCGCCCGGGCCGTGGATCCCGTGTTCTCGGACGTCGACGGCGACGTCGTCTTCTGCCTGTCGTCGGGCTCGCGGCGCGACCGAGCGGTTCACCCCGATCGCCATCGGGACGATCGCCGCGACCGTGACGGCGGCGGCGATCCGGGACTCGATCCGGCTCTAGCCGGGTTAACCGTCCGACCCGGCGGTCATCTTTCCCGGCCCATGCCGGGCAGCTACAAGACCGAGGCGATCGTCCTGCGAAGCATTCGCTACGCCGAGGCCGATCGGATCCTCCACCTCTACAGCGCCACGCGGGGGCGGATCAACGCGATCGCCAAGGGGTCGCGGCGGCCGCGCTCGCGGTTCGGCGGGCGGCTGGAGCCGTACTTCCGGCTCGACCTCGTGCTCCACGAGGGGCGCGGCGACCTGGCGACGGTGACGTCGGCGGCGACGGTCGCGGCGCACCCGGACCTGCGCGACAACGGGCCGGCGCTGATGGCCGCCGCGCGGGGCTGCGACGCGGTGCTTCGCCTGTGCGACTCCGAGGAGCCGAACCCGGCCGCGTACAACCTGCTGTGCCGCTACCTCGCGCTGCTCGACGGCGCAGGAGCCGCCCAGCGGGGTCTCACCGTTCCCGCTGGTGGATGGGGCCGCCGGCCAGGCGACGGCGCTGGCGTTCAGGCTCAAGCTGGCGCTCGCGGCCGGCTTCAGCCCCGAGCTCTCATCCTGCGCTCGCTGCGGTGAGTCCGACGGGCTCGTCGGGTTCTCCGGAGCGGCCGGCGGGGTCGTCTGCGCCTCCTGTGAGCGGGGCGGCTTCGAGCTCTCGCCCAAGGCGCACCAGTTCATGGTCGAGGCCCTGGGCCAGCCGCTCGCGGCGGCGCCAAGTGCGTCCGAGCGCGACCTGCGCCAGGTGGAGCGGGCGATCAGCGAGACGCTCGAGCACCACGCGCACGTGCGGCTGCGGGCTGCCGCGTAGCGCCGTGGCCGAGTCGCGCTATGCGACGCGGTCGGCGGTCGAGGCTCGTGCTCTACTTCTTCGGGCGGTACATCCGCTCGGTGACCCGCAGCTGAATGGCGCGCGGGCTGGGCGAGGTGGCGCGGATGAACCAGCGGATGGTGCGGCCGGGGATGATCGAGCGGCGGCCCTTGTCGAATGCCTCCAGCGATTCGCGGACGACCTGCTCGGCGGAGATCTCGCCGGGGACGCCGAGGCTGCGCTCCGTCCGAGTAGCCGGCGACCTCCTGCCATTCGGTCGGGACCGGGCCGGGGTTGACCGACATCACGTGCACGCCGGAGCCGCGAAGCTCTGTGTGGAGGGCGTCGGTGAAGTTGAGGGCGAATGCCTTCGTGGCGGCGTAGACGGACTCGTACGGGATCGGCTGCATTCCGGCGGTGGAGGCGACGTTGATGACGCCGCCGCGTCCCCGATTGAGCATTTCCGGCAGGAACGCGTGGCAGAGGGTGACGATGGCCTCGCAGTTGAGCCGGACCTGCTCGGCGTCGCGGCCCGGGTCGTGCTGGAGGAAGGGGCCCGAGGTTCCGAAGCCGGCGTTGTTGACGAGCAGGTCGACGTCCACGCCGAGCTGCTTGACCTTCTCCGGCAGTGACGCCGCCTCCTCGGCGAGGTCGCAGGCGACGACCTGGGCATCGGTCGGAAGCTCACCGGCGAGTCGCTCGAGGCGGTCGGCCCGGCGAGCGACGAGGACGATGTCGTGGCCCCGCGCGGCGAGCTGGCGCGCGAATTGTTCGCCAATTCCCGATGATGCGCCGGTGACGAGGGCTGTTTCAGGCATGGCCTGACCCTATTCTCTTTCAGGAGGTGGAAACGGCTTCGTCAGAGCGCGCGGCGGTCCCGGCCAGGTCGCTGGAGGATCGCGTTCGCTCCTGGGAGGCGGAGTACCTGTGGGACCTGGGCGACGCCGTCGTATCCGGCGGTGCGCCGGGAGCCCGAGACCGACAGCGCGATGCGCACGCCGTTTCAGCGCGATCGCGACCGGATCGTGCACTCGAAGGCGTTCAGGCGGCTGAAGTACAAGACGCAGGTCTTCATCGCGCCGGAGGGGGATCACTACCGGACGCGGCTGACGCACACGATCGAGACGTGCGGGATCGCGCGGACGGTCGCCCGGGCGCTGGGGCTGAACGAGGACCTCGCTGAGGCGATCGGGCTCGGGCATGACCTCGGGCATCCGCCGTTCGGGCATATCGGCGAGGAGGCGCTCGATCAGGCGCTGCGGGAGAAGGCGGGGCGGAGCTTTCGGCACAACCGGCAGTCGCTGCGGGTGGTGGACGTGCTCGAGCGCGACGGGCGGGGGCTGAATCTCACTGAGCCGCGTGCGCGACGGGATCCTCAATCACACCGGGTCGGAGCTGCCGATCACGCTCGAGGGGCGGATCGTCCGGCTCGTCGACCGGGTGGCGTACATCAACCACGACCTGGACGACGCGCTGCGCGCCGGGATCATCACCGCGGAGGATCTGCCGGCGGCGGAGATCGAGCTGCTCGGGCCGACGGGGGCGCAGGCGGATCGACGCGCTCGCTCAGGACATCGTCGACGCAGTCGCGCAAGGCGGGGGACATCGTCCAGAGCGAGGAGATCGGCCAGGCGATGCGGGTGCTGCGGGAGTTCATGTTCGAGCGCGTGTACCTGGGGGAGGAGGCGCGGAGCGAGCACGAGCGGGTGCATCGCACGGTCAGGGGCCTGTTCGACCACTACGTCGAGCATCCGGACGAGGTGCCGGATGCCGGGACGGGCGCCGACGAGATCCAGCGGATCACGGACTACATCGCCGGGATGACCGACCGGTTCTGCATCGCGGCCTTCAAGCGGATCGCGCTGCCGGAGGAGTCGCGGCTCTGAGCAAGTTCACGAACGAGACGGTCGACCGGGTCAGGGACGCCACCGACATCGTCGAGATCGTCTCCGCCTACACGGACCTGCGGCGAGCCGGCGAGCGGTTCACAGGGCTGTGCCCCTTCCACGAGGAGCGCTCGCCGTCGTTCTCGGTCGACCCTCTGAAGAAGGTCTATTACTGCTTCGGGTGCGAGGCGGGCGGCGACGTGTTCCGCTTCGTCCAGGAGAAGGAGGGGCTGGGATTCCCGGAGGCCGTGGAGGCGCTTGCCGACCGGTACGGCGTGGAGATCGAGCGGGAGAGCGAGGACCCGCGCGCCGAGGAGGCGCGGAAGCGGCGGGCCCGGCTCGGCGAGCTGCTGGAGCGGACGGCGCAGTTCTACGCCGCCTACTTGTGGGAATCGCAAGGAGGCGGCGAAGGCGAGGGAGTACCTGGAGTCGCGGGGGCTGGGAGAGGAGGTGCTGCGGGGGTTCGGCGTCGGGTACGGGCCGAGCGCCTGGGACCAGGTGCTTACGCGCGGTCAGTCCGCCGGGTTCGGCGTGCCGGAGCTCCTGGCGGCCGGCCTGGTGCAGAAGGGGCAGAAGGGCGGGCACTACGACCGCTTTCGGGCGCGGATCATGTTCCCGGTGCGGGACCCGCGCGGGCGGGTGGAGGGCTTCGGAGCGCGTGCGCTTGCGGCCGGAGACGAAGCCGAAGTACCTGAACTCGCCCGAGGGCGAGCTGTACCGCAAGAGCCGCACGCTCTACGGGATCGACCGGGCGCGGTCGGCCATCGCGAAGGTGGGGAGGGCGGTGGTCGTGGAGGGCTACACCGACGTGCTCGCCGCCCATCAGGCGGGGATCGAGGAGGCGGTGGCCGTGATGGGCACCGCGATCACGCCCGAGCAGCTCAAGCAGTTGGCCCGCTACGCGGAGGAGGTCGTCCTGGCGATGGACGCGGACCGCGCCGGGCGGGCGGCGATGCTGCGGGCGCAGCGGGTGGCCGGGAGCAAGAAGCTGCGGCTGCGGGTGGCGTCGATGCCGGCGGGCGAGGACCCGGCGGACATGCTGCAGGGCGGCGGTGCCGAGCGGCTGAAGGGGCTGATCCAGGACGCCATCGAGCTGCCGGAGTTCCATGTGCGCGTCGCGCTCGACGAGGCGGACCTGTCGTCGCCGACGGGTCGGGATCGGGCCCTCGACGAGGTGGTGCCGGTGCTGGTGGGGATGGGCGAGTCGATCAGCAGGGACGAGCTGGCGCGGCTGGTCGCCGACCGGCTGGACGCGGATCCGGGGCTGGTGATGCGCCGGGTTGCCGCCGGGGAAGCGGAGCCTCAACCGCGTCGCCCCGCGCCTGTGGTCGGGCAGTCCGGTGGCGATGGCGGTGAGCAGGCAGCTCGACCGGCGCCGCCGCGGCCGCTGAGCGCTCGCGAGCGCCGTGAGCGGGCCCTCCTGGCGATGTGCGTGGCGTCCCCTGCGGAGGGGCGCGAGTTCCTGGAGCGGCTGACGCCGGACCATCTTTCGTCGCCCCTGGTCGCCCGGGCCCGGGATTGGCTGGCGGCGCACCTCGACGACCCACTCGCGGGACTTCCGCGCGACGACGAGGAGCTCGTCTCGCTGGTGACCCAGATCGTGATGGGCGCGGAGCGCGAGCCGGGAGGCCGCGACGCGATGGAGCTCAACTACCTGCAGCTGGAGCAGGTGGTCATCGAATCCCAGATCGAAGCGGCGCGGAAGAACGGGGGAGACCCACCGGTCGAGCTCCAGCGCCGCCGCGCGGACCTCGCCGAGCGGATCGCGCACTGGGACAGCGGGCAGCCGTCCCTGAGCGTCGTTCCGGCGATCGACTGAAGGATTGACCACGTATACGGTGGTCAATCCCACACTCAATTGAAGGGGGGACGCGCCGCTACAGTTCTGGCACCGCCAGTCCGCTGCCGGGGTAGCGACTGGCATAACACGGTCCGGGGTAGCTCAATTCGGCAGAGCGGCGCGCTGTTAACGCGAAGGTTGCGGGTTCGAGTCCCGCCCCCGGAGCTTCGGAGGCCGGCGCAGGCCGGCCTCGTTCACTGCCGGACTAACTGTTCGACCAGGCGGGCGCCGTGCTCCGCGCCGTCGTTCGCGCGCCACCAGGCCGCGAACTCGCAGGCTCGTGCCGGAACGTCCGTCGCCGAGAATCCGGCGCCTGCCACTCGCAGCGCGCCCGTCCCCAAGAGCCGCCACGGAAGCATCAGACCGGCACCCGCCCAGGCGACCCGCGCCGCGTTCTCGGCCATGTCGCCGACATGCGGGCAGCACAACACGGGAACGCCCGCCGCCAACGCCCGCGCAACCGTCCCGTGCCCGCCGTGGCAGACCACCAGCGACGCCTGCGGCATCACCTGCGAGTACGAGAGCCAGTCGACCACCACCGCGTTCGCCGGCGCCGCCGGCAGGGGGACCGGATCGAGCCGATTGGTCGTGGCAACCACCCGCACCGGCTCCTCGGCGAGCGCCTTCGAGCGCTGTCCGCACCAGCCGCAGCTCCGGATCCTGCGCCGTGCTCGGCGCCACCAGCACCAGCGGCTCATCACCCTCCGGCAGCTCGATGTCCGGATGGGGCAGCTCGAACTGCATCGGCCCCGTCACGTGCACGCCCGCGGCCAGCGCCGTGGGTACTCCAGCTGCGGGAAGGTCGCGACCATCGCCAGCTCGCGGCTGATCCCGCCGTGAAAGCCCTCGACCGGTGGCAGGCCGACGGCCGCCCGCGTCTCGTTCATCTCATCGCGCCCGCGCCTCAGCCCGCTTTCGAGCACCGGCTCCGCGCCGCGCCACACCGCGCGCCCGACCGGCGTCCGCGGCGGCTGCATCCCGAACGCGAAGAACGGCAGGCCCGGCTCATGGACCGGATACACGTGCGGAATCAGCGTCGCCCGTCTCACGCCGGCGCGCTCCGCGGCGAGCGTCGGCGCCAGGGTGAGGATGTCGCTCACGACCACGTCCGGCCGGAACTCCTCCATCAGCGGCAGCAGCGCGATCGCAGCGTCCGCTGCCGAGCGCCACGTCCCCGAGTCTCCCCTCGAGGGTGGAAACGTCGTGTACTCCTCCGCCGCCGTGAACGCGAGCCCCTCGCCCTCGACGGCGTCCCGCCACCGCTCCCACGTCTCCACGAGCGACCTCGTGGCCGCGACCCCGCAGGGCGCGAGCCAGCGCGATCGCGGGGAAGGCATGGCCTGCGTCGCCGAATGCCGCGACCACGAACCGGCGCCCGCTCACTGCAAACCCCGTTGCGCCGAGCGCCCGCGGGCTCGACACGGTGGACCGGGCGCGCTATCCCTTGGGCAATGCGACGTCGGGATCGCAACCGGGCTGCGCGCCTGCGCCGTGCCGTTGAGACTCTTCCGCGGGTGACGCGTGAGGCGATGCTTCGTGGCATCGACGCGAATCCGATCGTGGTCGGCGCCTATGTGGACCGCGAGTCGGGCGGCATCTGCCCGATGCTCGCCGCGCACCGCAACGGCGGTCGCACCAGCGTCGCCAGCTTCGCGCGGACGTGGGACAGCTACACCGGCGCCAAGCGCCCCCGCCTCGCCACTCGACGCGAGGTCCGCACTCTCCGATCCCTCCTCGAGGCGAGCCTCGCGGAGGGAATCGCCGACAGCGGCTCGATCGCGGCTGCCGCCGCGCAGATCCGGGCCGAGCGCGCCGAGCTCGCCGCCCGCGAGGCCCAGTGCACGACGCCCGAGCCCGCCGCGATCCCAGAGCCCGACGACGCCCCGATCCGCATCCGCCGGCTGCGCCGGCCCTGGACTCGGACGGTGCGCCGCTACGACGACGTCCCTGATCTGCTTGCAGCCGCCGAGGCGCAGCTCACCGCGCAGGAGACCGCCCCGGCCTAGCCCACCGTCCCCGGCAGCTCGTCCGGGCGCGTGAACACCAGTTCCGGCACCAGGCAGTTGGGCGAAGTCCGCAGCAGAAAGCGAACTGACTCGGCGATGTCCTCGGGGAAGATCATGTCCTCCTGGCCGACCTGCCCGCGCACGTACTCAGTCATCGGCGTGTCGACGAACCCGGGACATAGGGCCGTCACCTGGATCCCGTCGCTCGCGACCTCCTTCTGGGTCGCCTCGCTGAACCCGATCACGGCCGCCTTGGTGGCCGAGTAGACCGACAGCCACGGCTGCCCGGACTTCCCTGCAATCGACGCCGTGTTGACGATGAGCGCCTTCCCGTGCTCCGCACCCGCCTCCCGCAGGAGCGGCAGCGCCTCGCGCGTGCCGATGATCACGGCCCGCAGGTTCACCCCGAGCTGCATATCGACGTACTTGGTGGTCAGCTCGTGCATCGCCTCGCCGATCCCCACGCCGGCGTTGTTGACCATCACGTCAAGCCGCCCGAACCGTTCCTTGTGGGAGCGAACGACGCCGGCCAGGGCTTCCTCGTCAGTCATGTTGGCGGCGATCGAGTTCACATCCAGGCCCTCGCCGCGAAGCTCGTCAGCGGCCGCCTCGAGCTTCTCCGGCCGCCGCGCCGCGATCGTCACCCCATAGCCGTCCTCGCCGAGCGCCCGCGCGATCGCCAGTCCGATCCCGCTCGATCCACCAGTAATGAGCGCCGCACGCTCCGCCACGCCAAATCTCCTCTCGCTCGCCGTCGGGGGCCGGACCCTACCGCCCGGCACCGCTCATTCGACGTCGGCCTGCTTGCCGCCCGGCATGAACACACGGGCGATGACGAACGAGACGGCCATCACGATGGCGCCGACCTTGAACGCCGTCTCGAGCGCGTCGGCAAACCCCGTCGGCGTCGTGTGTGCGCCAAGCGAGCCGAGGACGATCGTCCCCAGGATCGCCATTCCGAGCGCCGAGCCGAAGTTCCTGAAGGTCTGGACGATCCCGGACGCCTCGCCCCGGATCTCCTTCGGCGCCCGGTTCAGCGCGTCGTGTTGAGCGCCGACATCGCGAGGCCGAATCCGGCCCCCGTGACCAGCATCCCCACGAGCGTTCCGCCGCCGGTGAGGCTCGACAGCTCGGACGCCCAGAGCCACAGACCGACCGCGACCGCCGCCAGTCCGATGCTCACGGGGTGCTTCGCCCCGAGCTTGTCGTACATCCCGCCCCCAATCCGAGACGCGATGAAGAACGAATAGAACATCGTCAGGATCGAGAACCCGGCCTGGGTGGGCTCCTGGCCGACGGATACCTGGAAGTAGATGCTGCCGAAGAAGAACACCGCGAGCCAGGTGAAGAAGAGGAACAGCGTGAGGACGTTGTCCACCGCGAACGGCCGGTTGTCGATGAAGGCCTGAATCGAGATCAAAGGCTGCTCGGTACGGCGCTCGTAGACCACGAACAGAACGAGGATCAGGATGCCGGCGACGATCGATCCGATCGTCGCCGGACTGCCCCAGCCCCACGTGTTGGACTCCTGCAGCCCGAGCACGGTTAACCCCATGCCGGCGACTAAGAGCCCGGCGCCGCCCCAGTCGATCCGAGCCGGGTGCTTGACGTCCTTCAGCTTCACGAACGCGAACTCGGTCAGCGAGAGCAGCGCAACCGGGATGTTGATCCAGAAGATCGCCCGCCAGGTCCAGTACTGGGTGAGGTAGGAGCCCGCGATCGGGCCGACCGCCGTGAACAGCCCGGCAACGATGAAGAAGACCGCCAGCCCTTGCCTCGCTCCTCGGGGGGGAACGAGTTCAGCACCAGCACCGTCGTCGACGGGATCAGCAGCGCCCCGCCGATCCCCTGGAGCACCCGGCACGTGATCAGCCACGGCTCCGCCACCGAGGTGTCCGGCGTGAGCCCGCACAGAGTCGAGGCGCCGGCGAACAGGATGATCCCGATCGCGACGATGCGCTTGTGCCCAAAAATGTCCCCGAGCCGGCCGCCGAGCGCGATGAAGGCTGCCGTCGCGAGTGCGTAGGCGGTGACCGTCCACTGCGCCGCCGTGGCGGAAAGGTGCAGATCCCGCTGGATCGTCGTCACGGAGATGGAGACCATCGTGAAGTCGATCATCACCATCGCCATGGCTGGGACGAGCGGCCACAGCACCCTCCACCGCTGATACTCGGGTGACACCGGCGGGGAACCTATTCGACCGGCCTGACGAACGACGCCCTCCGAGCGTTCAATCCCTGACCAGCCTGAACCTCAATCGAGCCGTGGCAGTATCTCCGGCAGGACTAGTCCAAGCGGAGGAGGTCAGATGGGTCGCGGCAGTCGCATGCGAAAGCTCGGGGTCGTCACGGTCATTGCCACATTGGCGCTGGGCGTGAGCGTGGCACAGGCAGGCGGGGGCACCGTGAAGGCCTCCAACTACAAGTTCGCGCCGAAAGCCCTCACGATCACGAAGGGCAGCAAGGTCACCTGGAAGTGGGTGAACGGCAGCCACACCGTCACCTTCGTGAAGGGCTCGTTCAACAAGGCGCTCAACAAGTCCCACCCAAGCGTCTCGCGGACCTTCACCAACCCCGGCACCTACAAGTACTACTGCACCTTCCACAAGAGCCTGGGGATGACGGGCAAGATCGTCGTCCAGTAGCCAGTCGCGCGCGCCGGGCGGGGAGGAAGCCGCCGGGCTATCGTGAAATCCGGCACAGCCAAGCCCGATACCGGGCGCGCGGGCCGGTAGCTCAGTTGGTCAGAGCAGCGGACTCATAATCCCCGCGGCGAAATCGGGGTTTCGGGCTTATCCATGCGGAGCTACGTTGCCAGTTGGCGACGCCGATCTGTGCCCGATCTACGCACGATTGTCGGCATTTCGGGCACTGGTGCCCATTGCGGCCGCGGCGGTACTCTCCGCGCTCGATGGCTCGACTGAAGCCGCCCTGGCGGCGAGAATCCGCAGGCGTCGACGAGACGATTCGCGACTATCGGGGAAGGGAAGTCCGACTCACTGAGGAACGATGGCGCCATATCGTCGCCGGTCATCCTGAGATGGACGGACTAGAGCTCGCGGTAAAGAGAGTCGTTGAGAGTCCCGATAAGAGACACGATGGCAAGAGGCCTAGCACGGAAGTCCTGTACAGACGCAACCTGGGCCCCGCGAAGTGGCTGGCCGTGGTGGTAGCGTACGGCGAGGATCGAGGCGAGGTCTTGACTGCGTATCCTCGTACCAAGGACCCGGCCCCTGTGGAGCAGCCATGAGCGATCTAGTCGCAATCGGACCTTGGGAGTTCGATCACGTCTTCTATGACTCCGGCGCCGATGTGGTGTATCTAAGCATTGGTGCGCCGCGGCCTGCCTATGGCGAGGAAACGCCCGAGGGCCATATTCTCCGATACGACCTCGAGACGGATGAGTTCTGCGGCGTAACCCTGATTGGGATTAGGCAGCTTTTCGAGGAAGAAGGGGAACCCACGGTCACTCTGCCGCATTCCGAGCCCATTGCGCGCAAAGGGCTCGACCGTGTTCTCCAACCCGCTTAGGCAGTGCCCTTCTTTCTTGTCGGTATCCGCGGCGATGCCCACCGTGCCATGGGCCTGCTCGCCAAGGCAGGGATTCAGAACATCGCGGAGCCCGAGGCCCTAGCGGAGCGTGTGACCGCTCGCGTCTCATCCGAGAGCGAGGGGAAGAGCTCGAGGCCGAGTCCTTGCCGCTCTCATGGGTGAGCCGTACAAGGTTGAGCGAGTTCGAGCCGAATAACCGTCAGTGAGAGCTAGCGTCGGTTTCACGAGCCGAATGACTCAGCCGTAGTCACCTCAGCCGTAACGCAGGAGCGTCCCGGTTTCCCAGGTGAGGAATGAGGCCCGCACCGCGTCGCTGTAATCGACCCAACCGGCGGGAGGCTCGCCCCGCTTGAAGTACCACCACGGCCAGGCCGCAAGCCGGTGCCAGGCTGCCCGTCCGCGCTCGACTGCCGTATAGGCTCGCCGGAGCCCGAAGCCGCAGACCTCGGGTACGGTCACATCCGTCTGCCGCGACTCGAAGGGAAGGTCCAGGAGGTCGCGCAGCGCCGCCGCCTGCAAGCTTTTACCGAAGGCCAAGTCATTCGCCGTGAGCTCGCGCCAGGCGAGGCGGTGGCGGCTCTCGAGGGCCAGCGCAAGCCGGTGCGGGAGGACTGATTCCGCTGGCTCGGTCGCCGGCATGAGGTCGGAGTCGACCCCGGACGAAAACCGCACCGCGCGGACACACGGCACACAAAGACGCCTCTCCGGGTCGGATGGGATCACGCCGACCTGCCACCCGGCATGGCCGGCCCGGTAAGCCTCCTCAATTCGAAACGCGAGCTCCTCCCCCGGTTGGGGGATGACCTCTTTGACCGCTTCTAGGTCATGTTCAGCGAGGGTTCCGAGATTCACACTGACTCGCATGGCACTAACGCTAGACCGCGAGGCAGATGCCAAGGCCCTGCGCACGCTGCGGAAAGAGGCCGGAATCAGCCAACAGCGGCTCGCCGAACTCGCCCGATGCTCGATCGCGACGGTACGGCTGTATGAGGGGGGCTATCGGCCGAACCCCGAGATGGTCGCGAAGCTCGTGGCCGTCCTGAAAGACGACGAAGGCGCCGCTACCACCCGGCGCCCCGTCAAAGAGTCCGCCGAGGACGGCGACGGACGTGACAAAGACTAGTCCCGACCGCGGCGATCACGCGCTGGGAGGGCTGCGGTGACCGCGCCCTTCACGACCTGGGGCGCGATTGACCTCGAGCCCGTTCTAAGTGGCGAGGGGGCTCCTGAGCGGCCCTCCTACCTGCGCAGGACGGACGGGGTGCCGCTGATCTATCCGGGCAAGTCTCACTCGTTCTACGGCGAGCCTGAGACTTGCAAGAGCTTCGCTGCGGCGGCTGCGCTCGCTCGGGAGCTCCGCGCCAGTCTCGACGTTGTGGCGATCGACTTCGAAGACGACGCACACACCTGGGTTGAGCGACTGCGGGCTCTAGGTGTCAGCGACGAAATGACGCTCGCTCGGTTCCACTACGTTCGCCCGGAGGAGCCGATCACGGAGGCGGGATGGGTCGAGCTCGATCTCGCGGTCCAGGGTGCGGCGATCGTTGTCTTCGATGGCGTCAACGAGGGGATGGCGCTTCAAGGGCTCAACCCGGTCGACAACGCGGACGTGGCGAAGTGGCTTCAGATCACTCGGCGCTGTCAGCTCGCCGGCGCCGCTGTGATCTCGATCGACCACGTTGCCAAGGACCGCGAGAGTCGTGGCCGCTACGCAATCGGCGCTCAAGCGAAGCTCGCGGCGGTCGACGTCGCGTACAGCTTCCGTCTGATCACGCCGTTTGCGCGAGGACGGGATGGACTCGTCGCGGTCCGCGTGGAAAAGGACCGGCCTGGGTACATCCGTGCCCACCAGGGCGCAGACGGGCAGATCGCCATGGTTCGCCTGAGCAGCGCTGAGGACGGGGCGGTCCAGATCGAGTTCGATCCGCCCGAGGATTCCGGCGCGAGCTTCCGACCGACCTTTCTCATGGAGCGGATCAGCCGCACCGTTGAGGAGTCACCCGGCCTCAGCAAACGGGCGATCCGCGAGATCGTGCCGGGTAACTCGAAGGCCAAGGACGTGGCGCTCGGGCTCCTCAAGGCCGAGGGATTCGTCGAGCTTCGCCGGGACGGACCGGCCCATCTTCACTACTCGAAGCGGCCATTTCGCGATGGTCACGGTGGCCCAAGCGTGACCATCGGCAACGAGGGAGAGCGTGACCACCGTGACCCCGCGTGCCTAAGCGAAGAATCGACCGTGACCGCAAACGGGGATGGGGACCGTGACCACGTGACCCCGCCCTTTATAGGCGGGTCACGGGGCACGGTTCCCCTCGCGACGCCCGAGGAAGAGGCGAAGGCGGCGCGACTCTTGGAGCCGACGCCGTTCGATGAGGAGCCGTTGTGACCGATCGTTTCGATCTCCTGGCCGACCGGCTCGCCGATCGCGTCGCCGAGCGGATCCTCGAGGGAATCGCCGAGATGCTGGATGAGCGGGACGGCGCGCCGCCGGCGCTGCTGGACGCGACCCAGGCCGCGCGCTATCTGGGCATTGACCGGGGCGCCGTCTACGCGATGGCGAAGGACGGTCGGCTGCCCACGATCAAGCTCGGTGACTCCGACCGGCCGCGGCTGCGCTTCGACCCCAAGGCCCTGATCGATCACTTGGCCGACGAGCAACCTCCCGACCGCCCGGCAAACGGGGCGCGCCGGCAGCGATCCCGATCGCGATCAGACGTGGAGCTCCTGCCAATTCGCGAGAAGAAAAGTGATGGCGATAGCGGGCGATAGCGGGCGATCTCGACTGGACGCGAACCGTGACCGAGCTGTCACAGAAAATGGACACATGCCAATAACAGTCGTCAATCGCTCCTTTGGCTCGGTCCTGCGAGCGCGGCGCAGTGAGGCGGATATCTCACTGCGCCGCCTCGCGTTCCGTTCTGGCTTGACGCCGGCGACGGTCTCCGCCATCGAGACCGAGAAGGTGGCGGCGCCGAACCTGATCACGGCTTGGAAGCTGGCCGCGACCCTCGGCGTTTCACTCGGGGCGATGGTCGAAGAACTTGAAGAGGAGGTACCAACACGATGATGTACGAAGCGATTAAGGACATCGACAGCGAAGACGTGACATCGCACCTGACGAGAGTGGCTGCCGATCATCCACTCCGTCGACGCTATCCGAGCCACTTCCGGAAGGCGGTGGATGGACCCGGCGATGAGATCCGCTGGAGCGACCCTAGCGCCGGGGGCGATTGCAGCCTTCGCGAGGGCGCCGAGCGGACAGCACCCTCACGCCCACGCCGTGGGCGCCTGCCACTTGCCGAAGAGGACCGACGCCGCAAAGAACTCCTCGCCGAGTTCGACGCCGATAATCGGCGGATCGAGAGCACATCCGGCCGACGTGCCCGCCAATTCTGGGATGCGACGGCCGCCTACCTCGATCACCTGGATCCGGCCCGGTCTGAGCGCTGGCGCCGCGAGGACCGCGAGGCCGAGGAGCATCGCCGGAACGTCGAGGCGGTCGCCGCCGAGGCGCGGGCTGAGGTCGATGCGGCTTGCCAGAGCTGGGACCGCGCCGCGTGGAACTGACGACCGACCGCGAGCGAGAGCGGGTCGCGGTCCACGAAGCCGCGCACGTCGCCGCCGGTCTCCTGCTCGGTCGGCCAGTCAACGGCGCGTGGATCAACGGCGACGGCACGGGCGGTTCGCTCGTCGGAACGGTGAAGGCCGATCATGAGATCGACCTTGAGGCCGCCCTCGATGATTTGGTCATTCACCTGATCGCCGACCTCACGCACCCGACCACCGCCGTTCCCTACTACCTCAACGACGAACCCGGCACCGACCAGCAGCAGGCCCTCGATGTCGCATTGCGCGTGACCAACTCGCCCGCCGAGGCCAGCGCAGTGGTTGCGCTGGGTCGCGCACGGGCGCAGGAAGTGGCCGGTGATCCCGCCTTCGTTGACCTCACCGAGCGGATCGCCGCCGAGCTGGTCGAACGCGGTGAACTCAGCGGCGATGACATCGCCCAACTACTACGAGAAGAAAGTGCAGAGAAAGAATGATGGGGATTAGGAACAAGGCCAAGGTGCCGAAAGAGTTTGAGGGGATCGAGCTGGTGGTTTGCTACGAGTCCTTCACCACCGACGATGAGCAGGGCAGGCCGGTAAGTGTCGCTGAGGGCGACTTGCTCAGCACGGACGCCGAACTCGTCCAACGCTTCGGCTCGCATTTCTTTTGCGATGCAGGGCTGCCGACTTGGGATCGGCATCAGCTGAAAATGAAGCACTACAAGTGAGCCCCTCCCACTTCTGCCCAAAGCATGACGTCCAAGCAACCCGCCCGTGCCCTCAGTGCAAGCGGGAGCGCAAGCGCCAAGAGCGCACACGCAGACTTGACGGTAAGGCGTGGATGCAGATTCGAGGCCAGGTCTTGCGGCGGTACGGCAACCGATGCGCCTTCGTCGAGGATGGAGAGCGCTGCATGATCCACGCGCCGCTCGAGGTGCACCATCGCAACGGTCGTCCGCAGGACAACGACCCACGCAATTTGATCCCGGTCTGCCCAAGCCACCACCGTCAGGTTCAGGGCGATGATGATGCGGTCTTCGCCGAGCCGATCGTCCCGGTGATCGCGTGACCCCCAGGGGGCGGCCTCGCCATCGCGGCCACCGCGGGGAAGTGCAGGGCGTTCGTAGTAGAGAGCGCGCGCCAGCGAAAGTCCGCGAAGTGACCACAATGGGAACGGCCGGCGCGTGGAGGTTCAGGTTCACACACACCGACCGCCTGTCCGGAGACGGAACCTCCGGACTCCCGGTGTTCAGGCTCGCATGCGTGAGGGGGCCGAACATCCGGGAAATCCCGCAGACGTTCCCCGGGCTATCCACGACCTTCGACATGAATGACACCGAGAGCATCTCGATCCGCATGAGCGCCGCCGAGGTCGCCAAGGTGGACGAACTTTGCGGTGAGGGGGTCAGTCGCTCGGCTTTCGTGCGCGAACTCCTGCGGCGAGCCGGCCCGCTCGACGATGAGCCGTCCTACCACGAGGCCCTCGTCCTGCTCGCGAAGTCGGCTCGGGCCGGCAAGGTTCAAGCCCAGGTCGCGCTCGAGCGGGCCCTCCGAGGCGACCAACCGGCCTCCGAGCTTGAGGACTTCCTACGTGGGACCTGACGCAGCGTCCGGCTTCCGGTTACTCCGGCCCCTCCGGCCCCTCGATGTGGACGATCTCGTGCACATTGATCAAGTGAAAGCCGCCCTCCCTGTCCTTGATCTTCAGGAACGGCGCCACGCCGGGTTCGAAGTAGACGGCGAGCTCACTGCTGAGCGCGTCGACGCCCATTCCCACCCTGATCTTTCTTCCGTTGGTCAGCTCGATCATCGAAGCCGCGTCGGCCATGAATGGAGCCTATTCGGTGCCTAGTTCGCCGACAACCGACCTCGATCGCTTCTGTGGCTTCGCCGAGCGCTTCCTCACCGATGAGAGCGGCCGGCCGCTGGTGATCGAACCCTTCCAGCGCGAGATCCTCGCCGATTACTTCGACGGTGCCCGCGAGCTGGTCGTGATCCTTTCGAAGAAGAATGGGAAGACCTCGCTGTTCGCGGGGCTGGCGCTGTGGCATGTGATCACGACGCCGTTCGCCGATGTGGCGATCCTCGCCGCCAGTCGCGACCAGGCCGGCAAGCTGCTCTCAGCAGTTGACGGGGTACATCAAGCGGAGCACGGCGCTCCGCGAGCAGCTGCGGATAACGCAACGGGTCGTCCACTGCGATCGCACGGACGGCAAGGTCGCCGTCCTCGCGGCCGACGCGGACACACTAGATGGCTGGGGTGGGACGTTGGCGCTGGTCGACGAGCTCGCTCGCCACAAGACGGAGGAGAACTTCGGACTCCTGCGCGACGGGCTCGGCCCACGCGACGGGCAGCTGGTCGCCTTCACTACGGCGGGCGACGATGAGGACTCGGCATTGGGCCGGATCCGGATCCGCGCCCACGGCATCCCCGGCTTCGGGCCGGCCGGCGACAACGCGAAGCACAAGATCGGGCGCGCCGATGGCTTCGCCTTCCACGAGTGGTCCCTCGGTGCCGGCGACGACACCGACGACCTCGCGCTGGTGAAGCTGGCGAACCCGGCCAGTTGGCTCGATGAGGCGGAGCTCCGCGCCCGCAAGGAGTCGCCGTCGATGCAGCCTTGGCAATGGCAGCGCTTCACCTGCGGCATGTGGGTCGCCGGCGAGCACTCCGCGATCAGTGGTAAGGACTGGATCGCCTGCGCGGATCCAGGGAGCGGGATCCCCGCCGATGCCGAAGGGGTGTGGATCGGGATCGACCTCGGCTGGCGCCACGACACGACCGCGATCGTCCCCGTCTGGCGCGACCCCGAGGGTCCGATCCGCGTCCACACCCCGATCATCCTGATCCCGCCGGGAGGTGGCGAGTCCCTCGACGCCGAGGACGTGTTCGCGCGCCTGTCAGCAGTTCGCCGAGCGCTGGCCCGGCTGCGCCTTCGTCTTGGATCCCGAGGCCGGCGGCGAGCAGCTCGCCCAGCGGCTCGAGCGCGAGATCCCGACCTCGGCAGGTGGTCACCCACTCGCAAAAGAGCGGCGCGATGTGCCTAGCGGCGCAACGGTTGGCCGAGGCGATCTCCGCCCACAGGATCCGTCACCCAGATCACGAGGATCTGACGCGGCATGTCCTCGGCGCCTCGGCGAAGTGGGTCGGCCCGAAGTGGCGCTTCGCGAAGCCGCGGGGCAAAGAGGGTCAGAAGATCGACGGCGTGATCGCGTTGGCGATGGCCACCTCCGTGGTCGTCGATGACGAGTCGAAGCCAAAGCCCGTGCCGCTGATCGACTTCGTATGAGGAGCGCTTGCCACAAGCGATGGCACGTCAGGCGTGCGGCGCGGATTGCAGGATCGGCCGAGTTCAGGGCCTTGGAGGCGACTAGCTTGCCCGAGCAGCGGCACGCCCTGGACGGTGTAGAGTCGACCTGCAACAAAGCGGGGCCGCGGTGCGTGAACACCCGGCCCCCGGCGCTCGGTCCAGTCGGCACCGGCCCGAGCGCAGGGGAACGGTATCGCCCTGTGGCTCCCTCGAACGAGAGGAGCAGCTAGCCAATGGCACGCAAAGCAACCGGGCAGGTAATCGAGCGCAAGGGGAAGACGGGGCGCACGTTTGCGCTTCGCTTCCGCGCCTACGGGACCAGGCGATACGTCACTCTCGGAACGGCTGAGGACGGCTGGGACCGCTCTAGAGCCGAGGCTGAGCTGCGGCACGTCCTCGCTGATGTAGAGCGGGGGATATGGCGGCCCTACGAGCCCAAGATCGAGGAGCCAACGTCCGAGCCGAGCTTCCATGAGTTTGCCTCGGAGTGGTTCGCTCGCCATCAGCGGGAGTGGCGCACACATACCCGCGACAGCTACGAGTGGGCGCTCTCGTATCACCTGCTCCCGTTCTTCAAGGATCACCGGCTCTCTGGGATCACGATCGAGGAGGTCGACCGCTACAAGGCAGCGAAGCAGCGGGAGGGGAAGCTGTCGAACAACTCGATCAACGCAACCCTCACGCGCCTCTCGCAGATCCTCGAGGAGGCGGTCGAGTACGAGCGCATCCCTCGCAACCCAGCGAAGGGCAAGCGCAGGCGGCTCAAGGGAGAGCCGCGGGCTCGCTCCTGGGTGGACCCCGAGCAGCTCCCGGCTCTGCTCGATGCCGGGGATGCGTGGTCGCGTCCGGTCTTCGCGACCCTCGCCGGAACCGGGATGCGTCCAGCGGAGGCCGTGGCGCTCAACTGGCGCGACGTGAATCTCGCCACGCAGACGATCCGGGTCCGGCAGTCCAAGACGGCGGCGGGCATTCGCACCGTCGACCTCTGCATGGGGCTCGCGGAGGAGCTCGCGGAGTTCAAGGCCCGTTCACCGCACACCGGCCCGGACGATCCTGTGTTCGTCAATCGTCAGGGCGCGAGGCAGACAAAGGACAACATCTCGCGCCGGCTCAAGACCGCAATCAAGCGAGCGAACAAGACGCTCACCGCCGCGGGCATCGAGCCGCTGTCCCTGACACAGATCACCCCGTACTCGTTCCGCCGCACCTACGCGAGCCTCCGGGCGGCGCTCAGGGACGATGCCGTGTATGCATCCGAGCAGATGGGGCACACCGATCCCTCATTCACGTTCCGCGTCTACGCGAGGGCAGTCAAGCGGCGCGAACGGCTCTCGGGCAACTACCTCGAGCAGTTCGATCGGGCCCTGGAATGGGCACGAATGGGCACAAATGGCGCGTCGGCACCGGAGCCGATCAGCGGCATTCCCGCTCCACGAGTCGAGGTTCAGGGGTAGTGCGCGAATGCTGTGGAAACATGCGCGCCGATCAGCATGACGAGCCGGGACACTAGCTCCGCAAAGCGCTTTCGCTTCGCTCCGTCGCCGACGGGTGCGCTGCACATCGGCGGGGCACGAACTGCCCTCTACAACTGGCTGCTCGCGCGAGGGTCCGGGGGGGCGCTCGTCCTGCGGATCGAGGACACCGATCGCGAGCGCTCGACGCCAGAGAACGTCGAGCAGATCCTCGACGCCCTCCAATACCTGGAGCTCGACTGGGACGAGGGCCCGCTGAGCCAGTACGAGCGCCGCGAGCGCCACCGCGAGGTCCTCAGGGAGCTCGTCGGGGATGGCCACGCGTACTACGACCCGTCGACGGCGGCCGACGTCCGAGCCTGGAAGGAGGCTCACGGCGGCTCCGGCTACCGCGGCGAGCCGCGCGAGGGGGAGGGCGCCGCGATCCGCCTGCGGGTGCCGGACGAGGGGGAGACCGTCGTGGACGACGCGATCCGCGGCCCGGTCCGTTTCGAGAATCGCACCCAGGACGACTTCGTCATCGCTCGCGGCGACGGGACCCCGCTCTACAACCTGGCGGTGGCGGTCGACGACGCCGACATGGGGATCACCGACGTGGTGCGGGGCGACGACCACCTCTCCAACACGCCGAAGCAGCTTCTCGTGCTGCGTGCCCTGGGCGCCGACGCGCCCGCCTACGCGCACCTCCCGCTGCTTCACTCGCCGAGCGGCGGCAAGCTCTCCAAGCGCGAGGACGCCGCCTCCGTCCAGGAGCTTCGCGACGCCGGTTTCCTGCCGGCGGCCGTGCGGAATTACCTCGCGCTCCTTGGCTGGGGGACCGAGGACGACACGACCCTGCTCTCGACCGAGGAGCTGGTCGAGCGCTTCTCGATCGCCCGAGTCGGGCGCTCACCGGCTGTCTTCGACGCCCGCAAGCTCCGCTGGATGAACGGCCGCTACATGCGCGAGCTGCCGCTCGAGGAGTACGAAAGGCGCCTCGCCGAGCATCTGCGCTCCCGCTCCGAGGACGACGCCAAGGCCTTCGATGCCGCGCCGCCGGAGCTCCGGCGCACGGCCTCCGCGATCGTGCAGGACAAGGCACAGACGCTGGACGAGGTGTGGCCGCTGATCCGGTTCCTGTTCCGGGACCCGGTGGACGACCCAAAGGCCTGGGAGAAGGTCATGAAGCCGGAGGCGCGGCCCGCGCTCTCGGAGGCGGTGGAGGCCCTGCGCGGCGCGGATGCCTTCGACGCCGACGCGCTCGAGGGCCTGCTCGGCGAGGTGGTCGAGCGCCTCGGGGAGAAGCCCAAGAACGTCTACCAGGCGATTCGCGTGGCGATCACCGGGACCACCGTCTCGCCGGGGATCTTCGACTCGCTGGCGGCCCTCGGGCGCGACGAGTCGGTGCGACGGATCGAGGCCGCGATCGAGCGGCTGGGCGGCTGAACTACGCGGCATAGGGGCCAGCACCCAGTCACGTTGGGTTGGGAAACCCGGCCCAATCGCTAATGCGAACGGCCTGGCTGCCGAAGATGAGGGTGGGTACCGATGCCCATGAGCACTGTTGCCACCAAGGAGAGGGGCTCGAGGTCGCCAAAGCGGCGCGCCAAGTCGTCGGCCACCCGCGGCACGCCGAAGGCCGAGTCGAAGGCCGAGCAGAAGGCCGCCGCGCCCGCCGGCGATCGCAGGATCGGCCAGGGTGGGCACCGGCTCGCGGCCGCGTTCGACACCGTCTCGGCCCTTCCCGCGCTGGCTGAGTCCCGCCGACGCCTGCTGGCCGCCACGAACGGCGCCGCGGCGTCCGGCGACGAGCTTGCGGACACGATCGAGTCCGACGCCGGGCTCGCGATCCAGGTCATGCGCGCCGCCAACAACGGCGGCGGTCCGCACGGCCGCACCCGTGGGATCCGCGAGGCGGTCGACGTCCTCACGGTCGACCGGCTGCGCCGGATCGCCGAGCATATGGACACGTACGACCCGTTCGAGCGCCCCGGCTCGCTCTCGGAGCAGCACGAGCGCTTCCGCCGCCACGCGGTCGCCACGCGCTACGCGGCCGATCGCGTCGCCGAGCTCGCTCGGCTGGCGGATCGCGACGAGCTGGCTGTCGCCGCCCTTCTTCACGACGTCGGCAGGCTGGTGCTGGCGGAGCTTCACAGCGCGTTCTCGGACACCGGCGAGCGGAACGCGACGCCGGACGAGCGGATACGCCGCGAGCGCCGCGAGCTCGGCATCGACCACGCGCTGGTCGGGGCGGTCCTGGTTCGCCGCTGGGCGCTGTCGCCGAACGTCGCCGCGGCGATCGAGCGGCACCACTCTCCGAAGGCCACCGGCCACGCAGCGGCGATCCGGCTCGCGGACCTGGTTGTCCACTACGCGAGCGGCGACCCGGTGACGCCGGCTTCGATCGTCGAGGCCGCGGCGCAGCTCGACCTTGATCGTGACGCGGTGATTCCGCTCCTCTACGAGTTCCCGCACTCAGGCGCTGAGGTCCGGCGCAACACCGATCCCTGCCCGCTGTCGGATCGCGAGATCGACGCCCTGCGCGGGCTCGCCGAGGGCAAGGTCTACAAGCAGATCGCCCAGGAGCTGTCGCTCTCCGTGAGCACCATCCGCACCCACCTGCACAACGTCTACCGCAAGATCGGCGCGGTGGACCGGGCGCAGGCCGTCCTCATCGCGCACGAGCACGGCTGGATTTAGGCGCTACTCGATCAGCGATGTCCGCAGGGCGATCGCGACGGCGTGGGCGCGGTCGCGTGCCTCCAGGCGGGCGAGGATTCCCTTGGTGTGGGTACGCACGGTCTCGGCGCTCAGACCGAGGTTCCGCGCCACGCGGGCGGTCGAGTTGCCGTCGGCGTAGAGCTGAAGGATCTCGCGCTGGCGGCGGGTCAGGGCGGGGCGGCCGCGCGTTCCCTTGGCGACCGGGTCGACGAATCGCTCGGACTCGGCGGCGGCGTCGACTGCGTTGCTCAGCGACTCCACGGGCGAGCTCTTGACGACGTATGCCATCGCTCCGGCCCGGATCGCCTCGGTCGCGGCGTGCTGCTCCGGGTGGGCGCCGTGGGCGACGATGCCGAGAGTCGGCTGGGCCTGATGGAGCGCCCGGATCGCCGCGGTGCCGGTGAGCGCCTCATCGAGGTGGGCCGCACTCGTTCGGCACAGGTCGACGATCACCACGTCGAAGTCGCCGATGGAGGTCAGCAGCTCGAGGGCGCTTGTGCCGGTCTCCGCCTCCTCAACCTCGTAGCGGTTCGCGAGCGCCTCGCGCACACCCAACCTGACGGTGGGTTGAGGATCTATGACCAGGCAGCGTCGGTCGTCGTTCAAGGTCTCACTCCGACCGTCGTCCCGGGTGCCGCGCCAGACAGCGTCCACGACGACGTGAATGACCCGATTCCAGGACGGCGGCCCCGGGGCATCCTAGCGGCGGTCGGAGGGCCCGTCAGAAAGCCGGTCGGAAAGAGCGACCCTTTTGGAGGTCGCCGCTTCATCCGATACAACAGGCCCACATGATCTCGGTGACCTCCAAGTCCCGCTACGCCGTGGTCGGGCTCGCGGAGCTGGCCAGAGCCGGCGATCGCCCGGTCCCCATTGCCCAGGTGGCCGAGCGCAGGGCGATGCCGGTCCAGTTCCTGGAGCAGCTCTTCACGACCCTTCGCCGCGACGGCCTGCTCCAGAGCCACCGCGGGGTGAAGGGCGGCTACACGCTCGCCAAGCCCCCGGATCAGATCACGGTGCTGGAGGTCGTCCAGTCGCTGGACGGCCGCCTCGGGCAGGAGGGCAAGGAGGCCGGCGGCATCTGGGCCGAGGGCGTCGAATCGCTCCGAGAGGTCTTCCGGTCGACCACGATCGCGGACATCGCCCGCCGCGAGGCGGAGGAGTCCGGAGCGGGCATGTACCACATCTAGCGCCCTGAAAGGCGCGGTCATGTGGCCCGCCCGGTAACCGAAACTCACGGCGTGCCGATGTGTTTCGGGAGCAATGGGAGGTGCGGGGTGACGAAGGGAGCGCATCTGGCGGGGGCGCTGGCGCTGGTGTCCGTGAGCCTGGCTCTCACCAGCACCGCATATGCCGGCTGGACGGGCCCAGAGACGCTCGGCACTGGGAGAGACCCGCAGGTTGCTATGGATGCAGCCGGCGACGCGGTCGTCGTCTGGTCCTCATCGCAGGACGGGAGCGTTCAAGCGCGCCAGCGTCCTGCGGGTGGGAGCCTCGGCCCCGTCCGGAGCCTCTCGGCGCCTGGATATGCGGCGGGGCCCTCACACGCTGCCGTAGCCCCGAGCGGCGACGCCGTCGTCGTTTGGGGAATCCATCGCGTCAAGGCCCGTGCAATCGCCGCTGACGGGACGCTTGGTCCGATCCAGAAGATCTCGCAGTACGGTCAGATCGAGGATTCGCAGGTAGCCATGGATCGCTTCGGCAATGCGACCATCGTCTGGAGGAACGGCGGCACCCAGATCCGCAGCCGGGAGCGGTACGCCGACGGGACACTCAGTCCCATGCACGGCGTGTCCAATACCCGGACCTATGGGCTCTATGTGTTCGTCGGCGTCGACGCGGCCGGCGACGCGGCGGTCGCCTGGGAAGACCATGGGGTTCGTGTGCGCATTCGCGATGCAGAGGGGAACTGGGGTCCGATTCGGCGCATCTCCCCGCCCGGGGAGGAGACCGTCAACCTGCAGTTCGCAGTCAACTCCCGGGGGGACGCCGCCTTTGCCTGGGAGCGCGACCACGATCGGAGCCTCTTCGGCGGCACTCTCGCGACCGATGGAGCGCTCAGCCGCGCCGGGATGGTCGCGCCCGGGCCGTTCGGCGGCTATGCCCCGCCGCAGGTCGCCATCACCGACGCCGGTCGTACGGTGTTCGTCTGGAGCGGTGACTCGGGCGGCACGATCCAGGCCCGAACTCGAGCCCCAAACGGGTCCTTCACCGGGGTGCAGACGCTGTCACGGGACGGTGGGGGCGAAGCCGATGTCGGCGTTGACAAGGAGGGGAATGCGATCTTCGCCTGGCGGGGATCCGACGGAGATTCCTGCGGGCCCACGGGAGCCGCGCCGTCCTGCACGATCGAGGTCCGCACGCGCGCCACGGACGGGACCCTGGGTCCAACCCAGGTGTTCAAGCCCGCGTCCGAGTACCCAAATGACGCGCTGGCCGTCAATCCCGACGGCGACGCCTCAGTCGTGTGGGAATCGCCCTCCGGGGTGCAAGCGGCGTTTCTGCCGTAACTCCGAGGGCGAGGATGGGGTGGGCGCATGCACCACATCTGATTTCGTCCCCGGCACTTGAGCCCGCAGGTCCCGAAACCCACGACGACCGGCGGCAAGCTCGTCGAGCTCGTCGTGATCGTCGCGGTCGCGATCGGCCTGGCGCTGCTCATCCAGGCGTTCATCGTGAAGCCGTACCGGATCCCCTCCAGCTCGATGGAGCCGACCCTCGACGTCGGCCAGCGGGTGCTCGTCAACCGGCTCGCCTACGACTTCGGCGACCCGGTGATCGGCGACATCGTCGTGTTCCATCCGCCGGTCGGGGCGGAGGCCATGCGCTGCGGAGTTCCGAACGCAGGCGACGGGACGCCCGAGGCCTGCCCGAAGGCAAATCCCGAGGAATCGGGAACGACCTTCATCAAGCGGATCGTCGCGGGCCCGGGTGACCGGCTGTCGATCAGGAACGGGCACCGGGTGGTCAACGGGGTGGAGGTGAAGGAGAGCTTCATCAACCTGTGCGAGGGCAGCGGGCCGCCCTGCGACATGCCCAAGACAGTCACGATCCCGCCCAACGACTACTTCATGATGGGCGACAACCGGAGTGCGAGCGACGACAGCCGCTTCTGGGGGCCGGTCCCACGGGCCTGGATCATCGGCGAAGCCTTCTTCACGTATTGGCCGCCCGACCGGGTCGGGTTCCTCTAGGGCCATCCTTGCAACCGAACAGGGGTCGGATAGGCTGGCGCCCGCAGGGGTTTCCAGTACCCGATCGGACGGATCCGATGTCTCGTCCGCACGCGCCTCGTGTGGCCGCTTTGGCGGCAGCGGTCACCGTCTTGCTCGCCTTGGCCTTCGCGCCGAGCGCAGGCGCCTACGTACTGGGCCAACACCGTCCCGAGCACGGTGGGCCGGGCCACGCTTGCCGGCACGGTGCAGACCCAGAGCATGCTCGGCGGAAACCTGATCCGGGCGGTGGCGTTGGACGGCTCCTATATCTACACGGCGAACGACGCCAGCGACACGATCCAGCGCGCCAACCTCGACGGCACGCTGGCGAATCCGAACTTCATCGCCGTCGGCGGCTCGCCCGCCCTTCGGGGTGTGGCGGTGGACGCCTCCCACGTCTACTGGACCGATGCCACCGCGGGCAACGTCGGGCGAGCCAATCTCGACGGCACGAGCTCCAACACGAGCTTCATCACCGGCGGGACTGGCACCAACGGCATCGCAGTCGACGGCTCGCACATTTATTGGGCCAACGAGACCGCGGGCACGATCGGCCGGGCAGACCTGAACGGGGGAACCGTCAACCAGAGCTTCATCACCGGCGCCAGCGGCCCCTTCGGCGTGGCGGTCGACGGCTCGCACCTCTACTGGGGCAACAGCGCGTCCGGCACGATTGGCCGGGCAGACCTCAACGGGACGAGCGTCAACCAGAGCTTCATCACCGGGGCCAGCACCCCGCGTGGCGTGGCCGTCGACGGCTCCTTCATCTACTGGGCCAACGGGGGTACCGGCACGATCGGCCGGGCAAACCTGGACGGCACGAGCCCGACCCAGAGCTTCATCACCGGGGCCAACGCGCCCTTCGCCGTGGCGGTCGACTCGCTCCCGGTCGGCACCATCGGCCCTGCTGGCCCGCAGGGAGCGACCGGAGCCACGGGAACCACAGGCAGCGTTGGAGCGACCGGCGTCACCGGCGTCACCGGCGTTGCGGGGCCCCAGGGCCCTCAAGGGGCGACCGGCCAGGCAGGTCTCGCGGGCGCAACCGGTGCGGCCGGGACCACGGGTCACGTGGGCGCCACGGGAGCAAATGGTGTCCGTGGACCGAGGGGGCCGCAGGGGACCAAGGGGCCGACAGGTCCGCGAGGCCCGAAGGGCGCAACCGGGCCGAAGGGCCTGGGCGCCACGGGCCCGACGGGCGCGACTGGACCCGTCGGCGCGGCACCCGCGCTGCAGACGGGCACCTTCACCAGGCAGGTCTCAGAACCGAAGAAGAACCTCAGCATTCAGTGCCCGGCCGACATGCCGCACGCGCTCG
>CAVQCK010000017.1:0-131940 GCA_963710955.1 uncultured Actinomycetes bacterium | reverse complement strand
GGTCAGCGTCCCCTTCATCCCGGCCGCTTCGTGTGAATCGACGCTGCAGAAGAAGGTGTAAGTGCCGGGTTTCAGGTTCTTCAGGTCGAGGCTCGTCTTCGCGCCCATCACCTGCTTGGAGCAACCGAGGCTGGAGCCGGGCGAGCTCTCGACGCAGACGTCGTGCGCGATCGCCTGGTTGGGGTTGTTGAAGTCGATCGTCACGTTCCCCGCCTGGGCCTGCAGGGAGGTCGTCGTGTAGGCGATCGTGCTCGGGTCCGCTGCGAGCTGCACGGGCCCCCCGGACGGCGCGGCGCTCGTCGTCGTGCTCGTTGCGGCAGCGGCCTCGGCCTCCTGCGCGTGCTGCTCGTCGCGGGCGTTCAGGACGGCGAAGACCGCCGTGGCGCCGACCAGGGCGGCGAAGTACATGATCACGCCCATTAGGACTCCCCGGTTCGAAGGGAAGTTCTCGTACCTGAGCCCGATGACGGCGATCCCGACCGCCGAGATGACGAGCGCGATTCCGAAGACGAAGAAGAGTGTCTTGTCCATGCGGCGGGGAATCCTAAGCGCTCGACCCTCGGTGTGCGTCCGGCTCAGGTCGCATACGCGGTCGACCGGCTCTCTCGGATCACCGTGATCTTCACCTGGCCGGGATATTCGAGCTCGCGCTCGATGGCCGCGGCGATCTCGTGTGAGATCAGGGCGGCGCGCTCGTCGTCCACCTGGCCTGGGTCCACGATGACCCGGATCTCACGCCCGGCTCGCATCGCGTAGACCCGCTCCACGCCGTCCTGGCGCTGCGCGATCTCCTCCAGCTCACGGAGTCGCTCGACGTACTCCTCGAGCGAGTCTCCGCGCGCGCCGGGCCGTGCGCCCGACAGAGAGTCGGCGGTTTGAACGATGACGGCCTCAACCGTCCGCGGCTCGACCTCATTGTGGTGGGCCTCCATCGCGTGGGTGACGGCCTCCGGCTCGCCGTGGCGCTGCGCGATGCGCGCCCCGACCTGGGCGTGAGGGCCCTCGATCTCGTGGCTCACGGCCTTGCCGATGTCGTGGAGCAGGGCTGCGCGCCGAGCGGTCTCGACCGCCGCCCCGAGCTCGGCCGCGATCAGGCCGGCGAGCTCCGAGCACTCGATCAGGTGGTCGAGGACGTTCTGGCCGTAGCTGGTGCGGAACTTCAGCTTGCCGAGGAGCTTCACGAGCTCCGGATCCAGCCCATGCACGCGTGCCTCCAGCATCGCCCGCTCCCCCTCCTCGACGATTCGCTCGTCGAGCTGCGCCTTCGCCTGCTCGTAGGTCTCCTCGATCAGGGCCGGATGGATGCGACCGTCCGCGATCAGACGCTCGAGCGTGATGCGGGCGATCTCGCGCCTGACGCCGTCGAAGCTCGAGAGCACCACCGCCGAGGGCGTCTCGTCGATGATCACGTCGACTCCCGTGAGCTTCTCGAGGGCACGGATGTTGCGCCCGTCGCGGCCGATGATCCGGCCCTTCATCTCGTCACTGGGCAGCTCAACCAGGCGGGTCGTGTTGTCCCCGGCATGCTGCGCGGCCAGCCGCTGCATCGCGACCGAGAGGATGCTCCGTGCCCGACGCTCGGCCTCGTGCCGCGTCTCGCGATCGATCTCCTGCAGCCGCAGCGCCGCCTGGTGGCGCGCCTCCTGCTCGACGTCCGCAACCAGGATCTGCTTCGCCTGGGCCGCGCTCAGGCCCGAGATCCGCTCCAGCTCGCGCCTCTGGACGCGCTTGGCGCGCTTGAGCTCCTCGGATTGACGGGCGACGTTGCGCTCGCGGTCCTCGAGCGCCTGAAGCCGCCGGTCGACGTCGGCTCGCTGCACCTCGAGGGACTCGGCCTCTCGCAGGGCGCGCTCCTCCATGCGCGCGATCTCGGTGCGGCGAGCCTGAAGCTCGTCGCCGGCGCCCCTCCCCGCGGTGGGCTCGCCGCCATCGTCGCCTGATGGCGCATGCCGCCGCCAGGGTTGCAACAGCGCGCGTATCTCCATCGCCACCTTCCCTCGGCCGTTCCTACGGCCGACCTGGTTGCCTATCGGTCGGACGCGCAGCGGGCGCATCCTCGACCGGCGGCGCGCGAGAAGCGCATGCCCGCTATCGCCCAAGGGCGGACGCTCTAGGTGCGAAGCCTCCCCGTGTCGGGTTCCGGCTGAAGTGTCATTCGCTCTGTAGTCGTCAAAAGCCTGAAATAGCTGGTCATTCGCGTCATCACGCGACCATCGGTCGCTCCAGGCATCGTAGTCCCGCGCGGCGGATCTGGCAAGCCTGGCCCGGGCGGCTACTCGGCCGACGGAGAGGCGGCACGCACCGCCTGGTAGGCGATCTCGTAGTCGTAGCCCCGGCGCGCCAGGTACTCGAGCGCGCGCTGCCGGTCTGCGTCGTCGTCGAGCGGCCGCGCGCGGCGGATGAGAATCTCGCAGGCGCGATCGAGCTGATCGCCGTGGGAGTCCAGCGAGAGGACGCCTTCGATCGTGTCGATCGGGACGCCGCGCTCCAAGAGGGCCTCGCGTATCCGCTCCGGCCCCCAGCCCGAGAGCTCGCGCTTGTCCTCGGCGTAGCGCCGGGCGAACCGCTCGTCGTCGAGGACCTCGGTCTCGAACAGGCGCCTCAGCGCCGCCTCGATCTCGTCCATGCCGAACCCGCGGCCCTTCAGCCACAGGGCCAGCTCATGGGCGGTCCTCTCCTTACGGTCGAGTGCGCCGAGCGCCGCCTCGAATGCGTCAGCCTCCGCCATCGGCTCTGAGCCGCGGGTTACGCGGCCTTCCGCTCCTCCTCGGCCTCGGACTCAGCGGCCGCATCCTCGATCGGGGCCGCCTCGGCGGGCGCCGCACTGGGCGTGGTGGGTCGCTCGATCTCGAGGATCTCGAACAGCTTTCGCTCGATCTCGCGAGCGGTCTCGGGATTCTCGGCCAGGAACTGCTTGGTGTTGTTGCGCCCCTGACCGAGCCGCAGCTCGCCGTAGGAGAAGAACGAGCCCGACTTCTGGACCAGGTCGTGCTCGAGCGCGAGGTCGAGCAGGCAGCCCTCGTTGGAGATCCCCACCCCGTACTCGATGTCGAACTCGGCCTGCTTGAAGGGCGCCGCGACCTTGTTCTTGACCACCTTCACACGCACTCGGTTGCCGACCGCCTCGGTGCCCTCCTTGAGGGTCTCGATGCGGCGGATGTCCAGGCGCTGCGAGGAATAGAACTTCAGCGCGCGCCCACCGGGCTGGGTCTCCGGCGAGCCGAAGGTGACGCCGATCTTCTCGCGGATCTGGTTGGTGAACACGCAGATCGTGTTGGCCCGGCTCAGGTTCCCGGTCAGCTTGCGGAGCGCCTGCGACATCAGGCGCGCCTGGAGTCCGACCTGGGTCTCCCCCATCTGGCCCTCGAGCTCGACGCGCGGCGTGAGGGCCGCCACCGAGTCGATTGCCACGAGGTCCACGGCGCCGGACCGGACCAGCACGTCCACGATCTCGAGCGCCTGCTCGCCGTAGTCGGGCTGGGAGACCAGCAGCTCGTCGACGTCCACGCCGATCCGCTTGGCGTAGATCGGGTCGATCGCGTGCTCGGTGTCCACGAACGCACAGATCCCGCCGAGCGCCTGCGCCTCGGCGATGATGTGGTAGACGAGCGTCGTCTTCCCCGATGACTCGGGGCCGAAGATCTCGACGACCCGGCCGCGCGGTACCCCGCCGACCCCGAGCGCGAGGTCCAGGGACAGCGCCCCGGTGGAGATTGCCTCGATCTCGATCGCGTCCTGGTCGCCCAAGCGCATCAGCGAGCCCTGGCCGAACTGGCGCTCGATCTGGGTCTTGGCCGCCTGGAGCGCCGCGTCCTTTGCCTTGGCCTCCTTGTCAGCGGCCTTGTCCGCTGCCTTCAAATTCGCCTTCTTTTCCTGTGCCATCTTCTTCATCACCTTTCTTCTGCGAGCGTCAGATTCAACTCGGCGAGTCGGACGTATTCGGCGCCCGAAGGCCGCAAATACGAGCGGTAAAGCGCTATTCGAGGGGCTTCGAACGGCTGCGTGAGCTCCGCCGGGAGCGCCTCCGGCGGGGTTTCCACCCGCATGGGCTTGCCGCGACCACCGCGACCCCGAGACCTCCTTTCCGAGCGCACGCGGGCTACGGTCACGTGGGTCCAGAACTCGCGCTTCTCCGGCTTGTAGAAGCGCGCGGCGATGAGCCGCTCCTCCAGCTCCGCCTGAAGCGCCGATGCGGCCGGGCTCTGCCCCTCCGCCGCGAACAGCCGCGGGCGCTTCGGCGGCACCGGGGCCGGATCGGCCTCGAACCGGATCTCAACCGGTCGCGGCTCGACCGCCGTGACCTCCGACGCGACGCTCTCGATTGCCCGCTCGGGGTGGTAGCCCAAGAAGCACAGCGTCACGTGGAGAGCCGCGGGGTTCACCGGGCGCAGCGCCGGATCGGTCAGCGCCCGCGCCTGCCACGTCTCGAGGCCGCCCCGGACGTCGTCCGGCAGGTCGAGCGCGACGAACAGGCGCGCCCTGGGGCTCTTCAGCCGCTCCTTCGCCATCCGGGGCGAGGCTATGTCCTCGAGCTGCGCACGAAGCCGTCCATTCGCAAATAGATTGCCTCGAATGGCCCACGACATTCCGGCAGTCGAGGGGATTGAGCACCGGTTCGTCGACGCGAACGGGATCCGCGTTCACGTCGCCGACGCGGGGCCCGCGGACGCGCCGGCGGTGCTGCTCCTCCACGGCTGGCCTCAGCACTGGTACATGTGGCGGCGCGTGATGGCCGCCCTCGGCGGTGAGTACCGCCTCCTGGCGCCGGATCTGCGCGGGTTCGGCTGGACCGAGGCGCCGGGCCACGGCTACGACGGCGAGACATTCGCCGCCGACCAGGTAGCGCTGCTGGACGCGCTCGAGCTCGAGCGCGCACACGTTGTGGGACACGACTGGGGCGGCTGGACGGCGATGCTCCTCGGGATCCTGCACGCGGATCGGGTCGATCGCATGGTGGTCTGCAACGCGCCGCACCCGTGGCCCAGGCTCTCGGCCCGCGTGGCGGTCGAGTCATGGCGCGCCTGGTACACGTGGGTCATCGCCACCCCCGGACTCGGCCGCCTCGTCCTCGAGCGGCCCTGGATCGCCCGCCGCATTCTCGGCGGCGGCAACGTGGGAACGCCGTTCACCGAGGAAGAGCTCCATCTGTACGTGGACAGCTTTCGAGAGCCGGCTCGGGCGGACGCGATCGTGAAGCTCTACCGCTACTACCAGCGCGTGGTGCGAGAGGGCCTGAGCGGCCGTTGGCGTCATGAGCGGCTCACGGTGCCCACGCTCCTTCTCTTCGGCGCTCGCGATCGCTACGTCAGCACGAAGCTGCTGCCCGGATACGAGCCGTTCGCCGACGACATGCGGGTTGAGCTCGTGCCCGACTCTGGGCATTTCATCGTCAACGAGAAGCCCGACCTGGTCATCGAGCGCACACGCGGCTGGCTGTCGGGCGTACGGACTAGCGCCGAGGCGGCCTAGAGGGGAAAGTCGTCGCCCAGCAGCAGGCGGCGCAGCAGGTGCATGGCCAGGGTCGTCGAGCGGTCGCGGATCTCGGCGCGGTCGCCCGGCAGCACCAAGTCGCGGGCGAGTGTCGCGCCGTCGGCGTGCTTGACGCAGATGCAGACGTACCCCACCGGCTTCTCCTCGGTCCCGCCGCCCGGGCCGGCGATCCCCGTGATCGCGATCCCGAGCTCGGCGTCGAAGCGCGAGAGGGCCCCGTCGGCCATCGCCTCGGCAACCTCAGGCGATACCGCGCCCTCGGACTCGATCAGCTCGGCCGGGACGCCCAGGAGGTTCACCTTGGCCTCGTTCGAGTACGCGACCACCCCACCCGCGACGTACTCCGACGACCCGGGGATCTCGGTCAGGCGCGCGGCGAGCAAGCCCGCCGTGCACGACTCGGCGAGCCCGATCCGCCTGCCCGCGAGCAGCTGTGCGATCTGCTGGTCGATCGACGACCCATCCCTGCTGAAGACGTATCGGGAATGCCTCTCGGCGAGCTCGTCCATGAGCCGCTGCGCCACTGGCTCGGCACCTTCGCGGTAGCGCACGTCGATCTCGAGCTCCGCGCGCCGCAGGCACGTCGTGATCTCCAGCGGCGCGAGGTCGACGTCCTCCTCGATCTCCCGCAGGCTCTTCGCCAGCTCCGACTCGGGGATGCCGAAGATCCGCATGGTCTCGGTTCGGTACGGCGTCGCCCGGGAGACCACCTCCCGGACGGCGTCGGTTTCGAGCGCTGCGGGCCACATGGACTGGAGCTCCCGCGGCGGCCCGGGAAGCACGACGATCACCGGCCCGCCCGTCGGAACCACGAGCCCGGGAGCCGTTCCCGCGGGGTCGAGCGGGGTGGCGCCCTCGGGAACCATCGCCTGCTTCCGGTTCGCTTCGCGCAGGGCCTCCGGGTCGAAGCGGAGTCGACGCGCGAAGCCGGCCAGGATCTCCGCGATTCTCTCCTCCATCTCCTCGTCGAGAACGAGCCTCCGCCCGGCGAAGCCCGCCACCACCTCGGCGGTGAGGTCGTCGGCGGTGGGGCCAAGCCCGCCGCTGGTGACGATCAGGTCCACGCCCAGATCGGCCAGGAACCGGAGCGCGCCCTCGAGGTCGGGCTTGCGATCCCCCACGCAGACGATGTGGGAGACCTCCACACCGAGCTCGCCCAGCCGCTCGGCGATCCAGGGGCCGTTGCGGTCGGTGATCCTCCCCGTGAGCACCTCCGTGCCCGTGACGACCACGCCGCCGCGAACCGTACCGTCGCCTACGGGCACTTCTTCCCCTGGTACGGAACCGACCTGATCCCGCCCGCGTCGATCGCGAAGCTCGCCGGCTTCTTCGAGTGCACCCGCTGGGGCTTGCCGGCCACCACCACGGTCGCCGCGCCGCCCGAGATCAGATCGAGGCGGTAGTTCTCGGCGGGCGGCGAGAACGGCCCCTGCTTCGAGCCGGTGATCAGGGTCTGGGCGTCGATCAGCGGACGCCCGTGGCCGGGACGCAGGCAGACGACCATCTCGTCGTGAGGGATGAGCGCCACCGACACGGGCTTGCCCGCGGACGAGCCCCCGCCCCCGCCGCCATGAGCGTGCCCTGAGCCGCGTGACCCTTGGTGCCGCTGCTGCTGCCTGCCCTTGTGGTGATGCGGCCCCGCACCGCCGCTCCCGAACCAGTTCAGGGGATCCGTGCGGACCAATGCGAAGACGGCAACCACGGCGAGCAGGAGGATGCCGACAATGGCGAGCGCCTGCCCCCACGATCGACGCCGTGGCGGTGCCGGCCTGCGACGCCGCTCCAGCAGCGGCTCCGAGAAGAGATACGGCTGCTCGGCGGCCGGGGACCGCTCGATGCTGCGGCGGTACTCGTCGACGAGGGCATCCGTGTCCAGCCCCAGGTACTTCCCATACGTACGGAGGTAGCCCTTGACGTAAGTCGGACCCGGGAGGGTGCTCCACTCCTCGTCCTCGAGGGCACGCAGGTACTTGGCCCTGATCTTGGTCTCGCGCTCGGCGGTGCCGATGTCGATCTTCAGCCGGTTGCGGCTGCGCTTCAGCACCTCGCCGATCGGCAGGCCCTCGCCTTCATGCCTGGTCACCATGGCGGCGCATATTCTCGCCGCCGGGGGCCCGACGCGTTCTCGGTAGGCGGCGCGATCAGTCGAGCGGTGGGCTCACGGATTCGCGCTCGTCCGTCTCGGGCGCGTCCGCGGGTGGCTCCTCGGTGTCCTCGACGCCGTCGTCCGCTCCGCCATCGTGACGCGACAGGACGCGGGAGAGCTCACCCTCGGTGACCAGGACCTGGCGCGGCTTCGAGCCCTCGTAGCCGGAGATGATCCCCCGGCGCTCCAGCATGTCCACGAGGCGACCGGCGCGCGTGTAGCCCACCCGCAGCCGGCGCTGGAGCATCGACACAGAGGCCGTTTGGCTCTGACAGACGATGCTCGCGGCCTGCTCCAACAGGTCGTCGTTATCGGGAGAGAGATCGCCCTCGCGCTCGTCCTCCGGCTCCTCGCGCGCTTCCATGAGGGCAGGGTCGAACTCGGGCTCGCCCTGGCGCGCCCAGTGGGCGCTGATCTTTGCGATCTCGTCCTCGGTCACGAAGGCGCCCTGGAGTCGCTCCAGGCGCGACGTGCCGACCGGGCGGAAGAGCATGTCGCCCTGTCCGAGCAGCGTCTCGGCGCCGCCCTGGTCGAGGATCACCCTGGAGTCGATCTGCGAGGCGACCGCGAAGGCGATCCGGGCGGGGATGTTCACCTTGATCGTCCCGGTGATTACATCGGTCGACGGCCGCTGCGTCGCCAGCACCAGGTGGATGCCCACGGCGCGGGACTTCTGAGCCAGCCGGATGATCGAGTCCTCCACCTCGGCCGGGGCGACCATCATCAGGTCAGCAAGCTCGTCGATCACGCACAGGATGTGCGGCAGCGGCGCCTCACCGGCCTTGACGCGGACCCGGTTGAGCTCCGCGAGGTTACGGGTGCGCGCCTCGCCCATCACCGAGTAGCGGCTCTCCATCTCCCCGATCAGGTTCGCTAGGACAGTGGCGGCCATCCGCGGGTTGGTCACCACAGGGGTGAGCAGGTGCGGCAGCTGCTCGTAGTGGTTGAGCTCAACCCGCTTGGGATCGACCAGAACGAGGCGTGCCTCGTTGGGCGACGCGTGAAGAAGCACCGAGCAGAGCATCGCGTTGATGCACCCGGACTTCCCGGAGCCCGTGGTGCCCGCCACAAGCGCATGCGGCATGAGCGCGAGATCGGTCCAAACGGCCTCACCCGAGACGTCCTTGCCGAGCCACACTGCGAGCGGCGAGGAGCCCTTCGGGCGGCCGTCGTAGATGTCGCCGAGGCGGACCAGCCGGCGCCGCTGATTGGGCACCTCGACCCCGACGGCCTTCTTCCCGGGGATCGGCGCCAGGATGCGAATGTCCGTCGACGCGAGCGCATAGGCCAGGTCGTCGCGGAGCTGGGCCACCTTGGACACCTTCGTACCGGGCGCGAGCTGCAGCTCGTAGCGGCTCACGTGGGGGCCGCTGACGACTCCCAGGAGCCGCGCCTCGACGCCGAAGTGCTGGAGGGACTCCAGCAGCGCCTTTGCGGTCGCCTCGCGGTCCCGCATGTCCGGGCCCGGGTCGACCTTCCCGCGCTCGAGCATCTTGGGTCCGGGAAGCTTGTAGTCGATCTCGTCCGACTCGGTGACCGCCGAGCGCTTGTTGCCCATCGGAGTCAGCGCGGCAGCGGGGACGTCGTCGTCGGCATCCGCCTCCTCGTCCGGCTCGTCGGGAACGCCCGGCGCGGTGTCCTCGTACGCGAACTGTCCCGGCCCCGGCGCCTCAGGCTGCTCGGCAGCCCAGTCCGTCTCGTCGTCGGCCGCGAAGCGTGCGGTCTCGGCCTCGTCCATGTCGGGGTCGGAGAGGGCCGCTGTCGCCAGCGGCTCAGTGGCTCCCGCACGGGTGATCGCGATGTCGCGGCCGTCGGGCTCGAAGCCGCCGAACCCGCCCTGGCCGGTGTTCATGCGGACTGTCTTTGCCAGGTCGCGCGTGCCGCTGCCCGCCGTGCGGGCCACCTTCCCCGCCCCCTTCAACAGGCTCGAGACGGTGGTCTGCGTGATCAGGAGCAGGCCGCTCGCAAACATGAGGACCGCGAGGATCTGCGCCCCGAGCCGATGGAAGAGGGAGGTCGCGGCCCAGTACAGACCCTCGCCCAGCACGCCCCCGTGGACCGAGTAGAAGTGCTGGTCGAAGTAACCGTGCCTCGCCGGGTGCGACGGCCCCAGCCCTGCGGTCTCGGCGGCGAAGGCCAGGAGCAGAGAGGCGACGATCAGGATCGCGCCGGCGTTGAACGCTCCCGGCGCCTTGATCATCGGCCGCATCATCAGGCCGGCGCCCCAGACGGCCACCGCAATCGGCACGAGGTACGCAACCCGGCCCGTTGCGTCTGTGAGCGCCTGCTTCAGGGAATCGCCGACCGGCCCGCCATCCCAACCGACGTAGAGCACGCAACCCAGATAGACCGCGACCGCGATCAGCCCCAGTCCGATCAGGTCCAGGTGGCGCTGCTCGAGCCCGGCGACGACCTCGCGGGGGCTCTTTCGCGGCTTGGGAGCGGGCGCGCGCGAACGCGTGCGCGGCCGAGCCTTCTGGCTCCCGCGCGCCTTCGAGGGGCGCTTGCGCGTCAGCAGCATGTGTGGGCAGGTTCGACGCCTGGTGTGCGTCCCCTCTCACCTGCGGCGAACGCGTCAACGGGCTAGGTTGACCCGGACCGGTCAATCCAAGGAAGGAACCATGCACCGCATCCGTCCACGCTCCGTGTACGACGTTCTCGCGCTGACCAGCTTCTTCTTGGTCTTGGGCGGAGGCACCGCGCTCGCCTCCTACGTCGTCTCCTCTAACAGCCAGGTCGGCCCGGGGACGATCTCCGGCCACCACCCGCCGGCTGGGAGCCACACGAACATCATCGCCGGCTCCGTGAGCACCAGCGACCTCAAAGATGGCTCGGTCAACGCATCAAAGCTCGCGGGGGGCGCCGTGCGAGCGCCGGCCCTCGGGACGATCAGTGTGGTGAGGCAGGAGGCCACCGTCCCCGCCCGCCAACACGGTAGTGCGGTCGCTCGGTGCCCGGCAGGAACACGTAGGATCGGCGGTGGCGCCAACGACAGCGTCGGCCAGACGATCACCGGGAGCTTCCCGATTACGGACGGTTGGGCCGCCAACGGCAGAAACGACCAAGCCGGGGGCAGTGTCATCCTGACGGCGTACGCGCTCTGTCTGGACGGCTAGCCGGCGATGTCGCAGGAGAACGTGGAGATCGTCCGGCGCTACTTCCAGCTCATCGATCGCATGCTTGGCGAGTACTGGGTGGATCCAGTCCCCCTCAGCGAGTACCCCGGGACCGAGGAGGTGTTCCAGGACGTGCAAGCCGATGCCGAGTGGAAGCCCCCGCACATGGACGCGTTTCGGGGCAAGGATGCGTGGCTGGCCGCCGTCACCGACTGGCTCGACGCGGCCGATCACTGGCGCATCCTCGTCGAGGATGTCTCGGACCTCGGTGGCGATCAGGTCCTCGTCGAGAGTCGTAACGCGATTCGCGGCAAGGGCAGTGGCGTGGAAGTCGATCAGGCCATCTGCACCGTGGTCACCGTACACGAGGGAAAGATCGCCGCGATCTGGGACTTCACAGATCGCGACGCTGCCCTCGAAGCCGCAGGGCTGCGGGAGTAGCCCGAAGGCCGGACGCCGGTCGCCAGGCCTATAAAGGAGCCATAAAACCTGCCGGTATACAGGCGGACCAGGGCTAATCTGTCTCTGAATGGTCGATACCGAGATCAACACCGGCCGCGTGCTGGTGGTCGAGGACGACGCCGAGATCGCCGATGTGCTGCGGCGCACCCTGCGCCAGGAGGGCCATGAGGTCCGCTCGGCGGGCGACGGCGTGGCGGCGCTCGAGGTCGCCGAGGACTTCGTCCCCGACCTCGTGATCCTGGACCTCGGGCTGCCGAAGCTCGACGGCGTCGAGGTCTGCCGGCGGCTTCGCGACTCCAGCGACGTCTCGATCCTGATCCTCACCGCCCGCACCCAGACGGACGACCGTGTGGTCGGGCTCGACTCCGGGGCCGACGACTACCTCGTCAAGCCCTTCGAGCGCAAGGAGCTCCTCGCCCGCATGCGCGCGCTGATGCGACGCCGCCCTCCACGCGGGACCGCCTCGCTGACGGTCGCCGACCTGCGCCTCAACCCCGACACGCGCGAGGTCTACCGCGGTGATCGCCCAATCGAGCTCACCAACCGCGAGTTCGAGTTGCTCGAGTACCTGATGCGCAACGAGCGCCTCGTCATCTCACGCGAGCGCCTGCTCGAGGAGGTCTGGGGCTACGACCCGATGGCGATGACCAACACCATCGACGTCTTCATCTCAAACGTGAGGCGGAAGCTCGAGGCGGGGGGCGAGCCGCGAATCCTGCACACCAAGCGCGGCGCCGGGTATGTCATGAGGGCGCCCCGCGATGAAGAGGCTTGAGCGAGTCGCCGCGGCGCTGAAGCCGAAGCGCTGGCCTGTTCGCTGGCGCCTGGCCGCCGTCACGGCGGTCATGACGTTCCTAATCCTGGTCATCTTCGCGCTGGTTGTCGGCCGGCTGACATCAAGCCGCCTGCACACTGACTTCAACGACGACCTGTCGCGCTATGCAACGCAACTCGGCGAGCAGGCCCGCTTCGGCTACAACGTCTACAGCGGCCAGCAGCGGATCGATTTCACGCGCGCTCTTCGCGAGATCGCCCCTCCACCGAACACCCAGCTCCGCGTCGTCGACCAGACCGGAAGCGTGCTCGCCCCGGTGAGTGCATCGGCCCTCGGCCCGCCGACGTCGGGAGTCCATCAGTCCGGCAACGTGGCGGTGGCCTCTGCGCCCATCGCCGCCACGGTCGGTAGTGCGCGCCCGTTGTACGTCCAGTACGCACGACCGACCAACAACCTCGACTCCACCATCAACCGCCTGTGGCTCTTCCTCGCCCTAGGCGTCCTCGGTGGGACCGCTCTCGCGGCCCTTGCCGGGATCGCCATCGCGGGCCGCGCCATGCGCCCGATCGCGACGCTGACGAACACCGCCCGGTCGATCGCCACCACCCGCGACCCCTCGCAGCGGATTCCCGAGCCGGAGCGCGACGACGAGGTCGGTGAGCTCGCTCGGACACTGGACCAGATGCTCCGAGAGCTCGACGCTGCTCGGTCGGAGACCGAGCAGATGATGCAGCTCCAGCGCGAGTTCGTTGCGGACGCGTCGCACGAGCTCCGAACGCCGCTGACGAGCATCCTCGCCAACCTCGAGCTCCTCCAGGAGCGGCTCGCCTCAGAGCCCGGAACTGACGACGAGCAGGAGGCTGTGGGCTCCGCCCTCCGGTCGTCGAAGCGCATGAGCCGCCTTGTCTCCGACCTCCTGCTCCTGGCCCGCGCGGACGCCGGACGGACCGGCGTGCGGCACGAGGTCGACCTCGCGGAGGTCGCATCCGCTGCGCTCGCCGAGGTGCGGCCGGTTGCGAATGGCCACCGGTTGACGATCAGCGAGGCCGGCCCGGTGCCTGTACAGGCGAACGAGGACGAGTTGCACCGGCTCGCCGTCAACCTTCTCGACAACGGCCTTCGCCACACCCCGGACGGGACCGAGATCAAGGTGGCCGTCGAGCGCCGGAACGGCCATGCGATCCTCGAGGTCTCCGACGATGGCCCCGGCATCCCCGCCGGGATGGAGAGCCAGATCTTCTCGCGCTTCGTTCGTGGGTCCGGGCCCGCCGACGTCGCCGGCGATTCGGGCACCGGCCTGGGGCTGGCGATCGTCAAGGCGGTCGCAAAGTCGCACGGCGGGGACGTCGAGGCTGGGCTCTCGCCAACCGGCGGCGCGCGGTTCACGGTCACCCTTCCCACCGCATGAATTAGCGCCAAATGGCGCTAACGCATTCTTAGGAATCGCGGGGGAAACGTTTAAGAGCGGTTTATGCAGCCGAATTACTTTTCCCCGCGGACGAGACAACCCACCCGTTGGGGGCACCCCCCGACACCACCTCAACGGGTGAACGTTGGCCAGTCTGAGCCAAACGACCCGCCGGTGTTCCCCCTCCCTGACGCCGGCGGGTCAAGTCTTTTTCAGGAACGGATGTCGGACGCGGGGCGCGGCTCAGCGCAGGATGCCGCGCAACCGCATCTCCTGGCGGATGAGGGCGTAGTTGGCACCCTTGCAATCGCCGGCGGCGCCTCTCGGGTGCAGGTCCTCGTCCGCGCACAGGAGCGCCTTCGCAGCGCCGCGGAACCGCTCGGTGGCGGTGTAGAGGAACTGAGACGCCAGGTAGATCTGGTCCATCTGCTCGCCGCCGTCACGGGGGTCGCGCTGCACGAACTCCCGCCGGACGTTCCACAGCGCCGTGGACCAGACCTGGCCCACGCAGTGGACGTCGCTGCCGCAGCTTCCCTGCTCAGCCTTCTGGAGCCTGCGACTGACATCGGCCCGCCGCCCGCAGCGCCGGCCAGACCGCTCGCCGGGGACCCTGGGGAAGAACTTCCCGTACGTCGTCGCGTCCCAGTCGAAGATGCAGACGTCGTCCTCATTGGAGGTGTTCGGGACGAGCGATGACATCGCCGCCGCCCAGTAGTCGGAGGAGCCCTCGGCGAGGGCGCCCGGCTGGAAGCCGCTGCTGTGACCGAAGGAGGGCGACGACGAGTCCTGAAGCGCGTGGCCGTACTCGTGCAGGATCACGTCCCCGTCCTCCGCATCGTCGACGCCCCCGGACCCGTACACGATCGACTGGGTGGCCGGCGAGTAGAAGGAGTTGTCGCGCTTGAAGGCGTCCGCGGTCGCGCGCTGGGCTCTGTCGTCGATGCCGTTCGGCGTGGGGTTCGAGTTCGAGAAGCCCAGCGACTGGATGTAGGCCTGCGAGCGGTTGATCTGGAAGTAGACCATCAGCGCCTCGAAGCGACTGTCGGAGCGGGTCACCTTGTTCCACTGCAGGGTGGGCTTGCAGGTCTCCTTGTCCTTCTTGCCCCGCAGCGCGTGGACCCACCGCCCTCGCAGGCAGTCCTGCCCGTCGTCGATGTTCGGCAGCAAGACCCTTCGGCGGAGCTTTCGCAGGAGGGGCGTGTCCCGATCGTGGTGGTCCCTGCGCAGCCCCTTGGCGCCGTGGTGCTCGACGACGGGATTCGGGTTGTAGAGCTTGGCGTGCCCCGTCTGAACGCGCTCCAGCAGGTTGTGCCGGCTGAGCACCTGCCCGTTGGCGGCGTCGACGAGGACGTCGAAGTCGCCGAGGGGCTGAGCGGCCGGAATGAGCACGTGCCAGACGAGCGTCCCCCCCTTCCCGGGCTCGATCGCGAGCTCGGCCGAGACCGGCGCCCTGAGCCGGGACACTCCGACTCGCGCCGAGGCGATGCCGATCGCGCGCGAGCGACTGACGCTCGCCGGCGCCGGGGCATTGATCGAGGGCTTGGTGGAGTCGGCGACGAGCTTCGGCGGCGCACCCACCGCGTGGTTCACGACCGCCTCCGACCCGAGCACCCGCAGGCCGTCGACGCGCTGGTGGTAGCGGTAGACGGTCGCGCCGCCCGGCAGCCTCGTCTGGCTCGCCGAGGGCAGCTCGTTCGCCGGCGCCGCGGCGGCGCGCAGCTCCTGCGACACCCGCGGTGGGGTCGCTGCGGCGGGGGCCGCCGCCAGAGCAACGGTCAGTAAGGCAGCGAAGGCAGCGACCCACCCGGCACACGCCCTGGGCGAAGCTCGCAACTCAAACCTCGACGATCACCGGCAGCACCATGGGCCGACGCCGCAGGCGCTCGTACACGAACTCAGCGATGTCGTCGTGCAGGTCCTCCTGGAGCAGGCTGGGCTCGCGCTCCTGGTGGCGCGCCGCGTCGGACAGCGAACGCTTGACCACGTCGCGAAGCTCCTCCACGAGGCCGTCGTTCTCGTCCACGAACGGGACGCCGCGGAACATGATCTCGGGCGGCGCCACCTGGGCGCCGTCGTCGGAGGAGATCGTCGCGACCACGATGAACACGCCGTCCGCCGAGAGCGCCCGCCGGTCGCGAAGCGCAACGTCGTCGGGGTCTCCGATGTCCACGCCGTCCACGAAGATCATCCCGGCCGACACCTCGCGCCCGAGGCGGGCGCCTGATGCGTCGATCTCGAGGGACCCGCCGTTTCGAGACTTGAAGATCCGGTCGGGATCGATCCCCACCGACTCGGCGAGCTGGGCGTGGAGGCGCAGGCGCTTGTAGTCGCCGTGGAACGGCATCACGTAGCGCGGTTGCGTGAGATTGAGCATCAGCTTGAGCTCCTCCTGCCAGCCGTGGCCAGACGCATGAATCGGCGCGTCAGCCGCGGTCACCACCTGCGCACCGATCTCGAAGATCCGGTCGATCGTCTCGTTGACCGAGCGCTCGTTTCCCGGAACCGGCGTCGCGGAGAAGACTACGGTGTCGCCGGAGTGGAGCTCGACGTCCTTGTGATCGGCGTGGGCCATGCGCCGCAACGCCGAGAGCGGCTCCCCCTGGCTTCCGGTGGAGATCGCGACCATCTTGTGGTCCGGGAACGACTCGATCTCCCGGGCGGGGATGAGCATCCCCTCCGGAGCGTTCGCGATCCCGAGGTTCCTGGCGATGTTGAAGTTCTTGCGCATCGAGCGGCCCACGAGGGCCACCTTGCGGTCGAGCTGAGCCGCCGCATCGATCACCTGCTGGACCCGGTGGACGTTGGAGGCGAACGAGGTGACGATGATGCGGCCCTCGCAGCGGGCGAACAGGTCCAGCAGCGCGGGCCCCACGCTCGACTCCGACGGCGCGATCCCCGGCCGATCCGCGTTGGTGGAGTCCCCACAGAGGCACAGCAGGCCCTCGGCCCCCAGCGCGGCAAGCCGTGAGACGTCGGCCGGGTTGCCGTCCACCGGGGTCTGGTCGAACTTGTAGTCGCCCGTGATCAGGATCGGGCCGACCTCATTGCGCAGGACCACGGCGCACGAGTCCGGGATCGAGTGCGTCATGTGGATGAACTCGAGCTCGAAGGCGCCGAGCGGGATCGGCGTCGCCGGGTCCAGGACCTCGAGCGGCGCGTCCCGGATCCGGTGTTCCTCGAGCTTCGACCGCACGAGCCCGATGGTCAGCGCGCCGCCGTAGATCGGAGGCATGCGGGTCGAGTCCGACTCGAAGATCTCGCGCAGGACGAACGGCAGCGCCCCGACGTGGTCCTCGTGGCCGTGGGTCAGGACGATGGCCTGGATGTCGTCGGCGCGGTCGCGAAGGTACGAGAAGTCCGGCAGCACGAGGTCGATCCCGAGCATCTCGCTGGTCGGGAACATGAGCCCTGTGTCGACCACCACGATCTCGTCGCCGTACTCGACGACGGTCATGTTCTTGCCGATCTCCCCCAGGCCGCCGAGCGGCAGGATGCGAACGGCCGTCACGCGACGGTTCCCCGCCGACAGCTACGTCGCACTAGCCGGTGCCGCCCGCGACCAGAAGCCCGTGCTTCTCCAGCGCCGCCCTGATCACCGCCCGCTCGTCCTCGCTCGCCGGGACCATCGGCAGCCGCATGTTGTCCTCGACGACGCCCAGCATCTGTAGCGCCGTCTTCACCGGGATCGGGTTCGCGGTCACGACGGTGGCGTCGTAGATCGGCACGAGGCTCTCGTGGATCTCGCGCGCCCGATCCAGGTCCCCCCCGGTCGCAGCGTCATACAGTGCCCGCATCTCGGGGCCGACGAGGTGGGAGCTCACGAGGATGCCGCCGGTCCCGCCGACTTCCAGGCACCGCAGGAAGATCCCGTCGTTGCCGGCGAGCACGTCGAGCCCGTCGATCGCGCCCAGCTCGTCGTCGTTGGCCTGCTTGACGCCGACCACGTTGTCGATCTCGCTCGCCAGCTCGGCCATGAACTCGGGCGGCAGGTTGATCACCGCCCGCGACGGGATGTTGTAGAGGATCACCGGGGTCTCCCCCGCCGCCTCGGCCACCGTCGAGAAGTGGGCCCGCAGGCCAGCCCGGTTCGGCTTGTTGTAGTAGGGCGTCACCACGAGGACGGCATGGGCGCCAAGGCTGCACGCCTCTCCGGTGAGGTGCGCCGAGTGACGGGTGTCGTTGGAGCCGGTGCCGCAGACGATCGTCGCCTCGTCGCCGACCTCCGCGAGCACGGCCTCGAGAAGGCGGAGCTTCTCGTCGTCGGAGAGCGTCGGAGCCTCTCCCGTCGTTCCCGCGACGACCAGCCCGTGCGAGCCGTTCTCGACCAGGTAGCGGGCAAGACGCCGCGCGGCGGCGAGATCGAGCGCGCCGTCCGCGTCGAACGGCGTCACCATCGCCGTAATCACTCCAGAGATCGTTGCCATGGGCCTTCGAAAGTATCGCGGAAGGGTCGGAGGTTCGGGGATTGAGGGCGTTCAGGCGGCGACAGCCACGGGAAGGCGGTCCGCCCACGGCCGTGCTTCCTCGAGCTGGGCGGCGACCCGCAGCAGCAGGTCCTCCTCACCGAAGCTGGCGACGAGCTGAACGCCGATCGGCAGGCCGTCCTCGCTCCAGTGCAGCGGCAGCGAGATCGCCGGTTGTCCCGTCACGTTGAAGTTCGCCGTGAAGGTGGCGGTTTGGGCACCCCGCATGAGCGCGGCGACCGGGTCGTCGCCCGAGTCGTCGAAGCTGCCGAGCGGCGGGGGCGGCTCCCCAAGCGTTGGCGTCAGCAGCAGGTCGAACCCGGACTCGAACCAGGCCGCGACCAGACGCGAAACGACCTGGTGCTGGCTCACGGCGGTGAGGTACTGGCCCGCCGTCCGGCGCCTGCCCTCCTCGGCCAGCGCCCAGGTGAGCGGCTCGACGTCGTCGGGGCCGATCTCGCGGCCGACGACGATCCCCAGCTGGTCGAGCGTCGCCGCCTGACCGGCCATCCACCTCGTGAAGAACGTGTCGAGCAGATCGAACTGTTCGAAGCCGGTCGGGTAACTCTCCTCGACCGTGTGCCCGAGCGACTCCAGGAGTCGCGCGGCATCGCGAGCCGCCTCGGCGACGACCTCATTCGGCTCGGCCTCCAGCTGCGGCTCGGTGAGCAGCCCGATGCGGAGCTTGCCCGGATCGGCGCCCACCTCCTCCGTGTACGGGCGCGAGGGTGGCGGGGCAACGTAGGGATCGCCCGGCGCCGGCCCATGAACCGCTTCGAGGATCGCCGCCGTGTCGCGAACGGACCTCGACACCACCAACTCGACCGTCAGGCCCGACATGTTGTCGCCGATGATCGGCCCCTCGGAGATGCGCTGCCGGGTGGGCTTGAGCCCCACCAGGCCGCATTCGCTCGCCGGGATGCGGATCGAGCCGCCGCCGTCGTTGGCGTGCGCTACCGGGACCATTCCCGAGGCGACCGCCGCAGCGGAGCCCCCGCTCGACCCGCCGGTGGAGCGCGTGACGTCCCACGGGTTGCGGCTGGGACCGTACGCCTTCGGCTCGGTGGTGGGCAGGATCCCGAGCTCGGGAGTGTTCGTCTTGCCGATCGTGACGAAGCCCGCCTGCTTGAAACGCAGCGCGAGATAGGTGTCGACCGGCGAGCGGAACTCCACGTCCTTCAGCAGCTGCATGCCCATGTGGAGGGGCTGGCCGGCGAAGGCCGCACCGAGGTCCTTGAGCAGGAATGGAACGCCCTTGAAGGGGCCCTCGGGCAGATCCCCCGCCGCCGCGTCACGCCCCTCGTCGTACAGCTTGTGGATGACGGCGTTGATCTCGCCGTTGGAGGCCTCGATCCGCTCGATCGCGGCGTCCACCAGCTCCAGCGGGCTCGCCTCCCTGTTTCGAACCAGCTCCGCCTGGGCCGTGGCATCCAGCCGTGCTAGGTGCTCGCTCATGGTCGGCGACTCTACCCGCTGCCGGACAGGTGCGCCGGCGGGTTCATCGCCTTGCGCGCGAGCGGGTCCCGGATCCTTGCCGGGAGCATCGCGGCCAGCTTGGTCCGGCCGTACTCGATCGTCGGGAAGCCGAGGCGCTCATGACGCTTGAGGGTGGCGACGTAGATCCGCTCCGCGGCATCGCGCGGGGTCAGGGAGTAGGTGTGCGTGAAGGCGTTCGCCCGGAACATCGGGGTGTCGACGAAGCCGGGGAACACAGCGGTGAACGTGATGCCGCGCGGCTCCAGCTCAGCCCGCGCGGACTCGGCGATCGTCGCGAGGGCGGCCTTGCTGCCGCTGTAGGCGGCCTCATAGGGCAGGCCGACGAGGCCCGCCAGGCTGACGATCGCCGTTACGTGCCCGCGGCCACGCTCGGCCATCGCCGGCACCAGGTGGGAGAGGAGCACCAAGTTCGAGAGCGCGTTCACCTTGAAGTCGTCCTCGGCCTGGCGCCAGTCGAACGCCAGGAGGGACTGCGCTCGGTCGAGGCCTGCGCCCGCGAGGAGCAGGTCGACGTCCGGATGCGCATCGACGAGCGAGGCGATCGTGGCGTCCACCGCCTCGAGGTCGGTGAAGTCGGCCTCAGCGGTCGCGACCTCGGCCTGATCGCCGAGCTCCGCCGCGAGCTCCGACAACCCCGTCCCCTCTCGGTCCATCAGCACGAGCGAGGTGCCGTCCTCGGCCGCCAGGCGTGCCAGCTCGGCCCCGATTCCTCCAGCCGCCCCAGTGATGATCGCCTTCCCGAAACGGCTCCCCGGCCGCAGTCGCCTCGCTGGCGTCCCTCCGGCGAACGGCGCGAAGCGAGGCGTGGGACGCGGCCGAAATCCCATCTGCCTCTCGTACCAGGGCTCCACGTGAAGGAGCTCGACGCTGAAGCCCTGGTCGTCGTTGACATAGATCACCGACCACGCCCCCAGGTGTAGGGGCGGCCCGTTGCCCTCCACCCCGGCCTCCGCACATCGGCGGCAGGCCTCATCGAACTCCGAGCGGGTGCGGAAGCCGAACGCGACGTTGAGGAGCCCCAGGTCGCTGATCCGGTAGCCCTCCGGCCAGCCGCGCCCGGAAGGATCCGAGTAGGAGACCAGCTCGACCAGAAAGTCGTCCGCCCAGAGGCACATGCGCTCGCTCTTCGCCCCGTCCAGGCCCCACAGCGCCTCGTGCTCGGGACGATGGAGCTCGAGGCCCTCGACCACCGGCAGGCCGAGGACCTGCTCGAAGAACCGGCGTGAGCCCGCGAGATCCGAGACGGACAGGGTCACGGCCCGGGCCACCGCGCCGATCTCTTCCCGCGGGCGCTCGCGGGGCTCATCCGATCGCGGGTCGTCCTCCATCAGCTCGACCAGGACGCCGTCGGGATCGCGCAGGCAGACGCGGCGCGCACCCGGCTCGCCGATCGGCTCGGTGAGGGACTCGCTTCCCTCCTCCCGAGCCCGGCCCACCGCGGCGTCCAGGTCGTCGACCCAGAAGCTGACGCTGGTGTAGCCGATGTCGCACGGGCGCCAGTCGGGCGGCAGCTCGCGGACGAGGGGACTACGGAACTCGAACAGCTCGACTTGGAAGAGGTCCTGCCGGTCGACGAGCCACCAGCAGGTCGACGCCGCGCGCGGGACCCCCTGCACCATCGAGGAGAGCGGACCGGCGAACAGGTTCGTCCCGCCGCCCGGCTCGAGTCCGAGCACGTCGCGATACCAGCGCTGGCTGCGGCGGACGTCGCTGACGCTGAGCGCGATCTGGGAGAGGCGCAAGGCGGCGTGACTCTACAGCCCGTCCCGAACACCGCGATTGTCGGATTCGTAGCGGCGCATGCCCACAAATCCGACAATCGTGGCTGGGGTACGATCGGCTCGTGGGGAGTGCACGGACGCGATGCGTCGTCGCCGTGGGCATCGTCGCGTCGGTGCTCGCCTTTGCGGCAGCCACCGCCTCGGCCGAACGAACCATCGGCACGCCCTACATCCAGGCGCATCGGGGCGGCGCCGTCGTCAACGGTGAGCCCACCTACCCGGAGAACACGATGCCGGCATTTCGGCACTCGGCGGCGGAGGGCTTCGTCCTCGAGATGGACGTCAAGCTGACCAGGGACCGGGTGCCGGTGATCATCCACGACGCGACGCTGAACCGGACAACCGACTGCACCGGTCAGGTGGCCTCGAAGACGCTGGCCCAACTCCGCCATTGCCGGGTGGACATCCTCGGAAGCGAGGGCAACTCCAGGCACATCAATCCGGACGGGACCCGGTCCGCGTCCATCCCCACGCTCACGCACGTCCTCGACTTCATCAGGCACGAGCGCGCGCAGGCCAGCATCGAGATCAAGAACGTCCCGACCGACCCCGACTTCGACCCGACGGACGAGTTCGCGACGATCGTCTCCCGCGCGATCCGCTCGAGCGGCGTCCCCCAGTCGCAGCTGATCGTCCAGAGCTTCTGGCCGCCGAACCTAACCGTTGCCCAGCGGATCCTCCCGGGCGCCGAGCTGTCCTTCCTGACGCTCTCGGCGGCGAACACCGGCGGCATCACCTATGCCTCGACGCACGGCATCCAATGGGTCTCGCCCCAATGGCCGGTCAATGCGACCTACATCGCCGACGCGCACGCGCAGGGGCGCGAAATCGTCCCTTACACCGTCGACAGGCGCAGTGACATGGTCGCGGCGGCCGACGACGGGGTCGACGCGATCATCACCAACGACCCCACACGCGCCAGGCGCGTCTTCCACAAGACAGCGCCGGCCGCCCCGCCGGTACCGCCCGCTCCCAGCAAAGCCGACTGCCTAGGCACCAACGCCTCGCTGCACGCGCCCCCGATCAAGAACCTCGATCCCGCCCCCGGCGCGCCCCGCGTCTTCGCGATGCAGTTCAAGCAGGACGTCGCGAACGTCGCCACCTACGGCACCTTCAGGACCAAGATCGAGTGCACGATTCGCAGGTACGTCGTCCCCCACCTGGCGAAGAACCGGCCGAACATCGTCGCCTTCAACGAGGACGTCGGACTGATGACGCTCGGCACCGGGTCCCGCGGCGACGTCGCACGCCAGACCATCGGCCACCCGGACAGCGTGCCCAACTGCCAGGGAAAGCCGGCGCCGTGCGTGGCGGCTGTCGCGCTGACGGAGATCACCAGCGCCTACGCGCAGCAGGTCTCGGCGTATCGCGCGCGCTTCCCGGACATCGGGGCGCTCGCGCAGAGCTTCGTGGCGCCCACTGACACATTTGCCCGCGGCTGGATGCAGACGTTCTCGGACATGGCCCGCCGCTACGACATCTACATCGTCGGGTCCAACACGCAGGCCGGGTTCCGGGAGTCGCGCGACCCGTCCGAGATCGAGACGTTCAAGGACCCCGACGTCGCCGACCCGAAGTCCGTCTACGTCGCGACCGGGCCGACGGTCTACAACCAGGTGTTCATGTGGGGCCCGCACACGGTCAATCAGGAGGGGCCACTGCCGCTGCGCAACGTGGTCGCAAGCAACCGGAAGGTGCCTCTGACATCGTTCGAGGAGACGCTGCAGGTGTCGAACGGGCCCTCGGGCGGGCCTGACGCGCGGGCCAACCTAAGGCCGTTCCACATCCCCCATACGAAGGCGAAGGTCGGCTTCGCCACCAGCCTTCCGGCCTTCCAGTTCGGCTACGACTACGGCGACTCGCCGCCCGCGACGAAGCCGTGTGCCAACGTCGCTGTGACCTACATGCGGTGCCTCTCGAAGCTCGGGACCAACGTCGTGATCCAGGACGAGGCGAACGACGGACAATGGGCCGGCCTCGGGGGTGGCGGCGCGTGGCAGCCGTTGGAGTGGATGGGCTCGAGCTGGCGCGACGTGACCGACGAGGGCGTCCGCATCGACTACAACGTGACGCCGTTCATGGTCGGCAACCTCGCCGACCTCGAGTTCGACGGACAGAGCTCGATCACTCAGCGGAAGAAGGCCATGGGCCAGGGATGCAACTACGTCGGCAACCGCCACTTCATGCCCGGCCCACCTGAGAACGACCCCGCCGAGTTCAGGTCGTATGCGGGCCGCAAGGGACAATTCCTGGGGCTCGCGCGATGGGTGGTCCCCGGCACGAGCAACCGCGACAAGCTCCGCGCCACGGCCGCCGACCTGGCGCCGGGCTCCGGCAGCGCGATCGAGAACCACTACCTGGAGACCGCAGTGGTCGCCGACCTCCCGTTCCCGGTGGACGCGCACCGCCCGGCGTGCGAGCGCGGCGCTCGGGTCGATGTCGCGGAGGGCAGATAGGGGCTATCGTGTCGCCCACGGGAGGGCCCGGCTACCGAGGAGGTTCCATGGAGGGCGGCGGACGCAGGTGGACGCGGTGGATGGCGGGGATCCTGGGCGTCTCGGCCTTCTTTGCGTTCGCCGGCATCGCCGCCGCGCGGCTGACCAGCGAGTCCGGGACCACCACGATCGCGCCGCAGCAGAACGGCACCGCGACGGCGAAGTGCGCCCGCGGGAGCACGGCCGTCGCCGGCGGCTTCGCCGCCCCGGGATTAGACCCCCTCGCTGAGACGGGTCCGGCAATCCTTACCTACGCCTCGACTCGGCCCGCCAATGGCAAGTGGCAGGCCAGTGGGCGCAACTTCAACAACCCGTCCCCGGCCCCCGGCCAGAGGCGTGCCGGGCGCCGGGCCGCTCAACGCGTACGCCTACTGCGACAAACATGATCCGCGGGTGTCGGTCCGGAGCGAGTCCACGACCGTGGACCCTGGAGCGCATGCGGCCCTCACGCCCAAGTGCCCAAAGGGGAGCGAGGCGGTGTCGGGCGGCTTCCAGTCCGATGAGCCCACGAGCCCGGAGGGATTGACCGCCTTTGCATACACGTCCAAGCGCTCGGGAGATCGAGTGTGGAAGGTCGCAGTCCAAAACGTGGATTCGGCCAACTCGCATTCGGTCAAGGCATTCGCTTACTGCGAGAAGCACGGGCCGGACCTCGTGACTCGTGCGGCAGAGGAAAAAGTCGACCCCTCGACCTCGAACACGGTGACGATCACCCCGAAGTGCCCGAAGGGCTCCAACATCTTCTCGGGTGGCTACAAGAGCACGTTCGTGCAGAAGGGCATCGGGCTGAACTTCAACATCGCCTACACCTCGAAGCGGAGCAAGGGCGACAAGTGGAAGGTGTCGGCGATCGGTGTGGCCCTGAACAGCACGTCCACGAAGTCCGCCGAAACGGCGCTCGCGTACTGCGCGACCTAGCCGCGCCTTCTACAGTCCGGCCAGCACCTCGTCGGCGGCGCGTTCGCCCGACTGCACCGCGCCGTCCATGTAGCCGCTCCACTCCGTTGCCGTCTCCGTGCCCGCCCAGTGGATCGGGCCGATCGGCTTGCGAATCGCGTTCCGGTAGCCGGTGAGCACGCCGGTCGGGAAGTAGCCCACGTAGCAGCCCCGGGTCCAGGGGTCCTCGGCCCAGCTCTTGTCGAAGTAGTCCCTCACCTGGGTCCGGGCCTTCGGCCCGAAGTAGCGCTCCAGACACTCGATGACGGCCTTGCGCCGCTCGGCCTGGGACTTGCGGGTCAGATTGCGCGCAGGCTGCCCCTCGATGAACCCGAGCATCACGCCGGGCGAGCCGTCGGGCGGCGAGTTGTCGAAGGTCACCTTCACGGGTCCGGTGTCGCTCGTGGCCATCCCGCTCAGACCGTCGTCCCGCCAGAAGGGCCGGTCGTACACCGCCATGCACTTGATCACCGAGCCCATGGGGACCCGTTGAGTGAGCTGGTCACGCGGCGCCGGCAGGTGGGGCTCGTAGGTGATGCGGCCGGCGAGCGTCGGCGGGACGGTCACGATCACACGACGCGCCTCCCACGTGCCCTTCGGCGTGTGCACCTTCACCCCGCTCTTGCGATGGACGATCCGTTCGACGGGCGCCTTCAGCACGACCCGGTCGCCGAGGCGCTTGGCGACCTCGACCGAGATCTTCTGCGACCCCCCGACTATCCGGCTGTCCTGGGCGCCGCCGGGCGTGTTGATCAGGTTCTCGAAGCTGCCCCCCGAGTGGATGTAGAAGAGGACATGGAGCAGCGAGAGGTCCCGGGGCTCGGCTGCGAACACGGCCTCGATTCCGAGGTCAATCACCGCGCGGGTCTCCTCGATGGTGGTGTTGGCGAGCTTCCAGGTCTCTAAGGTCTGTCCGTCCCACTCGTGGGCGCTGGCCGCCTTCCATGGCTCCTCGAGCGGCACCTCAGCCGCCATCTTGTCCAGACTGTTGAGGGCCTTCGCCAACTCGACGAGCGACGCGGGGTTCAGCGGCGGGATCGTCCCCGTGTAGGTCTGGAGGCGAAGCGGCGGCGGGTTCGCCTGCCGGTAGTAGACGTTCTTGCCGTTGACATAGGTCTTGAAGGTCTTCAGGCCGAGGTCCTTGATGAGCTTCAGCACCCGGTTCTGGGTGGGCCCGACCCACTGACCGCCGATCTCGACGACCTCGCCCTTGCCCAACTGGTGGTTGAGCGTGCGCCCGCCAACCCGGTCGCGCGCCTCCAGCACGGCGACGGACGCCCCGCCGCGCTTGAGCCTTCGCGCTGCGGACAGGCCCGCGAGCCCGGCGCCCACCACCACGACGTCGACCCGCTTGCGAGTCGCGGCCTCGGCCGTCGACGGACCGGCGACCTGCGAGACCGTGTAGCCGGCTGCTCCCACGGCGGCGGTGCCAACCAGCCGTCGCCTGGTGAGCCCCCCGGACTGTTTGCCGCCTTGTGCCACGCACCGCCTAGTCTCGCCGAAGGGCGGCCTCGGGCGCAAGCCCGTCGCTTACAAGAGCGTCTCGAGCCCCACGGTGAACCGGTCCGCCAGGCCGCCCACCTTCCGAACGGCGAGAAGCACCCCGGGCATGAACGAGCTCCTGTCGATCGAGTCGTGGCGGATGGAGAGCGTCTGGCCCTCGCCGCCGAAGATGACCTCCTGGTGCGCGACCAGGCCGGGGAGCCGGATCGAGTGGATCGGCTCGTGCACGTTGCCCCCGGCCCCGCGGATCAGCTCGGCGGTCCGCTTCGCCGTCCCGGACGGGGCGTCGAGCTTTCCCTCGCGGTGAAGCTCGACGATCTCGCACTCGGGCATGTGCGCAACCGCCTCCCGCGCCAGCAGCATCATGAGAACCGCGCCGATCGCGAAGTTGGGGGCCACGAAGACCCGCGCCTCGCCGTCCGCGCTCTCCACCTCAGCCCGCAGGCTGTCCAGATCGAAACCGCTGGTCCCGACCACCGCGTGCACGCCGGCGCCCACGCACTCGCGGACGTTTGCCGGCGCGGCGTCCGGCGTCGTGAAGTCCACGACCACGTCGCTGTCCCCCAGCACGTCGCCCAACGGCATCTCGAGCGAAGGATCGGCACGGCCCACCAGCTCCATGTCGTCGGCACCCTCGACCGCCTCGCAGGCGGCCTGGCCCATGCGGCCCGCAGCGCCGGAGACGCCGACCCGGATCACGCCGCGGCCAGCGCCTCGCTGACCGAGGCGCTCGCCTCCCTGAAGAGCTCCTCCTGGGGGCCGATGCAGGCAGCCGAGAGGCGCTCCGGGTCGTAGAGGTCGGCCACCAGTGCCGTGACGTCGTCCTCGGTGACCCCCTCGACGCGCTCGAGCATCTCGTCGAGCGAGAGCAGCGGAACGTCGAACAGGATCGAGCGGGCGATGCGGGACATCCTGGTGGCGGTCGCCTCCAGGCTCAGCACCATGCGCCCCTTCACGTGCTCCTTCGCGCGCTCGAGCTCCTCGGCGGTGATCCCCGCCTCCCGGATGCTGCCGAGCTCGCGGCCGATGATCTCGCACGACTCCTGGACGTTGTCGGCTCGGGTCCCCAGATACATGGCGACCATGCCGGTTTCGGTGTACTGCTCGGTGTAGGAGCCGACCGCGTAGGCGAGGCCCCGCTTCTCGCGGACCTCGCGGAACAGGCGCGAAGAGGTCGAGCCTCCGAAGATGGCGTCGAGCACCGCGAGCGCGTAGCGGCGCTCGTCGGCGCGGGCAATCCCCGGACCTCCGAAGCAGATGTGGTACTGCTCGGTGTCCTTCGCCTGGAACATGAACCGGGGCGCGGCGCCGTTCGGCTCGCCGTTCGCCACGGAGCCGTTCGGCTCGCCGCTCGGCGCGCTCAGATGTGCCTGGGTGAGCTCCACGATCGCGTCGTGGTCGAGATGGCCAGCGGCCGCCACGACGATGTTCGGATTCGTGTAGCGGTCATGGTGATACCGGGCGATCTCGGGCACCGGGATCGAGCCGATCACGTCGGCGTCGCCCAGCACCCTGCGGCCCAGCGGATGGTCGCCGTGCACGGCGCTCGCGAGGACGTCGTGAACGCGGTCCTGCGGCTCGTCCTCGTACATCGCGATCTCCTCGAGCACCACCTCACGCTCGGAGTCGACCTCCTCGACCGGCATCGAGGGCGCGATCAACATCTCGGCGAGAAGCTGGAACGCCTCGTCGGTGTGCTCATCGAGGAGCCTCGCGTGCAGGTGCGTCGACTCCTTGCTCGTCGCGGCGTTGGTGGCCGCGCCCATGCCGTCGAAGAGCTCGGAGATCTCGATCGCCGAGTGGCGTTCGGTGCCCTTGAACAGAAGGTGCTCGAAGAAGTGCGAAACGCCCGCCTCCTTCGGCCCCTCGTCGCGAGAGCCGGTGCGCACCCACATGCCGAGGGCCACGGACCGGACTCCGGGAACCTCCTCCGTGACGACGCGGATGCCGTCCGCGGGATCCGTCAGCCGGACGCCCTCGGGCAGCTCACCCGGGGCGCCGGCGCTGGCCGATGCCTCGCTCAACGGCGCCCGCGTCCGCTGCCGCTGCGACCGCGGTCACGGCCGCCGTCCAGCCGCTCACGGCGTCCGCCGCCGTCACGGCCCCCACCACGGGGGCCGCGATCGCCGGAGCCGACGTTCGCGAGCTCCTCGGGGGACTTGCCCTCCACGGAGGGGTCGTCGGAGAGGCGCAGACCGATGCGGCCGCGCTCGCGGTCGACCTCGACCACCGTCACGTCGAGCTCATCGCCCTGCGACAGCACGTCGTCCACGGACTCGACCCGCTCGCCGGGCTTGACGTTCGAGATGTGGAGCAGTCCGTCGGTGCCCTTGGTGAGCTCGACGAACGCGCCGAAGGCAGTCGTCTTCACGACCTTGCCCTTGAACTGGTCCCCGACCTCGGCCTCCTTCGTCATCGCCTCGATGCGGGCGATTGCAGCGTCGACCAGGGCGCCGCTCGGCGCGTACACCTGAATGGTGCCGTCGTCCTCGACGTTGATGTCGGCCTCGAACTCCTCCGACAGCCCGCGGATCGTCTCGCCGCCCTTGCCGATGACCGCCCCGATCTTGTCGGTGTCGATCTTGATCTGCTCGATGCGGGGAGCGAACTCCGACAGCTGCTCGCGCGGGCCCGGAATGGCCTCGTTCATCTTGTCGAGGATGAAGAGCCTGCCCTGGCGCGCCTGCTCGAGCGCGTCGCGCAGGATGTCGAAGGTGACCCCGGAGATCTTGATGTCCATCTGCAGGGCCGTGATGCCATCCGCGGTGCCGGCGACCTTGAAGTCCATGTCGCCTAGGTGATCCTCGACGCCAGCGATGTCGGTGAGGACGACGTGGTCGCCGCCCTCCTTGATCAGGCCCATCGCCACGCCGGCGACGGGGGCGGAGACCGGCACGCCGGCCGCCATCAGCGCCATCGAGGAAGCGCAAACGGAGCCCATCGACGACGAGCCGTTGGACTCCATTGTCTCCGAGACGACCCTGATCACGTACGGGAAGTCCTCCTGGCTCGGGACCGTCGCCACGAGCGCTCGCTCGGCGAGCGCGCCGTGGCCGATGTCCCGGCGCTTCGGGCCACGCATGAACCCCGCCTCACCGACCGAGTACGGCGGGAAGTTGTAGTGGTGCCAGAAGGTCTTCGACTCCACCAGGCCGAGGTTGTCGACCCTCATGTCCATACGGGTCGTCCCCAGCGCGACGTTGGAGAGGATCTGCGTCTCGCCGCGCGTGAACAGCGCCGAGCCGTGGACTCTCGGGGAGATGTCCACCTCGCACTCGATCGGCCGGATCTCGTCCTGGGCGCGGCCGTCGGGGCGCTTCTTGTCGACCGCGATGCGGCGGCGGATGATGTCCTTCTCCAGGGCGTCGAAGGCCCGGGAGACCTCGGCCCGCCGCTCGGGATCGATCTCCGTTCCCTCGCCCGCGCCGGCGTACTGCTCGAGAACCTCCTCCTCGACCGCCTTCGCGGCATCCTGCCGGGCAAGCTTGTCGGGGATCTGCGTGGCCTCGTCCAGCTTGGTCCCGTGTGAGGCCTGGATCTCCTGGAGAAGCTCGGGGTCGACCTTGGGCTCGACGACCTCCACCTTCTCCTTGCCGGCCTTGTCGCGAAGCTCCTCGATCGTCGCGACGATCTTCTTGATCTCCTCGTGTGCGATGTCGAGCGCGTCCAGGACCTCAGCCTCGCTGACGCCCTCAGAGCCGCACTCGACCATCAGGATCGCCTCGCTGGAGCCCGAGACGACGAGGTCCATCTCGAGGCTCTCGTAGTCCTCTTCGGACGGGTTGACCACGAAGTCCCCGTCGAGCTTCCCGATCCGCACGGCGCCGACGTGGGTCGGAACCGGGATCTGGGAGATGGCCAGCGCGGCCGTGGCCGCGTTCATCGCCAGGATGTCGTACGGGTGCTCGAACTCGACCGACAGCGGCGTACAGACGATCTGAGTCTCGAAGTGCCATCCCTTGGGGAACAGCGGCCGGACAGGCCGGTCGATCATCCGTGCGGTCAGCGTGGCCTTCTCACCCGCTCGACCCTCGCGGCGGAAGAAGGATCCGGGGATCTTTCCGGCGGCGTAGTGGCGCTCCTCGACGTCGACGGTCAGCGGCAGAAAGTCCACGTCGCGCAGGTTGCCGACGGTCGCGGTGCCGAGCACCATCGTGTCGCCGGAGCGCGCGACAACTGCCCCGCCCGCCTGGCGAGCCAGCTTGCCCGTCTCGAAGGAGATCTTCTCGCCGCCTACCTCGACCGAGACGCGGCTTACGTCAAACATGCTCATGTATTACTTCCCTTCGGCCGTCCGGATGACGGCCCAATCGTTCAGAACTTTTCGTTCTCGTTAGCGGACGATGTTACTAGCCAAGTTCTGAGGCCAGATCGCCCGTTACCGGGCTTCCCTCCAGGAACGCCGCGGGGGTGCTGGCCACGCCCGCGCGGATGCCGCCCTCGAAGTCCCGGCGAACGCGCTCGGCCAGCGCGGGCGTGCGGCGGTCCCGGTCGAAGCGCTCGACGTCCAACGCGAGGGCCTTGGCGCGCTCCCACAGGTGAGGGTCGTCAACCCTTCCCTGATCCCCGTAGATCGAGTCCACGAGGCCCCAGAACGCCTCGTCGGAGCCCTGAAGGGCAGCCGCCTCGGCGGCGGCGTGCAGGGCGGGCGCGCGGGGATGCTTGCTGGCAACCGGGAAGTGGCGAAACACCACGCGCAGCGGCAGCCCGCCCAGCTGCGCCCAAGTCGCCGCGCAGTGCGGGCAGGCCAGATCCAGATAGACGATCAGCTCACGGCCCTCGCCGCGCACGTGGTCGGCGGGGCCCACCGGGGGCACCCCGGCGCTGGTGAGCTCAGGCCTTGTCAGTGGCCTCGAGGGCGTCGAAGAGGAGGTTGGCGCCCGGGATCTCGAGGGGCGTCGGCGTCTCGTAGACCCAGCTGACCACGCCGTCGGGATCGATCAGCACGAGCGACCGGTTGCTGGTGCCGTAGTCGGCGAGGTACGCGCCATACCGCTCGGCAACCTCTCCCTTCGGGTGGAAGTCGGCGAGCAGCGTGAAATCCAGGTTCAGCTGCTTGCGAAAGGCCCGATGCGCCCAGGAGTGGTCGATGCTGATCCCCACGACCTCGAGGCCCGCGTCGTCGAGGCTCGGCTTGACCTCCTGGTAGATCGAGAGCTGGTCCGAGCAGACAGGGCTGAAGTCGCTCGGGTAGAACGCGAGCATCACCTGCCGCCCGCGAAAGTCCGCAAGCGAGACCTGCTCCCCCTTGTGATTCGGCAGCGAGAAGTCGGGCGCCTTCTCGCCGACCCCAATCACCAAAACAGCACCTGCCAGACGCGTCGCCTACGGCTCCGCGCCAGAATCACCTGCGCAAGCCCAGGTCCGAGACGACCTTGCGGTAACGGTCGAGGTCAGCGCGCTCGAGGTACCGGAGCAGCCGCCGGCGCTTGCCGACCATCATCAGCAGGCCCCGCCGCGAGTGGTGGTCCTTGCTGTGCGAGCGAAGGTGCTCGGTCAGGTGGTTGATGCGCTCGGTGAGCAGGGCGATCTGAACCTCGGCCGAACCGGTGTCACCGTCCTCGCGGCCGTACTGGCCGATCAGCTCCTGCTTCTTTTCCTTGGTCAGAGGCATCGTGTGTGTTGGTGAGGAGCTTTAGCTCCGAAACTGGCTGGTGCGGTTAACGATTGTGTTGGTGAGGAGCCTTAGCTCCGAAACTGGCTGGTGTTGCCGGTGGCCGTGGCCCCGAATCAGTTTGTGAAGCTAGCACAGAGCTCTTTGGCCTCCGCCACGTCGCGATGCATCTGCGCGATCAGCTCCTCCACGCTGGGAAACCGCCGCTCGCCGCGCAGTCGGGCGATGAACGCGATGCGCAGGGTCTTGCCGTACAGGTCGCCCTCGAAGTCGATCAGGTAGGCCTCGATCAGCAGGCCCCGCCCGGTCTCGAAGGTCGGCCTGACCCCCACGTTCACTGCCGCGGGCCGTCCGTCGGCGAAGGCCGCGTACACGCCGTGCCCGGGGGTGACGAGATCGTCCTGCGGCACGAGGTTCGCGGTCGGAAACCCCAGAGTCCGGCCGCGCCCGTCGCCCTCGACAACCGTGCCTTCGAGCAGGAAGGGCGCGCCGAGGCACCGGTTGGCGACGTCGAACTCGCCCGCGGCGATGAGCGAGCGGATGCGGCTCGAGGAGACGATCTCGCCGTCGAGCTCGACCAGCGGCACCACCCGCTCCTCGAACTCCGGGCGCGCCGCGAGCATCTCCGGGTCGCCCTTCGCCTTGGCGCCGAAGCGGAAGTTCTCGCCGACCGACACCTTCTCGGCCCCGAGCGTCTCGACCAGAATCCGGCTGCAGAACTCCTCGGCCGGGATCTGGGAGAACTCGTGATCGAAGGGGATCACCACCAGCTCCTCCACGCGCAGGCCCTCGATCACGTCGCGCTTGATGTCGAACGGCATGATCAGCTTGGGCGTCGCGACAGGGTGGATGACGCTCAGCGGGTGCGGCTCGAAGGTGAGGACCGTGTCCGCCCTGTCGATCACCTGGCGGTGCCCGACGTGGACGCCGTCGAAGGTCCCGATCGCGACGTGGCGTGAGCGGCGCTCGGCGTCCGGCAGCTGGGTGACCTTGATGCTCATCGCGCCGAAAGCCTTTCACGCACAGTCTTCGACCCGCTTCAAGGCATCGTCGAGCGAAAGGAGCATCTCGGCCTCATCGACCCGGAATGGGCCGATCGCGGTTCGCCGCAGGCTCTCGCAGTAGGCGTCGCCGAGGTCCGCGATCAGGCTGCGCACGTAGGTGCCCGACGAGCACTCGATCTCGAACTCCGCCCGGTCGCCCTCGCGCCACAGCTGCTCGAACCGGTGCACCGTGACCTGCCGTTCCGGGACCTCGACCTCCTCGCCTCGCCTGGCGCGCTTGTACGCCCGCACGCCCCGAACCTTCACCGCCGAGTAGGCCGGCGGGCGCTGGCGCACCTCGCCCGTGGGCAGCTCCAGCTCGTCGCCGGGAACGACCCCGGTCTCGGTGATCTCCCCGTCGGGGTCGCCCGTGGTGGAGACGGCGCCGAAGCGCGCGACCGTCCTGTAGACCTTTCGCAGGCCCATGAACCGCGCCTGGCATCGGGTCGCCTCCCGCCCGAGGAGCACGAGCAGGAGGCCCGTGGCGAACGGGTCCAGCGTGCCGGCGTGGCCGGTCTTTAAGCCGCGCTCGCGGCGGACCCGCGCAACGACGTCGTGAGAGGTAATGCCCGCCGGCTTGTCGACGAGCAGCACGCTTGGTTCGTGGGCGTCGGCGGTCATGCCGCGGACGCTACGACGAGCCCAGCTCCGCCTTCACCTCGGTGCAGAGGACCTGCAGGAGCTCGTCGTACGACAGGTCGGTCGAGAAGCCGGCGGCACGCGGATGGCCGCCGCCCCCGTGGCGCTGAGCGATTGCGGAGACGTCGACGGTGCCCGTCGCCGACCGCAGGCTCACCTTGCGCGCGTACGCGCCCCCGTCGCTCTTGTCGCGGACCATCGCGGCCACCTCGGCGCCCTCGAGCGCCCGCACGTGGTCGATGATGCCCTCGGTCAGCGATTCGTTCGCGCCGGTCTCGAGGTAGTCCTCGGCAGAGATGTAGGTGACGGCGAGGCGGCACTCGTCGAGGCGCTGGATGCGCTCGACCGCCCGCGCGACGAGGTGGAGCTTCTCGATCGGGACGCGCTCGTACAGGCGTCGGTAGATGTCGTGGACGTCGACCCCGGCCTCGATCAGCTCGGCCGCCATGCGATGGGAGTCCGGGCCCGTGTTCTCGTACATGAAGCGGCCCGTGTCGGTCACAAGCGCGACGTAGAGGGCCGTCGCGATGTCGGGCGTGATCTCAGCGCCCAGGAGCCTCGCGAGCCGGTAGAGGATCTCGGCGGTGCACGAGGCGCGCGTGTCGACGAGGTTCAGGTTCCCAAAGCGCGTGTTGTCGTGGTGGTGGTCGATGTTCAGGATCTTCGCGTCGTCGCGGCGCAGGAAGTCGACGGGCATGCGGTCGATGTTGCCGCAGTCGAGGAACACCACCAACCGGTCCACCAGGTCAACCGGCGGCTCGTGGAACACCTCCTCGAGCGGGAGAAAGCGGTACTCGACCGGCAGCGGGAACTCCTTCGCCGCCAGGAACATCACCGAGTCCTTGCCGAGCTGCTGAAGCAGCTTGTGGGTGGCCAGCAGCGAGCCGAGCGCGTCGCCGTCGGGTCCCTCGTGGGTCGTGAGCAGGAACCGATCGGCGGCTCTGATCTCCTCGGCCACTTCGGCGAGCGTCGCATCGGTGCGCTGCGCCACCGCGGCGGGAGCCTCACTCATCCTCGAGCAACCTCGTGATCCGCACACCTCGTTCCGGCGTCTCGTCGTAGTGGAAGGTCAGCGTCGGGGTGCGCTTGATCCGCATCTCGCTTGCGATGGCCGCCTGCAGCACGCCGTGTGAGGACCGCAGCCCGGCAAGCGTCGCCTCGCGATCGGCCTCATCGCCGAGCACGCTCACGTAGACCCTGGCTGAGCGCAGGTCTGGGCTGGTGTCCACGGAGGTCACTGTCACGAATCCAATCCGGGGGTCCTCGAGCTCACTAGTAATCGCGGACCCGATCACTTCGCGCATGAGCTCGTTGACCCTTCTCATGCGCTGGGCCATCGGTCGGCGACTCTAGCGCAACGGATGCCGCCACCTTGGTGGTTCTCATCCGCGGATGTCGGCCAGGGTGAGCAGGTCGCGGTCGAACCCCGACCCGTCCGGACAGCGCGACTCGACGAACCGCTCGAGCTGATCGGCCCGCCGCCCGACATCCGCGTCCCCCACGAGCGCGCAGACGAGCGTGGCTCGCTGCCATGTGTCGTGGCCGTCGACCTCCGCGACCGAGGCCCCGAAGCGCTGCCGGAGCTGGGCCTTCAGGGAGTGCAGAAGCTTTCGCTTCCCCTTCAGGTCATGGGAGTCGCTGAGATGCAGGCGCACCTCGACGACGCAGAGGTACGTGGTCACCTGCCCAGGATAGGCGCCGTCGACGGCCCCATCAGCGTCCGACCGGGGCTCGAGGGCCGAATGGGCTCCGGTCCAGTCTTCGAGCCTGAAGCGGGGCCCTCTGGTGCCGGGGGCAGATCGGTCCCCTTTGCCGGGCCAACCCGCGGGATCCACTCCAGCCACTTCGGCAGGTACCAGTTCCAGTCCCCCAGCAGCTTCATCGTTGCCGGCAGCAGCACGCCGCGAATGACCGTCGCGTCGATCAGCACCGCCACCGCAAGGCCGACTCCGAGTTCCTTGAAGATCAGCAACGAGAGGGTGGCGAAGATCGCGAAGACCGAGATCATCACGACCGCGGCGCTGGTCACGACGCCCGCCGTGGTCTTGATCCCATGGGTGACTGCCTCCTCGGTTGGCCGTCCGCGGTCATAGGCCTCCCGGATCCGGGTGAGGATGAACACGTGGTAGTCCATCGACAGTCCGAACAGGACGACGAACAGGAACAGCGGCATCCACGCGACGATCGCGCCGTTGGATTGGAAGCCCAGCAGCGACTCGAGATGACCCTCCTGGAAGATCCAGACGAGGACTCCGTACGCGGCGCCGACCGAGAGCAGGTTGAGCACGATCGCCTTGATCGGGATCACGATCGAGCGGAAGGTCACCAGCAGCAGCAGGAACGCCGCCGAGAGGACGAAGGCGAAGACCAGGAAGACGTGCGACTTCAGCGTTTCGTTGAAGTCCTGTGACTCGGCGGTGAAGCCACCCACCTCGGCCGTGGCGCTCGGGACCTGACCGATCGTGCCGGGAACCAGATGGTCGCGGAGCTCTGTCAGCGCGGCCTTGGACTTCGAGTCGCTGCCGTCCCCGGCCAGGGGGATATCGATCTCCTCGACTGTGCGATCGGGGCTGATGAGCGTCGTGATCGGCTGCCCGAACGAGGGGCTCGCGGCAGCCTGCTTTTTGAGATCGTTGACGGCGCCGCTGACCTCGGGTGCAGTGACATCGTCGGCGCTCACCGCCACGACGGCGGGGATGGGCCCGCCCGGGAAGGCGGCTTGGACCTTGTTGTAGGTCTTGATCACGCTCAGGTCCTGAGGCAGCGTGTCGACGCCCCCGGTGGCGGTATGGATGTGCAACGTGGGTGTCGCCAAGACGAGCAGCAGGCCTGTCGCGGCCACCGCCGAGACTGGCGGGATGCCGGAGGACCGGATTGAGGATCCGCGACCACACCGAGCTTTCCCCGGCGTTCCACGGCTGGTCCTTGACGATCGGCACGCCGCCCTTTTCGATCCGGTCTCCGAGCCAGGCGAGCAGCGCGGGCAACACCGTCAGCGACCCCACCACGGCGACCGCCACGACGATGATCGTCCCGGTGGCGAATGACGTGAACGTGGGCGCCCCCCCGAGGTACATGCCCGCCATGGCGAGCATCACCGTCAAACCCGAGACGAGCACCGCCCGCCCCGACGTCGCCGCCGCCGCGGCCAGGGACGCTTCCTCGCTCCGACCCGACTCGCGCTCCTCGCGCTCGCGGCGAAGGTAGAACATCGAGTAGTCGACGCCCACCGCCAGGCCGATCAACAGGATCACCTCGTTGATCGATTGGTCCACCGGCGAGAGGTGGCTGAGCACCGCGACGATCCCGATGGTGGCGAGCACCGCCGTCAGCGCCAGGATGAGCGGAACGCTGGCTGCGACCAGAGCGCCGAATGCGATCAGGAGGATCAGGAGCGTGATCGGCAGCGACGTCACGAACGCCTGCTTGAAGTCACTGCTGATCGACTCGTTCAGCTGCTTGTTGATGCTGGCATCGCCGACCTGCTCAACGGCGAAGTCGGGATTGGCCGCCTGCGCCGCGCTCGTGGCATCTAGCGTCGCACCGACGCGGTCCCCGGCCTGGGTGTCGTCGCCGGCGATCTCGAAGCGAATCAGTGCGGAGTGCCCGTCGGCCGAGATCTGTCCCGAGTTGCCCGGTGCGTAGGGGCTCTCGAATGCCTGCGTAAATGGAACCGCTTCCAGGCGGCGCTGCGTGCTGTTGACGACGCGGCGGAAGGATGGGTCCGTCGCGGTCGCGTTGTCGCTCTGGACGAGCACCTGCTCGACCGCGTGCTTCGGAAAAGCATTGTCGATTGTCCGCGCAGCGCTTCCCGACTCGCCGACGCCGCTCTGAGCGGCGTCCTGGGTCTTCGTCCCGACGGCGCCGCCGATCGCGAACGCCAGGAAAACCAACACCAGCCATCCCCAGATCGCCTTCTTGCGATGCTGGGCGCTCCAGCGGCCCATTCGAGCGGCCAGGTTCACGGTCCCTTTTGCGGGTGCGGCCATCTCTCCCCCTCTGCTGCACGGCGCGTCGAGGCAAACCTACACCCGCAAGGGTGGTGAGCAACGGCCTGTCAGTTAGAACGGTGACGCTGGGCTACTCGAGCGTCTGCTCGACCTGGCGCGTCTCGAAGAACTCGAGGACGTCGCCCACCTTGACGTCCTGGAAGCCCTCGAGCACGATGCCGCACTCGAGGCCCTCGTCGACCTCCTGGACGTTGTCCTTGAAGCGCCGCAGCGAGCCCAGGCGGCCCGTCCAGACGACCGTGCCGTCGCGGACCAGGCGGACCTGCGCGATGCGGGTGACCTTGCCGTCCGTGACGATGCAGCCGGCGATCACGCCAACGCGCGATGCGCGGAAGAGCTCCTTGACCTCCGCCTGGCCGAGCGACTCCTCGACCTCCTCGGGCTCGAGCATCCCCTCCAGCGCGTCGTGGAGGTCCTCGGTCATTTTGTAGATCACCGAGTAGGTGCGGATCTCGACGCCCTCGCGCTCTGCGGCCCTGCGGGCGTCGGCGAGCGGGCGGACGTTGAAGCCGATGACGATCGCGTCGGAGGCCGCGGCCAGCATGACGTCGGACTCCGTGATCCCACCGGCCGCGGCGTGGATGACGTCGACCGCGATGCGCTCCTGGGGCAGCTTCGCGATCTCGTCCTGCAGGGCCTCCAGCGAGCCGGACACGTCCGCCTTCAGGACGATCCCCAGCTGCTTGACCTCCCCCGCCGTGGCCTTGTTGAAGACCTCCTCCAGGCTGATCGTGCGGGCCTGCTGGCGGGCCAGCGACTCGGTCTTGAGGCGGTGGCTTCGCTCCTGCGCGAGCTGCCGGGCGCGCCGCTCGTTGGGCACCACCTCGAAGCGCTCACCCGCCTCCGAGACGTCCTCCATACCCAGGACCTCGGCGGGATCGCCCGGCCCTGCCTCTTCGATGCGGGCGCCGGTGAAGTCGAGCATGGCCCGGACCTTGCCCCAGGTCGATCCCGCGACCACGGCGTCGCTCACAGCAAGCGTCCCGCGATGGACGAGCACGGTGGCCACCGGTCCTCGCCCGGGGTCGAGGTGGGACTCGATCACGTAGCCGGAGGCCGGCGCCTTGGAGTTGGCCTTGAGCTCCTCGAGCTCGGCGGCGAGGCCGATCATCTCGAGCAGGGTGTCGAGCCCCTCCTTCGTCTTGGCGGAAACGTCGACGAAGATGGTCTCCCCTCCCCACTCCTCAGGGTTGAGCCCCTGCGATGCGAGCTCGTTGCGGACGCGGTCCGGCTGGGCATCGGGACGGTCGATCTTGTTGACGGCGACCAGGATCGGCACGCCGGCGGCCTTCGCGTGGTCGATCGCCTCGACGGTCTGCGGCATCACGCCGTCGTCTGCCGCGACAACGATCACGGCGAGGTCCGTCACCTTCGCGCCGCGAGCGCGCATCGCCGTGAACGCCTCGTGGCCGGGAGTGTCGAGGAACGTGATCCGGTTGCCGTTCTGGTGCACCTGATAGGCGCCGATGTGCTGGGTGATCCCACCCGCCTCACCGGCCACCACCTCGGTCTCGCGGATGGCGTCCAGGAGCGAAGTCTTCCCGTGGTCGACGTGGCCCATGATGGTCACCACCGGCGGTCGCTCGGTCAGATCCTCGGCCGAGTCGTCGAAGACGGGCTCCTCGGCCTCCTCCTCGGCGGTGCTGACTATCTCGATCTTCTGGCCCAGCGCCTGGGCAAGAGCCTGCACCGTCTCATCGGGCAGCGTCTGCGTGAGCGTGGCCATCTCGCCCAGGTCCATCAGCTTCTTGATCACCTCGGCGCTGCCGAGGCTGAGGCTCTCCGCGACCTCACGCACGGTGGCACCCGACGCGATCTTGGTGGCCTCGGGCTCCGGCGCCTCGCTGAGCGGCCTGACCGGTCCCTCTTCGAGCAGCGGCCTCCGTCGCCGGCCTCCGCGGCGCCGCGGCGGGCGATGAGGCGGCGCCTGCGGCATGTGGTCGCGCCGGGACGCCTGAGAGTCGATCACGACGCGGCGTCGCTTGCGGCCGGTCGCGTTGCCCGCGGCCTTGTCCGATCCGGGCTTCTTCGCGGCGGGCGCGGCCTCCGCCGAATCCTGCGCGGGCTTGGCGGCGGCCTGCCCGCCGTCGGCACCGGCGGCCTTGAGGGCCTTTAGAGCATCCGACTCCTCGACGCTCGACGCGGCGACCTTCGCCTCGATTCCGGCCGCGTTGAGTACCTGGAGCACCTCCTTGCTGCTCAGCCCCTGATCCTTCGCGATCTCGTGGACGCGCTTCTTAGGCACCCTCGCGACGGCTCCCCTCGGAATCCTCGCCCGCGGCCTTGGGTTCCTCGGATGGGTTCGCTCCCACCGTGGCGGTCTCCGCAGAGGGCTCCTTGCCCTCGGTTGCGGCGTCCTCGGCGAGGGCCTCCTCGGGCTCGACGGAATCATCGCCGTCCGTCTCCTCCGCTCCGCGTCCGGGGGCGGCCGGGTCTGCTTCCGCCTGCTCAGCCTCGTCGGACTCCTCGGCGTCCTCGGGCTCGGCGGTCTCCTGCGGCTCCTCAGCCTCCTCGGATTCCTCCTCCGCGTCGTCAGCCTCGATGCTCTCGGCGGCCTCCTCCTCGGCGTCGGCGAGCTCCTGCTCGGCCTCCTCGACGTCGGCCTCGGCCTGCTCGGAGGCCTCCTCGAGCTCTCCCTCTGCCTCCTCGAGCTCCTCTGCTGCGGTCTCGGCCTCTGAGGGTTCCTCCTCGCCGCCCTGCTGCTCTTCGAACGCGGCGGTGGCGCGCTCGACGAGCGGCCGCACCTGAGCGTCGTCGGCCTTGGGGTCGGCAAGCACCGATACCTCGGCATCGGAGAGGTCGGAGAGCACCGTCACCCGATTGGTGTCGAAGCGGGCGAGCGCCTGATGCTGCGGAAGGCCGCAGTAGCGCGAGCCCTGGAGCGAGGCATTCGGGCACCGGCGCCCGGCCGAGAGGACGGCGGCGCACCGGCCGTCGACATCCTCGCCATCCTCGTAGGTCAACTCCTCCTCTTCCTGGCTGAACTCGGTCTCCGACTTGATGTCGACCTTCCAGCCAGTGAGCTTGGCGGCGAGGCGGGCGTTTTGGCCCTCGCGGCCGATCGCCAGCGAGAGCTGGTCGTCGGGGACGATCACCGTCGCCTCCTGCGTCTCGTCGTCGACCAGCACCTCGCGGACGCGGGCCGGCGAGAGCGCCTTCGCCACGAAGCGGGCGGGCTCCTCGTTGTAAGGGATGATGTCGATCTTCTCGCCACGTAGCTCGGATACGACCATCCGGACTCGCGAGCCGCGTGGCCCGACGCAGGCACCGACGGGGTCGACCCCGTCGGTATGTGAGATGACCGCGATCTTCGAGCGGTAGCCGGGCTCGCGGGCGACGCCCACGATCTCCACGAGGTCGTCGGCGATCTCAGGAACCTCGAGCTCGAACAGCTCCTTGATCAGCTCCGGGCTACGCCTGGAGACCACGATCCCCGGGCCCTTGCCCTCAGCGTTGACCTCGGTGATCACGGCCTTGACGCGCATGCCGTGGTCGTAGCGCTCGTTCCACACCTGCTCGGAGCGCGGCAGCAGCGCCTCGACGCGCTCGCGCAACTGGACCAGCGTGTAGCGGTTGTCGGACTGCTGGATGATCCCGGTGATCAGCTCGCCGACGCGATCCTGGTACTCCTCGAACATCATGTGCCGCTCCGCCTCGCGGATCCGCTGCAGGATCACCTGCTTCGCGGTCTGGGCGGCGATGCGCCCGAAGTCGCCGGGCGTCACGTCGCGGCTCGTGATCTGGTCCTCGTAGGGAGCCATGATCTCCGGGTCGAGCTCCGGATCCTCGGGCTCGCGCATCTCCCCCGTCTCGGGGTCGATCGTCTGCTCCTGATCCTCGATCGCCTGGGCCATCAGCTTCTCCTCGAGCTCAGGCGGCAGGATCAGCTCGAAGACGCGGAAGTCCGCTGTGTCGCGATCCAGGTCGACGCGGGCGTACTTGGCGGCGCCGGGGGTCTTCTTATAGGCGGACAGGAGGGCGTCTTCGAGCGCCGCCATCAGGGTGTCGGCGTCGATTCCCTTCTCCTGTTCGAGGCCCCTGATCGCCTCGACGATCTCACGGCTCATTAGCTCTCCTCCAGCGGGGTCGAGTACTCGGGAATGAGGTTCGAGCGCCGGATGCGGGAGTGCGGGATCTCCACCTCGCCGTCAACCGCCTTGATCCGGACTCCGCCCTCGTCGGCCCCGGTAAGGGTGCCGGTGAAGCTGCGCTGTCCCTCAATGGCCTCACGGGTGCGCACGCGCACGCGGCGGCCCATGAAGCGGTGGAAGTGCTCTGGCTTGGTCAGCGGACGATCGGCTCCCGGCGATGACACCTCGAGCGACCAGGCCTCGAGCAGGTCGCGGAGATGGTCGGTCACGCGCTCGCAGAGCGCGAGGTCCACGCCGTCCGGATGGTCGATGTAGAGGCGAAGGGTCTCGGCCGCCGGCTGGTCAAGCGCGATCAGCTCGATCCTGGGATCGAGGTCGCTCAGCCTCTGCTCGATTTGCCCTTGAAGTTCGTCCAAAGCTCGTTCCGTTTGTCTTCAATCTGCTCTCCGTGACCGCTTCCGCGCCGAAAAAAAGGCGGGCCCGGGCCCACCTCGTAAGGGTTCGGGTGCGAAAGAGGTGGCGCTGAGTATAGCCCTGGCCTGGTGCGCCGGAGGGGCGTGATTCAGGCGTGGGAGCCGCCTGCGGGCGGGATCGACTGGGCGAACCGGAAGAGGTCGTCGGGGTCGTATTTGGCCTTCACGCGACGGAGGCGGTCGAGGTTCGCGCCGTAGTACGCGTGCTGCCAGTCCGCGAGCTCCCGGTCGATGTAGTCCTGATACGCGAATCCCGACCGATACGGCTTGGTTCGCTCGTACAGATCGTTCGTCCATTCGATGTTCGCGTCGGCTACGTGCTTCGGCGCACCGCGACGCCAACGCGATTGGTACTGGATGTCGAACAGGTTGTCGCGATGGACGAAAGCGGTGGCGTCCGCAGGGATCGAGTTCACGGCGCCATCTGCGGGCTCGAGGATCAGCTTTCCGGTCGTGTGGGCCGGGGAGAAAGCCCGCGGGGTCAGCGTGCGGTCCCGCTGCCGCCTTTCCATGCCGTCCAAGAGCGCCTTGAGGCCTTCGCGGGGCCACGGCCCCCGCGCGAGGTTCGACTTCGCATAGAGAGCCGCTCGCGGAAACTCGCCCGCGGGCGACTTGCCGGCGAGGGTGCACTCCTTGGGGCGAAGGCCTTTGCAATAGAGCTCCTTCACCTCGTCGACGAAGGGGCCGGTCGTGAAGTTGCTCTGGACGGGCGGCACGCCGACGGTCCCCAGCAGGTCGGCCACGACGCGGCGCGTCGCCGCCTCGGAGCCAGCGTGGACCACCTCCAGCTCGACCATGGGCGTGTCGCCGTCCTGTGGCGCCTGGTTCAGAACCTCGAGCAGGCACGAGGTCTCGCGTGGTGCGGTCGGCAGCCAATCCTGCCACGCAGCCAGCAGGCGCTCGGCCGCCTTCCACGGAAACACGTAATCGGCGTGCGTGAAGGGGGTGTCGACCGGGACGAGTTCGAAGGTCAGCGCGGTCATCACGCCGAAGTTGCCGCCGCCACCGCCGCGCGTCGCCCAGTAGAGGTCCTCGTTGTCGCGCTCGTTTGCGCGGACGAGCTTGCCGTCCGGGGTGACCATCTCGACCTCGACCAGCCGGTCGCAGGTCGCGCCATAGCGCCGCGAGAGAAATCCGAGGCCGCCCCCGGCTGTCAGGCCGGTTATCCCGACCGTCGGACACGTTCCGCTGGAGATCGCCCGCCGGTGACGCCAGAGGGCACTGTAGGTGGGCAGCACGGTGGCCCCCGCCCCGAGCGTCGCCCGCTCCGCCTTGGCATCGGCCTGCACCGTGGTGAGCCGACCGACGTCGATCACCAGGCCGTCGCCGGTCGAGTAACCCGCGAAGCTGTGCGCCCCGCTCCGCGGGATGGGCCGCAGGCCATGGTCGCGGGCGAAGTCGACGGCGATGCGGACGTCGCCGCTGTCGGCGACCTGCGCGATGGCGACCGGACGAGCGCCGTCGAAACGGCTGTTCCAGACCACGCGCGAAGCGTGGTAGCGAGGGCTGTCGGGAAGGATCAACTTGCCCCGAAGAGCCCCTGCGAGGTCCTCGAGGTCCGGCGCCGAGGTGGTCGTGGAGTCCGATCCGCCACAGCCCGCAAGCAACTGAGCGACGCTCAAGCCTCCCGCGATCACGGCGCCGCGCTGCACCAGGTCCCGTCGACTGAACGTGGCCATCAGGAGTCGAGGAGGATGGTCACGGGTCCGTCGTTTAGGAGCTCCACCGCCATTCGCGCGCCGAACCTACCCCGTTGAGCACCGAGCCGCTCGCAGAACCGCTCGTAGAGGGGCTCGGCCACCTCCGGGGGAGCCGCTCCGACGAAGCTCGGCCGGTTGCCCTTCCGGGTGTCGGCGTAGAGCGTGAACTGGCTGACGCACAGCACCTCGCGGTCGCCCAGGGGCTCGTTCATGCGCCCGTCGGCGTCGTCGAAGACCCTGAGCGCGCGTACCTTGTCCGCCATCCGGTCCGCCACGTCCTCGGTGTCGCCCGGCGCCACGCCAAGCAGCACCAAGAACCCCTGCCCGATCGACGCGAGCGCGCCGGCTTCAGTCGCCACCGAGGCACGCGAGACCCGCTGGACGAGGGCCCTCACGAAGCCTGAGAGGCGAGCCGCTCCCGGTAGATCCTGTAGTCGCGCCGCTCTGGCCGCAGGTTCGAAGCGAGCGCCAGGTGATGGCGCGCCCGATCGGTGTGGCCGGTGAGGCTGAGCGCGCGCCCGAGACAGAAGTGCGCGTAGTCGTTGACCGGATGGGACTCGACGACCGCCTCGAACTCCATGACCGCCTTCTCGAACTGGCGATCGCGGAAGTACGCCCGGCCGAGGGCCTCGCGAACCGAGCTCTTCTCGGGCGCCTGCCGAGCCGCCTCGGCAAGCGGCACAGTGGCCTCGCTGAAGCTGCCGTCCTCGAGCAATTCGACGCCTCTGCGGTACAGCGCGTAGAGGTTCTCGCCGGCCTGCTCAGGCATGCAGGCAAGTGTAGGGAGCTATCCCCTGCTGCCCACGCTGCTGCGAACTGCCTCGACCCGGTCGAGGATCGCGTCCGCCACCTCGCGCTTCGGCGCGAGCTCGACGCGGTGCTCGCCCTCACGATCGACGATCACGACCTCGTTCTGCTTGGAGTCGAAGCCGATGTCGGACCGCGACACGTCGTTGAAGACGATCGCGTCCAGGCCCTTGCGCTCGAGCTTCTCGCGGGCGCGGCTGATCGCCTCGGCGCCGTGCTCGGCCGCGAAGCCCACGACGGTCTGCTCGTCGGTGCGAAGCTGCGCGACCCCCGCGAGCACGTCCTCGGTGCGCTCCAGGTCGAGCCTCACCGCCTCCGCGCCCTCGCGCTGCATCTTTCCCGCCGCGACCTCCGCGGCGCGGAAGTCGGCCACCGCGGCCGCCATCAGGAGCACGTGGCTTCGCTTGAACTCCGTCTTGACCGCCTCGGCGAGCTCGGCGGTGGTCTCGACGTCGATCCTGGCCACGCCTGCCGGCTCGGCAAGAGACACGTTGGCGGCGACCACGGTCACCTCAGCCCCACGTCGCGCCGCCTGCTCCGCGAGGGCAAAGCCCATGCGTCCGCTGGAGCGGTTGCCGATGAAGCGAACCGAGTCGATCGGCTCCCGCGTGCCGCCCGCGCTCACCAGCACTCGCATCCCGTCCCATGGCCCACTCGGCGCTGTGACGAGCGCCTCGACCTCGGAGAGGAGCCGCTCAGACGTGGGCAGCCTGCCCACGCCGTACTCGCCGCGGGAGGCCAGCTCCCCCTCCTCGGGGTCGATCACCCGAATACCGCGCTCCCGAAGGCTTGCAAGGTTCGCCTGCGTCGCCGCGTCGCTGTACATCCGGTCGTTCATTGCCGGGGCCACCGCGCGCGGGGCGGTACACGCGAGGAAGGAGGTGGTGACCATCGAGTCGGCGATGCCCGCCGCCAGCTTCGCCACCGTGTTGGCCGAGGCCGGGGCGATCACGTAGACGTCGGCGCTGCCGACCACCGCGAGGTGCCCGATCGGATCGTGGTCGGGGACCTCGTCGCCCGGGAACGCGCCGCGAAGCGGGTCGCGCTCGAACTCGTCGATCAGGACCGGCGCGCCGACGATGCCCTCGAACGACGCGGCGCCGACGAACCTGGTGGCGGACGGCGTCATCAGCACGCGCACGCCGTGACCGACGCGCGTGGCGAGCCGCGCCAGCTCCAGTGCCTTGTAGGCGGCGACTCCGCCGGTTACGCCAAGAAGGATGCGGGCCATCGGAGCGGACCCACCCGGGGCGTCCTGCTCAGGCCCGGTACTCGTAGCGGATCTTGCCCTGCGCGAACTCCTCGAGGGCGATCGTGAGGTAGTTGCCCGACGGCGTATCCACCATCGGCGGCGTGAACTCCTCGTAGCTGCCCTCGCCGAGCGCGCGGTAATAGCTGTTCAGCTGACGAGCGCGCTTGGCTGCCACCAGCACAGCGGCATAGTGGGAGTCGGCGCGGTCGAGAAGCTTGTCAACGCGTGGCTTGATCATGGCATTGGTTCAGATGAGGTGCGTTAGCACCGAAAGGGGCTGGTGCCGTTACGGGTGGCTAGTGTAGGGGACCGCCTTTCAGGCGACTCCGTCAAGCTCGCCCCGCACGATCTCTTCCAGCTCCGACGCCGCCCGCTCGACCTCCTCGTTGACGACTACGTGCGGGAACTCCTCCTGAGCCGCGAGCTCGATCTCCGCGGTCCGAAGGCGCTCGTCGATCTGGTCGGCAGAGTCAGTACCGCGCTTGGCCAGGCGCTGGCGAAGACTCGCGGGCGTCGGCGGCGCGATGAACACCTGGACGGACTCCGGCATCGCGGCGCGCACCTGGCGAGCTCCCTGTACCTCGATCTCGAGGACCACCGAGGCGCCGTCGGCCAGCCGGCGCTCCACCTCTGAGCGGAGAGTCCCGTACCGGTTGCCGCTGTAGGTCGCGTGCTCCAGGAACTCCCCGGCCTGCGCGCGCCGGTCGAACTCCTCGCGGCCAAGGAAGTGGTAGTCGCGGCCCTCGACCTCGCCCGCGCGCGGTGGCCGCGTGGTCGCGGACACCGACAGCTCGAGCCCGGGCGCACGCCGAAGCAGCTCCCGGATCAGCGTCCCCTTCCCGACCCCCGACGGCCCGGTGATCACAAACACCTTCGCCACAGCGCCAATCCTGATGGACGGACAGGACCCATCCTCTGCGAGAACCCCCGAACCGGCCGCGACGCCCCGTCGGGTCCGGGCACGCAGGGCGCCGCCCCAGCCGCGATCGTGCAATAACCGCACCCATGGTGCGGGAATCGCACCATCGCCAGCGGAAGAGCCCGGCGGCGCTGGCGGCTCCCCCTCGGTGCCGCCGTTTCGGAGTGCCGCTAGCTACCTACGAAGCTGGCCGACGAGCTCGCCGCGCTGCCGCTCGGAGAGGCCGCCGATCGTCTTCGACGGGGAGATCCGGCACTGGGTCAGGATCTTGTTCGCCTTGACGCGCCCGTACTTCGGGACGGCGAGGATCATGTCGAAGGCCTTCGCCGACATGACGTAGTCGGGCGGGTCGAGGAGCAGGGCTTCGATCTTCATCTTGCCCGCCTTGAGGTCGCGCTTCAACTGGGCGCGCTTCGAGCGGATCTCATTTGCTCGCCGTAGGGCCCGTAACCGCTGCTCGTGGCTTCGTTCGGGAACAGCGGTGGCGGTGTCGACGGGAGGGACCATCGGCGGCGGCGATTATATGCCCGCATTTGCCACGTGCAAGGGGGGTCGGGGCGAATCGGACCGAATTCGCTTCGACCTTAGGTTGAGGTCGAAGCCGCCATCCGGGCCGGAAGGTCCGAGATCGAACCGACCCCGGCCTCCGCCAGCCCCGTCTCGAGCTCGGCGCGGATGCGCGACCCGGCGAGCGGATCGCGGAAGTTGGCGGTCCCGACCGCGACGGCGGCGGCCCCGGCGGCCAGAAAGGACAGCGCGTCGGCGCCGCACTCGATCCCTCCCATGCCGATCACCGGGATCGATACCGCGCCGGCCACCGTTCGCACCTGCTCGAGCGCCACGTGATGGACCGCGGGTCCCGACAGGCCGCCCCGACCCGCTCCATGCCAGGGGCCGAGGGTCCTGGTGTCGATCGCCATCGCCTTCAGCGTGTTGATGAGCGACACGGCGTCGGCTCCCCCCTCCTCCGCGGCCCTCGCGATGCTCGCCGGGTCGGCCACGTTGGGAGTGAGCTTCACGATCAGCGGCTTCTCGGTGATCGGACGCAGGGCCCGGAGCAACGAGAGCGTCTCGGGCGCCTGCTCGCCCACGATCAGGCCCGATTCCACGTTTGGACACGAGACGTTGAGCTCCAGGGCCACGACCTCGTCGCGAGCCGCCACGCCCTCGACCAGCCGCTCGAACTCTCCGTGGCTGGTCCCCATCACCGATACGCACAGCGGGACCGGCAGCTCGCCGAGCACGGGGAGGTCCGCCGCGAGGAAGCCCTCCAATCCCTTGTTCGGGAGCCCGATCGAGTTGATCATCCCCGCGGGCGTCTCGATCAGCCTGGGTGGAGGGTTGCCCGCCCGAGGCTCGGGCGTGATCGTCTTCGAGACGAACATCGAGAACGGGAAATCAGCCAGCAGCGCGTCGCCGAACGCCCGCCTGGCGGCGATCACGTCGAACGTGCCCGACCCGTTCAGCACCGGATGCTCGAGATCGAGCCCCGCAAGCTGCACCGCCAGATCCATCAGTGACCGGATCCCCGCACGAGGGCGGTCTCGATCTCCGTGGCGTTGACCACGGGGCCGTCCGTGCACAGGCGCATATAGCCGCCGTCGGCCAGCGGGACCGCGCAGCCCATGCAGGCGCCGAACCCGCAGGCCATCGGGGTCTCCATGGCCAGCTCGGCGTCGACCTCACGCTCGAGGCACAGTGCGCGGACCGTCTCCAGCATCGCGGGAGGCCCGCATGCGTAGACGGCCGCCGACCGCGCCGCGTCCCCCTCCAGCAGCACCGCCAGGAGCTCGGTCACGTAGCCGCGATGGCCCACGTGGCCGTCCTCGCTGGCCATCCGCACCTCGCAGCATCCGAAGAGCTCGTCGACCCCGCCCGAATGCTCCTCGTCGCGGAACCCGAGGAGCGTGCGGATCGGGACCCCCCGGGCCGCCAGCTGGCGGCGCAGGATCGCCAGCGGAGCCAGGCCGATCCCCCCGCCGACGAGGATTGCCCCGGCGGACTCGGAGTTGAGCTCCCTCGGGTGCGAGAACGGACGGCCGAGCGGCCCCGTCACCCACAGCTGCTCCCCCTGGCGAAGCGAGGCAAGCCGCTCGGTGCCCGGGCCGACGTCCTCAACCAGGAAGTCGAGCCGGACGCCGCCGTCCGTGACCTCGGCCTCCGCGACGGAGAAGGCACGCGGCAGGTACGGCCGGCCCGAGCGCGTTCCCCAGCCCTCGGCGGCGGCGAGCATGTAGAACTGCCCGGCTCGCGGCTCGGGGCCGGCGGCGTCCATGGCGGAGAAGATCCGGTAGCCGCCCGCCTGGCGGTTGTCCGTGACCTCGCACGCGCGTCGCCCCAGCGGCGCGACGACGCGCTCGTCAGACCGCGGCCTGCTGTCGGCTGTCGGAGGCATGAAGCTCCTGGAGTGAGCGCGGCTCGGCGCCATGCTCGCGCTGGGCGAAGATTGCGCGCGCGGCCGCCGAGGCGCCGGTCATCGTCGTGACGCACGGGATCCCGTGGCGGACGGAGGCCGTGCGAATCTCGTAGCCGTCGCTGCGCGCCCCGCTGCCGGTCGGCGTGTTGATGACGAGATCCACCTCGCCGTCGCGGATGTAGTCGACGACGTGCGGGGACCCATCGCCGATCTTGTTGATCGCGGTGACGGGGACGCCCATCCGGGAGATCGCCTGCGCGGTGCCCCTCGTCGCGATGACCTTGAACCCGAGGTCGTGGAACCGGGCAGCGAGCTGGGTGGCGGCGGGCTTGTCGCGGTCGGTGACCGTGATGAAGACCGTCCCCTCCTTCGGCAGCGAGATCCCCGCCGCCGCCTGCGCCTTGCCGAACGCAGCCGGGAAGTCACGGGCGATGCCCATGACCTCCCCGGTCGACTTCATCTCAGGCCCCAGCACGGAGTCGGCGCCCGCGAAGCGCGCGAAGGGCAGCACCGCCTCCTTCACGCTCACGTGCCCGTCCGGCGCGGGCGGGAGCTCCTGATCCGCGAGGCGCTCACCCAGCATGAGCCGGCAGGCGATCTTGGCGAGCGGGGCGCCCGTCGCCTTGGAGACGAAGGGGACCGTCCGCGAGGCGCGGGGATTTGCCTCGATCACGTAGAGCTTGCCGCCGGCGACCGCGTACTGGATGTTGATCAGGCCGATCACGCCGAGCTCACGGGCGATCAGCTCGGTCGTCCGCCGGATCTCGTCGAGCATCTCCTCCCCCAGGCTCATGGGGGGAAGCACGCACGCCGAGTCGCCCGAATGGACCCCGGCCTCTTCGACGTGCTGCATGATCCCGCCGATCCGGACGTCGGTGCCGTCCGCGAGGGCGTCCACGTCGACCTCGATCGCGTCCTCGAGGAAGCGGTCCAGGAGCAGCGGGTGCTCCTGGTCTGCCTTCACGTGCTGCTCCAGGTAGGACTGGAGCCCCTCGGCCGTGTAACAGATCTCCATCGCCCGGCCTCCGAGCACGTAGGAGGGGCGAACCAAGAGTGGGAAGCCCACCTCGTCGGCGATCACAACCGCCTCGTCCGCCGAGAGCGCCGTGCCGTAGGGCGGGTGGGCGATCTCCAGGCGGCGGAGCAGGGCGCCGAACCGGCCGCGGTCCTCGGCGAGGTCGATGGCGTCTACGGGCGTCCCGAGCAGCTTCGCGCCGGCCTTCTCGAGCGCGCCCGCGAGCTTCAACGGCGTTTGCCCGCCGAACTGGACGATCACGCCCTCGGGCTGCTCGGCCTCGATCACCGCGAGGACGTCCTCCTCGGTCAGCGGCTCGAAGTACAGGCGGTCCGACGTGTCGTAGTCGGTCGAGACGGTCTCCGGGTTGCAGTTGACCATCACCGCGTCACGCCCGGACTCCCGCACGGTCATCGCGGCGTGCACGCAGCAGTAGTCGAACTCGATCCCCTGGCCGATCCGATTCGGCCCCGAGCCGAGGATGACCACGGACGGCTTGTCCCCCCGTCTCACCTCACTGCCGGTGGCGTCCTCAGCTCCGCTTCCGGGCGCCACCGGGTCCCTGCCGGGTCGCTCGCAGGCAGAGTAGTAGTACGGCGTCTCCGCCTCGAACTCCGCGGCGCAGGTGTCCACCGACCTGTACGTGCGAACCAGGCCGTCGGTCCCGTCCCCGTCGATGGCGAGCGCCCGCAACTCGTTCAGGAACCAGGGGTCGATGGAGGTGCGGGCGTTCACCTCCTCCGGCGTGACGCCGCGCCGGAAGGCCTCGAGGACCAGGTCGTAGCGATCGGGTGCCGGCGTCACCAGGCGGTCGAGCAGCTCGCCGGTGTCGTCAGGCAGGTCGGGCTTGGAGTCCAGCTCCCGCGAGCGCATCGCCTTGGCGAACGACTCGCGGAAGGTGCGCCCGATAGCCATGGCCTCCCCCACCGACTTCATGTGCGTCGAGAGGCTTCCCTCGGCGCCGGGGAACTTCTCGAACGCGAAGCGCGGGATCTTGGTGACGACGTAGTCGATCGTGGGCTCGAAGGACGCCGGCGTGGCCATGGTGATGTCGTTCGGGATCTCCTCGAGCGAGTACCCCACGGCGAGCTTGGCGGCGATCTTCGCGATCGGAAAGCCGGTCGCCTTGGACGCGAGCGCCGAGGAGCGCGACACGCGCGGGTTCATCTCGATCACCACGATCTCGCCCGTGTCGGGGTCCACGCCGAACTGGATGTTCGATCCTCCGGTCTCCACGCCCACAGCGCGAATGACGCGAATCGCCTGGTCGCGGAGCTCCTGGTAGAGGCGGTCAGAGAGCGTCTGTGCGGGCGCGATCGTGACGCTGTCGCCGGTGTGGACCCCCATCGGGTCGACGTTCTCGATCGAGCAGACGACGACGACGTTGTCGTTGCGATCGCGCATGAGCTCGAGCTCGAACTCGCCCCAGCCGAGCACCGACTCCTCCACCAGGACCTGGTTTATGGGGCTGGTGGCAAGGCCCTCGGAGACCACCTGTTGCAGCTCGGTCTCGGTCCGGCCCACTCCCCCGCCCTCGCCGCCGAGCGTGTAGGCCGGGCGCACGATGGCCGGAAGCGTGATCTGGCCCTCCGCGAGCCCGCGCTCCGCGTCCCCGACGCTGCGCACGATCTGCGACCACGGGACCCGGAGTCCCGCCTGCTCCATCGTCTCGCGGAAGACCTCGCGGTCCTCGGCCCGGCGGATGGCCTCGTAAGCCGCGCCGATCAGCTCGACCCCGAACCGGTCGAGGATCCCCTCGTTGTGCAGGTCGGATGCGAGGTTCAGGGCCGTCTGGCCGCCGAGCGTGGGCAGCAGGGCGTCCGGGCGCTCCCGCTCGATCACCGCCGAGACCGACTCCACCGTCAGCGGCTCCACGTACGTGCGGTGCGCGAACTCGGGGTCGGTCATGATCGTCGCCGGGTTCGAGTTGACCAGCACGACCTCGTAACCCTCCGCCAGCAGGACCTTGCAGGCCTGGACGCCGGAGTAGTCGAACTCGGCGGCCTGCCCGATCACGATTGGGCCGGAACCGATCAGGAGGATCTTGTTGATGTCGTCGCGGCGGGGCATCAGGCGGCAGCCAGCTCCAAGAAGCGGTCGAACAGGTAGCGCGCGTCGTGCGGGCCGGGGCCGGCCTCCGGGTGGTACTGGACCGTTGCTCCCGGGACGTCCCTCAGGACCAGGCCCTCGACCGTGCGGTCGTAGAGGTTGAGATGCGTGAGCTCTGCCGCGCCGAACTCCGTCTCCCAGCGCACCGGCTCGTCGGACTCGATCCGCGGCTCGCCGTCGGGCCCCTGCACCGCAAACCCATGGTTCTGAGACGTGATCTCGATCCGGCCTGTCTCGAGGTCCTTCACCGGGTGGTTCGCACCCCGGTGCCCGAACGGGAGCTTGAAGGTCTCGAGGCCAACGGCCCGGCAAAGCAGCTGGTGCCCGAGGCAGATGCCCACCACCGGGCGCTTGCCGACCACCTCGCGCACGGTGTCGACGACGTAGTCGAGGGCGGCCGGGTCCCCAGGTCCGTTGGCGAGAAAGACGAGGTCCGGTTCCAGAGCGAGCACCGTCTCACTCGAGACGTTGCACGGAAGCAAAGTCAACCGGCAATTCCGCTCGCGGAATTGCCGAATGATGCTGAGCTTGATCCCCGTGTCGATCCCCACCACGTGCGGGCCGTCGCCGTCGAGCTCGATCGGCTCACCCGGAGTCACCGTTCGGGCGAAATCGGCGCCGTCCATCCGCGGCTCTGCCTCCACCCGCTCCCCAGCCTCCTCCTTCGACATGTCGACCGGGAAGATCCCGCCGCGCATGGCGCCCCGGTCGCGGATGTGGCGAACGAGGGCGCGGGTGTCGATTCCGTCGATGCCGAGAACGCCGCAGCCCTTGAGCCAGTCGGTCCAGCCCCCTTCGGCGCTCGCGGCGTCTTCGGAGTTCTTGGCCTCGCGCATGATCACCCCGCGAGCGTGGATGCGGTCTGACTCCATCGCCTCCGCGGAGACGCCGTAGTTCCCGATCAGCGGGTAGGTGAAGGTGATGATCTGGCCCGCGTAGGAAGGGTCGGTGACCGCCTCCTGGTAGCCGGTCATGGAGGTGTTGAACACCACCTCTCCCGTGATCCCGGGCAGGCTCGCGTCGCCGTGCAGGCTGCCGTCGAACCGCGCGCCGTCCTCGAGGAGCACGTAGCCGGAGCTTTCGCGGGGCTCAGTCATGCGGGATTCGGGGCGTAGTCGAGGACCACTCTCTGGATCTCCTTGAACTCGTCGGTGCCGGCCCGGCCGACGAGTTCGAACAGCGCGGTCTCGACGTTGGTGATCACTGCTCCTGCCCGCCTCGCCTTCTCGATGCCGATCTCCCGGCTCTGCGCGAAGCGGGAGCCCACGGCGTCCACGGCGACGTGCACCTCGACCCCCTGATCGATCAGGTCGAGGACGGTCTGGTTGACGCACACGTGCGCCTCGACGCCGCAGACGAGCGCCTGGTCGCGGCCACCGAGGTCGAAGCCGTCGGCCTCCGACGCCGAGAAGCAGACCTTCTCGATCGGCTTGAAGCCCTCCGGCAGGGCGTCGGCGACCTCAGGGACGGTTCGGCCGAGGCCCTTCGGGTACTGCTCGGTGACCAGGATCGGGACGCCTGTGGCCTCCGCCCCGCGAACGAGCGCCGCCGCCCCGCGCGCCACGTCGTCGAAGCTCGGGACCGCCTTGCGAAAGGCCTCCTGGACGTCGATCACAACGAGCGTGGCTCGCTCGCGGTCGAGCTTCGCCGGCGTCACGCGACCCCCATCGCGAAGCTCCGCTGGCGGTAGACGACCTGGCCGGCGACGACCGTCATCAAGACGCGTCCCACCATCCGGCGCCCGGCGAAGCAGGAGTTGTCCGACCGGCTCTCCCAGCCGTCGGCGCCCGCCTCCCACTTGGCGTCGGGGTCGAAGAGGACGGCGCATGCCTCCGATCCGGGCGCCAGGCTGGGAGGCTCGAAGCCGAAGGGAGCCGCGCCGGCGCTCATGCGCTCCACCAGGATTCCCAGGTCGAGCACCCCGGGGAGCACGAGGACGGTGTGGAGCGCGGCGAATGCCGTCTCCAGGCCGGTGACGCCCATCGCGGCCTCCTCGAACGGAACCTCCTTCTCCTCGGTCGAATGAGGAGCGTGGTCGGTCGCGATGCAGTCGATGAGCCCGGAGCGAACCGCCTCGATCAGCGCCTGGCGGTCGTCCTCGGCGCGCAGCGGCGGGTTCATCTTGAAGCGGGAGTCCAGGCTGCGAACCGCCTCGTCGGTCAGCACCAGGTGATGCGGCGTCGCCTCGCAGGTGATGCGCACGCCGGCGTCCTTCGCCGCCGCCACCGCCTCCACCGACTCGCGGGCCGACAGGTGCTGGACGTGGATCCGCGCGTCCTCGTAGGCGGCCAGCGCGGCGTCGCGGGCGATCATCGTGGACTCCGCGACCGAGGGCCACCCGGCGAGCCCCAGCGCCGCCGACACCACGCCCTCGTGCATCACGCCGCCGAGGTGCGGCGCATGCGCGCCCGCCGGGCGGGAGAGGTCGTGGTCCTCCTCGTGGAGGGCGATGTTGGCGCCGACCAGGTGCTGGTACTGAAGGGCGCGGCGCATCAGGCGGGCGTTGGCGATCGGCAGGCCGTCGTCGGAGAACCCGACCGCGCCCGTGTCGTGCAGCTCGGCCATCTCGGTCAGCTCCCCGCCCTCCATGCCGCGTGACACGCAGGCCAGGAAGCCGGCGGGCACGGATCCGTGCTCGGCAGCCTGTTCGCGGAGCGCACGGACGTCCGCGGCCGTATCCACGGGCGGGTTCGTGTTCGCCATGGCAAGGACGCCGCAGTAGCCGCCCGCGGCGGCGGCGCGTGTGCCGGTCTCGATGTCCTCCTCGTCCTCGTCGCCCGGGACCCGGAGGTGGACGTGCGGGTCGAAGAAGGCCGGGAAGACCTGCTTGCCCACTGCGTCGATCACCTCGCCGCGGCCTTCGCCCGCGCCGGGCTCCGCCAGCTCGGCGATCTCTCCGTCGCGGATGACCACGTCGTGCACCCCGGCGATCCCCGCCCGGGGATCGAGCACCGAGGCGCGCCGCAGGACGAGATCACCGCCCGGGCTGTCCCCGCCCCGCCAGTCGAGGGAGGAGATGGCCCGAGTCGGAGTCATGCCGGCTCCTTGATCGGAGTCGGGTCGGTCACGTCCGTAGGGCCGCCGGACTGCTCCTCGGGACGAGGCCGCCCGCGGGTCAGGAGCTCGTACAGGATCGCCATCCGCACGACGAGGCCGCTCTCGACCTGTTCGGTGATCAGTGAGTTGGGCCCGTCGATCACCTCGCCGGAGAGCTCAACCCCGCGGCTCACCGGCCCCGGATGCATGAGCAGCTGTCTGGGGCTCAGGCGGCGGGAGTCGATCTGGTAGCGCGCCGCGTACTCGCGGATCGAGGGCACGAAGGACTCGCGCATCCGCTCCTGCTGCATGCGGAGCGCGTAGACCACATCCGCCTCCTCGAGACCGTCGAGGTCATACGAGACGCGGCAGCCCAGGGCGACATCGACGTCGCGGGGGATCAGGGTCGGCGGCCCGCACACGGTCACCTGCGCTCCCATCAGGCGGAAGGCGAGGACGTTCGAGCGGGCGACGCGGCTGTGCAGCACGTCGCCGACGATCCAGATCTTCTTGCCCTCCAGCGACCCGAGGCGGCGCCGCAGCGTGTAGGTGTCCAGCAGCGCCTGGCTCGGGTGCTCGTGTTTGCCGTCGCCCGCGTTGACGACGGCAGCGTCGCTCCACCGCGCCACGAGGTCGGCTGCGCCGGCATGCGGGGAGCGGATCACGATCGCCTCCGGCCCGTAGGCGCCGAGCGTGGCGATCGTGTCCTTCAGCGACTCGCCCTTGTCGACGGACGAGCCGCTCGACTTGATCGAGACGACGTCGGCCGAGAGGCGCTTTGCGGCGAGCTCGAAGGAGGAACTGGTGCGAGTGCTCGACTCGTAGAAGAGGTTGACGATCGTGCGGCCGCGAAGGGTTGGGACCTTCTTGATGTCCCGCCGCCCGACCTCGGCGAAGCCCTCGGCTCGCTGCATGATCCGCTCGACGTCGTCGCGGTCCAGGTCGCCGATTGCCAGCAGGTGCTTCATCGGCTCGCCCCAACCGAGCTTGCGATCGTCACCTCGTCGACGTCGTCGAGCTCCTCCACTCGCACGTAGACGCGCTCCGCGTGCGAGGTCGGCATGTTCTTGCCGACGTAGTCGGGTCGGATCGGCAGCTCGCGGTGGCCGCGATCGACGAGCACCGCCAGCTGCACCCGCTGGGGGCGCCCGTAGTCGAAGAGGGCGTCGATCGCTGCGCGGACGGTGCGTCCCGTGAACAGCACGTCGTCGACGAGGACCACGGTGCGGCCGTCGAGGTCGAAGTCGAGGTGGCTCGCGTGGACGACCGGCTGCGCGCCGGGCTCACGGTCGTTCACGTCGTCGCGGTAGAAGGAGATGTCGAGGTCGCCGAACGGGACCTCGGCGCCGGTCAGCTCACCGACCAGCGCGTGGAGGCGCTCGCCGAGGACGGCCCCGCGGGTGTGGATGCCGACGAGCGCCACGCCGTCAGACGCGGAGTTCTTCTCGACGATCTCGTGCGCGATGCGCACCAATGTGCGGCGCAGATCGTCACGATCGAGGACGACCCTGTCCGTATCGCTGCTCAAAACTCGCCCCTTCCTGGCCTCTCTGGACCGGGTTAAAGGAGAACAATTTGCGGCGCTTCGCGCCTGACCTGCTGCTGCGGCGACAACGTCGCCGCCCTCACAGACTCTCGCGAGACTAGCACCCGCACCTGACTCCACTTCCAGCGAATGCGTTACAAAGGCGCACGATGCGAGTTCCAGAGGCGACGCGCGAGGCGATCGCGATCCACCAGGCCGCCGGGAGGCGCTTCGAGGCCGGCGGCGTGCAGAGCTTCGTGCGCGACCAGCCGCCCTCGGTGGGCACCGGCTCGGCCGTCGTGCTCGTGCACGGCGTTCCGTCGAGCTCGTTCCTCTATCGGAAGATGATCCCGGCGCTGGCGCAGCAGGGCCTGCGCGCCATCGCGTTCGACTTCCCCGGCCTCGGCCTGGCGGACCGACCAGAGGACTTCGACTACACGTGGTCGGGGCTGTCGCGCTGGATGGGAGAGGCGATCGACGCGCTGGGCGTCGACCGGTGCCATCTGGTCGTGCATGACATCGGGGGGCCGATCGCCTGCGAGTGGGCGGTCCGAAACCCGGAGCGGGTGCTCTCGCTCACGGCGCTCAACACGATGCTCGGGGTCGCGGGGTTCAAGCGTCCATGGTCGATGCTGCCGTTCGCGATCCGCGGGGTCGGGAAGCTGTGGCTTGCCGCTCTTCGCCCGCTGCCGATGTCGCAGCTCCTCTACCTGCAGGCGATCGACAACCGGGCCGCCACGCCCAGGCGCGAGGTCTACGCCTACTACTTCCTGCTGAAGCGGGCCGACGGCGGGCGAGCGTTCCTGCGAATCATGCGCGGCTTCGAGCTGACCGAGGAGAAGCAGCGCTTCCTCTGGGAGGGGCTGGCGAAGCGGTCCTACCCGGCGCGGATCGTCTGGGGTGAGCGCGACCCGGCCCTTGGCCTGGACCAGCTTCGTCTTGTTCAGGAGGCGCTCGAGGTGCCCGACCCGATCCTGCTGCCCGCGAAGCACTTCCTGCAGGAGGACCAGGCGATCCCGGTCGCCAATGCGATCACCGACCTCGCCGCCCCGCTCGGCTGAGCTGACGGAGCCTGCTCAGGCCGGTGCCTGGGCGCGAGCGGCGTTCTCGAGCAGCGTCGGCTCGCCGCGCTCCGGGAAGGGGATCTCCACGACGTCGAAGTCGCGCGGTGCTTCAGCGGTCGGGAACACCTCGCGGGCCTCGGCCAGCACTTCGCGCACGTCGTAGCGCGACGAGATGTGCACCAGGCTGAGCAGCTTCACGCCGGCCTCCGCCGCGAGCTCGGCGGCCTGCCTTGCGGTGGAGTGGCCCGTCTCGGCGGCCCGCGCGACCTCCTCGTCGGCGAAGCTCGCGTCGTGCACGAGGAGCTCGGCCTCATGCGCGGCGAGGCGGGTCATCTCGCAGGGAGCCGTATCGCCGCTGATCACGACCTTTCGGCCCGGGCGAGGCGATCCCATCACCTGGTCGGGTGAGACGGGGCCGTCCGAGCCCTCGACCGCCTCGCCCTCCTGAAGGCGGCTGAAGTCCGGGCCCGCCTTCACACCGAGGCGGGAGGCGGCGTCGGGATCGAACCGCCCAGGCCGCTCGTCCTCGACCAGCGCGTATCCAAACGCCCGCATCCGGTGCTTGACCTCGAACGAGCGAACCTCGAAGCCGTCGTGGGACACGGCCTCGCCTTCGTCGAGCTCCACGAGCTCGACGTCATAGCCGAGCTTGCCGAAGATCCGGCCGAGCACGGAGAAGAGACTTTGGAGGCCCCGCGGCCCGATGATGCGCAGCGGTCGCTCGCGCGCCTGCAGGTCATAGGTCTTGAGCAGCCCGGGCAGGCCGAGGTAGTGGTCCGCGTGGTAGTGCGTGAGATAGATCTCGTCGACCTGCACCAGCCCGGTCGAGCGCTGCATCTGCCGCTGGGCGCCCTCGCCGCAGTCGAACATGATCCGAGCGCCCCCGACGCGCGCGAGCAGGCACGCCGTCGCCCTCCGCGCGGTGGGCACGGAGCCGCCGGTACCGAGAAAGACGACCGAGAGGTCCACGACCCACACGGTATCCGGGCCTCGTCCTCCTGTCGGTTGTCAGGCTGCGAGCTTCAACGGCGCCGGCTGACGCACCAGCTCGCTCAACGCATCGGCCGTCCACCGATCGATCAGATAGTCCTTGGCCAAACGCACACCCCGCTTCTGGTTGTTGCGGGCGGGCTTGAGCCGCAATCGGCCTTCGTGCTTCGGCACCTGGCTCACCGGAACGAGGAACACGCAGGTCACCGGTGGGAAATAAACCCCAAAAACGTCGGCAATGCCAGCGTACGAACGAATGCCGCGACCGTGATCGGTCGCGTGCGAATTGAAAACGAGACAACCACCGCTCGCCCAGGCCGTCTTGCATTGGATGCGAACGAACCGGTCTGCGGCGAGGACGACCAGATCGAACGGATGGCCCTCACCAAAAGGCAAGAAGACCCCAAAGCCGCGCTGGATGAGCGCGTTGAGGACCGCCGCCTCACCTGCGTTTCCTCTCCACGGCCTCGACACGCCCGGAACATTAGGCGGAGGTCCAGACGGAACATATGTTCGCATGGTGCCTGCCGGGCGAAGCTCTAAGCTCCTGCCAGAGCGCCCGTAGCTCAGGGGATAGAGCGACTGCCTCCGGAGCAGTAGGCCGCAGGTTCGAATCCTGCCGGGCGCGTTAGTCCCGTCCGCGAAGCAGGGAGGCGCGGAACGGTCGGAGCTCGCCGCGCGCGAAGCCGCTCGAGATCGCGGGGTCCTCTTCCATCAGCCGTTGCGCCGCGTCCTCGTCCGGGGCGTCGATCACCGCGATTCCCGTGTTGACACGCCCGAGTGTCGGCCCGGCGAGGATCAGCGTTCCCTCGGCGAGCAGGCGCTGGAGGCGCTCGAAGCGCCGGTCCCACGCTTCCCGCTCCTCATCGGTCATCGTCGCGGCGAAGTCCTCCCGCGGCGGGTGGATGAAGTAGATCCACTCCGGCCCCCGTGCCAGCATCGCGCGGATGGGCTAGGTTCAGACGACGCGCCTGCCAGGGAACGGCGCACCGAACCGAAACCGGCACAGCCGTACCGCAGGGCTTGCCACGCACGGAAGGGAGTTGCTTTGAAACGGAAGGGAATCCTGGCTCTTGCGATCGCGTTGGCCGGACTGCTCACGATCGGGGCCGGCGTCGCCTTCGCGGCGCACAAGTACTCGACGAGGATCGTCTTCCTGGGCAACAGCGGCTCGACCTCGAACCCCAGCGACCAGACCTTCTATGGAGACCTGAATTCCAACTCGAACTGCCTGGGCGCGCGCAAGGTCGGCCTCTTCAGAAAGACGAGCACCGGCGACTTCAAACTGATCGACGTCGACTTGAGCAGCTTCAACGGTGCCTTCGCTCTGCGAGCGGAGATCAATGGCGCGCCGAATCTCGCGATCCAGGTGGCGAAGGACAAGCGCAACAACGGGAAGGTCGTGTGCAAGCCCGCGACGCTCTCGCTCGAGCCGGCGCAAGCGGGGTCGTTCAAGGTCGGTTAGCCCCCCGGCCCCGTGGCTGGAATCCGTTTCCGGGAGGGCGCCGGGCTCGGCGCCCGCGTCGCTACTTCTTGCTCCGCCCCCGCTTGCGGGCTAGGTCGCGGATCGCATAGCCGGCCTGGGCCGCGATCATCGCGTCGAGTGCTCCAAATCCGAAGATCACAGGAGACATGCAGTTCCTCCTTCGCTGGATCACTCTCATTATTCGACACGATCCGGCGAATTCGCCAGCCGACGAGGAAGGTTTTAGGAACTACTTAGAAGCGGGACGTCAGACCGCCGCTGCGGCGGCCGGAGCGCGCGCCTCCGGGTGCTCCCGATACCACTCGATCGTGCGGCGAAGGCCGTCCTCCAGCCCGACACCCGGCTCCCAGCGAACGACCTCGCGGATCTTCGTCGGGTCCACGAACTGGCGGTCGATCTCGCCGGACGGATTGCCCTCGCCGAGTATCCGCGGCTCGACATCGGTGCCGGCGAGGTGCGCGATCAGGCCAACCACCTCGCCGACGGCATCGGGGCTTCCCCCTCCCGCGTTGAACGCCTCGCCTCGCACCTCGTCGCGGTCGAGCGCATCCGCGATCGCCAGGTACGCCGACGCCGCGTCCTCGACGTAGAGAAAGTCCCGCTGTGGCGAGCCGTCGGAGCGGAGCACCGGCGCCCGACCGTCGAGCGCGGCGCTGACGGCCTCGGGGATCAGCCTGCTGAAGTTGGTGTCTCCACCGCCGTAGATGTTCGCGAACCGCGTCACCGCCACCGGCAGCCCGTACGAGGGCCAGTAGCTGCGCGCGAGCAGATCCGCAGCGGCCTTGCTCGCCTCGTACGGCGCGGTTGGCCGCAGCGCGAAGTCCTCGCGGTAGGGCAGCTCCTCGTGCGCGCCGTACGCCTTGTCCGACGAGGCGACGACGGTGCGCCCCACGCCCACCTCACGGCACGCCTCGAGCACGATCCACGTCCCCCGGACGTTCGTTTCGAAGGTCGACTCCGGGGACTCGGCCGCCGGCCCCACCAGCGTCTGCGCTGCGAGGTGGAAGACGACGTCCACGTCGTGCTCGGCGAGCGTCGCGCGGACGAGCTCCGCGTCGAGCAGGTCACCCTCCACCTCGTTGACCTCCCCCGTCACTCCGAGCAGCGCCAGCGCTGAATGGCGCCCCTCGCGTGCACCGCGATCGAACGAGACCACGCTGTCACCGCGCTCGAGCAGCTGACTGCAGATCCAGGCGCCGACGAAGCCTCGGCCCCCGGTGACGAGCGCGCTAGCGGGCACCGGCGTCCACCGTCCGGTTGCGCTCCCAGACCGCCCATGGCGGGTCGCCCGCCGACCACAGGTCGTTGAGCGTGACGGCGTCCTTGTAGGTGTCCATGCAGTCCCAGAACCCGGTGTGGCGAAACGCATGGAGCTCGCGGTCGGCCGCCAGCCGGCGAAGCGGAGAGTTCTCGAGCACGCTGTCGTCCTCGAGGTAGGCGAGGAAGGCGGGTTCGAAGACGAAGAAGCCGCCGTTCACCCACTGGTCGAGCCGCGGCTTCTCCTCGAAGGCGAGCACCCGGTCCTCGTCGTCCAGCTGGGTCACCCCGAACTGCGCATGGGGCCGCACCACGGTGACCGTCGCAATGTCGCCGTGGCCTCGGTGGAAGGCCCGGAGCGATGCCAGGTCGATGTCGGCGACGCCGTCCGCATAGGTCACCGCAAACGGCCCGTCGTCGAGCCGCTCTGCCGCCCTCAACACCCTGCCCCCGGTGGGCGTGTCGAGTCCCGTGTCGACGCACTCGACGTCGATCGACTCCGGCCACGGCGTCGTCGCAGCGAACTCCTCTATCGCCTCGCCGAGGTAGCCGGTCAGTAGCAGGAAGCGGCGAAAACCCTGCGCGGCGTAGATCCTCACAACGTGCCAGAGGATCGGCATGCCGCCGATCTCCACCATCGCCTTGGGGATCGCATGAGTGTGCTCCTGAAGCCGGGTGCCGCGCCCTCCGCAGAGGATCGCGACCGGATTGCCGTCGTCCACGGTCGAGGAGAGTAAGGAATCAACCCCCGCCACGGGGCAGTTCACGCTCTCCAGGCGCGGATCAGCCGCCGGCGACGGCCGGGAGGATCGTCACCTCGTCGCCGTCGCTGAGCTCCGTCTCGAGCCCGTCGCGGAACCGGATGTCCTCGCCGGACACGTAGACGTTCACGAAGCGACGCAGGCCACCGTCCTCGGTGATCCGCTCACGCAGGTCGTCGTGCTCGTCGAAGACCGCGTCAAGGGCCTCGCCGACGGTTGAGCCCTCGACCTCGATCTCCCCTTCGCCGTCGGTGACGGGACGGAGCTGCGCCGGGATCTTGACGGTCACTGACACGGGCCGGGAACCTTAGCTAGTGGCGCCCACTGGCTCCAGTTCGGCCTCGAAGCCCTCGAGCGTCGGCTCGATCTCGTACATGTGGAATGCATCCCTGGTCGCGTCGAGCGTCTTCAGGCCCTCGCCGGTGATGTAGGCGACGACGCGCTCGGCGGGATCGATGTCCCCGCGCCTGGCCAGCTTGGTGAGCACGGCGATCGTCACACCGCCCGCGGTCTCCGTGAAGATGCCGGTGGTCTCCGCAAGCAGGCGGATCCCGTCCCGTATCTCGTCGTCGGACACCGAGTCGATCGCGCCGCCGGTCTCGCGCGCAAGATCGAGCGCGTAGGGGCCGTCCGCCGGATCGCCGATCGCCAGGCTCTTGGCGATCGTGTCGGGGCGCTGCGGCTTGCAGACGTCCCGCCCCTCCGCGAACGCGGTGGCGACCGGGCTGCAGCCCTCGGGCTGCGAGCCGTTGAAGGTTGGCAGCGTGCCCTCGACCATCCCGAGGTCGATCCACTCCGAGAACCCGCGGCCGAGCTTGGTGAACAGCGAGCCGGACGCGATCGGCCCGACGATGCGGTCGGGAAGCGACCAGCCGAGCTGCTCGACGGTCTCGAAGGCGAGGGTCTTCGATCCCTGCGAGTAGTACGGACGCAGGTTGACGTTCACGAACGCCCAGGGCTTCGTCTCGCACAGCTGCGTGCACAGGCGGTTGACGTCGTCGTAGTTCCCCTTGACGCCCACGAGCTTCGTGCCGTACACCCCGGTGGCGAGCAGCTTCTGCTCCTCCAGGTCGGACGGCACGAACACGTAGGAGTCGAGGCCGGACGCCGCCGCATGGGCGGCAACGGCGTTGGCCAGGTTCCCCGTCGACGCGCAGGCGACGGTGTCGAACCCGAGCTCCTTGGCCTTCGCCAGCGCGACCGCGACCACCCGATCCTTGAAGGAGTGGGTCGGGTTGGCCGCATCGTTCTTGATCCAGACGCTCTCCAGCCCGAGCGTCGCGGCCAGGCGGTCGGCGCGGATCAGGGGTGTCAGCCCGGGCTCGAGCGGATCGCGCGGGCGCTCCGCGAAGGGCAGGAAGTCCGCGTAGCGCCAGATGCCTCGCGAGCCGGCCTGGATCTTTCGCCGGGCCTCGGCCGGGTCGAGGTCGCCGAAGTCGTAAGCAACGTCAAGTGGGCCGAAACACTCTCGCACACGTACCGTGCGTCGAGCGGGTATCGCGCCTCGCATTCCCTGCAGACCAGTGCCTCAGGTGCCATCCGCTCTAGCCTCGCTTTCTATCCCGTCGTCTTTGACTCATCTAACGAAAAAACCTCTGCCGGGCTATGAGCAGAGGTCCTATCGGGACTCCGCTCACATCTCCCAGGAATTTCACCTGCTGGAGTTGGCACCTTCCCCTCACGGGGGGGTTGCCGGGGTTTCATCGGGCCAGTCCCTCCACCCCTCTGGATGTGGCAGTTATGTGGCCCGGAATATACAGGAGGCGCCACGCGGCCATGCCAGATCACCGGACCTCGATGCTCGCTCGGTTGCAGGGGGTCCGCGGCGTTGGGGGTACTCTTCGATGGAGAGCCACGATGGACGAGCGACCGAGCGAGATGAGCGATGCCGAACCTCCCGAAGCCGAGGCTGCGCAGGGCCGGCCGCGCCCGTCAACTGGCCGCGTCCGCGCCTGAGCCCGCCGAGCGCAAGCCCAACGTCGAGACGATCACGGCCGAGGGCCTCCGCTGGGTCAACATCGAGCGTCCGTCACCCCTCGAGTGCGCCTGGCTGGAGGAGCAGTTCGGGTTCCACGCCCTCGACCTCGAGGACGTGCTGTCGCGCAACCAGCGGCCGAAGATCGACGAGTACCCCGAGTACCTCTTCATCGTGCTGCACTTCCCGGTCTTCGACCGCACCGTGGGGCGGCTGAACGCCGGTGAGCTCGACATCTTCGTCGGGCCGGACTTCCTGGTCACCATCCCCAACCAGCCCCTGCAGCCGGTCGCCTACCTGTTCGAACGCTGTCGCGGCAAGGAGGAGCTCCGCGACCAGCTCTTCTCGAAGGGGTCGGGCTTCCTCCTCTACAAGATCGTCGACGACAGCTTCGACTACTGCTTTCCGATGCTGCGGAAGATCGGCAACAAGCTGGACGCCCTCGAGGAGGAGATCTTCTCCGGCAAGTCCGAAGAGGTCGTGCGCGACATCTTCAACGTCAAGCAGGAGATCATCAACTTCCGCAAGATCATCCGCCCGCAGCGTCCGGTTCTACGAGATCTGGAGCGCACCAAGCAGCGCTTCCTCGCCGCTCGTGAGGGCGACGACCTCGAGATCTACTTCGACGACATCGTCGACGCCCACGAGCGGATCTGGGACATGCTCGAGAACGACAAGGAGGTAGTCGAGGCGCTCGAGGAGACGAACGAGTCCGTGATCTCGCACCGCGTGAACGACATCCTCCGCGTCCTCACCGTGATCAGCGTGCTACTGCTCCCGCTCACGCTCGTCGCGAGCATCTTCGGCATGAACGTCGGCTTGCCGGGTGACAACGATCCTCAGGGCGGCATCGGCGTCGCCTTCTGGGTCATCATCGGGGTGATGATCATCGTGTTCGGTGGCCTGCTGGCCTTGTTCCGCCGCCGCGGCTGGCTGTAGATCCGGAACCGGGTGTGGTCCCGGTATAGGGTTGACAGCACGATGCTCTCGACGGTCGCCGTAGGGACCGATGGCTCGCGAACAGCCGGCGAGGCAGTCAGCATGGCGGCAGACCTGGCATCCCGTTTCGACGCCAAGCTCGTCCTCCTCAGCGCGTTTCAGGGGCCCGGCGGGGCGCCCCAGGCCACGGGCTCCTCTCAGGAGATCGACTGGGCCGCCAACTCCTCGGCGCGGGTCCGAGAGATCCTCTCGCGCACCGAGAACGAGTTGAAGGCCAAGGGAATCGACTGCGCCACCCGCGTCGACGAGGGCGACGCCGCCGAGGTGCTGGTCGACCTCGCCGCCGAATGCGGCGCCGACGTCCTCGTGATCGGCAACAAGGGGATGCACCGCCGGGTGCTCTCCAGCGTTCCGAACACGGTCACTCACAAGGCACCCTGCTCCGTCCTCGTGGTCAAGACGACCTAGCCGCGGCGGCGGCCATGTCGGGTAAGAACGTCGACATCGTGCGGGAGGCCTACGAGGCCGTCAACCGGGGTGACCTCGATACGGCCGTCTCCTGCATCGCCTCCGACATGGAGTACGTCGCCTCGGGCGCCGTGCCCGGCGCCACAGGCATCTTCATGGGGCCCGAGGGCGTGAAGGAGTTCATCGCCGGGCTGTACGGGGAGTTCGACGAGCCACGTGCCGACGTGAGCGAGCTGCTGGACGCCGGCGACCAGGTCCTGGTCTCTGCCACCGCTCGCGGCCGCGGAAAGCTGAGCGGGGTCGAGACGACCTGGGACACCTGGCAGCTCTGGACCCTCCGCAGCGGCAAGCTGGTGCGAGGGCAGGGGTTCACGAGCCGCGAGGCCGCCGTCGAAGCCGCGGGGCTGCCTTTTCGGAGCTGTGGCTACTCCATACCTTGACTTGTCCCTCTCGGCGTGAGACGGTCGTATGGCACTAGGTGGTCGTCCGACTCGCCGACCGGCCCTGAAATGGACTCGCCGTCGCGTTTGCCTATCGCCGCGACACGGAAGGAAGTTTCCATGGGGTTTCTGTACGCAGGCCTAGGAATTCTGTACATCGTCTTGGTGATCACGCTCGGGGTTATGACCTTCAGGGGCGGGCACTACTGGATGTTCTGGCTCGGGTTCTTCGTGCCACTGCTGTGGATCGTCGGTGCCCTGATCGAGCCGACCGAGGCCGCGAGGCACCGCGCGGCGGTCGGAACGGCATAGCCGCCTAGCCACTGGCTCAACCACGGAGGAAGTCCCTCCAGCTCCGAGGCGGGTCTTGCTCGCCTCGGAGCGGCCCGCCTCCCCGCCGTGCCTGACGCATACAGGCGCTCGCAGCCGCGGGACTGGACCGATGACCGAGGACTCGCGGGCTGCGCTGGACACGTACTTCGCTGGATCTGGTCTCGAGTACTCGTGACAGGAGGGGAAAGATGCACAGCGGGAGGGGCACGCGGGATCGGCGCGGGCTCTGGCCGGAGTCACAGGAATTTCCTCCGTGACGTAAGAGGGGCGGCCCGAAGGCCGCCCCTCTCGACGCTTGCCTGGCTGAAAGAGCCAGGTGCTATGACGCGATCAGGTGCACGGCTGTGTCTTGCTGACCGTCTTCTTGGTGTTGTCGTTGTAGGTCCAGGTGACCTGCGTGTGCCAGGGGGTCGTCGGGCACTTGGCCTGCATATAGGTCGAGGTCGACTTCCCGATCGTGGTCTTGAACTCCTCGAGGGGGAACGCTGCCGACTGGGTGATGTTGTTGACGTCCAGGACCTTTCCGTAGAGGCCCGTGGCGTTCCTCAGAACACCGTTGAGCAGGATCGTCGCGTTGCCCTGCGCATTGGTCGTCGGGTTCGCGCAGCTGATGGTGCTCGGGTTCGACGCCTGCACCCGCGTGAACACCTTCAGCGTCGGCAGGCCCGCGTCGGGACCACTCGTTGCCGGCTTGCCATTGAACAGCAGCACGCAGCCGTTGATCTGGAACGCGCCATTGGCCGTGGCCGTCGCTGTTCCCGACCCGATCAGCGCGTTCTTGCAGGCCGTCATCGCGTCCTTCATGGTCTTGCCCGCGAGCTGGTTGTCGGCGCACTTGGACGCCGCACCCGTCTTCGAGGCCCGTGAGGGCCGCGTAGTTCGTATCGAGCTCCGTCGGCCGGTTGGTCCTGGTGCTTCGCGGCGCTGGTGACGGCGCTGGTGAGCCTGACCGCTCTCGCTCTGGCTGACTCCTATCGGAGCGCCGTACTCACCGAGAGCCTACCGAGGTATGTTTGCCCCGATGCACCTGGACCCCGAGCCCCCGATGCTCCTGGACCCCGAGCGAGGCCGTGCCATTGAGACGCTCACCGGAGCCGTCGACTGGCCCCACGACCTGGTCAAGTTCCGCCCGCTCATCGCCGACTGCAAGGAGTGCGGCTCGCAGGCATTGCTCGTCGGGATCCCGGAGCTCCCACGGGCCGACAGGGAGCTCGTCGACGAGGCGTTAGAACGACTGGGCAACTTGGTCTCCGAGCTCGGTGTCGAGGTGTACCCGACCTCGGGCGCTCCCGCACCACCCTCCTGGACGTGCAACAACTGCTCCCACGGGAACATCGTTCTCCGTCGTGGAACGCCAGTCGACTCGACGAGAGATTCGGCGACGAAGCGAGGAGCTCCTCCTCGCGCAGAGCTCGCTGCGCGCCGCCGGCGGTAGGCCGTCTAGGAGCGCCGCTCGCAGGTTGGCGAGGGTGGCCTACTCCGGCAGCCCGGCGGCTTCGAGGGCATCAGCTCGTTCGCTCAACTCATCCGCGTGGATTCCCTTCCCCCCACGGATGCCCTTCCGCGCACGCAGGGTGGCGGACTTGATCTGCAACGGCGGGTATTCGAGCCGGTGCGTTTCCCGCACGCAGCGCACGTGAACGGCGAGTCGATGATCCGGATGCCTGTCCCTACTGGATATGGAAGCGGAATCCGCTCGCCGGTCCTCGGGCAGTCTCCGTGTCGCTGGCGCTCTTTCACACCGCCACCATCGACCCGCACCGGCTCCGACTGAAGCTCGTGAAAGCCCTTGGTGGACGAATAGGTGACGGTCGAGAGTGGTGTGAAGCAGACTTCTTGCCTACTCCCGCAGCCCGGCGGCGTCGAGGGTCTAGCTGTAGCTACTCATGACGTTGCTCCCAGCTCGCTCATGGCTACGGCCGTGGCTACGGGATGGCTACGGGACCTGACCCCGACTGACCCCCATTGACGCCTAGGCCAGCGGCCGCCGCCCGTGCCTGACGCATAGCATGGGCGGTGTGGCCAACTACCGGATCTGGGCGCCCTGGCGGCTCGCTTACGTGAAGGATGCGGCGAAGGACACCTTCGAGGGCTGCATCTTCTGCACGGCGCCGGCGGCGGATGACGACCGCGGCAATCTCATCGTCCATCGCGGCGAGCGCTGCTACGTGATCCTCAACAAGTTCCCGTACACGAACGGGCACCTCATGGTGGCTCCGTACGCCCACCTCGCGACCCTGCCCGACCTCGACGCGGAGTCGGTCGCCGAGATGATGGCGCTGGCGCAGAAGGCGATCACGGTGCTCGACGAGGTCTACGAGCCACAGGGGTACAACGCCGGGCTCAACCAGGGACGGATCGCGGGGGCGGGCTTCGCAGACCACATCCACCTGCACGTCGTGCCCAGGTGGGCCGGCGACACCAACTACATGCCGGTGCTCGCCGACACTCGCGTGATGCCGCAGTCGCTCGAGGAAAGCTACGACGCGCTGGTGGGCAAGTTCTGATGCCCGCCGTCCCCGCCGGGATCTTCAAGGCCTACGACATCCGCGGTCTCTACGGGACCGAGATGGATGGGGACACCGCCTACCTCGTGGGCCGCGGGTTCGCCCGGGTACTCGGCGGCCTCCGCGACAAAGAGCCCGCCGACCTGCGGATCGGGCTCGGCCGCGACATGAGAAACGAGGCTCCCGAGATGAGCGGCCGGGTCCGCGAGGGGCTCGTCGACGAGGGCTGCACCGTGCTCGACGCCGGAATGGTCGGGACGGAGATGCTCTACCACCTGGTCGGCTCGCGGGAACTCGACGGCGGCGCCATGGTCACCGCCTCGCACAACCCCAAGGCGTACACGGGCGTGAAGCTCGTCCGCGAGGGCGCCTTGGCCCTGTCGGGTGACGCTGGAATCGGCGACGTCCGCGCGACCATCGAAGCGGGCCTACCGGACCCGCCCGGCGGCGGGACCGTCGAGGCGGTCGACATCTACGATGACTACCACGAGCGGGTCTTGGGCTTCATCGACGCGAGCGAGGTGAAGCCGCTGAAGGTCATCGCCGACGGCGCCAACGGCATGGCCGGCCCGATGGTCGGCCCGCTTCTGGAGCGCCTCGGGCTCGACCTCGAGACCTTCTACTGGGTCCCCGACGGCGACTTCCCCGACCACGACCCCAACCCGTTGGTCGAGGAGAACCGGAAGTTCATCATCGCGAAGATGCGCGAGGAGGGCGCGGACCTCGGCATCGCGTGGGACGGCGACGCGGACCGATGCTTCTTCATCGACGCGGAGGGGGTGTTCGTCGAGGGTGACTTCCTCACCGCCCTGCTGGCTAGGCAGCTCCTCCAGAAGGAGCCGGGCGCGCGGATCGTCTACGACGTCCGCGCCAGCCGCGCGGTCCCGGACACGGTCCGTGAGCTCGGCGGCACCTCGTACATCAACCGGGTCGGGCACGCCTTCTTCAAGCAGGCCCTCCGCGAGCACCAGGCGGCGTTCGGCGGCGAGGTCTCCGGCCACTACTACTTCCGCGATTTCTGGTGCGCTGACTCGGGAACGATCCCTGCGCTTCTGGTCCTCGAGCTGCTCTCGACTCAGGGCCGCCCCCTGTCGGAGCTCGTCGGTGAGCTTCGCGAGCGCTACTTCATCTCCGGCGAGATCAACTCCGAGGTTGACGACCAGGAGGGCAAGATGAAGGAGCTCGCCGAGCGCCATTCGGACGGCGAGGTCTCATGGCTCGACGGCGTGTCGGTCGACTACCCCGACTGGCACTTCAACGTGCGCCCCTCGAACACCGAGCCGCTGCTGCGCCTGAACCTCGAGTCCCTCGTCTCCAGGGACGACATGGAGGCCAAGCGGGACGACGTCTTGGCGCTGATCAGGGCATGAGGTCATCGACCACCCCGACAGGAGCTCGAAGTCTTTCCCCACCTCGACAGGAGCTCGCTCCTGTCGAGCAGTGATGTGACCCCTGAGGAGGCTCTCGAGGAGGCGCGCGAGGCCGGGATCCATCGCCTGCAGATCCCGACGCCGTTCGCCGTCGGCCGGGTCAACTGCTACCTGATCGAGGACGACCCGCTCACCCTCGTGGACACCGGGCCGAACTCGGGCAAGTCGCTCGACGAGCTGGAGCACCAGCTGGCGGACCTCGGCCGGTCGATCGCCGACATCGAGCTGGTCGTGCTCACCCACCAGCACATCGACCACCTGGGGCTGGTGGAGATCATCGCCGACCGGTCGGGCGCGGACGTCGCGGCCATTGACGTCGTCGTGCCGTTCGTCGAGAACTTCGGGGACGACATCGAGGCGGACGACAAGTTCGCCGCCTTGCTCATGCTCCGCCACGGAATCCCGGAGGACGTGGTGGTTGCCCTGCGCTCGGTTTCACGAAGCTTCCGCGCCTGGGGGGCGAAGGCGAAGGTCACGCGCCCGCTCCACGACGGCGAGCAGCTGAAGCTCCGCGACCGTTCGCTGGAGGTGCAGCACCGCCCGGGGCACAGCCCGTCCGACACGGTCTTCTGGGACGCGGACCGGGAGATCCTCATCTGCGCCGACCACCTGATCGCGCACATCTCCTCGAACCCGCTCATCTCCCGGCCGCTCGACGGCTCAGACGAGCGCCCCCACGCGCTGATGATCTACATCGAGTCGCTGCGGAAGACGAGGGAGCTGCCAGCACGCATCCTCCTCCCCGGCCACGGCGAGCCGATCACCAACCACCAAGAGCTGATCGACGAGCGCTTCGCCCTCCACAGGAAGCGAGCCGAAAAGATCCACGGGCTGATCTCCGAGCGGCCCCGCACCGCCTACGAGATCGCGCAGGAGCTGTGGGGCAACGTCGCGGTGACCCAGGCATTCCTGACCCTCTCCGAGGTTCTCGGGCACATGGACCTCCTCGCCGCCGAGGGGCGGGCCCGCGAGGTGCCAGACGGAGAGCTGATCCGCTTCGAGGCGACGTAGTGGGCGTCACCGGCCCGGGGCACCACTAGTAACGTGCGGAAGCAGGAGCTCTCTGCGTAATGGCCGGCCCCGCAACGATCGAGGCACCGCCTCGACCCGAGGCGCAGACGAATGGCGCGCCCGCGCCCGGGCGCCATGCCAAGAAGCGGATGCTGATCATCGTCAACCCGTACGCGACCACCGTGTCCGACCGGTTGAAGAACCTCGTGGTCTATGCACTTCAGGGCCGCTACGACGTCGAGGCGGTCATGACCGAGGCGCAGCACCACGCGATCGAGATCGGCCGGGAGGCCCGCGAGGGCGGCTACGACGTCGTCGTCGCATTCGGGGGCGACGGGACGCTCAACGAGGTCGCCAACGGGCTCGCCGGCACGGACGTGCCGGTGTCCGTCCTGCCGGGCGGCTCCACGAACGTGGTCGCGCGAACGCTCGGGATCCCCAACGACGTCGTCGACGCGACCGAGCATCTCCTGGGCCTCGCCGATGATTTCCACCCGCGGCGGATCGACCTCGGGGTGGCGAACGGGCGTCGCTTCGTGTTCGCGTGCGGCGCAGGGCTGGACGCGACCGCGGCGAGGACTGTCGACTCCCACCCCAGGCTGAAGCGACGCGGTGGGCGCTGGTACTACACCTGGGCCGCAGTCTCAGGCTTCTACGGCTCCTACCTCCGCAACCCGGTCCTGATGCGGATGCGCGTGGACGACGCGACCACCGAGGGCGTCACCGCAATCGCGCAGAACTCGGATCCGTTCAGCTATTTCGGCAACCAGCCGCTACACATCTGCGAGAACGCGGCGCTCGACAACCGCACGCTCTCCGTGGCGATGCTGCGCCGGGCGGCCCAGCGTGACGTGCCCACCATTGCGACCCGCGTCCTGATGAAGAGCGTCCGCACACCAGGCCACCGGCAGATCGACCACTTCGAAGGCGTCACCGAGTGCCGGGTGGAGTCGGTCTCCAAGGACTCCGACGGCCGCATCCGGCCGTTTCCCGTCCAGGTCGACGGCGACTACATCGGCGATCACGGGGAGCTCGAGCTTGGCATCGAGCCGGGTGCGCTCGCGGTCATTGCCTGAGCTCGACCGTGGGCTGCGATGAACCCGGTCGAGGGCTGCAGGTTCTGCGCGCTCGTCGCCGGCGACGAGCGGGCCCACGTCGTCTTCGAGGACGAGATCTCGATCGCGTTCCTGGACCACCGTCCGCTCTTCCCGGGCCACTCGCTCCTGCTCCCGCGCGAGCACTACGAGACGATCTGGGACCTGCCCGATGAGCTCGTCGGCCCGCTGTTCGCGAACGCGAAGTCGCTCTCGGAGGCGATTCGGACGGCGATGGGCTCACAGGGCGCGTTCATCGCGCTGAACAACATCGTCAGCCAGAGCGTGCCCCACCTGCACGTCCACCTGGTGCCGCGGAACCGCAAGGACGGGCTCCGCGGCTTCTTCTGGCCGCGCCGGAAGTACGACAGCGAGGAGCACATGCGCGAAACGGCGGCGGCGATCCGCGCGGTTGTGGAAAAAGGGCGCTAAGGGCAGCGTCCGCGACGGGATCGGCGGGTCGAGTGAATCCGCATCCGGAAACCGGATGCCGATTCACTTGATTGGGCGGACCTCCTTGCTATGGCGTAGCCCATGCGGTGCGCGACCAGGCCGAGCCCATCCACCCCGCGGAAGACCGCCTCCTCCACCTGCCTCTCGCGCACCCGAGCGACGATGTCGCGTGCCGTGGCGACCAGCCCGTACCGCAGCGGCCAAGGCGGTGACGAGCCCGGGTAGCGCTCGTTCAGCCACCGCGCACCGGCCCCGTATCGAGCGACGGCTCCAAGCAGCGAGGGCAGGGTCGCGCGGTGGCGATGGTGGACCACCGCCCTGGGGCGAAACTCAAGGGTCCAGCCCGCTGCGGCAAGGCGGCGGCAGAGGTCGAGATCACCGCCGCTGCGGATCCCCTCCGTGAACCCGCCGATTTGCTCGAAGGCCCTGCGGCGGACGAGCAGGTTTCCCGCGGCCGCCCCTCCCCCACTTGCCCTGATCAGCCCGTCCGCGTGGTCGAAGAGATTCCGCGACCGCGCGTAACGCGCCGCGAACGACCGCTGGTCCGGCTCGCCCAGGATCTGGCCGGCAATGGCTCCGCAGTCGTCCGAGATGGATTCCTCGAAGTAGGCGGCGAGGAGGCGCGGCACCGGGCGGCAATCCGCGTCCAGAAACAGGATCCAGTCAGCGGCGGCCAGGCGCGCTCCCTCGTTGCGAGCGTGGTACGCGGAGCGCTCCCGAGCAGCTCGGACCACCCGGATCCCGTCGGCGGCGATCCATCGTGCGGCGCCGCCAGCAGTGTTGTCGGCGACGATCGCCTCGTCACCGCTCCGCAGGTCGAGATCACCGAGGGCAGCGACAGGCGGCTCGCGGCGGCCCGGTCTCCCCGGAACGGCACGACCACGCTGATCGCTGGTCGCGACTGTGCATGTATGGTCGTCATAGCCACCTCAAATGCACACTCGACAGCTGCGCCGCGACGTTTGGGGATTTCTCGCTGCCATAGCAACGCTAGATCCCCAGATGTGGCGTCACTAATCGTCGGAATCAGATTCGAAGGCGCGCATCGCCTCCGCTGGGTCGAGGAACTCCTCGACCCGAACGGCCTTCCCGTCGTGAAAAGTGGTGACGAAGGCGATCTCGACCTCGACGTCCGCGCCGCTCTCCGCACCCTCGCCTCGCAGGCCGCAAACGGTGACGACGGTGTCTCCGCTCGCGGCGATCGAATGCAGGTCGATGCGGAGGTCGTGGAGGGTGTTGCGCCAGTCCTCGTGGTACTCACGGACCGCGTCGATCACCCCGGTGCGTCGTCGCCGCCGGATGCTCTGGCGCCACCTCCCATTCGATGTTCGGGTCCGCCAGCGCGACCAGGCTGTCCAGGTCGCCCTCGTTGTACGCCTCGATGAATCGACGGGTGGCGGCGACGTTGGGGTTGCCGCTCGCCTCTTCCGTCAAGAGGTGGGCGTCACGCGATACGCGTCGAAGACCGAGTCGACGTTCCGGAGACGCCCGACACACGTCCGGAGCTGCTCGCTGTCCCCGACCTCGACGACGAACCGGTTCTTGACCATCGGGTGCTTCGTGCTGCAGAAGGCCTCGATGATGTTCACGCCCGTCTCCGCGAAGGTCCGCGAGAGGTCCTCGAGGAGGCGCGTGCGATCCCAGGCATCGACCTGGAGCTCGACGCGGTAGGAGGTTGCGTTGTCCCCGTCCCACTCCACCTCGGTGAACCGCTCGGGGGAGCGCTTCAGGGCGGTCATGTTCCTGCAGTCGTCGCGGTGGATCGTGATCCCGCGCCCGAGCGACACGTAGCCGACGATCGGGTCGCCCGGCACCGGCCTGCAGCACTTGGCCAGCCGGATCATCACGTCGTCGACCCCCTTGACGTTGATGCCGTAGTCGGATGCCTCCTGCGTGCGCCGCTGGCGCTCGTCGCGGCCCTCGAGCACGCCTTGGAGCCGTGCCTCGGTCTCGTCGCCGGCGACCGCCTCGCCCTGCTTGAGACGCTGGAAGACCTTGTTGGCGACCGTCTTCGGCGAGATCTTCCCCTGGCCGACGGCGATGTAGAAGTCGTCGGCCTTGCGGAAGCCCATCTCGCGCGTGACGTCGGCGAGGAGCGGCGATGCCGCGATCCGCTGCGGCGGGAGCCCGCGCTTGCGGATCGCGTCCTGGAGCTGCTCGCGGCCGCGGCGCTCGGCGCCGTCTCGGCGCTCGCGCTTGAGGAAGGCGCGGATCTTGTTGCGGGCGCGGCTGGTGCGCACGAGCGCCAGCCAGTCTCGAGACGGCCCGCGCTCCTGCTTGGCGGTGAGGATCTCGACGATGTCGCCCGACTTCAGCTGGTAGTGGAGGGGGACGATCTTGCCGTTGACTTTCGCGCCCACGCACCGGTGCCCGACATCCGTGTGGACCGCATAGGCGAAGTCGAGAGGCGTCGAGCCCGCCGACAGGTTCTTCACCTCGCCCCGTGGCGTGAACACGAACACCTCGTCCTCGAACAGGTCGACCTTCAGCGACTCGAGGAACTCGGTGGGGTCCTGCTCGCCCTCGACCTCGAGAAGCTGGCGCAGCCAGGTCATCTTCTCCCGTTCGGGGTCGCCCTTGGTGCTGGAGCCCTCCTTGTAGATGACGTGAGCGGCAATCCCGTACTCGGCCGTCTCGTGCATATCGGGCGTCCGGATCTGGATCTCCAGCGGCCGGCCCTCAGGTCCGATCACCGTCGTGTGCAGGGCCTGGTACAGGTTGAGCTTCGGGGTCGCGATGAAGTCCTTGAAGCGCCCCGGAAGGGGCTTCCAGAGCGAGTGGATGATTCCGATCGCGCCGTAGCAGTCCTTTACCGACTCCACGAGCACCCGCATCGCGGTCAGGTCGTAGATCTCGTTGAACTCCCGGCCCTTCTTCGTCATCTTCGAATAGATCGAGTAGAAGTGCTTGGCGCGGCCTGAGATCTCGGCCTGGATGCCGACCTTGTCGAGCTCGGCGCTGAGGAACTCACCGGCGTCGGTGACATAGCGCTCGCGCTCGGCGCGCTGCTGGGAGACGAGCTTCTTGATCTCGTTGTACTTGCGGGGGTGCAGGCGCTGGAACGACAGGTCCTCGAGCTCCCACTTGATCGCGTGGATTCCCAGCCGGTGCGCTAGCGGCGCGTAGATCTCGAGTGTCTCGCGCGCCTTCTCGATCTGCTTCTGCTTGGGAAGCGCCGAGATCGTGCGCATGTTGTGGAGACGGTCGGCGAGCTTGATCAGGATGACCCGGAGGTCCGTGGCCATCGCGACCATCATCTTCCGGTAGTTCTCCGCCTGGCTCTCGTCCCGGCTCTGGAAGGTGATGCCCGTGAGCTTTGTGACGCCGTCGACGAGGTTCGCGATCACGTCCCCGAACCGCTGCTTGACCTCGTCAAGGTTCGCGCTCGTGTCCTCGACCGTGTCGTGCAGGAGCGCTGCGCACAGGGTCTCGGTGTCCAGCCGCAGGCCGGCGCAGATCTTCGCCACCTCGACCGGGTGCGTGATGAAGTCCTCGCCCGACCTGCGCCGCTGGTCGGCGTGGCGCTCGCACGCGAAGGCAAACGCCCGCTCGACGGCGTCGGTGTCGATCGGCCGCACCCCGTCGTCGCTGTGCTCGGCGATCACCGCCAGGAGGTCGCTGAGCAGTGCGCGCTCGTCATCCGCGAGCTCGGCGGTTCGCGGGCTGTCGAGGGCCGGCGGCGTCGCGGTCACGGCTCCCGCGCCGACGCGGGTGTGTCCCTCGCGATCGGCGGGCGTCTCGTCGTCCTTGGGGCGGCGCCGAGCCGGCCGCCTGACATTGACCTTCGGCCTGTTCGCCTTCGTCCGCCCGGCGTTCCGCTTGCCGTTCGAGCCGTCCTTCGACGCGGCGCCCTTAGTGCGCTTCGCCTCGTCTAGCTCGGTTGTCTTCGCCTGCTTAGGAATCGCCTGCCCTCCTCATACCGTTCTTGGTAGACGGCGAAGGACTCCGTCAGCTCAAGATCCTTCGCCACCGAGGATACGACGCGCAGCGTGCCGGGTGTGGGGGCAGGGTCCCAGTGGATCGCCCCGATCTCCTCGAGAACCCGGATGCGGCGGGCGCCGACCTCTGGTGCGCGCGGATGGCGGCCGGGGCCGTGGAGGACCTCGCGAAGCTCGGCCTCGGCGATTCCGGGCCTCGCCGCGGCCTGGCGGTCGCGTAGGACGCGATAGAGGGCGGCCAGCGCGGCGCGGCGAGGCCACTCCTCCTCGTGTCCGCGAACGGCCATCGCCACGTCCTCCTCACCCCATGCCTCGTGCAGGAAACCGGCGCCGGCGGCCGCCGCCCGCTCCAGGTGCGGGAACGGCGGCGGGTCGACGATGACGACGTGCGCGAAGCGCGCCGCCATCCCGGGCAGGCGCTCGAGCGCGGCCCAGTCGGCGAGGGCCACGCCGCATTCGGAGGCCAGCACCTCTTCGATCCCGGCGTGAACGGCCGCGTCGGCCAGCCTCGCGGAGGCGATCGCCACCGGGCCGCCGCCGAACCGCGCCGGGGCCGCCGCGCGCTCCACGAGCTCTCGCCGCCGCAGGGCGTCCGAGCAGAGCACCAGGACCGGCTCGCTGCAGGAGGCCAGCGCGGCGACCACCGCAACTCCGGAGCCGCCCCGCCGGTCCACGACCTCGCGCTCCCCGTCGGCGGTCGCTCGGCCTGACGGAGGCCACTGGGAGAGCGGCGCCCGCCTCTCGGCGTCGAACCGGCGCCGCCACTCCTCCGGGTCCGGGACTGCGAGCGACCTGGAGTCCTGGTCGCCGTCCTCATCGCGGTAGAGCTCGCCCAGGACGACGCGGGGCTCCACCGCTCCGTTCCACTCGTTCAGCTCGAGCTTCACCGAGACGTCGACCGGGTTGACCAGCTTGGACTCGGCCAGCTGCCCGTTGACGCTGAACGCGACCCCGAGCGCCGAGGTGCCGCCGCTTTCGAGCCGGAACCGCGCGTGCTTGTCGCCCTCGCCCATCGGCCTCACGTCGCAGACGCGTACCGACGGCACGAGCAGCCGCACGCCGGGATTCCCCATCCCGAACGGCCCCAGCCGCTCGAGCGCCTCGGCGACGTCATGGCCCAGGCTCTCGCCGCCCACCACTGCGTCGATCGCCTCCGTTGGACCGAGGCGATCCCCGTCCATGACCTCCGAAGCGTGGGCGACGAAAGCCTCGCGGAACGCGTCGATGCGGCCGGCTTCGATCTCCAACCCGGCGGCGGCACGGTGTCCTCCGTACCTGGTGAGGTGCTCGCCGCACGCATCCAGCGCGCCCAGCAGGTCGAAGCCCGGGATGCTGCGGCCGGATCCGCGACCGCGCCCCTCGGAATCGAGGCCGATCAGGACAGTCGGGACGAAGTGGCGCTCCGCGAGCCGCGAGGCGGCGATCCCAACCACGCCAGGGTGCCAGTCGGTGCCGGCAAGCACGAGGGCGGGCGCAGAGGCCAGGCGGTCGGGCAGCTCGGAGCGCGCCGCCTCCGCTCCCGTCGACCACCATCCGCTCTGTGGTGCGGCGCTCGCTGTTGGCCCGGTTGAGCTCGGCCGCGATCGCGCGGGCGCGCTCCTCGTCCGAGGTCAGCATCAGCTCGACGCCGGCGTCGGCCCGATAGAGCCGACCGGCGGCGTTGATGCGCGGCCCGAGCCGGAACGCGAGGTCGCCCTCGTCGAGCCGTTCGGGGGCGATCGAGGCAGCCTCGCAGAGCGCCCGGAGCCCCAGCCGGGTGCCGCGCCGAGCCGCGGCGAGCCCCCTGCGGACCAGCGCGCGGTTCTCGCCCCGGAGCGGGACGAGATCGGCGACCGTGGCGAGCGCCACCAGGTCGAGATCGCGCTCCGCCTCCTCGGTTCCGAGCAGCGCAGCCGCGAGCTTGTGCACGACGCCGGCGGCGCAGAGCTCGCCGAACGGATAGCCGCCGAGGCGCGGGTGGATGATCGGGCAGTCCGGAAGGCTCGACCCGGGCTCGTGATGGTCGGTGACGATCACCTCCATGCCGGCCGCGTGGGCTGTCTCCACCTCCTCAGGGCAGCTGATCCCGCAGTCGGCTGTGATCAACAGGCCGGTTCCTCGCGCGGCCAGGCGCTCGACCCCGTCGCGGGTGAGCCCGTACCCCTCCCCCATGCGATCCGGGATGTACCAGTCGCACCGCGGCGTGAGCTGCCGCAGGGCGCGCACCAGGATCGCGGTCGCCGAGACGCCGTCGCAGTCGTAGTCGCCGTGAACGGTGATCGTCCGCCCGTCGGCCACCGCGCGTTCGACCATCGCCTTGACGTCTCCCATCGAGTCGAACGCGAACGGGTCGTGCGTCTCGGACGCCTCCAGGAAGGCGCGCGCCTCCTCGACGGTCCGGTAGCCGCGCCGGACCAAGGTGACCGCGATCGGCTCGGGGAGCTCAAGCCCCTCCATCAGGGCGCGGGCCTCGGTGTAGCTGTAGGGAACGAGCGAAAACGCTCGCTTCGCGGTCTCCGAGGCGGATGCTGGCACGATGCCAGGCTAAGAAGGGACATGGACGGAACTCTCCCCGGGCGTGATTAGGCTGCAAAGACGAGAGCCCGCACGAAACCCACGGAGGAGAGATGAACCTACGAGCCGCTCAAGCGCCGATCAAGGACCGCTACCGTGAGGAGCCGGGCGAGGCCCGGATCACCCTGGTGGCCAGGGCCAGCGAGACGGACACACCGGTCGCCTGCTCCGTGGAGGCCGGCCAGGCGATTCAGGCCGCCCAGGCGCACGCGGGCGTCGGCGGGCCGGGCACCGCGGCCTGCTCGGGCGACCTCCTGCTCGGGGCCCTCGCGGCCTGCGCGCAGGTCACCTGCCAGATGGTCGCCGCGTCGATGGGCATCGAGACCGAGCGCATCGAGATCACCGCCGAGGGCGATCTGGACCTGCGAGGGACGCTGGGCGTGTCGCGCGACGCGAAGGTCGGCTTCGAGTCCATCCGGCTCAGCCTGGACGTCAGCGCGCCGGGCGCGGACCCGGCAGAGATCGAAACGCTGAAGGAGAAGACCGAGCGTTACTGCACGGTCCTCCAGACACTGCGCGAGCCGCCCGCGATCGCGACGACCTAGCTATTCGAGGTCTGCGAGACGCTCTCGACGCAGGCCGATCGCGTAGATGATCCCGACGCCGATCAGCGTGCCCGGGATCGCGACCAACACGGTGACGAAGTCCGTCTCACCGATCGAGCGACCCGACACGATCTGGAAGATCGCGCCCGTGATCATCCCGCCGGCTATGGCACCCAGGAGGGCGCCGACGATGCCCGCCCAGAAGCGATCCGGGAGGAACACCGTGAAGTGCCACAGGGCGACGGCGATCGTGAACCAGACGACGGCGGCCATCAGGTCTCCCCCCTCATCGATTCCTCCCGTGCTTGCGGCGCCGGCGCTGCTGGCGCTTGCGGCGCTGCTGGCGCTCGGCGGCTGACTTGCCGCCGTCGCCCTGCGACGGGGCGGCCTGGGACTTTTGCTCCTGGATGGCAGTCGCGCGCCGTCGCTCCCGTCGCCGTCGACGGGCTCCGGCTCCGCTTCGGGCTCGGGCCTCTCGGCCACCGCCGTGGCCGTCGCCGCCGGCTCCGGCGCCGCGGCAACGGCCGGACCAGGCCCGGCAAGCGCGGCCTCGTGGTCGCCGAGCTTCGCGACCACGTTCTCCTCCGGGAACTTGGGCAGGTGCCCCATCTCGTCGATCAGCCGCTGGCGGCGGGCCCTGTACGCCGGCTCGCGCTCCTTCCAATGGGTGAGCACCGGCGTCGCGATGAAGATCGATGAGTAGGCGCCGGACAGCACCCCGATTCCCATTGCGAACGCGAAGTCCTGGAGCGTGGCCCCGCCGAAGATGTAGAGCACGAGGATCAGGAACAGCGTCGAGCTCCCCGTGATCAGCGACCGGGTGAGGACCTCGCTCATCGACTTGTTGGCGATCTGGGAGAACGCGGCGCGCGGCATCCGCGGCACGTTCTCGCGTATTCGGTCGAACACGATCACGGTGTCGTACATCGAGTAACCGAGGATGGTTAAGAACGCCGCGACGGTGCCGCTTGTCACCTCCCTGCCTGTGAGCGAGTACACGCCGCCGGTGATCAGGATGTCGTGGATCAGGGCGATGATCACCGGGATCGCGTACTTGGGCTCGAACCGGATCGCCATGTATGCCGCGATGACGAGCAGCGAGAAGACGATGGCGATCACCGCGCTCTTGGCCACCTGAGCGCCGAACGTCGGGCCCACCGTCGTGCCGTTGAACCCGTTCTCCCCGCCCTTCAGGCCGAAGTCCTTGTCCAGTGTGTTCTTGACGGTGGTGTTGACCTGGTTGACCGGGATCTTGCCCTGGATCTCGATCACGTTCTGGCCGAGCTTGGGGTTGTCGACGGATTGGATCTCGGCGCTCGATGCGTTGTCAACTCCTGCGTTCTCCAGCGCATTGCGGACCTGATCCACCGAGGCCGGCTTAGTCAGGCTCGCCGTCACCTTGGCGCCCGAGGTGAAGTCGATCCCAAGGTTGAGCTGGTTGACCGCGAACGAGATCGCGCCGATGGTCAGGATGCACCCGGACAGCGAGAAGAACCACCGGCTGGCGCCGCTGAAGTCGAAGTGCCATCGCGCCCGTTGCCGGCCGGCGCCGAGTGCCCGCGGGGACTGGAACGCCTTTGTGCGCCCGAGCGTGCCCAGGACGGCCTGTGTGAACAGCACGGCGGTGAACAGCGAGACCAGCGTCCCCACACCCAGAGTGAAGGCGAATCCCTTGACGCCGGCGGTCGCAAGCACGAAGAGGATGAACGCCGTGAACAGGGTGATGACGTTCGCGTCGATAATCGTCGCGATGCCCTTGCGGTATCCCTGCGCGATCGCCGACAGCGGCGATCGCCCGGCTCTCGCCTCCTCCTTTATTCGCTCGAAGATGACGATGTTGGCGTCGGCCGCCACCCCGATAGTCAGGACCAACCCCGCTATCCCCGGCAGCGTGAGGGTGATCGGAATCAGCTTCACCAGGGCGAAGAAGAAGACCCCGTAGACCGCCAGGCCGAGAACCGCCACGGCTCCGAGCAGGCGGTAGTAGAGAAGCAGGAAGATCGCGATGACCGCCAGGCCGATGATCCCGGCCTTGATTCCCTGATCGAGAGCCTGCTGGCCAAGCGTCGCCGACACGGTGCTCTGGCTGACGAGGACAAGGTTCACCGGCAGCGCGCCCGTCTGCAGGATCGTGGCGAGGTCCTGCGCGGAGCTGATCGTGAAGTTGCCCGAGATCTGAGCGCCCTGGCGCCCGTCGATGCCCGTCGGGTTGTCTTGGAAGTTGATGACCGGGTTCGAGAAGACCTGGTTGTCGAGGACGATGGCGAAGTGCTGGGAGAACTGCTGGGCCTGGGCCGAGGAAATCGTCCCGATCGGCGCCGTCGCCGCGCCGCGCTGGGCGATCGTCTTGGTGACCTGCTGGAACGCGGACTGCCCGTCGCCCGAGAAATCGAAGGTGACGTTGGGCTGGTTAGTGGTCGGGTCGAAGTTCTGCTGCGGGTTACTGATCTCCGACCCGTTCAGCGCCGGCTGGTCCTTGAGCACGAACTGCGGCGAGTTCGCGAGCTCCTGCTGAGACAGGCTCAACGAGGGAGGGTTGGTCGCGGCCGCGACCAGCGTGCCCTGGGGAACGGTCTTGATCACCGATCCAGCCGGCTGCTTGCTGTTCGGGAAGGGCAGCAGCAGGTCCTTGTGTCTCTCGGCCGGACCGGACAGCAGCTTGTGAGACTTCTTGTCGAACAGGTAGTACGTCGGCCCCTTGGCGGTGCAGCCGTGGCACTCAGGTTTCCGCTTCGACGCAAAGTTGACCGCGGTCCACAGGTCCGGCAGGGTGTAGACGTTGGGGTTGGGGTCCGGAGTGGTAGTCGGGTTTTTCGGGACGCCCTTCTTGTCCGGAGGGATGATGTTCGCCTCCAGGTCGTAGAAGTACAGCTGCGCGGTCTTGCCAACCTGGTCGATCGCCTGCTGGGCGTCCTGAACGTTGGGAAGCCCAACCTGGATGCCGGTGGCGCCGATTCGAGAGATCTCGGGCTCGGACACGCCGAACTTGTCGGTCCGGGTCCGGATGATGTTGATCGCGCGATCAATGTCGGCCCCACTCGGATTGGGGACCTGTTGCGTCCCGCGCGCCTCGTAGACGAGCTGCGTCCCGCCCTTGAGATCCAGGCCGAGCACGGTCGTCTTCGTCGCGATCACGAGCCCCGACGCGACCAGCAGCGCGAGGACCAACAAGATGATGAATCCGTTTCGGCGTCGGCTACCCATTGGCCTCGAACATCAAGTGGTTACCTTCGCTCCTCGCCCTTGCGCGCGCGCCTTCGATCGGATCCCGGGCGCTCTCCCGGTCCAAAACTACCGGGGCGTGAGCACCAAGAGCAGCCCGCCATCGTCGTCGTAGGCCGGAAACAGGTCCGCGACCGCCTCCGCGGGCAGATCGCCCTCGGCGTTCACGTGCACGCGCTTCCCGAGCGACCGAACGCCCCACTCGAGCGTGGTCTCGATCGGGTCGGTGACGCCGTCGTGATTCACGTCGGCCGTGTCCCCGCCGTCGCCCTCGTCCACCCACTGGAGGCCGAGCACCTCCTGGACCGGCCTGCCGATGACCTGTTCGTCCTTGAGGCCCGTGAGCTCGAAGCCGCCCCTGCCGACGTCGAGGACCCTGCCCTTCTGGTCGCAGGTGAAGAACGCGGCCTCCGGCGCCGGGTAGTAGTCGTCCAGCAGCTCGAAGATGAACCCGAATCCGCACTTGGAGCAGCCCTTCGGCCTCGACGACATCCCCGCCGTCCGCTCCGCGCTGAGTTCGCGGTTCCCGCAGTTCGGGCAGATGAAGAACGGCACGAGCGTAAGCGTAGCGATGGCGCCCGGCCTGCCTAGAAGAGGCTCGCGGCGGATCTCTCGGGCACCGGCAGCCCGAGATGATCGAACCCGCGCTCGGTGATCACGCGGCCGCGCGGCGTCCGCTTGATCAGGCCCTGCTGAAGGAGGTACGGCTCATACACGTCCTCGATCGTGTCCTGCTCCTCGTCGACGGCGGCCGCCAGCGTGGAGAGGCCGACCGGTCCGCCGGAGAACTTGGTCGCGATCGCGTCGAGGATCGCGCGGTCGTGCCGGTCGAGGCCGGCGGCGTCGACCTCGAGCAGGCCGAGCGCCTCGCGCGCGACATCGCCCGTGACCACGCCCGCACCGCGGACCTCGGCGAAGTCGCGCACCCGCTTGAGCAGCCGGTTTGCGACCCGCGGCGTCCCCCGCGAGCGCTCGGCGATCTCGCGCTCGCCGTCCTCCTCGACCTCGACATGAAGGATCTGGGCCGAGCGGCGCACGATGCGGGCCAGGTCGTCCGGCGCATAGTGCTCGAGCCGGTGGCAGACGCCGAAGCGGTCGCGGAGCGGAGTCGTCAGCAGGCCTGCCCTCGTGGTCGCCCCGACCAGCGTGAACGCTGGCAGGTCCAGCGTCACCGTCCGGGCGCCGGCGCCCTGGCCGAGCACGACCGGCAGCCGCCGCTCCTCCATCGCCGGATAGAGCGTCTCCTCGATCGCGCGGCTCAGCCGGTGGATCTCGTCGATGAAGAACACCGATCCGGGCTCGAGCCCGGTCAGGAAGGCCGCGATGTCCGCCTTGCGCTCGAGGGCCGGGCCCGCGGTCTGCACCAACGGCACCCCGAGCTCTGCCGCGACGATGTTCGCCAGCGACGTCTTGCCGAGCCCGGGCGGGCCGGCGAGTAGGACGTGGTCCAGGGGCTCGCCCCGCTTCTGGGCCGCCTCGATGAAGACCTCCAGCTGCGCAGTCACCTGCCGCTGGTTGACGAAGTCGGGCAGTTTCTTCGGCCGCAGCGAGGAATCGAGCTCGTCCTCCCCGCCGGCCAGGCCCGCGTCGGCAAGCCGTTCGGCGGGCGGCGCGTCGAGTCCCTCCGCGGCCTGGGCCGCCGCGGCGTCGGTGATCCCGGGATCGCGCGCGATGCTCAAGACCGCGCCCCCGTGCCCTCGGCGGCGCGGCGCAGTGCTGCGTTGATGAGCTCCTCGGCAGTCGAGCCCTCCGTGCCGTCCAGCAGGCTCTCCGCCTCGGTCAGCGTGTAGCCGAGGTGCATGAGGCCGTCGCGGGCGAGCAGTCGCGGCTCGGCCTCCTTCGAGTCGCCGGCGGCCGGGATGCCCTCGGTGAGCTCGCCCGCCACCTTCTCGCGAAGCTCGACGATCAGCCGCTCGGCGGTCCGCTTCCCCACTCCGGGCGCTGCCTGAAACCGTTTCGCGTCGCCGGCGGCGATCGCGCGCAGGAGCTCCCGCGGGGCGCCGCCCGAAAGGATTGCGATGGCGACCTTGGGGCCGATCCCGGAGACCGAGGTGAGATGGAGGAAGAGGTCGCGCTCCTCCTCGCTCGCAAACCCGTACAGGGACATCGAGTCGTCACGGACGACCAGGTGCGCGTGCAGCATCGCCTCCTTGCCGCGGCTGGGCACTCCCTTGAGGGTCTCGGCCGATACGGCGAGCCGGTAACCGACGCCGCTGGCCTCGAGCACGACATGGTCGGGGCGGCGCACCATCACTTCTCCGCGAACTGACGCGATCATGCCGACCTCACGCCGCTGGCCGCGCTGAGCGCCTGGGCGGTGCGCGCATGCCCCGCGTGACAGATGGCGACGGCGAGCGCGTCGGCCGCGTGATCGGACTCGGGTGGCCGCGAAAGCCCGAGCAGCGTGCCGACCATGTGCTGCACCTGCCGCTTGGCGGCGGCGCCGCTGCCACATACGGCCATCTTCACCGCCTGCGGCGTGTAGTCGAAGCACGGGATCCCGCGCTGCGCGGCGGTCAGCAGGGCGACCCCGCGCGCCTGGCCGACACCGATCGCCGAGCGGACGTTCTTGCCGAAATACACGTCCTCCAGCGCGAGCGCTGCGGGCTCGTGCCAGGTCATCAGCTCCGCGAGGCCTTCGTGGATCTTGGCCAGGCGAGATTCGATGGGCTCCCCCGGAACCACCTCGATAACGCCGCCGTCGAGGGCGCTCATCTGGCCTCCGGCGACGCGTACGACGCCGAAGCCCGTGTTCGCCACGCCAGGGTCGATCCCCATGACCACGATCATGGGTACTGATTCTGGCCCTGAGGCCGGATGCCTCCCAGGCATTAGGGGCGGCGACCCTCGTCGCCGCAGCAGCATGTAAGGCGGCGCAGCCGCCGCAAGAGATTCAACGCAACAGCCGAAAGGCTGGAGCTCGAGGACCCCTAGGCCGCGATTTCCTCCAGCACGTCCGCGGGGATGTCGAAGTTGGCGTGGACGGCCTCGACGTCGTCGTGGTCATCGAGGGCCTCCATCAGGCGCATCACGGCGCGGGCGTCGTTCTCGCCGACCTCGACGACGTTCTTCGGCTCCATCGTGAGCTCGGCGGACTCGATCTCCACACCGGCCGTCTCGAGCGCCCGGCGCACGGCGGCGAGGTCCTCCGCGGCGCTGACCACCTTCAGCGAACCCCCCTCGCGGGCGACGTCCTCCGCCCCCGCGTCGATCGCGGCGATCAGGTCGTCCTCCGTGTAGCGGTCGGCGTCCACCATCACCACCCCCCGCTTCTCGAACACCCACGCCACGGAGCCCGGCTCGCCGAGGCTCCCGCTGTTCTTGTCGAACGTGTGGCGAAGGTCGGCGCTCGTGCGGTTCCGGTTGTCGGTGAGCGCCTCCACAAGCACGGCGACGCCCGAGGGGCCATAGCCCTCGTAGACGACCCGCTCGATCGTCTCGTCGTCCGCCCCGGCTCCGGTGCCTCGATCGATCGCCCGCTGGATGCTGTCCTTGGGCATCGAGTAGTCGCGCGCCTTCTGGATCGCCGCAGCCAGCGTGAAGTTCGCTTCCGGGTCTCCCCCGCCCTCACGGGCGGCGATGCTGATGGCTCGTGCGAGCTTGGTGAAAAGCTGCCCGCGGCGAGCGTCGGTGGCCGCCTTCTTGTGCTTGATGGACGCCCACTTCGAGTGTCCCGACATGGCTCACATACTAGGAAGCGAACCGCGCAGCGAGGATCCGGCGTGACTGAGGAGGCGGCGCGGCGGCCGGGCCTCTGCGCCCGGCCGCCAGCGGCCTCGGCATCCCGTGTACGCCCAACACCGAGCCCCTGGCATGAAGCTCTTGCCGGTGTGGTGACCGTACAAACAGACCCGGGGGCAAGAAGTTGCGGGATTGATATTTGTTAGATCACTGACGCGGCGTGACGCCTAGACGACGAAGCGGCCGTCCTCCTGGAACGCCTCGCCGTCCACCTCGATGCGACCGCCGCCGCGGAGATCGCAGACGAGGTCCGTGTGGACGGCGCTCTCGTTCTGACCGCCGCACTCGGGATAGCTGGCGCCGACGGCCATGTGAACGGTGCCGCCGATCTTCTCGTCGAGCAGCACGTCGCGGGTTCCACGGTCGATGCCGAAGTTGGTCCCGATGCCGAGCTCGCCCAACCGACGCGAGCCCGCGTCGGTGTCGAGGAGGCTCACCAGGAAGTCCTCTCCGCGCTCGGCAGTCGCATCGACCACCTTGCCGCCCTCGAACCGCAGGTGCGCGCCCACGACCTCGCGGCCGCCGACCATCGCGGGAAGGTGGAACGAGACCTCGCCCTCAACGGAGTCCTCGAGCGGCGCCGTGAAGAACTCGCCGTCGGGCATGTTGTGCTCACCGTCCGCGGCGATGAACTTCCGATCCGCGATGCCGAGGGTGATGTCGGTCCCCGGCGCGGTCACTCGAACCTCCTCGTGGCCCTCGATCCAGTCAGCGAGCCGTTTCCACTCCTCGGCCGCCTCGCGCCAGGCCGCGACCGGGTCGTCCGCGTCCGCGAAGCAGGCGGCGTAGTAGAAGTCCTCGAAGTCCGCGAGGCTCATCTCGGCGTCCGATGCGTACGCGGAGGTGGGGAACAGGGTGTAGACCCAACGGAAGCTCCCCTCCGCGCTTCGCCGCATGGTCGTCTCCATCAGCGCCCGGGTGGCCGCCCGGCGCTTCGCCTGGCGCTCGGGGGGAACCTGCGAGAGCTCGCGCGTGTTGGTGTCCGCGCCGATGACGATGTTCGCGTCGCACTCCTCGGCCTCCCAGCGGGCGATCGGCGACACCCACTCGAGCTGGGCATCCGAGGCGTGGCGGAAATACGCGGCCGACTGGCCCTCGAACGACAGGGCGACGCTCGGGTTCGCGCCCGCGCGCAGCGCCTCCTCGTAGACCGCGGCGATCAGCGGCTCGCCGGCGCTCGGGCCCCGGATCGCGCAGGTGTCGCCCTCCTTCAGCTTGATCGAGTAGTTGACGAGGATCCGCGCCAGGTTGTCGACCCTCGGGTCACGCATCGTCCTGCCCCCCTACGCCGCTCTCGTGGTGTTCGCGGCGCTCGCGGGCGGCAGTCGCGAGCGCCATCAACAGCGCATGCATTCGCGAGTCGTCCGTGAGCTCTGGATGAAAGGAGCAGAGCACGACCTGACCCTGCCTGATTGCGACGGGATGACCGTCGAGACTGGCGAGGACCTCGACGTCGTCCCCGAAGTCCTTGATCCATGGCGCCCGGATGAAGACGGCGCGCACCGGATCCGGCCCGAGCCCCTCCACCTGGAGCTCCGCCTCGAAGCTCGCTATCTGGCGCCCGAAGGCGTTGCGCTCGGCCTTCGCGTCGACCAGGCCGAGATGGTCGCGATCGCTCACGATCATCCCCGCGCAGGTGCCCAGGATCGGGCGGCCACCGTCGGCATGCGCACGGATCGCCGGCTCCAGGCGGTCGCGTTCGATCGCCTTGGTGATCGTCGTGCTCTCGCCGCCCGGGATGACGAGGCCGTCCAGGCCCTCGATCGCCTCCGGCGTCCGGACCTCGACCGGCTCCGCCCCCAGCGATCCCAGCGTCTCGGCGTGGGCGGCAAAGTCGCCCTGGCTGGCCAGCACGCCAATCCGCAATCGGCTCGCGTCCCCAACCTCAGGGGGAACCGTGCTGGAGGGACTCACGCCGTCGGGCCCTAAACGCCGCGTTGCTGGAGCAGCTCGCCCTCTGCCGCGAGCTGCGCGATGTCGTCGCCTCGCATGGGCTCGCCGAGCTCGATCGACGCAGCGGCGACGCGCTCCGGATCCTTGAAGTGCGTGGTGGCCTCGACGATCGCCCGTGCCCGGCGATCGGGGTCCTCGGATTTGAAGATGCCGGACCCGACGAAGTTGCCCTGGGCGCCGAGCTGCATCACGAGCGCCGCGTCGGCCGGCGTGGCGATACCGCCGGCGCAGAACAGCGGCACCGGGAGCCAGCCGGTCTCGGCGACCTCCCGGACGACCTCCATCGGAGCCCCCAGCTCCTTGGCCTCGGCTCCGAGTTGCTCGCTGCCGAGAGTGCCAAGCCGCCTGATGCCGCCCACGATCCCGCGCAGGTGGCGGACGGCCTCGACGATGTTCCCGGTGCCTGCCTCGCCCTTCGAGCGGATCATCGCGGCGCCCTCGCCAATCCGGCGAAGAGCCTCGCCCAGATTGATCGCGCCGCACACGAAGGGGACCTCGAACGCATGCTTGTCGATGTGGTGCGCCTCGTCGGCGGGCGTCAGCACCTCGGACTCGTCGATGTAGTCCACCTCGAGCGACTGCAGGACCTGCGCCTCGGCGAAGTGGCCGATGCGCGCCTTCGCCATGACCGGGATGGTCACCGACTCCTGAATCTCCTTGATCACGCGGGGGCTGGCCATGCGCGCGACACCGCCCTCGGCCCGGATGTCCGCCGGCACCCGCTCCAGCGCCATCACCGCGACGGCGCCGGCGTGCTCGGCGATCCGCGCCTGCTCGGCGGTGGTCACGTCCATGATCACGCCGCCCTTCAGCATCTCCGCGAGGCCCCGCTTGACCCGGAATGTGGCCCTCTCACTCATTGCCTGGAATATAGGGGAGGAACTGCGGTGCTCGCCGAGCGCGAGGGATGATTCCAGCGGGGCGCGTACTACTCGCTGTCGAGCCGAACCCGCCCGTCAGGCGGCGATCGCGCGGCCGTCGTCCTCGTCCGCGTCGACCTCACGTCGCGGCGCCCTACTCCCGTCGGGAGCGCCGCCGTACGGAGACGCCGCCTCGAGCCGGCGGAGGCTTACGCCCTCCGCGGCCGGCACGGGACGGCGAAGGTCGCGGATGGCGACGATCAGGCCGGTGAGCAGAACGGCCGCGGCGGCGAGGATCAGCGCGCCGATCAACCAGGTGGCCCACGGAAGCGCCTGGTGCCAGAACGTCCCACCGTGAGCGTTGGTGCATTGAGCGGCCGGCGGCCACACGGAGATGCCCTTGTCGAGGCCGCCCGTCGTCTGGCTCCCGTTTGGACACGAGCCGCCCCACGAGACCCAGAGGGCGACGCCCCACAGGATGAGGGCAGAGATGGCCAGGACGACCGCCGATCCGACGGTCGGCCCGAGCAGACGCCTGGGTCTGCCTCCCGTCACCGGCGCAACGTTAAACACGCCGCCCGTCGGAAGCGCGGGTTCCCCCGGCTGGAGCCCGCTAGTTGCGGGAAAACGACTCGCTCGGTCGCGCTACTTCAGCTTGAAGGCGCGGATGCGGTCCTTGAACGCGGCCTTGTCGCGGGCGTAGACGCCGTACGCGAGGGCCTGGACGATGCCCAGGAGAGCCGAGTTCGACCGGGTGAACGACGGGCTGTTCGACGAGTAGTAGAGCGTCAGCTCGGCGTGCTCTGCGACCTCGGAGAGCGTGGCGTCGCTGATCGAAAGAGTCCTGGCGTGACGGTGGCGCGCCAGCTTCATGGCGCGGACGACCAGCGGGTGCGCCCGGCCGGCCGAGAAGGCGATGATGAGCGTGTCCTCGTCGACCCGGCTGAGCCTCGTGATCGAGTCCTGGCGCGGGCTGGTCACGACTTCGGCGCGGATGTCGAGCAGCGCCAGCAGGTGGCGCAGGTAGCTGGCGAAGAAGGCCATCTGGTCGACGCCGACGAGCATCACCCGGTGCGCCGAGGCGAGGGCCGAGACGCACGCCTCGACCTGCTCGCGCGTGAGGCTGCGCGCGGTGTCCTCGACGTTCGCGTGGTCGGTCGCGAGCGAGGACTCGAACTCGGAGTGGTCGAAGTCGAAGAGCTGGCCCCCCGCACCGTTGTTCTCCTCGGCGGTGCGGTTGCGGTACTCCTCGATCGCAGCCTGCTGAAGCTCTGGATACCCCTCGAAGCCGAGCGCCTGCGAGAAGCGGACGACCGTGGACGACGAGGTGCTGGCGCGGCGGGCGAGCTCCTCGGCAGTTTGGAAGGCGGCCTCGTCGAGGTGGTCGACGATGTATCGGGCGACGTCCTTCTGCGAGCGGGAGAACTCGTCGAACCGCTCCGTGATGTAGGTGGAGAGGGTCTTGCCGTTCTGCCGGGCCGGGCGGCCGTTGCGCCGCGGGCGCGCCTGGGCCCCGCGAGCGCGCGACTGAGTCGGACGAGACTTCGTGGCCGTCTTGCTCACGGCGGCATGTTTCGCCCCGGCTTCGGCTTTCCCTTCCGCGGCAACCCGAAACGGCATCGTCCTCCCCTGAATCAATTGCGGCGGCTTCGCCGCCTGACATGCCTCTGCGGCGACACAGTCGCCGCACATCAGACGGGCGAATCTGGTTGGATCGCCAGTCGTGGACGTCGAGACAGCGCTCCGGATGACCAACCGGAACATGATCGTCTTCGACCTCGCTCTCGGGACAGGCGCGGTGCTCGCTCCCGATGCCACGCTGGCCGTGCTGGGGCACGAGCGCCCATCCCCCGACGCCCGCGAGCTCTTTCGCCGCAGCGGCCCCGTCTGGCTCACGTTCGCCGCCGCACACGCGGTCGCCTACAGCCGCAACCGGCCGGAGGACTGGTGGGCGCTAGCGTGGCTTCGCAGCACGGAGATCGCCACCGACGTGCTCTGGTCGCGCTCGTCGGCCTTCTCCCGCCCGGGGGCGCGGGCCGGGATGTGGATGGCGGGCGCAGGGAACGTGGCGATGACGCTCGGCTTCGCCTGGCTCGCTCGCCGGCGGCCGCGACGCCGCCTCCCGCTGCGCCGCCGCTAGCCCGAGCCGGACGGCGCGGTACCGGCGGGGCGGCTGCACTCCTTGAAGCCCACGGCCTGGGCGTACTGCAAACGCTTGACCTGGCCCTTCACCGCCTGCGCCTGCGCCCTGGCGTAGGCGGTCGCGTCGCTCTGCTGCGCCGCCTTCAGGCCCTGCTTCAGCACATCAACGTTCTTGTCGAGCGACTTCAGGTAGCTGTCGAGGGCCGGCTTCACGCTCGCCGGCGGGTTGAGCGCGCGCAGCTGTGTCACCTCGCTCTCGGTGATGTCGATGAGCTTCTTCGTGAAGGTCGCGGTCTCCTCGGCCGTCGTCGGAAGGCTGCCCTGAAGCTCGGCAAAGCGATCGTGGGCGTCCTTGCAGATGGCGTCGCCCTGCGCGACGAGCTCCGACTTGGTGAGCTCGGCGGCGGTGCTCGTGGTCGAGCTGCTTCCGCCCCCGCCGCCGCATGCGCCAACCCCGGCGGCGATCAACCCGACCATCGCCGTGGCGCAGATCAGCCGCCGTCCGGTCCTCGGAGACATCGGCGGGCAGGGTAGCGACCGCCTGAAATAGGGTCACGCGCCGTGACAGCCCGGGACATCTATGTGCGCACGGCCCGCACGTATTGGCGCCGAGGCGGCTACCTGCTCCTACTCGGGATCGCCGTCTTCGTCCCACTCGGCCTGGTGGGTGCCATCGCGGACCGGGCCCAGGCCGTCCGGATCGAAGACCTCGGAGGCTTCACAGACCTGGGGACGTACGCCGTGCTCGCAGCGATCGTCCTCCAAGCGGTCACCAGCCTGATCGGCGAGATCTTCTACAGCGGCGCGGTCGCGATCGCGCTCGCGCGCGGCGAGGAGTCGCGTCCGCCGCCATTTCTGACGATCGCTAAGCACCTGAGCTATGGGCGGCTGATCGTCGTCGACCTCATCGTCGCGGCGGGGACCGCGATCGGCCTGCTCGCCCTCGTCGTCCCGGGGCTCATCTTCCTGACCTGGTTCGCGCTCGCCGGACCGATCATCGAGCTCGAAGGGACCCGCGTTCGCGAGGCCCTCAAGCGGAGCCGGCGACTCGTCCGCGGGCACTTCTGGGCGGTGTTCCTGGTCGTGCTCCCGATCTCCATCGGCAGCGAGGTCCTGTCCACCGCGTCGCTGGGCTGGTTCCACGAGCTCATTCACAGCCACATCCTCAGCGACTGGGCCGGGGAGGCGGTCACCGGCATCCTGCTCTCGCCGCTCTACGCCGTCGCCGTCGTGCTGATGACGCTGCAGCTGTCCGAGCGCAATCGCTAGCCGCGGGAGTCGGCCGGCTCCGGTCTGTCCAGAACGAATCTGCCGTTTCGGTGAACCCGGTCAGCGCCCTGACAGTAGTCACGGGCATGAGCTCGGTCTGGCCTGTCCAAGTCGCCCCCCTGGACCCGTCCATCCCCCGGGAGAACGCGGCGATCGTGCGATCCATGTACGCGGCCTTCAACGGGCTCGCCCACAGCGGCGGGGTCGACTCCTACGTAGAGACCCACTTCCATCCCGACTGCGAATACGAGCCGGTCGAGGAGGCGGGCGCGGTTCGCGGCCACGGCGCGCTCACGAGCTGGGTACACAGGTGGTTCGAAGCCTGGGACGACGCCTGGGACGAGATCATCGAGGTCATCGCCTCCGGCAGGATGGTCGTCGCGGCGATCCGCGTGCACGGCCGCGGCCGGAAGAGCGGCATGGACATCAGCCAGAAGCTCTTCGACGTCCACGAGCTCCGCGACGGCAGAGTCGTGCGCACCCGCGAGTACCTCACCCGCGAGCTGGCCCTTGAAGCCGCCGGGCTCCCGTTCCGGACGACGCCCGAGCTGGCCCGGCAGGGGCTGGCGGGCTCACGGGCATTCGCACTCGCCTAATCGAGCCCCCTTTCCACGCCGAGCTACGCCGGACCCGCCTCGATTGCTTCTCGCACCTCGGTTCGCGGAGGCGACGACTCGAATCCGGTGAGGACCCACGTGGCGCCGGCTGATTCCCAGGGCTCGATCGCTTCTCCGGGTTCGACGTCGACCACGATGTCGAAAGGGTCGGCTTCCCCGCGAAGGGCGCGAATCTCGTCCGTGAGCTCGCCGAGAGCATCCGGCCCAGGAAGCTCGATCGGGAAGAAGCCGTCCCACCGCGCGGCACGCGTGAGCGGGCGGCGGTTAGGCCAGCGCCCGGCGACCCAGATCGGAATTCGCGGCTGCTGGACGGGCGGCGGCTCGAGCCCGCCCGCCCAGAACGCGGTCAGGCGGTCGAGGCCCCGATCGAGAAGCCGCGCGCGCTCGCGGGGATCGACGACTTCCCCGAACTCCTCGAGCTCTCCGGTGCGGTCGCTGCCCAACCCGACGCCCAGGGTGAGGCGCCCGGAGCTCAGGTGATCCAGGGTCACGGTCTCGCGAGCGAGCTTCTCGATCCGCCGCCGCGACAGCGGGGTCACCATCGGCCCGATCCGCAGCCGCTCCGTCGCGCACGCGATGGCGGCCAGCGCCACCCACGCATCCGCGACCGCTCGGACTGGTGGGAGGTGCTTGATGTGATCCCAGAGAAAGAACCCGTCCCAGCCCCGCTCTTCCGCCAACACAGCGAGCTCGACCAGCGCGGCCGGCTCGACCAGCTCGTCGAACGGCGCGACGAATATCCCACGCTTGACTGTCATTCGCCATGGGCCGGGGTGGATTCGAACCACCGACCGACGGATTATGAGTCCGTCACCGTTCGTGTCGCCCAATCGGCCCTATTCCGGTATCGGCTGCAAATCAGCGGATTCCGGAGCCGGTGGCCGTTGTGTCGAGTGGTCCCTATTCCGGGGTTTCCGGCTCGGTCCGTTAGCAAATCCGTTAGCAGTCATGCCGCCGGCGGCAGCTTGCTCGACGCCAGCGACCGGCCACAGCGAAAGCACCTGCGGTCGCCGATATCGTCGACGAGCCCCAGCGGGGACTTGCACCCGCACTTCTCAGCCTGGGTCGGCTCGGTGGCGCCGTAGTGGGGGTCCATGACGGTCGCGTCGTAGCGGCGGTCGTACAGATGCCGCCCCGCCCGGCGGGTAGCAGACGACAGGCGTCATTGCCTGATCCTGGGCGTCGTATCGCTCTGGCCAGCGATGAGTAGGGCCACGTAGTCGAACCCATCATCGGTGGCGGCATGGCTAAACGTGATCCGGGGCTCTCCACTCGCTGCGGAGTACTCGGCGATGGCCTCGGCGAGCTTCTCGCTGAACCGTTCCAGGTCGGTGTCGTGAACGAACTGCACTGGGAAAATAAGAGGCAACGGAATCTCCTCCGGTCGATCTTGGTGATCAGGAATTGATGGCGGCAGCAATCCTCATCGGCACGATCCCGGCGGGCGGACGGAGCCTTGACCTTGTACTGGGCCTGCCGTACGCTCAGCTATCAAATCCTCCTCAATAGAGCCAAGCGAAATGGACGTGAGACATGGCTGATCCAGCAGACTTTTTTCCACTGATCGTTCGCGGACGCGGGGGAATCAGGACCGACTATGACGGCGGCACCCTAACGGTCCAATTTCACAAATCTCATGTTGCAGCCGGCCAACCAACGTCATATAGCAAGATGGCAGAAGGTTCAGCGGCTTGGGTGGACCGTCCCTTGCACGACGATGAACCGTCGGTCTTGAAGCAACAGATGAGTGATGCGGACGCAGCGAAGGCCATGGAGCAACTGCGAGAGGGCGGATTCTGGAAGTTCATTTGCAGAAACACCTTCGCCGGCGAGTTCGAGGTTTTTCGCTCCGAACCCACTTCCGCGGAGTACGACTTTTGATCGACGTTGCGACCCGAGGGGTCGCCGCTCGCCGTGATCACGCCTTGATGACCGCGCCGGGTCTTCAGAAGCTCCTTCGCCTCCTTCTCGGTGACTGTCGAACTGAGCGCCGTTTGGATACGTGTTGCCGTCGTGCTGAGCCGCATCGCCGACAACCTGCAGCGTGACCTTCTTCGCCGCCATTACGGCATCACCCGAGCGGCGGCGCCGAGGGCTGGATGTCGCTCCTCGGTGCCCTGGACGGCCGAAGCATCCAGACCGTCCAGGGAGCTAGCCGAGGCGTGTGCCCACACCAATCACATGGACACGTTCTTAGGAGACCTTCAGGCTGACCAGCGCATTCGGATTCGTGACCACGGCGCCCGTTCGCCAGTAGGCGTAGAGCCCACGCTGTCCGGTGGGCCGGTTTGCGACAGTGCCGAAGAGATGGCTGATCAGTTCGACACTGAGGCCGATCCTGTCGACGATTGTGTAACCCGCGTTGAAATCGCCGTACGTGACGATGGTTCCGCCGCTCGCGGTCCCGGCGGGGTACGCGCTGACCTCAGTCCAAGGCTGGCCGAGAATCTGGTCGCGAGTCTCGGGCATGAACTTCGGTTCTGTGGTGCTTCCCTCAGCCACCTGGCGGAAGATGGTGTTAACCACCGGCCTCGAGCTGATCCAGGAGGCGTTCGGGCTATAGCGGGGTCCCAACGTCCCGGCGAGGGTGTAGACGCCGTTGACGATGGTGCCTGCGCCGACTGCCGTCGACAAGGTGCCTCCGACCAGGAGGCCTTGCGGTTGGTTCACCGCGCTGCCGCCTCCGGAGACGAAGGCGACGCTCTCCAGGGCGTCCTTGCTGTCCGCGATCAGCTTGGCGAGCTCGGACTGCAGGCTGCTCCAGTCCTCTCCAATCTCGATCGAGAACGGGATGAACGCGGCGGCTTTCTCCGCGCGCGCGACCGGCTGGCCGAGGGTCGGTGAGTCGTCCGAGACCTCGGTTGCCTCCGGATCCCAGGATGCCGTCACGCCTTGCGATGAGACGCCCTTCCAGGTGCCTGTAACGATCGGGATCGTGCGGGCGAGCTGGCGGAGCGGGTTGGTCTGCCCGCTGGTGGTCAGCTGCACGCTCGGGTCCAGCGTGAACGGGACCGCGAGCCCGCCGGTCGCGTCGGCACCAACCGCCAGGGCGGTGCGCTCAGCCATCGCTCTCGCGGTCCGCTGGGCTGCCGCGACCTCGGCGGGCGAACTCTCGAATGGGGCCGAGTCGGGAGAGACGACCCGCCTCATGAAGCTGCTCAGGTAGTTCTCGTCGGCGACCGCGGCCAGATTCGCGGCGTCGACGCCGACTCGGTCAGAACGGACCCAACCATCGAGCCGATCTGCGGCCTCGGGACTCAGCTCGCTGTGAGCCTCAATCGCTCGTAGGGCTGCGTCGCGCTGCTCCGCGCCGCGGGACGTGTCGCGCTTGCGGCGGGTCTCGGGTCCAACGCTCCAGCCTTCCTCGCGCGCGGCGGGATTCGCAGCCTGGCGTCGAAGCTCCTCGAGTCGCCGTTCCGTGGCCTCGACGGCCCGGACGCGGTCGGCCTCCGAGCCGAACTCATCGGTCGTCGAACGGGTAACGCCGTCGAACGTGGAGCGGTAGACCGACCTCAAGCCCTAAAGAGCAGAGAAACCACATCATCAAGCGGTATGCGACGCCATCTGCCCCCGGTCGCTTTGGCCGCGGATTACCAGGGATTACGCACGATTGCCGGGGATTCGGGCAGAGAGAACCGCTTTCTGCCTGGGCGCCCCTCGCGGAAATCCCGATCAGCGGTCCTCGAGCTCCTGCTGGCCCGAGGAAAAATCCCGATCAGCGATCCTCGATCTCCCGTGACGTAGCTCGATCCGCCGGATCTTGCCGGTCAGGGTCTTGGGCAGGTCGTCCACGAACTCGATCCTTCGCGGATAGGCGTATGCCGACAGGTGCCCCCTGACGAAGGTCTTGATCTCGCCGGCGAGTTCCTCGGACGGCTGGTGCCCTTCGCCCAGGACCACGAATGCCTTGACGACGTGCCCTCGCTTCGCGTCGGGGGAGGCAACTGCGGCGGCCTCACGGACAGCGGGATGCTCGATGCAAGCAGACTCGACCTCGAATGGGCCGATTCGGTAGCCGGCGGAGATGATCACGTCGTCGGCCCGCCCGGCGTACCAGTAGTAGCCGTCTTCGTCCTCCTGCGCGGCATCCTTGGTGTGGAACCACTCGCCGCCGAAGGTCTCCTCGGAGGCCTCCGGGTTTTTCCAGTAGCCGAGCGGATAATGCGGGTTCGACCTTGCACGGAGGCAGATCTCGCCCCGCTCTCCTCTTGGGACCTGCTGCTCATCCTCGTCGAGGATGTCGACCTCCCAGCCCGGCATGGGCTTGCCCATGGAGCCCTCGCGAACCTCCATGAATGGGAAGTTCGCGCACAACGGGTAGGACTCCGTGAGCCCGTAGTAGTCGAGCACCGTGACCCCGTATTGCTCACGAAACCAGCGGATCGCCTCGGGATTCAGCGGCTCGCCCGCGGAGCAGACGATGCGGAACTTCTGCGGGTAGCGCTCGCCGGCGTCGTCGATCGCCATCATCGCGCGCATCGCGGTGGGGGTGGTGAACACGTTCGTGACTCCGTGCTTCGAGAGCACCTCGAGCTGCTTCGCGGGGTCGAACCCGCCCTCCCGCGCATACACGAACTGGGTGGCGCCGAGGCGCCATGGTCCCAGCAACGGGGCGATCCCGGCCGCCCAAGCCCATTCCCCCATTCCGTGGAAGAGCTCGCCGTCACGAACATCGTGGCAATAGACGAACTCCTCGTGGGCCAGGATGTAGCGGTGGGCGTGGAGGATCCCCTTCGCGAGCCCAGTGGTGCCGGACGAGTAATAGAGCTGTGCCGGGTCGTCGGCGGCCGTGTCGACGGTCTCGGCGTGATCGTCGACGCCGGCCAGAAGTCCATCGTCGAGGATCACCACCTCGTCGACGAGGTCATCGGGCATTCGGTCAGCCTGATCGCGCGAGCACACGATCAGCTTCGGCTGCGAGTCCGCCACCCGATGCCGGATGCCCTCGTCACCGTAGAGCACCGACATCGAGAGGAGGATCGCGCCGAGCTTCCAGGTCCCAAAGAAGATGGCTGCGGTCTCGGGCGACGCAGGGGCGACGACTGCGACGCGGTCGCCGCGCTGTACCCCGTGCGCGCGCAGGACGTTCGCGGCCCGCGCGGCGAGCGACTGCATCTCCCCCCATGTCGCATGGCGCTCGGTGCCCCGGAAGTCCTCGAACACCATCGCCAGCTTGTCGCGGGGGTGCTTGTCGCAGACGTCCGCTGCGATGTTGTAGCGGGGCGGGACCTCCCATCGGTGACTCCCCGCAAGCCTTCTCGTAGGACCTTGCCGTCGTCGTGGTGGTGGCTCATGGCTTCTCCTCCGGTTGCGCCGCTCGTCGAAGTGTCCTACACGGAGCCGAATTGAGCGGCGCTAGGCTGGTCGGCCTCACGGGGCGCCTGGCGCCGTCGATGGCGGCTGGTGCGGCCCTAGAACTGCCGGTAGGACGTACGGTGAAGGATGAAGCCGTGGCCGTCGCGGTTGTGACAGCGCAGGCCGTTGCCGTGACGACATCTCACGCCTACCCGGGACCAAGAGCGGCCCTTCCGGAGTCTCTTTGGCCTACCTCCGCAATCGAGGAATGGACAGCCGCGGCGCTGACTGATCTTTGCGTGTCCACGTGCGTGAAGTTCAATGAAGCCGTAGTTCCGTGGTCCCGATGGAAGGGTATTCGCGAAGCAGCCCATGCCCCCCTCGGACGGGCGATTGACGCCACAGAGGCCTGGCGCGGTCGAGAACTTCACCACCTTTGACGGCTTCGCGTGAGCGGCAGCCGTCGCGAAGAGGGCGATAAGTACGACAATCACTGAGGCGACCCGCTTCACGCCTATCGCGAATCTACACCCGCCGCAGTGGGGACGTCAATCCGTCTTTCGGATATCCCATCCGGGCGTCAAGGCTCACAGCCAGGCTGCCACCGACCCTCGAATGAGAGGCTCACGCCACATCCGCGGATCGCCCGCCGCCGGCAAGCCCCGAGGGAGTAGCCGACGCGTCTTGGCTCCGCCCCCGACCGACAGGGAGTCGTTCATGCGACTTCGTTCCCAACTGAGCTACGCGAACTTAACGGTGACGTTTGCTCGCGTTCCTCGTGCTGAGCGGCCGACGTTGACCCCGCCGCCAAGGTCGATGACCGGCAATTTCAGAACTCAAGTGAAGGGGCCCAAAAGCTCCGTGCCGCGACGCCGGTGTTGGCTCGCGATCGCGGCAACGGCAACTTTTGCGATGTTCGGACTGTCGGGCCCGAACGCCGAGGCTCAGCCTCAGGCAGGCCAGGTGAGCTTCAGCACCGCGAGCCTGTATCCCAACTTCAGTCCTACCGTCCACGACTACGTCGTGCGCTGCCACGACGCCGGCGTCACGGTGACGGCGAGCGCTCAGGCGGGCTGGGAGGCATCGATCAACGGGCACGCCTTTCGATCCGGCACGTTCAGCGAGCCGGTGCCGCTCGGATCGGGGAAGGCGTTCACGGTTACCTTCCGCGAGGACGGAGGGACGAAGCTCTACCACTACTACACCCGCTGCCTGCCCGACGACTTCCCGGCCTACACGTTCACCAGCCTGGCACCCTCCAGCTCACCGAAGTTCTTTACCGACCGATCCGTCGGCAAAGCCGCTCCATTTCGGCGCGGTCTTCGACACCAACGGGGTGCCGGTCTGGTGGGACCACGCCGGCGCCTTCTACACGAGGATGCTCCCGAGCGGCAACCTGCTGCGCTGCGTCAGCGGCACTTGGGGTATTCACCGCCTGAGCGACAGCAGCACGATTCGGGTCCTGAGCGGCGTCGGAATGAACGGAAATCAGCACGACCTGCAATTCCGAACCGGTAATCACGATCATCTCGTCGGTGACTACGTTCCGCGCCAGCATGTCGACCTGAGCGCCTATGGCGGCCCCGCAGACGCAACGGTCCTCGACGCCGAGTTGCAGGAGGTCACGGACGATGGTCAGCTCGTCTGGGATTGGAAGAGCCAGCAGCACATCTCGCTCTCGGAAACGGCTTCGCGCTACTGGGACGGATCATAGACCGGTGTACGGCTATTACGACATCGTCCACTGGAATTCGATCGACCCCGCAGGCCCCAATGCCGTGCTCGCCTCCTTCCGTTATCTCGACGCGGTCTACAAGATCAGCGAGACGCACCGGGAACATCATCTGGAAGCTGGGAGGCTCCCATACACCCCAGAGCCTCACGGTGCTCGGCGATCCGGCTTCGCAGCCATTCGGGGGTCAGCATGATGCCCGGGTCCTTCCCGACGGGACCGTGAGCGTCTTCGACAACCGCTATCTGCTGGACCAGCCCCCTCGCGTGACCCGGTGGCGCATCGATCAGCAAGCGCATACCGCAACCCTGATTCAACAGATCACTGACCCAGCGGTCCAGCAGACGAACTGCTGCGGCGATGCCCGACTGCTTCCCGATGGAAGCTGGCTCGTGGATTGGGGGGAAACGGAATCATCGGCGGCTATAAGCCGAACGGCACGCCCACATTCCGGCTCCACTTCCTAGGTAAAGCTCATTGGAGCTATCGGGCGGAGCCGGTCCCACCCGGTGCAGCTACCTTGCAGGACTTCCGTCGGGCGATGAACGCCCGGTGTCGCTCGGGATGCAGCTGACGGTCGCCAGCGATGCCTTACCGCCGATCCTCGTGGGCGGGTGACCCGTCGCTTCTGCTTTGCGGGAAAAGCAGAAGCCGTCGAGAACCCGATCGCCCTGCAAAGCCGTTTACACCGGTTCGATTCCGGTAGGCGCCTCTGATCGGCGGGCTGCATACCGGACCGATACGGTTCAGCCATGGACACCGAGCGCGCGCGAGAGCTGCTGGCCCAGGAGCGGGAGCGCATCGAAGGAGCGATCGCAAACCTGCGGGGCGAGGAGCCCGAGGAGGCCGACGACCGAGTCGAGCCCGGCGACGAGGCCGACGAAGGGCTCTACCAGGACGAGTTCGACGCCGGTCGCGCCCAGGACTACCAGGATCAGCTCGCGGCGCTCGAGCGTGCCGAGGAGCGGCTCAAGGCGGGGACCTACGGGCTGTCGGTGGTGAGCGGGGAGCCGATCCCCGACGGGCGGCTCGAGGCGTATCCGCTGGCGGAGCGCACGGTCGAAGAGGAGCCTGGCGGCTCTTCCGGCTGACCCTGGTTCTGCCGATCCGCCTACCATGGGCGGCCGGATGGTGGGGGTGAGGGAGCGTCGGTTGGTGTTGATCGCGTGCGCAGTCGTCGCGGCGGTCGCGGTCGTGCTGCTCGCGTCGCCGTTCGCATCGGCGCTCCGGGACACGCCCGGCGCCACGAAGGTCAACGACAAGCACGGGCGGTTCATCCCGATCCCTAACCAGGTGCCGCACGTCGATGGCGCCTACATCGACAAGCGCATCAAGCGGAACCTGATCTGGCTGGCCGATCACTTCCGGATCTACGTGACCGAGGGGTTCGCCGGGAGGCTGCCGAACGGGAAGAAGGTCGGCTGCCCCAAGTGCCACGTCGAGGACTCCGAGCACAAGATCGGCCTCGCCGTCGACATCGTGCCGCTCCACAACGACTGGTCCGGCCACTGCAACAAGCGGTGGGCCTCGGTCTCCAAGCTCGCCAAGTGGGCGGAGCCGAAGCAGAACGAGCCCCTGCCGCCGTTCCGCTGGGTGGGCTACAACGGCGACGAGAACCACGGGTGCGGCAACCACCTGCACCTCTCCTGGAACCACGACGACAGGTACAAGAGGAACAAGCCTTCGAGGTGGGTCGAGATCTTCAAGGTCCACCGCAAGAGCCAGAAGCGGGCGGTGCACAGCTCCGGGGCGGCGCAGACCGAGCCTCCCGCCGGCGCCCTGCGTCACTTCGAGTCCGAGGCCCGGTAGAGCTCAGGCCAGCTCGGTCGCCGCGGCCGGCTTGAGGTCGCGCCAGCGGCGCTCGAAAGGGAGGCGCCACTTGCGGGGGGCGATCAGCTCGCGGATCTCGCCCGGGCCCCAGGTGCCCTGGGCATAGTGCAGGACCTCGGGAGGATGCTCGAGCAGCGGCGTTGAGATCTCCCAAAGCCGCTCGATCCCCTCGGCCGTCGTGAACAGGGTGTGGTCGCCGTTCATCGCGTCGCGGATCAGGCGCTCGTAGGCCTCCAGCGTGTCGTCCTCCGAGTGCACTTCGTGGAGGGAGAACTGCATGCTCACCTTCTCGAGGTTCAGGCTCGGGCCCGGCTGTTTGCCGTAGAAGGACAGCGACAGGCGGGACGATTCGTCGAGGTCGAAGGTGAGGTGGTCGGGCCCGTACTTGCCGACGCCGGACCCTGCCGGGAACATGCTCTGCGGCGGCTCGCGAAAGGCGATCGAGATGATGCGCGCGTTCTCGGCCATCGCCTTCCCGGTGCGAAGGTAGAAGGGGACGCCTGACCACCGCCAGTTGTCGACCCAGGCCTCGAGCGCGACGAACGTCTCGGTCTGGGAGTCCGGGGCCACGCCCTTGACCTCTCGGTAGCCCTCGTACTGGCCGCGGACCACCCGCCCCGGATCGATTGGGCGCATGGTCCGGAAAACCTTGTTCTTCTCCTCGGTGATTGCGACGGGCGCCAGCGCGGTGGGGGGCTCCATCGCGACGAATCCCATGATCTGGAAGAGGTGCGTCACCACCATGTCCCGATAGGCGCCGGTCTTGTCGTAGAAAGCGCCCCGCGTTCCGACGTCGAGCGTCTCCGGGACGTCGATCTGGACGTGGTCGATGTGGTTGCGGTTCCAGATCGGCTCGAAGAGGCCGTTGGCGAACCGCAACGCGAGGATGTTCTGCGCGGCCTCCTTGCCGAGGAAGTGGTCGATGCGGAAGATCTGCGACTCGGCGAAGACCTCGTGGAGCTTCCTGTTCAGCTCGCGGGCGCTCTCGAGGTCGGTTCCGAACGGCTTTTCCATGATCACTCGGGCCCGCTCGGCCAGGCCCGCCTCGCCAAGGGTCTTGATCACGTCGGCGGCCGCGTTCGGCGGCACGCTCAGGTGGTAGAGCCGACGGGGCTCCCCCGGCAGCTCGCTCTCCTCGTGCCGTACGGCCGCCGCCAGCGCCTCGGGGCCTGCGCTCTGAGGAACGTAGCTGAGCTTTGCCGCGAACTCCTCGAGTCCCGCGGGGTCCGTCACCTTCCGCCCGAACTGCGCGCAGGCATCGGTCGCGAGGGCGCGGAAGCCATCGTCGTCGAGGTCCTCGAGCGAGGTTCCGATGATGCGGCAGTCGGGGATGAGGCCCGCCTCGCTCAGATGACGGAGGCCGGGCAGGAGCTTTCGCTTCGCCAGGTCGCCGGCGGCCCCGAAGAGCACGACGACGTGGGGCGCAAGTGCGGGGAGTACGTCGGTGGGGGCGTCGGTGGGCCCGTTGTGGGAAGCCACGCCCGCAACCTATCTCAGCGGGCCGCTCGCCCGGTTGCGAGTTTGAGACCACGTGCCGCCTGGCCGAAAGTGCAACGCCCTGACCGGCGGGCGAGCGGCCGGTGTAGGACCATTGTCGAGTGGACGACGAGACTCAGCGACCGCGTCGCGGGCTTGGCGCACGGATGGCGAGGGCCTTCGGCCGCGGCTCGCCCGAATCGGGCAAGCCTGAACTGGAGCCGCCGCCCCGGGCGGAACCGCCGCCGTCCGAGCCGATTCCCTCCGCTGACGCCGAGTGGCTCGACGCGGCGATTCGCCAGTTGGAGAGCCGCATGGCCGAGGTCCTGCGGCAGGCCGGGGATGAGATGTACACGCAGGTCGAGCGGGACCTGGCCAGGACCGAGGAGCGGTTGCGCGAGACCGAGGAGCGGATCGAGCTGAACGTGGCCGAGCGCCTGGAGGGGGCGGTGGCGGAGGTGAGGGTCCGCGGCGACGCGCAGATCGCTGACGAGATCCAGCGCGTGAAGGAGACGGCGGAGACCCCGCTCGCGACGATCCGGAAGGTCCGGGCCGAGGCGGTGCAGGAGGCGGAGGCGGCCTCCGCGCGCGCTGACAAGTCGGCGACCAAGGCGGCGGCTCAGATCGAGGCCGCCGCACAGAAGCTGGGCGTGCGGGTACGGCGGCAGGAGCTGAAGCTTGTTCGCGAGGAGACCTCGAAGCGCATGACGGGCGCGCTCGAGCGGCTCGAGCGCCAGGCCGAGGTGAAGACGGCGGCGATCGAGGCCGTGAGGGCGGAGACCGAGGACCTGCTCGCGCAGATCGACGAGCGCGTGACCTCCGCGGTCGAGGCCTCGGAGGAGCTCGAGCGACGCCTGGCGGTGACCGGCGAGCGCCTGACCGCGGCCGAGACCCGTGCCGAGGCAACCGCGTCGATAGTGGCGGAGGCGATGGAGAGGCTCGAGGACGCCATGACCAGGGTGGAGGATGCGGCGGGCCGCCTGCTCGAGGTGTCCGAGCGCGCGGGGAGCACGGCCAAGCGCATCGCCGAGCTGGGCGAGATCGCCGAGCAGGCGGTCGACTGGGAGGGGAGGATGGCGGCGGCGACGCGGACCGAGGCCGACGCTGCGCAGCGGATCACCGAGGCTGAGCGGCGCCTCCTCGATCGCATCGATCCCGGCGGCAGCTCGAACTAGGAGCCGGCGGGGCTTGCTCCTCCTCCTCGGGATCCTCGCGCTGATCCTCTTCGGGTTGCCGTGGGGGCTCGTCGCGCTGGTGGCCGCCCTCTGCCTCGAGATTCTCGAGTACTTCTTCTGGAAGCGCTTCCTGCGCCGCTATCGGCTTCGGAGCGGGCCGGAGACCTTCGTCGGGCAGACGGCGACCGTGATCGACGAATGCGCCCCGGAGGGCCGGGTCCGGTTTCAGGGCGAGATCTGGAACGCGCGCGCGAGCGATCCGCCGTCTCCGAGGGCGAGATGGTGCGGATCACGGCCGTCCACGGACTGACGCTCGACGTCGAGCGCGACGGTTAGCCCAGGCACGGAAAAGGGCCCCGTTGAAGGGGCCCTTTGTTTTCCGAAGGACGTGCCGCCAGCGATGCGGCCGCTGGCCCGTCGGTCCTTAAGTCTCTTGCCATCCCCATCGGCGATGGCTTGCACTAACTTAACACCTCCTTTCGCGAAAGGTTTCGGTACTCCTCGGAAACTGGGCGCGCATGCATTTATCGCATTTTCCTGGGCTTTCTACGAATCGGAGTACAGCGCTGTCCCCAGGGGTGCAAACCGGATAATTGTGAGCGTTTGCTCGCAACGCATCAGGCGGGGGTAGGATGCCGCCCGTGCGGTACCTGATCACCGGCGGCTCGGGGTACATCGGTTCCCGGCTCACGGAGATCCTCGCCGCGCGCGACGACGTCGAGGAAATCGTCGCCCTGGACGTTCGTCCACCCGCGAGCCCGCAGGCCAAGACCACGTTCGTGCGTGGGGACGTGCGTGACGCCGGGGCGATCCGCGAGTTACTCGAGCGCGAGCGGCCTGACGCGCTCATCCACCTTGCGTTCGTGCTCAACCCGATCCACGACGAGGCCACGGATGTACGACATCGACGTCAACGGCACCGCGGCGTGCTTCGTGCGCATCGGCCGAGGCCGGGACCAAGCAGGTGCTGGTGACGTCGTCCGCCACCGCATACGGCGCCTTTGCGGACAACCCGAAGCCGATCGACCGAGGACTAGCCGGTCCGGGGTCATGCCCGACTACTAGTACGCGCGTCGACAAGACGGAGGCCGACCGGGCCTGCCAGCTGTGGGCCCTAGAGCATCGCGATCGCATGATGTCGATCGTCAGGCCGTGCATCGTCTTCGGCCCGAACGTCGACAACTACATCTCGCGCACGTGGGAGAACTCGGCCTTCTTCCCGATCCTGGACGGGGTCGACGAGGAGTTCCAGCTTGTGCACGAGGACGACGTCGTCAGCGCGATCATCGGCCTCCTCGACGCCAGGGCGGGCGGCGCCTTCAACGTCGCGGGCGACGGCACGATGACCTGGGGGGAGTCGGCGGAGCTGATCGGCCTCAAGACCCGCGTCATGTCGATGAAGACGACCCGCCGCATCTACGCCGCGGCATGGACGCTCCATGCGCCGCGGGTCGAGTCGCCGCCGGGCAACCTCAGCTTCATCCGCTATCCGTGGGTGGTCTCGAACGAGAAGCTCAAGAGCGAGATCGGTTGGCAGCCGACGGCCACGACGCGCGAGGTCTTCGTCGAGACGATGTACGCGAAGGGGCTCGTAGCGACCCGCAAGTAAGATGCACCGCTCGATGAATGGATTCAACGAGCTCTCGATTGCAGGACGCGTAGCGACCCCGGGCGATTCCGATTGGGACGCGGCCCGGGCGGCTTGGAACCTCGCAGCGGATCAGAACCCCGTTGCGGTGGCCTTCGCGGAGAGCGCCGACGACGTCGCCAAGGTGGTGTCCTTCGCCGGCCGGAACGACCTGAAGGTCGCGGGCCAGGGCACCGGCCACGGCGCAGTCGCCCTTGGGCCGCTCGACGACACCATCCTCCTGAAGACCGAGCGCATGCGCGAAGTCGAGGTCGACGCCGGCTCGCGGACGGCCACGATCGCCGCCGGCGTGCTGGTCGAGGAGCTGGGCGCGGCCGCGCAGGCCCACGGCATGTGCTCCATGCCGGGGTCATCGCCAAACGTCGGCATCGTGGGCTACACGCTCGGCGGCGGCCTGAGTTGGCTGGGGCGACGGTACGGCTTCGCCTGCAATCGCGTCAACGCGATCGACGTCGTGACCGCTGACGGCGAGCAGCGCCGCATCGACCCCGACAACGAGCCCGACCTCTTCTGGGCCTTGCGCGGAGGGGGCGGCGGCTACGCAATCGTCACCGGCCTCCACGTCAGCCTGCTTCCCATCTCCGAGCTCTACGCGGGCGCCCTGGTCTTCCCGGCCGAGCTCGGCGCCGACGCGCTCCGGGCCTGGCGGGACTGGGCCGCTTCGGTCTCGGAGGACGTGACCTCGATCGGCCGGTTCCTGCGACCGCCGCCGATTCCCGACGTGCCGGAGCCTCTCCGCGGCCGGCCGCTCCTGACCTTCGATGCCGCGTGCATCGGCAGCCAGGAGGAGGGCGAGGCGACGATCGCGCCGCTGCGGGAGCTGGGCGAGCCGATCATGGACACCTTCGGCCAGATCCCGGCGGAGGGCCTCTCGCGGATCCACATGGACCCCGAGCCGCCCGTGCCCGGGATGGGCCACTACCGGCTCCTCTCGGAGCTGCCCGACGACGCCATTGACGCGTTCGTGGGCGTGGCGGGACCGGACGCCGGCTCGCCGCTGCTCCTCGCAGAGCTCCGTCAGCTCGGCGGCGCGCTCGCCCGGCGGGACGAGAACGGCGGCGCGCTCCCGTCGCTCGACGCGGACTTCGCGATGATGGGGGTCGGCATGCCGATGACCCCCGAGCTCGGCCAGGCGATCGAGGCCTCGCTCGACGATCTTCACGACACAATGCAGCCCTGGGCCGGGGACGGCGGCTACTTCAACTTCGCCGAGCGGCCCTGCGACGTCGACGCGCTGCTGCCGCCGGAGACCTGCGCCCGGCTGCGTGAGGTCAAGGGCCGATGGGACCCGGACGGGATGATCGTCGCGAACCACGCCCTTTCTGCCACGGCCGCTTGAGCGGCTCGTGGGTCCTTCGGGCGCTTAGTTCAGTTGGGAGAGCGCCAGCTCGACAAGCTCTCTAGCGGAAGCGCCGGAATCCCGCCAGCGGCGGGGGTGACGCCTGCGAGGCGACGCCGGCGGGAGTCTCGGAGGGGACCCCACAGGGGCGGCACGCGTCGCGAGAAAAAGTTTTCGGGGCAAGTAACCGCGGCGGCCACCCGGCGAGTTTTTTCCGTCAGAACGGTGGGAATAGCCTTGACCGCCGGCCAGTGGGGCGGGCGCTGCCGCCCTCGGGGGCATTGACGTGGCGGTGCCTGCCGCAGCGCATGCACTTCTCGTAAGCCGAGCGAGGCGAGACCTGGATCACCCTCCAGCGGTGCCAACAGAACATGCTCCCTGCCTCGGCAAAGATGTTCAGGAGCTTGAGCGGGCGCTGCTCCAGCCTGGCCGCACGTCCGCAGGGGGTTGGCACGACCCGAAGCCCTCCTGACCTCTCCGAGGCTCCGGACAGAGCCCAGACGCCGGCTTCCGGAAGGGCATAGGTGCTGGATAAACTCGATGCCCCAGGGCGCTTAGCTCAGTTGGGAGAGCGCCAGCTCGACAAGCTGGAGGTCACTGGTTCGAGCCCAGTAGCGCCCATCGTTCACGCGTTTGCGCCAAGTCGCGTCAGACCCCGCCAGTCCCCCTCGGACATGCGATTGCGGTGCGGAACTCGGCCCGCAAGTTGCGGTGTTCGATCAGCGCCCGAGTCGCACCTTCGGCGCCCCAACTGGTAGCCGACTGTTAGCAGGGCCAGCGGTAGCAGGCCACTTGCCACCACCCCCGCGGAGGTCGACGTTACTAGGCCCCCGCTTCACGTCGCCTCCAAAGCGCGTCGAGACGTGCTGCTTCCTGTGCCATCGGCCGTTCACGCCGAACCGGCCATGGCACAACGCCTGCCGCCGCTGCGCTCCGAAGGCGCGGCAGATGGCCCGGATCTATCGGAGACACCGGGTGCACGGGCGCTCAACGGGCCTCGTTCGGACGGGTGGCGCAGTGGCGCAATCGGAACAGGTCGCGAGCTGCTCGTTTCGTGCAAATCAGAAGCAGTGGCTACTCCCGCAGGCCGGCGGCTTCGAGTGCCTCGTTCGGATCGAGAAAGAACTCGATGCGGGCGCTTTTCCCTACACCGCGCATGGTCACGCATCCCTTCGGAATCCAATAAGCGTACGCACGACGCTCACGCTGCCATCACGCACCGTGAGTACGTCGATCCCGCGGACCACGGGACTCCCGGGCGGGCCGAAGCGCCAGGGCTGGACCGCGGTGTCGGGACTGACGTACGCCAGGCCGTCCTCCTCCAACACGAAGTCCGCTGGAGCGTCGTCGAGAATCTTCTGCGCGCGGTCGTTGAGCGCTTCCCGCCCCACGCTCTCGCCGTCTGGATCGATGAACCTCACGTCTTCGACATAGGTCCGCTCGATGGCCTCCCGGCGCTTCTCAGGGTCCCGCTCGGAGAAGACGTGCAGGTTCATGTGAAGCAGCTCGGAAGCATCCGGCATTCGGTGATCCTTTCATCGGTGTGTACGCCTGCCGGTGCAAGCTTGACATGAAGACCGCTGCTTTCCATGCAAGGGTCGCAGGCGCTACTACCGCAGCCCGGCGGGGGGACGCAGTGCTGGGCGGGCCCTATGACTCGATGCGCCCTACGGCTATCCAAGGTGGAAGATCGATGGCTCGCACTTTGACCGCAGCGACACGGCTGGGGCGTCAGTGCAGGCCTAGCGGTTTCGTACGTTCATGCGAGGGCGGTTTGACATTGGATCGCCCTGCGGCCCCTCCCTCTGGTGCCGCTGGGGTCGCACGAGGGCTCGCCCAGTCGAGCATGGATGTGCCTCGATCGGCGCCCCGTGGGTGCCTCACGGAAATAGATTCGCCACCGTTTACCGCCGTTTGCAGCGGGAATACCGTTTCGCTGAGGGATGAAAAATATGGACGTAGCGGAAGACATTTTGATCGCGTTGGCCGTCTCCTTCGTCTGTGCGTTGATCCTGGGTCAGTGGCTGAGGGCCGCGAGCGAGAGGGTCAGACGTCCCGAACACTTGAGCGCGTCGTATATGCGGCGCAACTGACTAGGCGCTCGCTTCCCACTAGCAGGGCCAAAAGCCGTTCAAGAACGTTCGAAGGCGGCCCTCCTGGCGGTGGTGGGTGGCCACAAGGAAGCCGGGTCGGAGCCTACGGCCAAAACCGCGCAAAAAAGGGTGAACGTGTCGCGGCGGCCCTCAGTTGCTCGCCGAGGACGTAGTCGGAGCGCTCGGGAGTCCCCTGATTGACGACGAGCCACGAGTGCTGTTCCCGTCCCATGCAATCGACGCGTTCGGGTCGCCCCTCCGGCCCAGGCACGTTGAGGTGCGCCAAGTCGGCGTGGCAGACGGGGCAGTCATCCGGCAGCGCCACGGCGCGATCATCCGCCGGTGAAGTTGAGGAATGCCGACCAGGCCGGCTTGCGCTGGAAGGCGTTGGTCAGGAGGCCGGCCGAGGTGCAGTAGCCGCAGATGTTCGAGTTGCCGCCAGCCGGGTCGCGGAAGTTGAACCAGAGCACCTTCCCTATGCGCCAGACCGACGCGCTTTTGCAACAGCGCGTTGAAGGCCTGCGACCAAGATCTTCCTCTGGCCCGTCATGCCCTTCGTATACCCACCGTTGGCGGCATTGACCGGGTCCGAGCCCCAGCCGACCTCGCCGATCCAAAGCGGCTTCGGTCCCTGGCCGTTGGCGGCCATCGTCTGGCGGATGTGGTCGAGGTCGTCGAGCATCCCCGAAACGGTGGGCGAGTAGGCGTTCGAGGCCATGATGTCGAATGCGGTCCGGGCGCCGGGTTGCTGGTAGACGTCGCGGAGGAAGGTCCATGCGGTGGCTCCATTCGGCGGGTGGCTCAAAAGGCCCGCGAACATCACCTTCGCCTTCGGGTCCGTCTGATGGATCACCGTGTGAGAGAGGGTCAGCAACTGCGCGTAGGTGGCGGGGGTCGTGGGGGTCATCGCACTCTTCAGATTGGCTTCGTTCCAGATCTGCCAGGTGTTGACCGGCAGCGCCGCCTTGCCGGGATGCTGTGTTCGGTAGGCGCCGCTCCAGTAATTCCCGCCGGGGCCGTAGCGCCTGATCGCCGCGCGCAGGAACCCGCTCCAGGCATCTCGCTGCTTCTGGGTGGCGACCGGCGCGGTGATCGCCGAGCTCGCCACCCAGCGCGGCGATCCCCACATCACCGGCAGAACCCGGATCCCCTGGGCGGCGAGGCCGCCGACCACTTTGTCGGCCGCGGACCACTTCCAGCTTCCCGCCGAGGGCTCGATGTGCGACCAATTCATCGTCCAGCGCACGGTCGTGGCGCCGCTCTTCTTCAGCATAAGCACGTCGCTGTTGGTGATGTCCTTGAACGAGTAATTGAGCCCGAAGAAGCCCGCCGGGGTGGCGGCGCGGGCCTCCGTCGACGGCACGATGAGCATCGCGGCGACGATAGCCGCAACCGCGAGTGACCTAACTCTTCCTGCGAGGGCTGCTCTCAGCGGGAAACTCCGATCCGTGGGTGAGCGGTCTGGCTTCGTCCCGCGCCCGGTGCCGAGGGTTTGCTCTTCGCCGGTCCGGTCTGACCGCGTTCGCTTGGGGCGAAGCGACGCTAGTCGAAGCGGGAACCGCCTCGCCGGCAAAACCGCTCAATTACCCCAATCCGGCCAGGCAAAGTCCCCCCTTTGGAGTAGAAACCCTCCGCAAGCCTTCCCTGAGGGCGCTGAGCGTCGTCAAGGTGCTTCTGCTCTCGCGTGAAAGCAGAAGCGGTTGGGGGTGTTAGAGGGGCGCCGATTTCTTCCGCACGTCAACCTGAGGCCCTGGGACACGTAAGAGATATGACAGATGGCCCATTTCCTCGTCGATATCCGCGGAGACGCCCACCGCGCGATGGGGCTGCTGGCGGTGGCCGGCATCGAGACCAGGGCATGGGAAGAGCCCACGGACCGGCTGACAGCTCGGCTCTCCGCCGAGAACGCCGAAAGCGCCCGAGGTCGAGTCCTAGCGGCCCTGATGGGGAAGGACTACACCGTCGAAGGCATTCGCCTCGAAAGCTGAAACTCCGGGGTGCGTGGCGAATCGCCGGCCGCTTAGGACAGTCGGCTCAGGCTCGGGCGACCGCCGGCGCAACTGGTAGCAGTGCGGTCGAAGCGTGAGTCCTGCGGCGAGATCGCACCATTAGCGACCACTCCGTCCTGCCTATCTCCATGCTTGCAATTTCGAACACGGCGATCCGAGTGATGCATAAGCGGTTAGGATCACCGCGGGCATCAGCAGGTCGCTGAGGCCCACCCGGCGCCGGACCTCGGATGTTGGGTCAAGGATGATTTGGGCTGAGAAAGACATGAACCAAAAGCCGTTCGACGCCACCGAGGAAGTCGTTCGCAACGCATCTGTGATCACCATCCTGGGCGAGCTCGACATCGCCACGAGTCCCAAGGTGCGCGAGCTCCTGAGCGAAGCCGCCCGGGACGGGGACCGCCCGCTCGTGATCGACCTGACCGGCTGCGAGTTCGTCGACTCGACCGGGTTGGCAACCCTCCTGCACGGCGCCAAGCCGGCGCAGAACGGGGAGTCCAACGTGGCGCTGGTATGCACCGGCGGCGAGGTCAGGAAGCTCCTCGAGCTGACGGCCATCGACCGGACGATTCCCGTCTACGAGACGCTTGACTCGGCGATCGACGCGGTACTGGCCGAGCACTGACCCGCCGAGACAGTGCGGTCGCGGTGTATCGTGCCGCGTCGTTCATGTCGCCGCTTGAGATCATCACGGAGCAGGGAGAGGGCCAGGCTCGCATAGCCCTGGTCGGCGAGCTCGACATTGCGAGCGCGCCGCAGTTCGAAGAGGGTCTCGAGAAGGTGGAGGCCGACGCTCCCGCCGTGCTGGTCCTGGATCTCCGCAAGGTCGAGTTCATCGACTCGACCGGGCTCCGCGCCGTCATCTCCGCCGACGAGCGGGCCCGGTCTGGGGGACGCCGCTTGGTGATCATCCGTGGCACCACCGCGGTCGAGCGCGTGTTCAGCGTGACCCAGCTCGACCAGCGGCTCGAGATCGTCGACGACCCCGCGTCGGTCTAGTACTCGCTTTAGCCCCTAGGCGGGGTTGACGAGCGTCAAGCTCAGGATCTCGCCGCCCGGCGAGCCCTCGATCTGATGGTCCTTCGTGAGGCGCTCGAGCACCGGCGGCAGGTCGCCCAGCGCGGAGGCATCCATGATCCTGTTGGCACCGCCCTCCTGCAGGGGCCCGACGCGGACGACAAGCTCCTCCGGGGGTGAGTCGATCCCGAGCTGGATGTTGGCGCCCACGATCACCCGCGGCACGTTGGCGGCGAGCGAATCGGTGACGAGCTGTGCCTCGGAGATGCCCTCGAGCGAGAAGTCCGCCCGCGCGGCGAGCATCGCGATCACCCGACCGAGCACCGGTGCCGCCAGCGGCCCGGCGGAAACGGCGATGACGAGCTCTCCAGGGGGCCGGCGGATGTCGTCGTCGTCGGGTGGCATGTCGCGGATCCAGGACTCGCTCTCGCCGTTGAGGGAGAAGGCCATCCTCACCTCGGTGCCCTGGTCGACGCCGCCGTGGAACTCGACCCGGTCGCTCAGCGTCTGGATCAGCGACAGCCCCAGCCCCTGGACCTCGAGGCCCGGCTCCGGCGCCTTCGGCCGAATTCCCACGCCGTCGTCGCGAACCACGACCTCGAGCTCGGAGTCCTGCACGCAGAGGTAGACCTCGAGCGGGCCGTGCTCGCCCTCGTACGCGTGCACGACGACGTTGTTGCACGCCTCGCTGACGGCGGTGTTGATGTCGAGCAGGCGCGACTCGCTGAGTCCCAGCACCTCGATCGCCCCGGCGAGAGCCTGCCGGATGACCGCCACGTTCTCAGGACGGCTGGGGAGGACGATCCGGAACTCCGGCTTGGTGCTCGTCTTGGTCGGCAGGTCAGCGCGAGAGCTCATGAGAAGGGACATTATGGCCGCCGCCGTTCGGCACTGCCAAGGTTCTCGGTCAGCGGAATACCCGCGAGTCGGGGCACCAAACGGCGCGCGCGGTGTCGTGCACGGAATGCGCCGCATCGCGACCCTGGCTGCGCCGGCTTCTATGCTCGCCGGCCAATGCTGGGGACGTACGCCTCCTTCGCGGCCATCCTCATCGCCTCGGTCTGCGTGGGGCAGGCCGTGTTTCGCGCGTGCGGGCGGCGGAAGTGGTCGTGGCTCTCCCCGGCGGTAGGGCTCGCGGTGATCACCTCGGTCGCCTGGGGGACAGTGCGTCTCCCGGGCGATGGCACTGCTGCCGCCATCGCCATCGGGGTTCTCGTCGTCGCATCCCTGGCCTTCCTGTTCGGCCGGGTAGCCGGGCTCCGCCCCGCGGTGGCGGTCGGCCTCCCACCGTTCATCGGCGCGGTCATCGCCGCCTCGCTGCCCTTCATCGTCGAACGCCGGTTCGGGATCCTGGGGACGGGCCTCAACCCGGACATGTCCCAGCACCTGTTCGCCGCCAATCGCCTGGCGCACGGCGAGGGCTCGAGGCTGCTGAGCCAGGGATATCCCCTGGGCCCGCACTCGCTGGTCGTGGCCACGTCAAAGGCGACCGGCGCGAGCCTGGTGCACTCGTTCGACGGCCTGACCCTGGCGATCGCGGCCTGCGCGACGCTCGCCCCACTCGCGCTGATGGAGCGGTTCGCCCCCTGGCGGCGGACGGCGGCGGCGCTGCTCGTCGGGGTCCCGTACCTGGTCGCCTCCTACCTGATCCAGGGCGCCTTCAAGGAGACGATGGAGGCGCTCTGGGTGCTGGCATTCGCCATCGGCCTGCACGAGCTCTCGCGATCGACCCTTGTCCCAGGGGCGCGGCGCGGGCCACTGGTTGCGGTGCCGCTGGCGGCGCTCGCGATCGGGAGCATCTACTCCTACAGCTTTCCCGGGCTCCTCTGGCTCGCCGGCGCCGCCGGCCTCTGGGCGGTCGTCGAGATCGCGATGAAGGTGCGGCGCCGCTCGCGGTCGGCGGCGAGGGCGCTGGTGCGAAAGGCCGCGCTCCCGGCGGTCGTGGCGGTGGGGGTCCTGGTCGCGGTGGCGGCGCCGGAGATCGGGCGGATGGTCAACTTCGCGAGCTTCGAGACCTTCAACCCGCCCGGGGCCGGGCTCGGCAACCTCTTCAACCCGATCTCGCCGCTCGAGGCCCTCGGGATCTGGCCGTCGGGCGACTTCCGTCTCGACCCGGGCGATGGTGCGGTGCCGGCCCTCGGCTACTACCTCGGCGAGCTGCTCGGGCTGGCGGCGCTGGCCTACGGGCTCGTCTGGTGGCTTCGCCGCTCCGAATGGGCGGTGCCGTCGGCGCTCGCCGTGGCGATGGTCCTTTACGCCTACGCTCACTTCGCGGGCACGCCGTACCAGGCGGCCAAGGCGACGGTGATCGCGGCCCCGCTCGCGATGCTGATCGCCGCCCGCGCGCTGCTCTCGCCGGAGCAGCTCGTCGAGCTGGGGGCGATTCGGGGCGCGGTCGGCCGCACCCGAACGGGCCCGTCAGGCGTCCTCTTACGCTGGCAATCGTCCCTGAAGGCGGTGCTGGCGACCCTGTTCTGCGTCGCTGCGGCGGCGTGTTCCGTCCTGGCGCTCGTGAACGGCCCGGTCGGCCCGTCGACTTACACGCCGGCGCTCACGGAGCTGCGGCCGGAGCTCCGGAGCGGATCCACCCTCGTACTGATTCCCGACCAGGTGCTGAGCGACGAGCACGGGCGCGACTACGTGGTCTGGGAGCTCCGAGGGGGGCGGGTGTGTGTGAGGGCCGAGAGCCGCGGCCACGGCGGGCGGTGCCGGTCCCACACAGGCGCCATTCGGGATCACGCACGTGGTGACGGGCAACCAGGAACGTCCTCCATACACGGACTTCCGCCTAGAGCGGCAACGGGGCCCGTACAGGCTCTGGGTGCGCAATCCGGCACCCGAGGGCGAGGGCCCCTGTCCGCTGATTGCGCCTGGCGCCCGGGCGAACCCCGCCGGCGACTGATCAGGGGCCTTTGCTCGGCGATGGCGCAAAAACCGCACCCATGGTGCGGAAACTGAACCATCGCCGGAGGGAGCGATCGTCACAATCCCCTGGGTAGCATGGCCCCGCATGGCGCCGATCACCGTAAAGCTTCCCGACGGCTCCCCTCTGGAGCTGGATGACGGCGCCACGGGCGCTGATGCCGCCGCCGCGATCGGGCCACGGCTCGCCAAGGACGCGCTTGCGGTTCGGGTGAACGGCGAGGTCCGGGATCTCACTGCCCCCCTCGTCGATGGCGAGGAGATCGACATCGTCACCCCGGGGCGCCCGGACTCGCTCGACGTCCTTCGTCACGACACCGCGCACGTGCTGGCGACGGCGGTCCTCGACCTGTGGCCCGGGACGAAGGTCTCGATCGGTCCCCCGATCGCCGACGGCTTCTATTACGACTTCGAGTTCCCCGACGGGTTCCGCCCGTCCGACTCCGACCTGGAGCGGATCGAGGAGGCGATGGCTGCTCACGTGAAGGCCGACGAGCCCTTCGAGCGGTCCGAGACCTCGGCTGCCGAGGCGATCGAGCGCTTCAAGGCGCAGGAACAGCCGTACAAGGTCGAGCTGATCGAGGACCTGATGCGGGACGAGGGCACCGAGACCGTGTCGCTCTACCAAAACGGCCCGTTCGTGGACCTCTGTCGCGGCCCGCACGGGCCCTCGACGGGCCGGATCAAGGCGTTCAAGCTCAACTCGGTTGCCGGGGCGTACTGGCGTGGCGACGAGAACCGCCAGATGCTGACCCGGATCTACGGCACCGCCTTCTTCTCCAAGAAGGACCTGGAGGAGCACCTGGAGCGCATCGAGGAGGCTAAGGCGCGCGACCACCGGCGCCTCGGCCCGCAGCTGGGGCTCTTCACGCTGCTGCCCGACGCGCCGGGGATGCCCTTCTGGCTTCCGAACGGGACCGTGCTCCTCCGGCTGGTCGAGCACGAGGTGCGGCGTCAGCTCGCTCGCGGCGGCTATCAGGAGATCAAGACCCCTCAGGTCCTGGACGAGGAGCTCTGGCACCGCTCGGGGCACTGGGACAACTACGCGGAGAACATGTTCTTCACCCAGGTCGAGGACCGCCGGTTCGCGCTCAAGCCGATGAACTGCCCCGGCGCCTGCCTCGTCTTCGGGTCCGAGCGGCACTCCTACCGCGATCTGCCCCTGCGGCTCGCCGAGTTCGGGCTGGTGTCGCGAAACGAGCGCGAGGGCGTGCTCCACGGCCTCCTGCGCGTTCGCGCCTTCACCCAGGACGACGGGCACGTCTACTGCACGCTCGACCAGGTCGCCGACGAGGTCGACGCGATCTGCTCCGCGATCGACCAGCTCTACTCACGCTTCGGGTTCGACGAGGTGCGGGTCGAGCTCTCGACCCGCCCGGAGAAGTCGATCGGCACCGACGAGCAGTGGGAACAGGCCGAGGGGGCACTGCGCGAGGCGCTGGAGCGCCAGGGTCGCGACTACGAGGTCAGCCCGGGGGAGGGGACCTTCTACGGGCCGAAGATCGACTTCCACATCACCGACGCCCTCGGTCGCTCCTGGCAATGCGGCACGTGCCAGATCGACTTTCAGATGCCGGAGCGCTTCGACCTCGTCTACCAGGGCGAGGACAACGCCGACCACCGGCCGGTGATGATCCACCGGGCGCTCCTGGGTTCCATGGAACGATTCATCGGGATCCTCATCGAGCACCACGCGGGGCGGTTCCCGACCTGGCTCGCCCCGGTGCAGGCGACGATCCTGCCGGTAGCCGACCGCCACAACGGCTACGCCGCCCAGGCGGCGTCGCGCCTGCGGGACGCGGGCGTGCGCTGCACCGTCGACGAGCGCTCGGAGTCCGTGGGCAAGAAGATCCACGACGCCGAGGTCGGGAAGTACCCCTACATGCTCGTGGTGGGCGATCGCGAGGAGTCGGAGGGCGCTGTCTCGGTCCGCTCGCACGCCGAGGGGGACGTGGGCGCCGAATCGATCGACGCGTTCGCCGCGCGGATCGAGCGTGAGGTCTCCGATTCCTAGGCGTCTATACTGGCCCGCAGTGAGGGGCACCTATTCCAAGCGCGGTCGCTGAGCGCCCGTGCCCCCTGCTGTCTCGCCTCCTCTCCCTATCCCGCCCGAGCATCGCTAGCTTGACGCGCATGTACTCCCAGTTCTAGTGGCGAACCCGCGTTTCGACCGGTCGCCCCCCGAGCGTGACCCCACGCGGATCAACGAGCGGATCCGCGTCTCCGAGGTGAGGCTGATCGACGAGGAGGGAAAGCAGGTCGGAATCGTCCCCACCGAGCAGGCGATGGAGCGCGCCGCCGAGAAGGACCTCGACCTGGTCGAGGTGGCGGCCGACGCCCGCCCGCCCGTCGCGCGGCTTCTCGACTACTCGAAGTACCGCTACGAGCAGGAGCAGAAGGCGAAGCAGGCTCGCAAGCATCAGCAGCAGATCAACGTCCGCGAGATCAAGCTGCGGCCGAAGATCGCCGTGCACGACTACGAGACCAAGAAGGGCCACGTCGAGCGCTTCCTTCGCCAGCACGACAAGGTCAAGGTCACGATCATGTTCCGCGGGCGCGAGCAGGCCCATCCCGAGCGGGGGCGCCAGCTCCTTCGCCGTCTCTTCGAGGACATCGAGGACCTGGCGGTCATCGAGTCGGAGCCCCTCCAGGAGGGTCGCAACATGAGCATGATGCTCGCGCCGGCGCGGACCAGGCAGGAGGAGGCCGACGGCCAGGCCAAAGCCGACGACTCAGAGGCCGACGCCCCCGCCCCCGAGGGCGGCGCCGAGCGCTCCGCAGCGTAGGCGCGGCCGGCTCGCAAGCGCCGCGACTAGGGTCACGGACTAAGGAATTCCGGGATTCGATCGCCTGACGGCGGCGTCACACTGCCTGCCGTGAACTCGGTGGACTCGACGCGTCGTGAACCGAATCGATGGGCGGTCCTGGCCCTGCTCAGCGTCGCGCAGCTGATGGTGGTGCTGGACGCGACGATCGTGACCATCGCGATCCCCTCGGCCCAGAACGCGCTGCATTTCTCGACCGAGAGCCGGCAGTGGATCGTCACCGCCTACGCGCTGGCGTTCGGCAGCCTCCTGCTGCTGGGTGGCAAGCTCGGTGATCTGTTCGGGCGCAAGTGGACCCTGATCGCCGGCCTGGTCGGGTTCGCGATCGCCTCGGCGATCGGCGGGCTGGCCCAGTCGTTCGGCGTGCTCGTGGCCGCCCGAACGCTCCAGGGGGCATTCGGCGCGCTGCTCGCACCCTCGGCGCTGGGGTTGCTGACGGTGACCTTCGAGGGGTCTCCCGACCGACCCACAGCGTTCGGGATCTTCGGTGCGATCGCCGGCGGCGCCGCCTCGCTCGGGTTGATACTCGGCGGCGTGCTCACCCAAGTCTTGTCCTGGCGCTGGTGCCTGTACGTCAACCTCGTGATCGCCGTGCCCACGGCGATCGTGGCGTTGCGCCTGCTGGTCAATCACAGACCTCCGGAGCGGGATCCGATCGACATACCCGGCGTTCTCACCTCAGCGCTGGGCCTGTTCGCGCTGGTCTACGGGTTCTCAAACGCGGCGACCCACTCCTGGAGTGCAACAGCCACGATCGTGGCGCTCGTCGCCAGCCCCGTGCTCCTGACGGCTTTCGTGCTGATCGAGCGCCAAGCCAAGCATCCGTTGCTGCCCCTGCACATCATCTGGGACCGGGCCCGCGGCGGCGCGTACACCACGCTCGCGCTGGCCGGCGCGGGCATCTTTGCCGTATCTCTGTTTCTCACCTACTTCATGCAGCAGCAGCTCGGACTGTCGCCGCTCACCACCGGACTGGCGTTCCTCCCGATGACCGGCGTACTGGTGGTCACCTCGACCACCGTGCAGACCCGCGTGATCCAACACACCGGGGTCAAGCCGCTGGTACTCGCCGGCACGACGCTCGGGGCGATCGCGATGTTCCTGTTCACGCGCCTTACGCCCGACTCCAGCTACGCCGGCGATGTCCTTCCCGGTCTGCTCGTCCTCGGCGTCGGGATGGGATGCATCTTCGCCCCGGCGTTCTCGACGGCGACTCTGGGCGTGGAGGGACGCGAGGCCGGGGTGGCCTCCGCGATGGTCAACACCTCCCAGCAGATCGGCGGCTCGGTTGGCACCTCCCTGCTGAGCACGATCTTCGCCAGCGCCGTCGCCAGCTACACGGCCGACCACCTCCGCACCGCGGACCTGGCCGACGCCGCGGCAGTTCACGGGTACACCACGGCGTTCTGGTGGGGGGTCGGAATCTTCGCCCTCGGCTTCCTTCTGGCGATTGTGATCCTGCCCGGCAGGGCGAAGCCTCGCGTGCCCACCGTCAAGGCTGCGCTCGCCCGCCAGGCGGTCGGCAATTGCCACCACTACGACGTGCCCGAGGCCCCGTCATCCCTCGGAACTGGAGCGGGTCGATGAGTGAAGCAACGGGAAGGCAGCGGAGCGCAATCGTCTTTGGAGCGCGAAACCTGGGGCGTGCGGTCATAGAGACGCTCGTGGCGGACGGCTGGGCGGTGGCGGGCGTGGCGCGCTCGCAGGCCACCCTCGATGGGGTCACCGAGGCCGGGGGCCTTGCTCTACAGGCGGACGTCACCGATCCGGCGAGCGTCTACGCCGCGCTTCAGGAGGTGGCCGCGGCTCATGGGGGCGTTGACCTCGCGCTGAATGCGGCCGCCGCCTACGGCGGCGACCGGACCGGGCCTTTTGGCGGTGGCCCGATTGCCGAGGCCGACCTCAGCGGGTTCGACTCCTGGGCTGCAGCTCCGGCGCGAGCCGCATTCTCGTTTCTGTCGGCCAGCGGGCGGTTCGCTGTGGAGCAGGATGGGCCGGCAACGCTGGTGCAGGTCACGGGCGGGTCGGCGCGCCGCGCAATGCCGGGCCGCGGCCTGTGGTCGGCGGGAGCGTTTGGCGTGCGAGCCATTTCCAACGCTGCCGCGCTGGAGCTCCGCCCTGTTGGCATTCATGTGGCGCTGCTTATCGTCGACGCCGGCATCCAGCCGCTCACCGGAGCCCCGCGTGCCGGAATCTCGCCCGAGGCGCTTGCCGACCCACACCGGATCGCCGAGGCGGTCCTCTTCCTGGCCAACCAGGATGCGCGCGCGGCGACACACGAGCTGCAGCTCACCCCGCTCGCTGAGAACTGGACCCCGTAACCCGTTCTAAAGCGGACGCCGCGACGACTACGACATCCGGTGTGCGAGTTGCGTGCGTGACTTCACGTCGAGCTTGCGGAATACCTTGCGCAGGTGGTACTCGACGGTGCTCGGGGTGATGAACAGCTGGGCGGCGATCTCTCGGTTTGTGGTTCCTTCCGCGGCAAGGCGCGCGACCTGCTCCTCCTGCGGGGTTAGGTCGTCGCGCGTGTCCACGGTCCGCTTGCGGGCGCGCTCGCCGGTCGCCAGCAGCTCGCGTTCGGCGCGGCTCGCGAACGCCTCGACGCCCATGCCTGTGAACGCCTCGAGCGCGGTGCGCAAATGCTTTCGGGCGTCGATGCGGCGACGTTCGCGGCGCAGCCACTCCCCGTAAAGAAGGTGAGTCCGGGCGAGCTCGCGTCGCACACGGGTACCGGAGAGGTTCGCGATCGACTCGCGGTACAGACTCTCGGCGGCCTCGCCCTCGCTCGCAGCGCGCGCACACGCGCTTCGATTCCGGTCGCCCACCTGGAACTGATCACGCCGGTGCGCTCCGAGAGCCACTCCAGGGCGAACTCGAGCAGCGCTCGGTCACCGGTCCTTGATGCCGCCTCGGCCAGCTCGGGCACCAGCACCGATCCCGTATCCGATCGGATCCGGCTGGAACGCTTCCCAGGCCGCATCGCGTGCGGCGTCATGACGGCCGAGGCCGTTGTAGAGCACGGATCTCGCGTAGTTGTTGGACGTCCATCGCCGTGCGGCCGCCTCCTCCGAGGTGGCTTCGATCAGCTCAGACGCTCGCGCCTCGTCGCCGCGCCAAGCGGCGAGAATCATCGGGGCGTTCACGAGCGCTGGGTTGCCGGTCGCCTCAGCGATCAAGCGCGCCTCGTCGATGATCAGCGTGGCCGCAGTCAACTCGCCGGCGAGCATGTGGCTCCCCGCCAGGAAGCTCAGCGCGAACTGCAGGTGCACGAGTGCGCCCGCGTCGCGAGCGACCTGTACTTGGCGAGCGGCGAGGAGATGCAAAGCCTCGTCGTCCCACAGCTCGAGCGCAACGATGTTGCTGTCTATGCCGCTGGAGAGCGAGAGCCGCCGACCGACATCCTCGTTGGAGAAGTCCATCGCGAGCAGAAGCTCGAGAGCCCGAGCGAGTGTGGGCGCCGCAGCCGCGTATCCATCGGTCATGCGGATCGCGAACGCGTCAAGCAGCACGTCAACCGTCCGAGGCGGGCCGGTGCCGGTTGGCGCCGCCCGCGCGGCGGCCGCGACCGCCGGCGCGCCGCCGACGACTTCAACGTCGTTGGCCATGGCGGCCCCGAGCGCCTCGAGGTACGTCTCGCGGGCTAGCTCGGGGTCGAGTGGCTCGAAGCGGCTCGCCGCGCTCAGAAACAGGCGGCCGGCTTCGCCGCCGTGCCGCTGCTCCAACGCGATCTGGCCGCGCAAGAGGTCGACGCGCGCGCGCCCGAGCTCGTCGAGCGCTTCGGCATCGACGCCTGCCAGTAGCCCGAGCGCAGCCTCCAGAGCGCCCGCATCACGCTTCGCGCCGGCGGCCGCGAGCAGGCGCTGCGCTCGGTGCGTGGGCTCGGGCGTGAGCGTCGGCGGCGCGCTCGAGGAATGCGGCGACAGCCGCCAATCCGCCGCGCGCCTGCGCCCGCCCGGCGGAACGCTCGAGCTCTGCGGCGACGTCCTCGTCGGGCATTGATGCCGCCTGCGCCCGGTGCCAAGCGCGGTGATCCGGATCGATCTCCGGATCGGTTGCCTCCGCCAGGGCTCGGTGGACAGCGCGGCGCTCCTTTAGCTCGGCTGCGCCGATAGACAGCCGAGCGAACCAGTGGATGACGGAAGACCACTCGGGCACCAAGCTCCAGTAGGTCCTCCGCTTCGACGGCTTCCGCGTCTGACTCGGGGAGTCCGAGCTGCCGGGCCGCGCGCCAAACGAGTGCCGTGTCGCCGACCGGATCGGCCGCCGCCACCAGCAGCAGGCGTCGCGCATCATCGTGAAGCCTGTCGAGCCGGCGCGTGAAGCTCTCCTCGATGCTCGCGGATAACGGCACCGTCGCTGGCAGCCCGAACCCGCCCGCGAGCTCTGTCGGCGTCAGCCCGCGCGGCAACTCCAGCAGAGCGAGCGGATTCCCGCGCGTCTCGACGACGATCCGATCCAGCACGCGCTCATCCAGCGGAGCGGGCAGGACCGACTCCAACAGCGTCCGCGCATCACGAGGCCCCAGGGGCTCGACGCGAAGCTCCGGCAATCCCGCAAGCGCGTCGCCCAGCTCGCGAGCCGCGAACACGAGCGCGATCTTCTCCGCTAACAGGCGACGGGCCACGAACGCGAGCGCGCGCGCCGACGCACGATCGAGCCACTGCGCGTCATCGACGACACACAGGAGCGGCCGCTTCTCTGCGAAGCCTCGGACAGCAGGCCGAGCGCCGCCAGTCCGACAAGGAACGGATTCGGAGCCTGTCCGTCACTCAGCCCGAAGGCGACGCTGAGCGCGTCGCGCTGGGGCTCCGGCAGACGCTCCGCTTGGTCGAGGATCGGGGAGCACAGCTGTTGAAGCGCCGCGAACGGGAGCCCCATCTCTCCTTCGACCCCGACGGTCCGGAGCGACCCGCAACTCGCCGCCCCTCCTCGACCGCCAATCGAGCAACGCAGTCTTCCCGACGCCCGGCTCTCCATGCACCACCAAGGCCGCCCCGTCGCCGCCGCGCGCGGCGTTGAGAAGGCCGCCGAGCACCTCGCGCTCGCGCTGCCGGCCGAGCAGTTGGGCTCCCACGGCGAACAGCATGACGACTCGGGTCGGGGACTAAGGAATTCAAGGATTCGATCGCCGGCCCGACGCTGCACGATCTGTGCATGAGCACACCGACCCGAGGAGACAGACCATGAACAGGGACTTGGGCGTTTGGACCTACGAGGACTGCGCGATGGTGCTGATCGACTATCAGCAGTGAGATGTTCGAGGTGATCCGCTCCGAAACGAGATGCGGACCTCGTCGAACTCAACGTTCGCTTGCTGGCCAGGACCGCCAAGGCGCTCGACATGCCGATCGTGCTGTCGACCGTCGGTGTCGGGTACGGCTTCAACGGGCCGACCCAACCAGTCGATCCTCTCCGAGCTGCGCCGGCCTCGAGCCGATCGACCGAACCTCGATGAATGCCTTCGAGGATGGCGCCTTCCGCGAGGCGGTGGCGGCGACCGGGCGCAAGCGGCTGATCATCGGCGGGCTGCACACCGAGATCTGCCTTTCCTTCGCGACTGTTCACGCGCTGAAGAGCCGGCTACGAGGCGATGTACGTCACCGATGCGGTCGGTGGCCGCTCGCAGGTGGCACACCGCACGGGGATCGACAGGCTCGCGCATGCCGGGGCGGTGCCGAGTACGGCGCTCTCCGTGAACACCGAGCTGTTCCGCGACTGGGCGTCGCCGCTCGCCGGGCCTGCGCGCGAGGTCATCTATTGGTACTTCACCGAGGTCACAAAGCTCACCGACGGGGTGGGTGTCGCGGAGGCCGAGAAGAAGGCCGCGGCAGACCTGCTCGCGGGGGCAACCACATGACCCTGAATGTCGGGATCATCGGCGCGGGCCGGATCGGTCAGGCGATGGCGCAGACCGCGCTACGTGCCGGCCGGCGGGTCGTGATCGCCAACAGCCGCGGGCCCGAGTCACTGACCTCAGTGGTCGAGGCGCTCGGTGACGGGGTGTCCGCGGGGACGGTCGAGGACAGCTGTAGCCGCGGACATCGTCGTCGTCGCGGTGATGTGGGCGCAGGTTCCGCAGGCCGTCGAGGGGCTGGAGTGGGAGGGGCGGATAGTGATCGACCCGACCAACGACTTCGATCCCAGCGACCTTGACGGGCGCACATCCAGCGAGGTCGTCGCCGATCTCGTCGCCCCCGCGCGTGTGGTGAAGGCCGCCAACACCCTCGGGGCCGCGATACTCGCCTCCGACCCACACGAAGCGGGCGGCCAGCGAGTGATCTTCGTGTCCGGTGACGACGCCGAGGCCAAGTCTGAGGTCGCGGCGCTGTTCGAGGACGCCGGTTTCTTCGCCCTTGACCTCGGCGGCCTGCGCGAGGGCGGCCTGATGCAGCAGGTCGGTGCTCCGCTGGCCGGCCACAACCTGATCCGTCTTCCCTGAGCCAATCCCGAACGAAAAGGCTGCGATGACGTCCGTTCACGATCGCATCGATCCAGAAGTCGCTGAAGGCCTCGAGGGCTACTTCAAACTCGTCGGCCCGGGCGGTCTCGGCGCGATCTCCGACCTCGGCGAGCGCCGTGCGCGTCTGAGCGCGGTGATGGCGATGGCCGGCGCAGCGGCCGGGCCCAGCGACGACATCGAGACCTCCGACCACCTCGTCCCGGGACCTGCCGGCGCCCCTGAGGTGCCGATCCGCGTGTACCGGCCGAAGGATGCGGATGGGCCATTGCCCGGCATTCTCGATATCCACGGCGGCGGCATGACCACGGGCGACATCGAGACGGAGGACTTCCCGGCCACCGCCCTCGCCGAGAGCAGCGGCTGCGTCGTCGTCTCGGTCGAATATCGGCTGGCGCCTGAGCACCCGGACCCCGCCCCGGTGGAGGACTGCTACGCGGCGCTCGTGGCGATCGCGGATCAGGCCGCCGACTTCGGCATCGATCCGGATCGCCTCGCGATCTATGGCGTCAGCGCGGGCGGCGGCCTCGCCGCCGGGACGGCGCTGATGGCGCGCGATCGCGGCGGTCCGCGGCTCGCCCTGCAGATGCTGCTGTACCCGATGCTCGACGACCGGCTGGAGACCCCTTCGAGCCAGGAGTTCGTCGACGTCGGTGTCTTTGATCGCGGTTTGAACGCTGAGGGCTGGGCCGGCCTGTTGGGCGACCGCGCGGGCGGCGATGACGTATCGAGCTACGCCGCCCCGGCTCGCGAGGAGGACCTCACGAACCTGCCGCCGGCCTACATCGATGTCGGCGAGCTCGACGGGCTGCGGGACGAGGCGATGCTGTACGGGCTGTCGCTGATGCGTGCCGGCGTCCCCGTCGAGCTCCACGTCTACCCCGGAGGGATCCACGCTTCCGAGGGCATGGCACCCATGTCGGCGCTGGCGGCGCGGGTGAACGGATATCGGCAGCAGGCGCTGCAGCGCGCTCTCGCCTAGGCGGCGACCGGCTCGCAGGCGCCCGGCGCCCGGCGGTCGTCTGCTTCAATAGTCCGTCCCGTGCCGAAGATGAAGACACACTCGGGCACCAAGAAGCGGTTCCGCAAGAGCGCCACCGGCAAGCTTCGCGGCCGGCGCGCCTACTCCAGCCACATCCTGGAGAAGAAGTCGCCGAAGCGCAAGCGGCGCATGTCCAAGCCCACCGAGGTGGCAGGTGCGGATCGCAAGCGCGTGCGGACCCTGCTCGCGGGGAAGGGCGACTAGCTCATGGCCCGAGCCACCAACGCCGTCGCTCGCAAGCGGCGCAAGAAGAAGGTCCTGAAGGAGGCCAAGGGCTACTTCGGCCGCAAGCACTCGAGCTACCGGCTCGCGAACGAGCAGGTCATGCGCTCGGGTGCCTACGCGTACCGCGACCGCCGTACCCGCAAGCGGGACTTCCGGAGGCTCTGGATCATCCGGATCAACGCCGCCGCCCGGCGCGAGGGCATGAGCTACTCGCAGTTCATGCACGGCCTCAGCGAGGCCGGCGTCGAGGTCAACCGCAAGATGCTTGCCGACATCGCCGTGCACGATCCTGAGGCGTTCCGCCGATTTGCCGAGCTATCCCGGGAGGCCATCGCGGCTTAGACGCGACGGCTCCATTCGAACCTCCCGGGCGGCTTGCAGGTGCAGGCCGCCCTTTTTGTTTCCTGACGAGATGATCACCAGCCCCCACAACGAAAAGCTCAAGCTGATTCGCAAGCTCCAGGCGCGGAAGCACCGGGAGCGCTCGGGCCTGTTCGCCGCAGAGGGGGAGGACCTCGTCGAGGCGGCCGAGCGGGCCGGGGCGGCGGTCGAGTTCGTCCTCGTGGCGGGTCAGGACGTCGAGCCCGAGTTGCTGGACGCCGTGAGCGAGCTCGGATCGGGCACTCGCGTGATCGGGGTCTACCGCCAGAGCTGGAGCCCGCCCGGGGGCGACCTGAGCGTCTACCTGGAGGGCGTCCGGGATCCGGGGAACGTCGGGACGATCTTCCGGACCGTCCACGCCCTCGCCGACGGGCCGTTGGTCCTCGGGCCCGGATGCGCCGATCCCTACTCGCCGCGGGCGGTCCGGGCCAGCATGGGGTCGGTGTTCGCCCGGCCGCCGGCGAGGGCTGCACTCGCCGAGCTCGAGGCATTCAAGCTCGCGCTCGACGGGAGCGCGGGCGCGGTCCTTGGAGAGGTGGACCTTCGAACGCCGCTCGTCCTGTGCCTGGGCGGGGAGCGGGAGGGGTTGCCTGCCGACGTCATCGCCGGGGCCGACGCCGCCGCGCGGATCCCGATGCGGTCCGACGCTCCCGACTCACTGAACGTGGCGAGCGCGGCCGCCGTGGGCCTGTACGAGGTCGCGAATAGGATGGCCGACCGTGCCTGACCTCCAGGGAAAGATCTCCGAGCTCTCCCGGGAGGCGGAGGCGGCCATCGGGGCGGCGTCCGATGCCGCCGAGCTGGAGGGGCTCCGCGTTCGCTACCTGGGCCGCAAGGCCGAGCTGACCGGCATCCTCCGCGGGATCGGCGAGCTCCCGGCCGCGGAGCGGGGGCCGGCGGGGCAGGCGGCCAACGCCGCACGGCAGGCGCTGGAAGCACAGATCTCCGAGCGGCTCGCGGCGCTCGAGGGCGAGCAGCTCGAGGAGGGGCTGGCGGCGGAGTCGATCGACGTCACCCTGCCGGGGACGCCGGCCATCCCGGTCGGAGCGCGGAACCTCCTGATCCGCACCGTGCGCGAGATCGAGGACGTCTTCGTCGGCCTCGGCTATCGCGTCATGGAGGGCCCGGAGGTCGAGCTCGACTACTACAACTTCACCGCGCTCAACCACCCGCCCGGCCATCCGGCCCGGATGGCCCAGGACACCTTCTACGTCGACCCCGGGACGCTCGACCCGAACCTGCGCCTGGCGCCCGCTCCCACGATGCCGGGCTCCGACGCGGACGGCCCGGCGCTGCCGCCCGGCCCCGAGGACGTCGTGCTCCGCACCCACACGTCGCCGATGCAGGTGCGGGCGATGGAGAGCCAGGGTCCGCCGATCTTCATCGTGGTGCCGGGCCGCTGCTATCGCAGCGACCCGTTCGACGCGACCCACAGCCCGATCTTCCACCAGGTCGAGGGACTGGCGGTGTCGAGAGTCGATCACGCTGGCCGACCTCAAGGGGACCCTGACGAGTTCGCGCGGGCGATCTTCGGCCCGGAGCGGCGAACACGTTTTCGCCCGGGCTTCTTCCCGTTCACCGAGCCGAGCGTCGAGGTCGACGTCTCGTGCTTCCGCTGCGGTGGCTCTGGCGAGCTCCGCGGACGGCTCGCGCGACTCGATCTGTAAGGGGACGGGCTGGATCGAGATCCTCGGCTCGGGAATGGTGGACCCGAACGTGTTCGGGTTCGTCGAAGCGAACGGCTACGACCCGGACCGGGTCCAGGGCTTCGCGTTCGGCATGGGGATCGAGCGGATCGCGATGCTCAAGCACGGCGTCCCCGACCTGCGCAAGTTCTTCGAGAACGACGTACGCGTCCTGGAGCAGTTCCGATGAGGGTTCCGTACAGCTGGCTCCAGAGCTACTGCGACTCGGGGCTGTCGCCGTCAGAGCTCGCCGAACGGCTTGCCATGCGCACGACCGAGGTCGAGCGGATCGACCACGTCGGCGCGCCGTCGGCCGAGGGATTTGTCGTCGGCCGGGTGATCTCGGCCGAGCAGCATCCCAACGCCGACCGCCTGCGGGTATGCGAGGTCGATACCGGCGAGGGGAACCGGACGATCGTCTGCGGTGCCCCCAACGTCGCCGCCGGCCAGGCCGTCCCCGTGGCGCTCCCCGGCGCGACGATGCCGGGCGGTCAGAAGCTGGGGCAGGCGAAGCTCCGGGGCATCGTCTCCGACGGGATGATTCTCTCCGAGACCGAGTTGGAGCTGGGCGACGACGGGGATGGGATCGTGGTTCTGGACGACGATTTCGCTCCTGGGACGCCGCTCGCCAAGGTGATTCCGGTCTCCGAGCCGGTCCTGGAGCTCGAGGTCAACTCCAACCGCGTCGACTGCTTCGGCGTCTACGGAGTCGCCCGCGAGGTCCACGCATTCACCGGCGCCTCGCTGGTCGCGCCGCCGTGGGAGGGCGATGCCGAGGCGACGGGGGAGGGGGAGGTGTCCGGGTACGCGTCGGTCACTGTGGAGGTCCCGGAGCTCTGCCCGCGCTTCACCGCGCGCGTATTCACGGATGTGACCATTGGGCCCTCGCCGCTGTGGCTGAAGGCGCGACTGATCGCCGCCGGCCAGCGGCCGATCAACAACGTCGTCGACATCACCAACTACGTGATGCTGATGACGGCCCAGCCGCTGCACGCCTTTGACCTCGACAAGGTGCCCGACGGCCAGCTCATCGTCCGCACGGCGAGCGACGGCGAGAAGATGACCACGCTCGACGGCGTCGAGCGCACCTTCGACTCGCAGACGGTGCTGGTCTGCGACCGCAACGGGCCTTCGGGAATCGCCGGGATCATGGGCGGCGAGGTCTCGGAGGTCTCGGACTCGACCACGCGGGTCCTGCTCGAGGTCGCGACCTGGAACGGCGTGAACATCCTGCGCACCTCGCGCCAGCTCGGGCTGCGCTCCGACGCATCCAACAGGTTCGAGAAGCAGCTCCATCCGGAGCTCGCGATCCGCGGGCAGCGGGTCGCCTCGCAGCTCATGGTCGACCTGTGCGGGGCGCGGCTCGTGCCCGGCACGATCGACGTGGCGGCCGAGCCGCCGCCGCCGCGGAGGCCGCGTCTGCGGGCGGGCCGGGCCGAAGCCCTCCTGGGGATGCGGGTTGAGCCGGATGACTGCGTCACCTACCTCGAGCGGCTCGGCTTCGGCGTCGAGCGCTCCGACGGGGACATCGTCGCCGAGGTGCCCGCCCACCGCTACTACGACGTGAGCCGGGAGGCCGACCTGGTGGAGGAGGTGGGTCGCATCCACGGCTACGACGAGCACCTTCCCGCCACGCTCCCGCAGGCGCCGGGCCAGGGCGGCCGCCTGACCCGCGAGCAGGCGCTGCGCCGGCGTGCCGAGGACGTGATGCGGGACCTCGGATTCGACGGAATCGTCAGCCTGAGCCTTGCCGACCCCGGCCTCCCGTCCCGGCTGCGGCTGGCGGACGACGATGTGCGGGGCGCGCCGATCCGGGTCTCCAATCCGCTGTCGCTCGACCACTCGGAGCTGCGGACGACGCTGCTCGGCTCGCTCCTCGACGCCGCCCGCTACAACCTCGCTCGCGGCGCCGACCGCGTGGCGCTGTCAGAGACCGGGCGCGCCTATCTCTCGCGCGGAGAATCGCCGGTCGGTGGCGTCCTCGGGGGTGCCTTCGCGGGCGACCGCCCGCCGCCGGCGTTCGAGCCGCAGTCCGTGGCCGCCCTGGCCTCTGGGCCTCTCGCTCCCCCGAGCTGGGGCGTCGAGGCGCGTCCCGCTGACTTCTTCGCCATGAAGGGCGCGCTCGAGGCGCTGGCGGCGCATCTCGGCGCCGACGTCGAGCTCGAGGCCGCACCGCAGCCGTTCCTCCACCCGGGTCGCTCGGCGAGGGTCCTCATCGGCGGGAACGACGCGGGCTGGCTCGGCGAGGTACACCCGCTGGTCTGCCGCGAATGGGACCTTGAATCGGCGGCCGCCTTCCAGGTCGGGCTGGCGGAGCTCGTGGCCGCGTCGCCCTACGGGAAGGAGGCCTACGAGGACGTCACGACCTACCCGGCCGTCTACCAGGACCTGGCGATCGTCGTGGACGAGGACGTGCCGGCTGACACCGTGCGCAGCGCCGTCGTCGAGGGCGGCGGAGAGCTCCTCCGCAGCGCCGCGGTCTTCGACGTCTACCACGGCGAGCAGTTGGGGGAGGGGAGCAAGAGCCTCGCGCTGAGGCTCGAGTTCCGGGCGCCGGACCGCACGCTCACCGACGCCGAGGTCACCGAGCGCCGTGACGCCATCAAGGCTGCGCTGGCCGAGATCGGGGGATCGCTCCGTGAGTGAGGCCCGCGTGGTCGTCGCGGGGGCATCGGGCTTTGCCGGCGCGCTTGCGGCGAGCCTGGTCCACCGCCATCCCCGCCTCGAGCTCGCGGCGGCCACCGCGCGGACGGACGCGGGCACCCGCCTGGATCGCCTCTATCCGCGCTACCGGGTCCCGATCGAGCTGACCGAGCTCGACCCGGAGCGCGCCGGGGGCTACGAGGCGGCGATCGTCGCCTACCCGCACGGGGCGGCCGCCGAGGTCGTCGCGCGCTTCGTCGAGGCCGGAGTGCCCGTGGTCGACGTCTCCGCCGACTTCCGGCTGCGCGACCCGGCGGTCTACGAGGAGACCTACGGCGACCACGCCGCGCCCGAGCTCCTGGCGGACGCGGTCT
>CAVQCK010000016.1:0-19999 GCA_963710955.1 uncultured Actinomycetes bacterium | reverse complement strand
CGGCCTAGTCACAGCGTTGAACGGCGTCGAGCGGCGCGCGATCGAGTTTCCCGTCGAGGGGGTCTCAAACGGAGAGATCCGGCTGCGGCTCCGCACCGACGCCGACAATCCGGCGATCGTCGAAGCGTGCCGGGATCCGGAGATCGTCCGCTGGACACGAGTCCCCGATTCGTATGACGAGGCCATGGCAGCTGAGTGGGCGGCGGAGTCGCAGCGGCATCGCGAATCCGGCACGGGCCTGCACCTGGTGATCGCCGACGCCGCAAGCGATCACCTTCTCGGTTCGATCGGGTGCATGTGAACCGAGGCGAGGGTCGCTGCGACGTCGGTTACTGGCTCGTCCCCCAGCGGCGGGGTCGCGGTGTCATGACCCGAGCCGTCCTGCTTCTCAGCCGCTGGATCTTCGACAACCTCGCGGCGGAGCGGATCGAGATCACGATCGAGCCGCAGAACGCCGCCTCCCGGGCCGTGGCGAAACGGGCCGGCTACGCGTTCGAGGGGGTACTCCGGTCGTACACGGAGATCAAGGGGCAGCGCCGCGACATGGCCATGTACTCGCTCCTGCGCGGCGACTTGCAGTGAGCCGGCGTTCGGATCGCACCTAGCTACGCTTGCGGGCGTATGAGCGAAGGCTTTCCCGAGGAGCGGGGTGCCTGGCTGCGGTGCTATCGCTGCTGGTCGCAACGCCTCGAAGCCCAAGTCCATTACGACGCGATCCTCAAGGTCGACCAGGAGACCGGCGACGCGGCCGACCGCGTGGAGGAGATCCAGGAGGCCGTGGTGCAGTGCCTGGACTGTATGCACGACCAGCCGCACCTGACGGTCGCCGACGGGCGCGTCGTGCCGATCGAAGAGCGATGGGAGCGGATGGTCGCGGGCAAGCCGTACGTGGCCTCGTGCACGGTGACCATCGAGCAGGACCAGGTGGAGACCTGCTCCGGCCCGGACGCCGCGGACAGCTTGACATTCGGCTCGCTCGGGGAGTCCGGCACCCGCGAGTTCTTCACCCACGTCCGCTTCCACAAGCACGATGACGAGCTGATCGTCGTCCACCTCCTCGTCGAGCTCTACGCCCGCACTGAGGAGGAGGCCATCGACGTCCTCGAGGACGCCTCGCGCGGCACGCTCGAGATCACCTCGCTTGCCGAGGAGTCGCGCCCGCCGGCCCACGCGGCCGACGAAGCCCACTGAGTGCCGATATAAACCGGCGCATGCCCGGCATCGGCGCCTTCGTCTCACCCGGACGCTCTCTCGACTCAGCCCTCGATCGCGCGCGGCTCGCCGACGAGCTCGGGTTCGACGGCGTCTACACGACGCACATCGCCGGTCGCGACTCGCTGACCGTCCTCGCCCTGTTCGCTTCAGTCACCGAGCGCGTCCGGCTCGGCACGGGCGTGGTCCCGATCTTCTCCCGCACACCCGCCGCGATGGCCCAGACCGCGGCGGCGATCGACGAGTTCTCGGGCGGCCGGATGGTGCTGGGCCTGGGTGTCTCGCACAAGATCACGGTGGAGAACTGGTACGGCGCCAAGATCGAAAAGCCGGTCACGCAGATGCGCGAGTACGCCGGGATCGTGAAGGCGATCTTCCAGGGCGAGGCGCCGCCGGAGGGCGAGTTCTTCAACACGCACTTCCAGTTCATGGGGTACTCGGCGAGGCCCGACCTGCCGATCTACATCGCCGCCCTCTCCCCCAACATGCTTCGGCTCGCGGGCGAGATCGGCGACGGCGTGATGCTCTGGCTGTGCAACCCCGATTACATCCGCGACGTCGTCGTCCGCACGGTTCGCGAAGGCCGGGAGCGGGCCGGCAAGACGCTCGAGGGCTTCGACATCGTGCCCGCGGTGACCGTCGCCCTCACCGATGACCCCGACGCCGCCCGGGCGACGATGCGCCAGGAGCTCGTGACCTACGCCTCGCTGCCCTTCTACCGCGCGATGCTCGAGCGCTCGGGCTTCGAGGGCGATCTCGCCGCCTTCGACGAGGGGATGCAGGCGGGCGACGTGGAGAAGGCGAAGGCCGGCCTCTCGGATCGGCTCATCAACTCGCTTGCCGGCATCGGCTCCGCGGACGAGGTCCGCGGAGCGGTGGAGCGCTATCGCGACGCCGGCGCCACGTCGCCGTCCATCGGCGGGCTGCCGGGCAGCGACTACGAGGGCGCCATGCGCGCCGTCGCCGAACTCATCACCTAAGAACGGCACCAGCCAGCTTCGGGGCCAAGCCCCTCACCAGCACACCTAGCGGTCCAACCTCCGAACCAGGTCGCGGTAGACGCCGAACGCCGGCTTGGGCGAGTAGTCGTCGCGGAGCAGGCCGTAATGCTGCTGGAAGTTGGGACCCGAGCTGTTGTGGTCGCGGAGGTCGAACCAGCGGTAGTCGGTCACGTTGTAGGTGCCGCGAAAGTCGTTGACGGCCCCGACCATCTGCTCCATCGAGCGCACCTGCTGGCGCTCGGATCGCCCGGGGCCTGTGGGCCAGCCGTTCTCCTCGACGTGGATCGGGACGTCCCGGCCGAGCCGCGCGATCGGCATGTAGCACTCGCGCAGCACGCTCATCGCGTTCACCATGCCGTCGCGGTATCCACTGCCCGGCGGCTCGGTCGGCGGGAAGATCGTGCCGGGATAGGCGTCGAGGCCCACCCAGTCGACCGAGCGAGCGAAGCGCCTGCCGCCGTGATCGTGCAGGTAGCCCCAGAAGCCCGCCTCGCGGGACGGGTCGGTCCGATAGGCCCAGTTGAAGCCCACGTGGAGCTGATCGAAGCCGCGGCGCCTCACCGTGCGATGCGCGGCCTCCACACCGTTGATCAGTGCCACCCGTGCGCGCTTGTAGCTGCTATCGGAGGCGTCGGGTGCGATTGGGTAGAAGTTCACCTCGTTCGTGACCTGGAGTCCGATCACTCGCGGGTTGGGGCCGAACCGCCGCACGACCTCGCGGACGAACCGCACCCATGCGTGGATGTGCCCCTCCTGCTCCGGCGTCGGGTGGTAGCGGAGCTGAAGCTCCACGCGATACCCGCGCTTCGTGTAGAGCCTCGTCAGCTTCAGGAAATGGTGGATGCCCTTCTGCCCGTCCGACCAGAAGAAGCGATTCAGGCGCAGGACGAACGGCCCCTCCTTGGGGCGCAGCTTGCGAAGCGCCGCGAGCGTCTTGGAGTAGTCGATCGGCGTCAGGGGGATCGGCGGGCCGATCGCCCCGGCGCGGCCCGCGGGGTTGATCCCCATGCGCAGGTCCCGCCCGGGCAGCTGCGGCACGCCTGCCGCGGTCGTGTCGCCGGTGCATGGGGCGGACACGCCGCCCGTGCCGTCACCCGTGGCGGCGGCCGCGGGCAGTGCGACCGCAGCGGCTGCCAGGGCGGCAACGGCCAGAGTCAGTCGCGAACGGGTGCGTTTCACACCGAGAGTTGTAGCCGGACTGCGGCGTGCCAGACGCAATTCACGTCACTGGCTAGATACCTTGGTGATCCGATACGGCCGAGCGTGACCTACTCCCGCAATCCGGCGGCTTCGAGGGCCTCCTCCTGCGAGGCGAACAGCATGGAGCTGCTTCCGGCGAGCGGCGTACCCTGACCGGCCAGAGGTGTCCCGCCATGGATTCCCGCACAGCTCACCATGGATTCTTGGTCTGGCTTGTCACAGCCCTGGTGCTCGCGGGCTGCGGCGGCTCGTCCGATGACGGCAAGACGGTGAAGCAGCTGACCGTTCCGGCTTACGCCAGTTTTCCCGCGGTCACCGTACCCATTACCAACGGAACGCCCGCACGGTGCCGCCTCGACGCGAAGGGATTCACCCGTGACGCGGTCGCGTTCCTCGCTCCCTCCCCCGCAACCCCGCCCGACGTGTATTTCATCGGCGCCCGGACTGCCTTCGTCGACTTCGAGGCTCATCGATGCGAGATTGCGTACCTGCGGGGGCCCCTCTCGCGCCGGCTGACCGCCACGCAGCGACGGCGACTCGTCGGACGCTTCACCTTCCTGGGCGAGATCGGTCGCGAACTGAGCCCGAAGGCACCGCGGAAATGAGGGACGCGATCTCGCCCCGGCCACAAAGCAGCTATCGGTCGGGAAACTCCCCGTCGGTCGCGGGGGCGCCATCCTCGGTTACCTAGCCGGCTCGGCCGCAGACTTGCGAGTCACTCCAGCGTCGCGTTCGGGAGTCCCGGAGTCTTTCTCGCGGCTGACCACCTTGGCGATCCCGGGTGTGCCGGGGCACGTGGCGGTCGCGTCGCCTTGCCTCCATGCTTCACCTCTCGTGTGTTGGGAGAGCATGGTCCCGCTCCCACCTTGGCGGCGGTTCAAGGGCCGATAAGGATCCGCTTAGCGGATCCCGTGGTCTTTCTTCGCCTGCCGCTCCATCGCCTCGAGCCGGGTGTAGTAGTCGGGAAACTCGTTCAGGTGGGCGAGGGCGATCTTGCCGGTGGTGATGGGATCGTCCCCGGTCACGTTGGTGGCGGGATCGTGAGTGCCGTGTTCGAGCTCGACGCCGAGCCCGGTCCGGAACTCTTCGACGTCGAACGGCGCAACCGACCAGTCGATCCCGATCTCCTCACCAATGCGACGCGCCTCCTCGGCCGTGAATCCGGACCGAGCCGCCACCGCGGCTACCGACCGCCCTCCACCCGCCGATAGTGGTCGCGCCAGATCAGCCGGTGGACCCCGAGATAGCGCGGCAGGCTTCGAACCCCCGGGATGAATGGAATGCATACGAACGCCAGGCTGAGCACCATCATGATCAGCAGGATCTCCGCATCGGCGTTGTCGGAAGTGTTGAAGGGGGAGATCTGGTACCAGAACGTGTAGAGCCAGAGCCAGACCTGGCCCGGGTAGCTGCCGGTCTCGTTCATCATCCCCCACTGGTCGCCCAGCAGATGCTGCGCGTTGGCCTTGTCCTCGAAGAACGCGCCGGCGGACAGGAACAGCAGCGGCTTGGTGTAGTTCGTCTGGTAGAACTGGCTCGACGTCAGCAGGGCGCCGTCGAGTCCGCCGCTCTGCGCCAGAGCCGTCAGCGCGAGCATCATCGGGGCGACCGGTCCAGAGTGGCCGGGAGGCACCAACGGCAGCCCGCGCGGATAGTGAGCGTTCTTGAGCGCGGCCGTGTAGGCATCGGTCCACCGCGACTGCAGGCTCGGCGGAGCCGCCTCGTACGCCGCCAGCGCCCGCTTCAGCGTCGCATTGCCGGGAATGTCCTTCAGCGGATCGAGGACGTAGTCCTTTGCCGTATCGATCCGGTAGTGGACCCCCGGCCAGGTCTGGGTATTGACCCCGAAGACCTTCTGACCGGCGCCCGGGGTGTTGTTGTACGGCGGGCCGTAGGTGGCGATCTCGCTGGTGCCATCCAGCTCCGTCATTGCGGTGGCGACGAAGTCCGCGGGATCCGAACGGGCCCACTGCTGGATCGTCACCGGGTTATCGTCGGGCGAGGAGAACAACACCGCCAGGATCACGATGAGCGCCGTGATCACGACGAGCGCGACGACGAACTCTTTGATCAGGTCATAGCGGACGTACGCGCCATGCCACTCGCGATCATCGGGCTCGGGAGCCGGCGCGCCACCGGTCACGATGCGCCCCCGTCCGGCCCCGGTCCCGGCGCACCCGCTTGGGCCGCACCCTTCGCCGGATACGGAGGCACGACGCCATGGCGGCGGACGAGCAGCACGTGCCAGATGACCAGCGCCACCACCGCAACCGGAAGCAGGATGACGTGGAAGGTGTACATCTGGCCAAAGTCGGCGACGTTGAAATAGGCGCCGATCCCGACCGAGTTCAGACCGTCCTTGCCCTCGCTGGCGATCCACTGCGAGTCGAAGTTCTGCTGTGAGAGGTAGCCCGTGAAGGCGGCTCCGATTCCGGTGAGGAAGATGACCGCCCCGGTGACCCAGGTCAAACCCCGCCCGCCGCGCCAGGCGCCCATGAAGAACTTCCCCCACAGGTGGACGACCATGGCGAAGAAGAAGACCTCGACCCCCCAGAGGTGGACGCTGTTGAAGAACTTCCCGACCCCCGACACGTGCCACCAGGCCGGCCCCTTGAGCCCCAGGATCATGCCCGAGAGCACTACGACGATCAGGGCCGCGATCGTGGCCACGCCGAACACGTAGATCCACGAGGAGACGTACGCGGGCTGACGGTCAGGGAGGAGCTTGTCCGGCGGCAGAGCGCGAACCGCCCGCTCCCGGACCCGCTCGGTCCACAGGCGCGATTCGCGCTCCGGGGTCATCGCTCCCGCCCCCCGCCCGGGAACGGCAAGAGGATCGCAGCCACGAACACGGCGATCATCAGGAGGATGACGATCACATTGGCGACCGACATCTGGAAGAAGTGCCAGTGGACGTAGTGAGCGGGGCTGTTCAGGTCGAAGATCGCCGGGGCGGGAGCGAGCGGCAATCGGCATGACCTCACAGCCCGTTTTAGTCGCGCTCGGACGGGCGCGCTCTCATAAGGCCGTCCGGGAGAACCTGAGCTCTTCGCCACTGAATCTCCTCCGCGGTCCGTCCGGGAAGCTCGAGCGCCTCACGTCCGTCCCGGCATCGAAGCCTACATTTCCGACCTTGGCCTGAACTCGGCTGCCAAACGGCCCCCGGGTTCACGCTGCTCGGCCGACTGCGAGCAGTCTAACCGGGGCAGTGGCAATTGCCACAATTTTCTCGGCATTCCAGAGCAGGCGTGATTGCACGATCGAGCAAAATGCACTCGTGGCCAGGCAGCCCGACAGGAATGTGGTCGGCGGGGAGCTCTTGGAATGCTCAACCGAGCCTCTCACCGGCTTCTTTCGCGACGGCTGCTGCGCGACGGGGCCTGAGGACATTGGCAGCCACACCGTCTGCACGATCGTCACCGAGCAGTTCCTCGGCTTCAGTCGCCAGATTGGAAACGACCTCTCGACACCCCAGCCGCAGCTCGGCTTTCCCGGACTGGAGCCCGGCGACCGCTGGTGTGTATGCGCGGCGCGCTGGCTCGAAGCGCACGAGTCTGGATGTGCCCCGCCGGTACTGCTCGCGGCGACGCATGAGCGCGCCCTCGAGCTGATCGAGATCGACACCCTCCTCGCCTACGCGATCGAGCCCGAGAGCGCCGCCGGATAGGCGCTAGCCGGCGGCGATCAGTGCGGCGAGGCGTGAACGAGCCTGCTCGAAGGTCGCGGGCGAGACGTCGGTCCGGTAGAGGGTCGGGAAGAGTCCGCGAGCGATCTTCATCGCCTGCGCCCGCTCGCCCATGCGGTCCAGGATGTGCAGGTACTCGTAGTCCTCGCGGCCGTCGCGGATCCGCTTGAGGCGGATCGAGTCGATCGGGATGTCGTGCTTGCCGCCGATCCGGGCAGGCGTCCCCGGGTAGAAGAGCGTCCCGTCGCCGTTGCCCCCGAAGTCGTACTGGTTCGTCCACGCGGTCTTGAGGTAGTGGTCGACGGCGAAGTAGAGCTCGCCTGAGGCACCGTACTCGTAGGTGACGAAGCCCATCGCGCGCTGCTCGGAGGCGGGCTGATCGATCACGTATGACGGCCAGCCACGCCAGTACGGGTCGGAGCCCGGGTCGCCGGAGCAGCCGTGGCTCTCACACGACGTGTAGAGCCACAGGCGGTTGCCCGGGCCGGAGACGAACGCGTTGTACTTGGAGCGCTGGTTACCGGCGTACGGGCTGCCGGCCTTGTCGTCCATCTCGTTGACGATCGGAACGATGATGTCGATCAGGTTCGTCGCGGCGAACTGCTTGGCATTCTGGATCGTCGTGGTGATCAGCGTGGCGAGGCCGGGCCATCCCTGGCGGGCAGAGCGCGCCTGGCGCTTGCAGTAGCGCCAGGTCTCGGCGTCGGGCTTGGGCTCGTCGCAGGCGTAGAGGAACGAGCGGGAGGTGAATCCGCCTGCCTTCGCCTCGCGCTTCCAGTTGTCGAGGTAGGAGCCGCCGTCGACCTGCACCGAGGTCAGGCGGGCTCCGCGCAGCAGCATCGGCAGCCAGCTGTGTGCGTCGTTCTCCGGGGTCTTGCCCTGGATCAACGGCAGCGCGTACTGCTTGAACCACGAGGACTCGTCGCCCGGCACCGGCGGCTGGTACTCGACGTAGGAGAGGCTGACTCGGTCCTCGAGCCCGGCGCGGACGTAGAGCGACTTGAGCGCCCACCCCTTCGCCTCGTTGTGGATGCAGTCGTTGCCGTAGTGCGCCGTGCATTGCTCCCAGTCGATCCCGAAGGCGCTCTGGAGCGTCGATGTCGACGGGATCCCGAACGAGTAGACGTGGAGGACGACCGGGAGAGTGCGCTCAAAGCCGCCGCTCGCCGTGACGCGCAGGCTCCCCGAGTAGTTGCCGGCGGCCTCCCCCGGTGGGACCAGGACGTCCACCCAGGCGACCCGGTTCTCGCCAGCCGGGACGTCGACCGGAAACGCGTTGCGGCGCTCGCCGTAGAACTCGTCGACCTTCGGGATCAGCGCGTCGGGCCATCGGCCCTTGCTCCCCTCGAGGTCGGAGGGATGCGTGATGTCGAGGTACGCCTCCCTGTAGATGCGAACGTTGCGCTGCGGGATCGTCCCGCCCGGCCCCTTCAGCGGCGAAGCGAGCGAGACGTTGACGCCGCGAAGCGGCGCCCCGCCGGCCGAGATCACCACCTGGAACGACTCGAACTCGTTGCGAGCCGCGCTGATCCGTGCCTGGCTCGCCGTGTTCGGCGAGCTCGTCGGCTTCACCGTTTGCAGCGAGCCGACCACGCCGACACCCGCCGCTGCGCCCGCGGACGGAGCGGCCGCCGCGCCAACGGTCAGGGCAAGCCCTACGAGGACTGCGAGGCGAATCCCCTCACACGTGAATTGTCGGCGAGATGGCCGGCTGGCTGAAGGCTCGGGGGAGTAGGGCGGCGACTTTCGTCGCCGCAGCAGCATGTCAGGCGGCGAAGCCGCCGCAAATGATTCTGCTAGTCGACGTTGCCCTCAGCGCTCGCGGCCTCGTCGCCGGACGCCTCGGGGTCACGTGCCACGAGCACGGTGCGCTTGAACTCCGCGACCAGGGTGCCCTCCTGGTTGTAGGCGCGGGTGTGGACCTTGACCACGCCGCGGTCGGGCTTTGAGCTCGAGGGCCTGACCTCGAGCACCTCCGACTCGGCGAAGAGAGTGTCGCCGTGGAACACCGGGTTCGGGTGGCTCAGCTCCTCCGTCGCCAGGTTTGCGATCGCCTTGCCGGAGACGTCGGACACGGTCATGCCGAACACGAGCGAGTACACGTACGGCCCCGCAACGACGTTCCGCCCCTGCTGCGACTGCGACGCGTAGACGTCGTTCACGTGCAGCGGGTGGTGGTTCATCGTCAGCAGGCAGAAGAGGTGGTCCTCTGACTCGGTCACCGTCTTCGCCGGCCAGTGCATGTAGGTGTCGCCGACCTGGAACTCCTCCAGATAGCGGCCGTACTTGTGCGCGCCGGACGCCTCGCGGCCGGCCTGGTCGGTGATCAGCTGGTGCTCGTTCGTCTCGGTGTCGCTCATGCTCCCTCGTTGGTTTGGAACGTCTGTTCGGGCACGGCAGTATGCCTCAGGACCCGTCCCGAGGGGGACAGGGTCCCGAGGCAATGCGCCCTACTCTCAGACCCCGGTGAGCCCAAAGGCAGAACTAGTAGCTGTAGCCGCTGCCGCTGGAGCTCGAGGCCGATCCGCCTCCACCGCCGCTGGACGCGCCGCTGGAGTTGCCGACCGTGACCACGTGCCACGTGAACTGCTGGCCGCCGAATGCGTCCTTGAAGCCATCCCCGGTGACCTGTCCGGCCTGGTCCTGGGTGAAGCTGTAGAGGGGCATCCCGTTGTAGGTGACCTGCATCGTGCCGTCCGGGCGCTTGACGGTGCCCAGCTTGCCGTTGACGGAGCTCGAGCCCGTCACCTTGCCGCTGGCCGTGACCGGCATCCAGAAGGAGTTGCAGGCGCCGGTGCACAGCACCTTCCCGGCGGCGGCCTCCTGATCCGACGCGTAGAGCGCCTGGCCGGAGGAGTCGACAAGAACGGTGCCGGCCCCACCGACGTTCTGGGTCGATACGGCGGTTGCTCCCGTGCTCGCGGCCGTGGCGTTGCCGCCACCACCGCCCCCGCAGGCCGCGAGGGCCACTGCGGCGGCGATCAACATCGCGCCGAACAAGAGCCTCTTCATGGTTTGACCTCCTGTGGTCGGATTGCGTCCATTCCCCTCTTCAGACGCCAAAGACGCCGCGTTTCTTCCCCGTCCTCGGGGAGGGGCCGCTGATGCGCGCCCCGCGGAGGCTCGACCCCGAGCGGGTGGTCGACCATCTCCCACGCCTGTATCGGGCCGCGCGCGCCTGGACCGCGTCGCGCGAGGAGGCGGAGGACCTCGTCCAGGAAACGATCGCCGGAGTCCTCTCCCGCCCGCGCGTGATCCGGGGCGACGGCGAGTTGGCATATCTACTCCGCGCCCTTCGCAACACGCTGATCAGCCAGCGGCGTGCCGCGGGCCGGCGCCCGGCGACGGCGGAGCTCGCCGAGGAGCTCGGCACGGGGTCACGGTCGCAGGACGATCCGGCCGTTGCAGCCGAAACCCGTGAGGTCCACGACGCGATCGCGGAGCTTCCCGAGGAGTTTCGCGATGCCGTTGTCGCGGTCGACGTCGCCGGCCTCTCCTACGACGAGGCGGCTCGCGCGCTCGAGGTGCCACAGGGCACCCTGACGAGCCGCCTCTTTCGAGCCCGCGACCGGCTCGCGCGACGACTCGAGGGCGAGGGCTACTAGCGGAGCGTCCCGCCGCCACGCCAACTCGCGAGCTTGACGAGCTCCGAGGGCGACGACGCGCCGGTGAGGATGCACGTGTGGCCGAGCCGCTCCCAGGTCACGGCGGGCTTGCCGTCGACCGTGAGCTTGTCGTAGGGGACCCCCCACCGTTTGACCGTCTTCGCTCCGGACGGCTGCGGCAGAGCCGAGCCGGCCGTGATCACGTAGCCGATCCGGTCCCCATTCTTCTCGTAGTAGACGACCTTGGCGTCGCGCCCCTGGACCTGATCCTTCCTAACCCCGGTCGCGTGCCAGCCGTACATCCGCCCGAAATCGGGGAACACGACGTTCTCGACGCGAGCGTTCAGCTTGGCCTTGCTGTCGTCCAGGCGGCCAGGAGCAGGTCCGGTAGGCGGTTGCGACGCCAAGCGGGCGGCATCGGCCACCGTGGGGCCAGTGGGCCCGCCCGCCAGAACCAGGGTGAGCACCACCGCGGCCGCAGTGGCCATGGCGCCGCCCAGAGCGAGGCCCGGTACGAGTCGCCGACGGCGCCGGCTCGTGGCCCCTCCCCGCACGCGATCCGTGACGGCGTCTTGCAGCGAGGCGGGCACGGGCTCACTGGCGGCCTCCCGTGTCGCCGCCACGGCCTTGCGCTGGCGATCGAGCAACTCCTGGAGCTCTGGCGATTCGGCCATCCGGGCTTCGAGCGGCTGTCGCCGCTCGACAGGCAGCGTTCCGTCGGCGTACGCCGCCAGGTCCGCCATCTCCTGATCGCTCAGCTTGGACGCCATATCCCCCACGGCCCCCTAGATATCAGCACACGGCCCCCGTGCCGCCCTACCAGGCCCGCGCCGTGCGGGCGACGAACCGCCCCACCGCGTACGCGCCGAGCAACAGCACCGTGCCCACTTCGGCAATTCGCGACGCGAGGATCGCGGGCGGGTCGTATCCGGGCTCCATGAATCCGAAGAGCGGCGTCTTCTCGCTGATCGCGAGGAAGACGAACGAGGTCGCCGCCAGCGCGATCCCGCCCAACGCGAGCATGCCTATCGCGCGTCCGCCCCAGCGCGCGCCGAGCACGGTCTCGAGCGGCGCCAGGAGCCCCAGCGCGATCACCGTGGCCCCAACGAAGTTGAGGATGAACAGCGTCCCGATCGTGGGGATCGCGGAGTACAGGGTCATGTACTGCTGGAGGTGTACGGCTCCGACCGCCAGCAGCGCGAGCGCCCCGAGGAGTCGCGGCACGAGCCACGCAACGCTCCGGGTGCGGCCGCGATCGACCGGGATCGGCACCGCCTCAGCGCAGGCAACCGGCTCTCCCTCGACGTGGCGAACGGCGTCCAGCAGGCGCTCCCACCTATCGTGATCGATGCTTTCCATCAGGGCCTCCTTCAGTAGCGGCGTCACGTTCAATGACGCCACCGGAGGCCGAGTTCTTCCCGAGGCCGTGAGTGATTTACGAGGATCGCTCGAGCAACTGCCCGACCCCGAGCACGAGCGCGTCCATGCCGGGTCTGCCCACGACCTGCACTGAAGCCGGGAGCCCGTCCTCGGCCTCACCACAGGGCACCGCGAGCGCCGGAGCGCCGATCGCGCTGAGCGGATACGTGAACCGGGTCAGCCGGTCGCGCAGCTTCAGGTCGCCGATGCCCACCGGCGGGGCCACGATCGGTTGGGTCGGCGTCAGGACGACGTCGATGCCCCTCATCAGCTCCGCGAACCGGTCCCGGTAGCGCTCACGGGTCTCGAGGCCGGCCTCGTACTCGCGGTCCGTGACCTCGAGGCAGCGGTCCAACTTGACTGCGACGTCGTGCCCGTAGCGATCGCGGTATTCGGAGAAGAGCTTCACGTGCGTCTCGGCGGTCTCGCGCATGCGGACGTCCTGGATGCCCGGCGGCATCGCCGGCAGTGGGATGTCGCGGCAGTTCGGGAAGGTCGCCGCTGCCTCCTCCACCCGGGCGCGGATGAGTGGGTCGGCCTCGGCGACCCACGCGAGGCCCACCTCCAGGTCGCCAGGCGAGATCGTCGGGACCGGGTCCATCTCGGGCGCTAGCGCGACCATCATCCGCACGCACTCCTCTACCGTGCGTGCCATCGGCCCGACTGTGTCGAAGCTCGGCGAAAGAGGGAAGCAGCCGTCCACCGGCACGAGCCCGAACGTCGGTCGCAGGCCGACGGTGCCGCAGAAGGCGGATGGGCACCGGATCGAGCCGGCGGTGTCGGACCCGAGCGCCGCGTCGGCCATGCCGGCGGCGAGGGCGGCCGCGGACCCGCCGCTGGAGCCGCCCGCGATCCGGCCCGGCGCGATCGGGTTGGGAACCGTCCCGTAGTGGGGGTTCTCGGAGGTCATCCCGAACGCGAACTCGTGCAGGTTCGCCTTGCCGACGTCGGCGTAGCCAGCCCGCCCGAGGCGCAAGACTGCCTCGGCGCTCTTCTCCGGCACGTGGTCCTCGAAGATCAGCGAGCCGTACGTCGTGCGGATGCCGGCGGTGTCGAGAATGTCCTTGACCGCGAGGGGGGTGCCCTCCGGAGGGTCGTCGACCTTCGTGATGAAGACGTGATCTAGCGGCTGGGCGTCAGCCGACAAGGTCAGTGCGCCCGCTTGAGGTGAGCCCGCGCCACCTGGCGCTCGATCACCTTCGCTAGGAGCTGCTGGATCTCGCGGTCTCCGGAGACCTTGATCTGCCCATGCTCATACGCGTCGCGCCAGTCGATGAGCCTGCCGCGCTCCGCGAGCTCGTTGAACTCGGATCGCGGGATCTGGAGCTCGAGCCGTGCGCTCTCGGGCTCGCCCTTGGTGATGATCGGGCCGGGCAGGCGCACCCCGAAAACCTGGACGTCACCCCTCCCGCGGAGCTCCAACCGGATTGTGAGCTTGAGGTTGCCGAGCGCCGGAACCTCGCCGGCGAACCTCTGGTAGGCGGTCGAGATCAGCTCCTGCGCGCGAGGCATCTATGCCTTGTTCCGTTCGAGGAGCTTCCTGCCGATGACCATCTTCTGGATCTCGGATGTGCCCTCGCCGATCAGGAGCAGCGGCGCGTCGCGGTAGATGCGCTCGATCTCGTACTCCTTCGAATACCCGTAGCCGCCGTGAATCCGCAGCGCCTCTTCGGCGTTTGCGTGCGCGGCCTCGGAGGCGAAAAGCTTCGCCATTCCGGCCTCGAGGTCCGACCTCTCCCCCGCGTCCTTCATTCGCGCCGCCTTGAGGGTCAAGAGGCGCGCCGCCTCGAGCCGAGTCCCCATCTCGGCGAGCTTGAAGGTAATCGCCTGGTGCTGCGCGATCGGCTTGCCGAAGGTCTTGCGCTCCTGGCTGTAGCGGAGGGCGAGCTCCATGGCGCGCTGGGCGACGCCGACCCCGCGGGCGGCGACGTTGACCCGGCCGACCTCGAGCGCGTCCATCATCTGGATGAAGCCTTGGCCGAGGCCCTCTGGGCCGCCGAGGATCCGGTCCTCGTTGACCTTGAAGCCGTCGAAGACGAGCTCCGTGGACTCGACACCCTTGTAGCCCATCTTCTTGATCTTGGGCGGAACGGTGAGCCCGGGCACCTTGTCCTTCCCCGGCTCCTTCTCGCAGATGAAGCAGGTCATGCCCTTGTAGGGCGGGTCCGCCTTGGTGTCGGTCTTGACGAGCACGAAGACGACGCCCGAGAGCAGGCCGTTGGTGACCCACATCTTCTGGCCGTTGATCTCCCACCCGCCGTCCACCTGCTTGGCGGTTGACTTGATGCTCTGGACGTCGGAGCCCACCTCCGGCTCGGAGAGCGAGAACGCAGCCCGGATCTCTCCCGTGGCCATCTTCGGCAGGAAGTAGTCCTTCTGCTCCTCGGTTCCGAACTTCATCAGCAGGTAGGAGCCGATGAAATGGGTGTTCACCACGCCGGAGATGGAGATCCACCCGCGCGAGAGCTCCTCGACGATCATCGCGTAGGTCGTGAGGTCGAGGCCCATCCCGCCGTACTCCTCGGGGATGGTGACGCCGAACAGGCCGAGCTCCTTCATCTGCTCGACGATCGGCTCGGGGAACTTGTCCTCGTGGTCGTATTCCTCGGCGACCGGGATGATCTCGTTGTCGGCGAACTGGTGCACCATCTCGGTGATCGCCTTCTGCTCGTCGGTCTTCTCGCTGAACGTGTCGGTGGCTACGGCCATGGCTCCTCTGGCTCGGTGGACGGAGCGGTCAAGGATAATCGGCGAGGTGTCAGCCGAGGCTCTTCGGGTGGTGGAGGAGATTCAGACCGTCCTGACGGTGCAGGACGTCGTGACCTCGCTCGACGACGCGGACGCTGACGACCGCGTGCGTAACACCCTCATGAAGCTCGCCGATCCGGACTTCGAGGTCGCGATGGTGGGACCCGACTACCTCTCGACCCAACTCGAATTCAGCGGCCTGGACGGCTTCAGGGAGGCATGGCAGGACTGGACGAGCCCGTTTGAGCGCTACGAGATCGCTGTCGAGGAGATGGTCGACGCCGGCGACCAAGTGGTGAGCCTCGTTGCGATGACGGGCACGACTCGGACCGGCGGTGCCGAGATCTCGGCACCCGGGGCGGCCGTGTGGACGGTCGTCGACGGCCGGGTCCGCAGAGTCGAGTTTCACCTCGACCGCGACGCAGCACTGCGAGCTGCGGGTATCGACCCCAAGACCCGCTCCGAGCGTTAGAGCTCCCAGGCGAAGCAGACCGATCGCCAGCTGGGCTGCTCGCGCTCGTAGAAGCGGTGTGCGTCGGTCCGGGTTTCGGCGCTGTCCAGCTCGAGGTGCGTGGCGCCGCGCTCGCGCGCCCATGCCTTCGCGGCGTCGAGGAGCGCCTTGCCGATGCCCTGCGACCGCCTCTCCGGATCCACCGCGAGGTCCTCCACCCACACGCGGTAGCCGAAGCGGACCGAATGCATGTCCTGGTAGCCCGTGCAGAACCCCACGAACTCGCCCGCCTCGTCCTCGGCGACGAGCACAACGCAGTCGTGGGAGTCGATCGCCTGTCGAAGCGCGACCGTCGCGCGGCGCTCCTCCCAGCTCGCCGGCAGTGAGCCCGGAGGCGCGAACAGCCACTCGTATAGCGGGACGACCCTCGCTTCCTCGCCGGGCTCTGCGGCTCTGACCGTGAAGCTCACCCGGCCAGGCTAGCCGGGCGACGTGCGTCAGGCGTCCGGGTGGGAGGCGGCCGCGGCCTGCGCGGCGGCGCGCTTCATCGCCTCTGCGCGCTCGCGCAGCTCGGCCGCCTCGGTCTCGGCACGATCGGCCCGCTGCCGCTCGGCGTCGGCCCGCTCGTTCGCCTCGCCGAGCTGGCGTCGCAGCCGCTGGACCTCGGAGCCGAGTTCCGCGGCGGCGGCGGGATCGGCCGGGACGCCCTCCGCCTCCTCGACGCCGATGTCCGCCGAGGCCTGAAGCGCCGACGGAAGCCAGTCCTCGGGCGTCGACGACGGCTTCTGCGCGCGTGCGCTGAAGATGCGCGAGCGGGCCGCGACCCGGACGTTCTGAGGGCTTTCTGCGCGAGACATCACACGGCTCATCGGCCACGGCCGCCGAAAGCCTTAGCCGCCAGGGGGCGGCGGGCCCGGCATCGGTCGATAGATTTCGCGCCCCGCGACCCGGAAGGAAGCAGTGCGAAACCCACGTCAGTTCAACCATCCACTCGCGATCGGCGCCCCCGATCCCCCGCTTGAGGTGCCCTTCAAGCCCTCGCGGATGATCCATTTCCTCGACTTCTCGAACGAGAAGATGGCCGCGAAGGCGCCGGACCTCGCCAAGCAGTCGGACATCCTGCTCGGGAACCTCGAGGACGCGATCCCGGTCGACAAGAAGGAGGCCGCGCGTGAGGGGCTGATCAAGTCGGCGAAGGAGAACGACTTCGGCGACTGCGCCCTCTGGACGCGCATCAACTCACTCGAGAGCCCGTGGGTGCTCGACGACCTCACCCAGTTGGTCACCGAGATCGGAGACAAGCTCGAAGTGATCATGGTCCCCAAGGTCGAGGGCCCGTGGGACATCCACTACGTGGACCGGCTCCTGGCCCAGCTGGAGGCCAAGGCGGGGCTGAAGCGGGCGCTCCTGATCCACGCGATCCTCGAGACCTCGCTCGGCGTGGTGAACCTCGAGGAGATCGCTACCGCCAGCCCGCGGATGCAGGGCATGAGCTTCGGTCCGGCGGACCTCGCGGCTTTCCGGCGCATGAAGACCACCCGCGTCGGCGGCGGCCACCCCGCCTACCGCGTGATCGAGGACCCGGACCCCGACCACCCGGATGCCCCGCGGGCAACGGCCCAGCAGGACCCTTGGCACTACTCGATCGCCCGCATGGTGGACGCCTGCACCTCCGCCGGGATCCTGCCCTTCTACGGCCCGTACGGCGACATCAAGGACGTCCAGGGCTGCGAAACGCAGTTCCGCGCGGCCTTCCTGCTCGGCTGCGTCGGGGCCTGGTCGCTCCACCCGGTCCAGATCGAGATCGCCAAGAAGGTCTTCAGCCCGCCTCCCGAGGAGGTCAAGTTCGCCAAGAAGGTCCTGGAGGCGATCCCCGACGGCCGAGGCGTCCACATGATCGACGGCAAGATGCAGGACGACGCGACCTGGAAGCAGTGCAAGGTGATGGTCGAGCTCGCCGAGATGCTCGCGAAGAAGGACCCGGAGCTCGCCAAGGCGTACGAGCTCGAGCCCAGTTCCAGCTAGCCGGGTTCCTCCTTGAGTGGGACTCGACGGGGGACCCGCCGCTCCCGACGGCCAGCGTCTGTTCTGGATACTCGGGGCCAAGCTGACCCGCTCGCATTAGTGGAGCAGATCTGCTCTACTTTGTAGAGCGTGAATCCCTTCCGTTACACCGAGCCGGTGCCCCCGGCCGAGCTCATCGACCGTGACGACGAGGCCGAGACCCTCCTTCGCACGGCGGTCGCGGGCAACAACAGCCGCCTGATCGCCCCTCGCCGCTACGGCAAGACGTCCCTCCTGCAGCGAGTGATCGACGACGCGCGCGCCGAGGGCTGGGCCGCGGTCTACGTCGACTTCTTCGGCGTGCTCACACTCGGCGACGTTGCCGCCCGGATCGAGCGGGCGTACGCGGCCCAGCTCGAGGGCCGTCTCGCCTCGTGGTTCGCAGGCATCCGCCGGCGGCTCCGCCCCACGCTGCGGCTCGGCGCCGAGGAGCAGATCCCGGCTGAGCTCGAGCTCTCGCTCGATCCACAGGCCGAGCCGCCGCTACTGGAGCGCCTTGCCCTCCCCCGCCGCATCCAGGAGCGCACGGGCCAGCGGACGCTCGTGGTGTTCGACGAGTTCCAGGACGTCCTCGCGGCGAAGGACCGGGCCGACGCGACGATCCGCAGCGAGATCCAGCACCACGGCGACGCGGCCAGCTACGTCTTCGCCGGCTCCCGGCTCGGGATGATGCGGCGACTGTTCGCCGACAAGCGCAGAGCGCTGTACGGCCAGGCCCGAGCGGTCGAGCTGGCGCCACTCGCCCCCGACGACGTCGCCGAGGACGTGGCCCGGCGCTTCGAGCGGACCAACCGCGACGTCGGGGCCGCGCTCGACCTGTTGCTGGAGACCGCCGGTGGTCATCCGCAGCGCACGATGCTCCTCGCGAACGCGCTATGGGACGAGCTCGGCCCCGGCGAGACTGCCATGGAGGAGCACTGGTTCGCCGCCTACGATCGGGCGATGGTCGAGGTGCGCGACGAGCTGCGGGCGATCTGGACCGGGCTCAGCACCGGCCAGCGCCGCGTCCTGAGCACCGTGGCCGAGAACCGCGAGGGCCTGTACGCGGGAGGGCGCCGGCACGGCGGATCGCGTGGAGGCGCCGTCAAGTCGGCGATCCGCGCCCTCGCCGATCTTGGCGAGGTCACCGAGGACCCCCGGACTTCCACCCGATACCGCGTCGTCGACCCGCTGCTTCGCCAGTGGATCGCCGCGGGAACGCCGGGCGCCTGAGGACTCAGCGCTTCATGGCTGCCACGCGCGCCTGCAGACGGGCGATCTCGCGGCCCTGTCTCTTGACCGTCGCGTTGAGCGCCTTGATTCCCACCAGTGCCACCCCGCTTGTATCGAGCGGGGCGATGTGGCGGGCGTCCTCGCCAAGCCCGAAGGCGCGGTGGAAGTCCTGGGCGACGGGCCCGAGATGGCGGACACCGGGCTCCGACTTGTAGCTCCACGTGTTCACCGGCATGGCCGCGACCTTGCCGAGCACCTTCTGCGCGCGCACGGGCTCGAAGCCCGTCTTGGCGTGCTCATCGGACACGTCCGTCCACACCCCGCCGTTCGAGAGGAAGGCGCCGTTCGTCCCATTCGGGTTTGCTCCCGCGGACGTGTTGATCAGCCCCTGATCTTCGGGCAGCACGCTGTTAGCGGTCAGGAAGAAGTGGCCGCCGGCGCGGGCGACGAATTGATCGCTCGCGGTCGAGGCCAGGTCTTGATTCGTCGAGTCCGCCCACACGAAGGAGCCGTTGTCGTCCGCATGCGCCCGCCGTCCGGCGGCGAAGCTGAATGCGCCGTTGGCGTGATTGAACTCACCCCCCGGGACGGTCCCCAAGACTCCCTCGGCATGGTTCGCGAAGCCGCCGCCGATCGACGACTGCTCGGCGTCCGCGAAGTTGAAGAAGCCGCCGGCGACGGTCCCCTGCGGGCCGCTGGCGCTGTTCGACAGGCCGCCCCCGATCGTCGTGCCGTTGCCGCTGGCGGTATTGCTACCGCCGCCGGCGACGGTTGCGTCTCGCTGGATGGCATGGTTGCCGCCACCGCCGCCTACGGTCGCCTCCCGCGCGTTGGCGGTATTCGAGAACCCGCCGGAGACGAGGGCGTCGAGGCCGCTGGCGGTGTTCGAGTCGCCCCCGCCCACGGTGGTCGACTCTCCCGCGGCGGCGTTGGCCACCCCGCCGCCAACGGTCGCGTTGGGTCCGCCACCGGCGGAGTTGTCCGTGCCGCCACCGATCGCTCCGAAGTCGGCGGTCACTCGGTTGGAACCGAAGCTGCCACCGCCGCCCGAGATCGTCGCGCCGCTTGCGCCCGCCGTGACGCTATTGCCGCCGTCGCCTCCGATCAGGTTCGGACTCGTTGGATCGGGCTCGATGCGAAGGGCACGGGCGTCGTTTACTCGCAGATTCAACGGAGTGTTGTCGATGGTCCCGAGGAAGTCCTGTGCCGGGTCAGTGCCCGCGTTGCCGGACAGCCTCCAGCTCGGCGAGCCTTCCACCTGCTGGCACGTCACGTGGCCGTCTCGGTCGACCGCGCGGATCGCGTTTCCGGGCGGACATGGGGCGGCCAGGCGGCGCTGCAGAATCCCGAAGTCGAGCGTCAGCTGGTCGATGTCCGAGCCCTTGAGCGAGCCGCGCTCGAC
>CAVQCK010000015.1:0-23867 GCA_963710955.1 uncultured Actinomycetes bacterium | reverse complement strand
TGCCCGCGCCAGCCCACCCAGGGTCCCTGGCTGGTCGGCGACGTCGATCACCAGGACCTCGCGGTCGTCAGCCACCCCCATTCCGGCCTCCTCGAGGGCGCTGCGGGCCTTGGCGGCGGCGCTGTCCTTGAGGAGCAGATGGATGACGCCTCTCCCCTCGCCCGTGATGGCGCACATCCCCAGGATGTTTACGCCAGCCTGGCCGGTGGCCTCGCCGAGCCGTGCCAGCTCGCCGGGCCGATCCTGGAGCACTACCGTCAGGTCCCGAGCCATCTCTCTCCTCTCCCTCGCGGGGTATATCAGTGGGCGGCACGAGCCGCCTCACGACCTTGCGGGGTGGTGCCGATAAAAAGAGTCGATGGCCGCAAGCTGGAAGCGACCGAGCCCGACCGAGTCCGACGTGGAGCGGATCGTCGGCGTCTCCAACCGTCGCTCGGAGGAGCCCGACGTCGCGGTCCCGCCGCGCTTCGCACGTCACCTCGAGGGAGCCGCCCGCAGGCGCCGCGGCGACGAGACTCCATGGGTCGCGGTGGCGGTCGTCGACGGCGTCGACGCGATCCGCGCGGAGTGGGGAGATCCCGCCGCCGAGGAGTTCCTGCGCTCCACCGCGAGCGCCCTGCGCGCATCGCTCCGCGACTCGGACAAGCTCTCCCCGGTCGGCCGGGCGGAGTACGGGATCATCCTCGACGCCCCGGGCCCCGACGAGGTCGTTGCGGGCCTCGGGCGACTCGTCCACAACGTCGCCGAGCTCGCGGGACGCGACCACCGCTGGGAGGCCGGGTCGCTGCGCGTCGGCGTGACGCCGCTGGACAGCCCCGAAGCGGCCGTCGTCCTCGCTCGTGCCCGTGCCGCCCTCGAACGAGGCGAGCGAGAGGGCGCCGCCGCGGTCACCATGGCGACCGCGGACTGAGCGGACCCGACGGCGAGTCGCCCCGTCGCTCGGGGTAGCCTCAAACCAATGAACCGCTTGGCCCGGGAGACGAGTCCCTACCTCCTCCAGCACAAGGACAACCCGGTCGATTGGTACTCGTGGGGCGCCGAGGCGCTCGGCAGGGCCCGCGAGACGGATCGGCCCATCCTGCTCTCGATCGGGTACTCGGCCTGCCACTGGTGCCACGTGATGGAGCGCGAGTCGTTCGAGGACCCCGAGACGGCGAGCTACATGAACGAGCACTTCGTGCCGATCAAGGTCGATCGCGAGGAGCGACCCGACGTCGACTCGATCTACATGGAGGCGGTTCAGGGGATGACCGGGCACGGCGGGTGGCCGCTGACCGCGTTCCTCGATCCCGACGGAGTCCCGTTCTACGGAGGCACGTACTTCCCGCCCGAGCCGCGGCAGGGCATGCCGAGCTTCCGCATGGTGATGGAGGCGGTTGTCGAATCGTGGACGACCGAGCGCGAGCGGATCCGCGCCTCGGCCGACCGCATTCGCGAGCAGCTCGGCGCCATCGGGCGCATCGAGCCGAGCGACGACGAACCGAGCCCGGACATCCTGGACGCCGCGACGCGGAAGCTCCGTGCGCTGGCGGACATGCGCCACGGGGGCTTCGGGTCGGCCCCGAAGTTCCCGCCCGCCTCCGCCCTCGAGCTCCTGCTCGCCCGCGGAGTGACGGACGTCGTCGAGACGACGCTCGACGCGATGGCGCATGGAGGGATCTACGACCAGATCGGCGGCGGCTTCGCCCGTTATTCGGTCGACGACGTCTGGCTCGTCCCCCACTTCGAGAAGATGCTCTACGACAACGCGCTGCTCGCCCGCACCTACCTGCACGCGTGGCAGGCGCTCGGCCACGACCGCTACCGCCGGGTGTGCGAGGAGACCCTCGTCTGGGCGCTGCGCGAGATGCGCGGCCCCGAGGGCGGCTTCCACTCCGCGCTCGACGCTGACTCCGAAGGCGAGGAGGGCCGCTTCTACCTGTGGACCCCGGACCAGATCCGCGAGGCGCTCGCTGGAGTCGGCTCTTCCGGCCTTGCCGACCAGGTCATCGCGTACTACGGGGTCACCGAGGACGGCAACTTCGAGGGCCGCAACATCCTCAACATTCCGGGCGGGCCGGCTGCGGAGCCGCCCGAGGGGCTCGAGGAGGCGCACCGCGCCCTCTACACGTATCGCTCGCGGCGAATCTGGCCCGGCAAGGACGACAAGCGGCTTTGCTCGTGGAACGCGCTCATGATCGGCGCCCTCGCGGAGGCCGGCGGCGCGATCCCGTGCAACGACTACCTCAACGCCGCGGTGGCCTGCGCCGAGTTCGTGTGGCGGGACCTCCGCGACGAGCGCGGCAGGCTGCTCCGCACCTACAAGGACGGCCGCGCGCACCTCGCCGCCTACCTCGAGGACTACGCCTACCTGGTCGAGGCGCTCCTGGCCCTCTACGAGGCGACGTTCGACGTTCGCTGGTTCGACGCCGCGCGCGAGACCGCCGACCAGATGATCGAGCGTTTCGCCGACGCCGACCGCGGCGGCTTCTTCACCACCGCACACGACCACGAGGAGTTGGTCGTGAGGCGCAAAGATGTCGACGACCACCCGATCCCGTCGGGGAACTCCGCGGCGGCCTTCGGGCTCCTCCGCCTCGCCGCGCTGACCGGCGAGCACGAGTACGAGCGCCACGCCGCCGGCGTCTTCCGGCTGCTCCACCGCGCGGCGGCCGGCCACCCGCAGGCACTGGCGCATCTGCTGTGCGCGATGGACTTCCACTTCGCGCCGGTCAAGGAGGTGGCGCTGGTGCGCGAGCCCTCGGGCGACGGTCTGGGCGAGCTGGCGACGGTCGTCCGCTCCGGCTTCCGGCCACACGTGGTGCTGGCGGGCGGACCGGAGGGCGTCGAGCGACCGGAGCTGATGCGGGAGCGAACCGCGGTCGACGGGCGGCCCGCCGCGTACGTGTGCGAGCACTTCAGCTGCCGCCAGCCGGTCACCGAGCCGGCGGAGCTCTCAGCCGCTCTCGCCGATGGCGCGTAGCGGTCGGCGCCGCGTCGAGTGAATCTGCATCCGGAAAGCGGATGCGGATTCACATGACCTGAGGACAAGGGGCGCTTCCGCCCTGCCCGGGGTTGACGCTCCTAGACCAACCCAGGAGGCACGCATGGCCCAGGAGTTCAAGCGAGGCGACCGCGTGGAGTGGAACTTCCGCGGGAGGACCGTCGTCGGCAGGGTGCGCAAGCGCCTCGTGTCGCGGACCGAGATCAATGGACAGGTCGTCGCCGCCTCGAAGACCGATCCCCGCTACCTCGTACGAACTGAGAGGACCGGCAAGGAGACGACGCGCAGGCCGAGCGCGTTGACCAAGCTGGCCTGATCGCCGCGTGGCGCTAGCGAACGATCCGCGGCAACCAGCTGATGTGCTCGATGCGCCGGCTCTCCGACTTGTGACCTGCTTGCGCCCCATCGTGCCCCGGTCCCCCATCCACGAGATCGGGTTCCGTCGCCACGAGACCCTTCGGCGCTCGGGTCCCCCTTGACCGGCCTAGCGATGCGGCCCGCAGCCAGGAAGTCCTGCCCGCGTCCCCCGAACAGTCGATCACGACCATCCCCGGGACGGTCCTCGTGGACGCAGAACCGATCCCCCACCCGGTCATTGCCCTCTTGGCCGCGCAGCGTTGACCGACCCATGTCGAGATTAAAGCGCGGCGGCCTGGGCGTGACAATGTCAGCGCTGGAACAGCGGCGCCGACCTCGGCTCGTGGCGCCGCGTGGTCCTGACGGTCAGCCACCAGACGCCAATCGCGATCGCCATCTCCACCACGAACCCGCCCAGGCTCCAGATGTTGTCGCTGGTCGAGTAGTGGTCGGTGGTCATGAGGTGATAGATGAAGTGCGGCAGGGTCCCGATGAAGAAGGCGACCACGGCCACCTGCACGAGCCGCCGCTCGCAGAACACCGCCGCCCCGAGCAGCACGAGCATGATCGTCAGGTTGGCGGCCGCGAAGTCGCGCAGCAGGTGCTCGTTGTACGGAGGGAGGGCTGACACCCAGTGCCTGCCGAGCCCCGGGAAGTCGCGGTAGAAGCCATGGGGCGACAGCAGGCCCCAGATGGCGATGATCCCCGACGGGATCGCCAGCAGGATCAGCCCCGTGCGGATGAGGCCCTGGGACCGCAGCTCCCCGTACGCCCGGGACATCAGAGGATCGGGAGGAACCTGTCGATCTCCCACGGAGTGACCTGGACCCGGTACTCCGCCCACTCGGCGCGCTTGATCTCGATGAACCGGTTGAACGTGTGCTCGCCGAGGATCCGGAGGACCAGCTCGGAATGGGCGGCGATGTCGATCGCCTCCCCGAGCGTCTCCGGCAGCTCCTCGATGCCTCGCTTCTCGCGCTCCTCCGGGGTCAGGTGGTACAGGTTCTGCTCCATCGGCTCCGGCAGCTCATACCCCTTCTCAATGCCCTCCAGACCGGCGTGGAGCATCGCGGCGAAGCAGAGATACGGATTGCACGCCGGGTCCGGGCAGCGGAGCTCCGCGCGGGTCGCCTGCTCCTTCCCCGGGTGGTACAGCGGAACGCGGATGAGCGCGGACCGGTTGCGCCGCGACCAGGCCAGGTAGGTCGGCGCCTCATAGCCCGGCACGAGCCGCTTGTAGGAGTTGACCCACTGGGCGAACAACGGCGCGATCTCGCGGGCGTGCTTGAGCTGGCCGGCGATGAACGCCTTCGCAGTCGCCGAGAGGTAGTACTGGTCGTCGGTGTCGAAGAACGCGTTCCTGCCGTCGCGCATGAGCGACTGGTGGACGTGCATGCCCGAGCCGTTCTCGCCGTACAGCGGCTTCGGCATGAAGGTCGCGTGCCAGCCGTACTTCATCGCGTACTCCTTGACGACGATGCGATACGTCATGCAGTCGTCGGACATGGAGAGCGCGTCCTTGTAGCGCATGTCGACCTCGTGCTGTGACGGGCCGACCTCGTGGTGCGCGTACTCGACGTGGATGCCGAGCTGCTCCAAGGCGAGGATCGTTTCGCGACGGACGTCGGATCCCGCGTCCAGCGTTGTCAGGTCGAAATAGCCTCCCTCGTCGAGGACCTCCGGGGGGCCCTCCTGCGGCTTGGCGGACCGGAAGTAGAAGTACTCGAGCTCGGGCCCGATGTTGTACACGTCGAACCCCATGTCCGAGGCCCGCTTCAGCGCCCGGCGGAGGATCCAGCGCGGGTCGCCCTCATAGGGATCGCCGCCCGGCACCCGGACGTCGCAGAACATCCTCCCGGTGGCATTCTCGGCCGGCCGCCACGGCAGGATCGCGAACGTCGACGGGTCCGGCATGGCGATCATGTCCGACTCCTCGATCGGGTTGAAGCCGGTGATCGACGAGCCGTCGAAGCCCATGCCGCCCTCGAAGGCGTCCTCGAGCTCCGCGGAGTTGATGGAGAAGCTCTTCAGCTGCCCGAGCACGTCGGTGAACCAAAGTCGGATGAACCGAACGTCGCGGTCCTTGACGACCTTCATCACGTCGTCGGTGGTCTCGGTCTTCACGGCGCTGGGGCTGTCGGCCATCTGATCCTCCGGTCGGTCTTGCTGCTGTTGGTGAGGGCTTTAGCCCCGAAACTGGCTGGTGCCGTTCCTGATGGGCGAGCCGAACCATATCGGCGGCACGACCGAGTGAACCGGGGACCGGGTGAGGGACGTATTCAGGGAGAAGACGTTGCGAATTCGACCCTTCTGCGGTATAACTTACGCGGAGTAAGTTACCTGCTAAAAGTGAAGTAAAGGAGCCGTTAACCACAGGTAAACCGGGCGTCGCCGGGTCACCGATAGACAGGCACCATGACCGTCAAGACCGATTACAGCCGCTTCGACATCCACGACGAGCTCACCGCACCCGAGGAGACGGCGCGCCTTCTTCGCGGGATGTCGGATGCGGGCGGCTCGGTCTCGAAGTTCGTCGGCGTCCTCGCCGGCTCACCCGCCGCGATGCGCGCCTTCGCCAAGATGCGGCACGAGCTCCGTGGCGGCGTTCTCCCCCGCCCCACCGCCGAGCGCATCGCCCTGGCCGTCGCCGAGCAGCGTGGCGACACGTATTCGGTCGCCCAGCACGCTCGCACGGCGAAGGCCGCCGGCCTGGGGTTGGACGAGATCTCCCGCGCCCGCAGCTGGTACTCGAACGACCCCCGTGAGGCTGCGCTGCTCGCCTTCCTCCAGGCGCTCTTCGACACCGAGGGCCGGCCCGCCCACCACCTCCTCGAGGAGGCGCGTGAGGCGGACTGGACCGACGAGCAGCTGCTCGAGGCGGTCTCCCACGTCGCGCTGAACGAGTTCCAGAGCCTGATGTCGAACGCCGCCGCGCTCCCCCAGGACCAGACGGACCCGACGATCCTCCCCGCGGCCGCTTAGGCGGAAGCGCTACTTCTTGATCGGGGCGGCGCGGATCTCGTCGCTGCCCGTGAAGTGGAGCGCCTTCGCCGCGCCCTCGGTGAGGTCCCAGCGAACGCCCTTGGTGTACGGCCCGCGGTCGATCACGCGGGCCAGGACGTAGCGGTTCCCATACTTCAGAGCGACCTTCGTCCCGCAGGGCAGGTTGCGGTGCGCGACGCCGATCGTGCTGCGATGGAGGGTGACGCCGCACGCCGTCTGGCTGTGCAGCATGCCGTACCAGGTAGCCCGGCTCTTGGGCATCGTCTTGACGAGCTCCTTGCGGGTGCGCTTGCCGACGACGCCGTTCTGGCTCAGGTCGTTCTGCTTTTGAAACGACTGGACCTCGCTCTGCGTTGAATCGTCGAAGTCCTTGTTGAGCGAGACGCCGTAGGAATCGGCCTTCATGACCCAGTGGAGCGTCTTGACGTCGTTGCCGCAGTCGCCGAGCCGCAGGGCGCGCGACCCGAAGCCCGCGTCGCTACAGGGGCCTGACCCGGTCACGCCCGTGCCGCCGGAGTCGGCGTGGGCACTGGCGGCGGCCGCGATCATCGCGACGATCGCCATTCCCACCGCCCACAGGGCGATGCGATCGGGTCGTCTGGCGATCGGCGACTGCGGTTCGCGCCGGCGATATTCGGTTTCAGCCCCGTCGCGGGGCAAGCCCTCGTACATCTGCTCTTTCGTCGCTTACGGGGTTAGCTGACGGGCTCGCGCCGAAAGAGATGGCGCTACGCAGCCGGTAACTGCGATTCGCCCCAGTAACTGGGTCCCCCGATCCCCGCGATATGTGGCGGGAATTCAGCCGGAAGGTCGCGGCATCCTAGCAAGGGCTCAGACGGCTTCTTGCGGTAGATGAGTACCCGCTGACCCGGATTTTGCGCTGGTCGCACGAGATTCTCGGCCTCGCCGCGGGCTCCTCCCCGTCTATGCTGGCGCCGTGCCTGCGGCTCTCGTAACCGGGGCCGGCCGCGGCCTCGGCCTGGAGATCGCGCGCGCCCTGGCGGCGCGAGGCCTCACCGTCCATGTCACGGACGTCGACGAGGAGACCGCCGCCGCGGCGGCAAACGGGATTGGCGGAACCGCCTTCTCGTCCGTGCTCGACGTCCGCGATCGCGACGCCTGCGAGGCGGCGGCCGCGGCGACCATCGAGCGCGCCGGATCGCTGGACGTTTGGGTCAACAACGCCGGGGTCCTGGTCACCGGGCACGTCTGGGACCACGACCCCGACACGTGCCGGCTCCTGTTCGAGGTCAACACGCTCGGGACCATCAACGGCACCCTCGCCGCGCTGGGCCCGATGCGCCGGGTCGGTCGGGGGCAGGTGATCAACGTGGTGTCGCTCGCGGGCCTGGGTGCACCGCCCGGGGAGGCGCTCTACGGGGCCACCAAGCACGGCGCGCTGGCCTTCAGCCTGGGCACCCTGGGCGACCTGCGGCGAGAGGGCATCAAGGACGTGCACATCTCGTGCGTGTGCCCGGACGGCATCCTGACTCCGATGATCGCCGACAAGCTCGACGACCCGGACGCCGCCCCCTCGTTCTCGGGCCACCTCATGCCGGCCGAGGAGGTTGCCCCCCATGTGGCACGCCTTCTCGACCGGCCGCGGCCGGTGCTGGCCGTGCCGCGCTGGCGCGGCGTGCAGGTCCGCGTTCTCGACGCGTTTCCCGGGCTCTTCCTGCGGCTGGTACCCCTCTTCATGGCCGATGCGCGCCGCCGGCAGCGCCGCTGGAAGAAGCGGATCGAGGCGGGCAAAGGCCCCTGAGATAAGCGTCCAAATAGAGAAGCCCCGCCGAGGCGGGGCTTCTCTGTAGCAGGCCTGTAAGCCGGATTCTGTCTTGTGCGGCCATCTGTCTGATGGGGCCTAGGTCCCCATCGGTCCCGTTACCGGGATCCTGCGGCCCACCTGGACCTCGCCGGGCTGGGTCAGCGGTCCTGTTTGGCCTTGCACCGGACGGGGTTTGCCCTGACGCGCCGCGTCACCGCGACGCCGGTGCGCTCTTACCGCACCTTTTCACCTTTGCCTGTACGCGACTCACGTGTGGCCGCGCCATCGGCCGTGTGTTTTCTGCGGCACTTTCCCGCGGCTTTCGCCGGGTCGGGATTACCGACCGTCCTTGCCCTGTGGTGTCCGGACTTTCCTCGAGGTATCACCCCCGCGGCCGCATGGCCTGCGGAGTCAAGTGTAAGGCGGAAGGGGGATCAGTTGAGCTCGGCGCCGCAGCTGCTGCATCCGCTCGCCCGGGTCATCTCCCCGGAGCAGACGGGACAGGTCGCGCGGTCGGCGCTCGCCAACTCCCGCCAGGTGGCGAGGATCGAGTCCTCCAGGGTCGGCCCCTGGGGGTCGAAGAGCCGCTGCGCGGGTGGCTCCGCGGGGCGGCGCTCGGCGCCGCCGACGCTCCGCTCGCGTGTGGCCACGGCACTCATCGGACCCTCCGGAACACCCCCACGACCCGCCCCAGCACCTTGGCGTCACGGGTGCGGATCGGCTTGAAGTCCTTGTTCGCGGGCTGCAGGCGGACCCGGTCCTTCTCGCGGAAGAACCGCTTCACCGTGGCCTCGTCCTCGATCAGCGCGACGACGATCTCGCCGTTTCGCGCCGAGCTCGCCTCCTGAACGACGACGTAGTCGCCGTCGAGGATCCCGGCGTCCTTCATCGATTCCCCCTTCACCTGGAGGATGAAGTCGCCGTCGTCGCCTCCGAGGACCGATGGAAGCTCGAGGTACTCCTCGATGTTCTCCTCGGCGAGGACCGGCTCGCCGGCCGCGACCTGACCGACCACGGGAACGCTCGATGCCTGGACCGCGCGCTTCGCCTTGCCGACGAGGAGCTCGATGGCACGCGGCTTGGTCGGATCGCGGCGCAGCAGACCCACCTTCTCCAGGTTCGCCAGGTGCGCATGCACCGTGGACGACGAGTGGAGCCCGACCGCCTTGCCGATCTCGCGGACGGTTGGCGGGTACCCGGTCTTCGACGCGTAGCTGCGGATGAAGTCGAAGATCTCCTTCTGGCGCTTCGTCAGGTCCACGGGGTCAACTCCTTGTCGCCTCGTTCAAGGGAACACATGTTCGTAGAGTATCCCCTCCCGCGGACGGAAGCAAGCCCTCTAGAATCGTTGCCCCTCAAGCGCCTGTGGCGGAACTGGTAGACGCGCAAGGTTGAGGGCCTTGTGAGCTGAACAGGCTCGTGGAGGTTCGACTCCTCTCAGGCGCATTCGGGCAAGCAAGCATTCCGGCCTTCCGGAGACGGCGTCAGGAATCAGCATCGAGCAGTCGGGGGCCTGCTTCTGTTTCGTGCGAGGCGGAAGCCCATCGCTTCTGCTTTCACGCGGAAGCAGCAGCCCCTCGGCCGTCGGCTGGAGCGCCTAGAGCGCGAGTATCGCCGCGGCGACTTCACCGGTAGCCGAATCGGGGATCGCCGTCGCGGCCCGTTCGAGCACGAGCAGCCGCGCACCGGGGATCTCGCGCGCGAGCGCTTTGCCATTGCCGACAGGGAAGAACGGATCGCGGCGACCATGCACCACCAGCGCCGGCGTCGCGAGCTCGGGCAGGCGCTCGCGCCAACGCGGCTTGCAGTCGAGCTTGGCGAACACCCTGCCCAGCTGGTTGGCCATCTGCACCGCGGGCTCCGCGCTGGGCGTGCGGTCCCACTTGCGTTCGGCCGTCGCGCGCGCGGCGGCGGGGTCGTCGCCGAGGATCTCCGCGCCCGCGGCGGCATACTCCGCCACGGCGGCGCGGTCGGACCAGGCGGGCATCGAGCGCGAGAACAGCCGTTCCATCGTCGCCGCGTCATGGTCGGGCAGGTCGCGGTCGAGCCGGCCTGGAGCGACGGGCCGCGTTCCGGCGAGGGTGAGCGCCGAGAACGCGTCCGGGTGGTCGAGCGCGGCGACCTGGGCGACCATCCCGCCCACGCCGATGCCGGCCAGGTGCGCCGGCCGGTCGTCGAGTTCGCGGGCGAGCGCGGCGGCATCGGCTGCGAGATCGCGAAGCGTGTACGCCGGCGCCTCGGGATCGACGGTGGTCGACGCGCCGGAATCGCGCAGGTCATACCGCACGGCGTGGCGCCCGCCACGCGCGAGCGCCTCGCAGAGCGCGTCGGGCCAGGAGAGCATGGTCGGGCCGCCGGCGAGCAGAACGAGCGGCGCCGCCGCGTCGCCGAAGTGCCCGACCCCGAACGTGACGCCGTCCGCATCGACCGTCGTCATCACGCTCACTCGACGAACTGGTAGTCGGTCGCGATCCGGCCGTCGGCGGCGAGGATCACGAACTCGAGGCCGGCGCCGAGCACCTCGCCACCCGGCGAGACTCCTTCCCAGCGCCAAGTGACCACATCCCCCAGGCGTTTCGCGCCGTCCCGCAACCGAAAGGACATCTGGCCGGTCGCCACGAAATCCTCGTAGGCTGAGGTCACCCTCGCTTCGAGTTCGTCGTGGCCCCGCACCTGCCAGGTCGGGTTGACGGCCCGCTCATCGGCGGCCTCGTAGACCTCCTGCGTGGGCTGGAGGATATGAATCGCATCCTCGCTCCAGAGATCGGCGATCGCCTTGCGGCGGCGGTCGTCATCCGGCTCCATCCAGACCGCCGTGTAGCGCTCGGCGAGCTGCTCTGCCTTCGTTGTCCGGGTCTCGGGTGGCTCAATTGCTTCGCTCATCTCGGCTGCCTCCTTTGAAATCATTGCTCGTGGCGGTAACGATCCCCCAGGAACGACCGCGCGTCGATTACCTCCGATGTAAAGGGCCGTCCCCGTTACATCCGAGCTAATGGAGCGCTTTGGGCGGGCGCTAGGGTTGCCGCGGTGACTGTCCAAACCGAGACAGAGCCGCAAACCGCCGGTGAGCTCATCCGCTTCTGGCGCACCCAGCGGCGGCTCACGCAGATGGAGTTGGCGCTGGACGCAAACCTCTCCACCAAGCACCTGAGCTTCGTCGAGACGGGCCGCTCGCGCCCGAGCCGCCAGCTCCTCATCCACCTCGCCCAGCACCTCGACCTGCCGATCGCCGAGCGTAACCGCATGCTGCTCGCCGGGGGCTTCGCGCCGCCCTACATGGAGCAGCCATACGACGGCGAGGTGATGCGGCCGCTGCGCGAGTCGCTCAGCCGGCTGCTGGAGGCACACGAGCCGAACCCGGCGTTGATCGTCGACGGGCTCTGGAACCTGATCGAAGCCAATCGCGCTGCGTCGCTCCTCTGGGACGGGGTCGACCCCGAGCTCCTCGAGCCCCCGATCAACTTGCTGCGACTGGGGGTCCACCCGGGCGGCCTGCCGAAGATCTCGTCGATGACGGCGGCCTGCAACGCGCCGCTGATTCAGAAGCTGAGGCGAAGGAGCCGCGAGGATGCCGATCCGGCCCTCGGCCACCTGATCGAGGAGGTCGAGTCCTATCTCCCTGAAGATCCGCCGGCCGGCCACGCGACCCAGCCGGTGGTCTCACTGGACCTGCGTACGCCCCTCGGCGAGGTCAGCCTCTTCACCGTGATCGCCACCATTGGGGCACCGCTGGAGGTGACGGCGGCAAGCCTCGCGATCGAGACCTTCGTGCCGATGGACGCCAGGAGCGCCGCGCGGCTCGGCGAACTCAGCAGGGACGCGCGACCATGAGCGCGTGTCCTTGCGCCCGAGTCGCTCCTGCCTTGCGCGAAAAGCAGAACTCAGGCCGCGAGCCGCACTCGCTCCACTATCCGTGCGTCGCAGCGAGAGACGAACCGGCCACCTATCGGTTTCAGGGAGACGCACGGATCACTTCTGCTTTCACGCGAAAGCGGAAGCCGCGAGACTCAGTTCCGGCGCCCGAATACCACCGTGTCTTGACCCGGAGCCGGGCCAAGATCGGACCAGTGTCCGTAGCGAACCGGCCTCGAGAGTGCGAGTTCAGCCTGCTCGATGAACGCGAGCACGTCAGCCTCGCGATAGGCGACCGCCGCCTCGGGCGCGTCGGCGTAGTCGTAGGCATAGCCCTCGCCCTCGTATTCGAACCGCCGCGTGGCATTTCCGGCACGCGCGGCAGCGGTCGACCGCTCATTCAGGAGGAAGAACGTCGCCAGGCATCGACCGCCGGGGCGAAGGACGCGCTTGATTTCTCGCAGGTAATGGCGGACCTGCGGCGGCAGCATGTGGGTAAACACCGAGGTGAGAAAGACGAAGTCGAAGGACTCGTCGGCATACGGGAACCTGAATCCGGCCGGATCGATGCGTCCCCTCGGGTTGTAGGCCCGGTTGAAGACGTCGACGTGCTGGAAGCGGAAGTTCGGATGCTCCGGCGAGATGTGGCGCTCGCACCAGCGAATCGCCTTTGAGACCACATCGAAGCCCTCATAGCTCCCGATCTCGCTGAGATAGCCTGTGAGCGGCTCGGCCATTCGGCCCGTTCCGCAGCCCGGCTCCAAGACGGCTTGGTCCGGTGTCAGCCCACCTAGTTCCACGAACAGCCCCAGGTAAAGCTCTCCCATTTGACGACCCTGGGTGCCCGGCAGGGGCTGGGGGGAGAAGAGCCGCTTAAATCGACGCACGTCGTTTTCGCTCGGTCCCGATTATGCCGTGAAGATATCTGCGGGGCCGAGCCGATCGTCACCACGCCGCAAGCCCGGCGCTTCTGCTTTGCGCGAAAAGCAGAAGTCATTGGGACTCGGCGCGCATGACAGACCCTGAGGTCGCTTGTCAGCGGCGCCGGCGTCCTTAGAGTGCGTCCCATGGTGCGGAATGCATCGGTGGTGATCCTCGCCGCTGCCACGTGCTTCCTCGCGGGATGCGGGTCTAGCGGCTCCGCCTCTTCGACTAGCGCCACGACCGCGAACTCGACGCCGAGTGAGGTCGCCCACAAGGACCCGTGGTCATGCCCCTCATCTCCCTCCACGCTCAAGGGCTACACAGGTCCGAGGAGCCCCGACGGGCGGCCACTGGCCCCGGAGCTGCTTGGTATCACGCCCCAAGACGCCTGCAGCGCGCTCGCCTCCCGCCATCTACCGAGCCAGTTCGCCCCGCTTCGCTACGGGTGTCCCGACCGCCCTCCCGATGGCGGCGTCAGCTGGCAATCGCCGATGGCCGGATCTGCGCTCCACCACGGCGCCGTCTTCGTCGGCACCAGCATTCAGAACACCTGCGGAACCGAGCACGTCGAGCAGCGGTGCCAGCGCAATCAGATCCACCTCAAAGCCGACGGCGCCGAGAGCGGTTACGCGGGCGGGAGCGGCCAGGTCTCTCTAGAAGCCGTGATCACGAATACCGGCTCCACGGCGTGCGAGCTCGATTCAACCGTCCACCTCACCCTCCGTGACCAGGGCGGGCACTTTCTCGGGCCCATCTGGGGCAACCCATCGACAATCCATGTCCATCACGCCCTCGAGCCGCTCGAGCCACACGGAGAACCGCTGACCATGGAATGGATCTGGAGTAGCTGGTGCGATTCCCAGGGTCACGTGAGCCTGAGCGTGGACATGGCCGGCTTTCACTCAACCGACGGCTCGCCGACGCCCACGTGCGTGTCCGGCACGAACTCGAACATGCAGGGGGCAAACGTCGACCTCGGGCCGTTGCCCTAGTGCGTCCTACGGTGTCCGCGTGCTACCCCGACGGCGCCTCCTGCCTCTGCTTGTGGCCGCGATCCGGCCTAGGTGTTGCGGTGCCGGTCGCGGTCCTTCCTGGCGCGCGGGTTCCGCTCCTGCGCCGGCCGGAGCTGCCTGACATAGTCGCCCGATGCTGAATCAGGTGGCCGACGGCGTCTGGGTCCGGCAGAGTGAGTGGGTCTGGACCAATTCCATCGTGGTGCGCGGGGAGGATGGGTTGATCCTGGTCGATCCCGGCATCGATGGTTCCGAGCTGAACGAGCTCGCCGATGACCTGGACCGGCTCGGACTTCCGGTGGTCGCCGGGTTCTCCACTCATCCCCACTGGGACCACCTGCTCTGGCATCCCCGATTCGGCGACGTGCCGCGCTACGCCACCTCCGCCGGCGCCCAGGCTGCCTGCGAAGCCCGCGAGCGGGGGCAGAAGATGGCGGCTGAGAGCGCGTCGGGCATCCCTCTCGAGCTGGTCGCGCTCGTCACCCCGCTGCCCGCGAACGGCGGACCCGTCCCGGGCGAGATCATCGAGCATCAGGCGCACGCCATCGGCCACGCCGCGATCCTTCTCGCGGACCGTGGCGTCCTGCTCGCCGGCGACATGCTCTCCGACATCCTGATCCCGCTCTTCGACCCTCGCCAGCCCGATCAGGTGGGCGCCTACGAGACGGCACTCGACCGGCTGGGTGAGGCCGCCAGGCACGTCGATGTCGTGGTCCCCGGCCACGGCGCCGTAGCCGTGGGTCCCGAGGTGGCGGCCCGCCTCGCCGCCGATCGCGCCTACATCGATTCGCTGCGGCGAGGAGAGGAACCGGCCGACGCGCGTCTGGGGCCGGATGCGGACTGGCTCTCCGGCCCCCACCAGTCGAACCTAGAGGCGGCTCGAGGGCGCTAGGTCACGCCGACCGGAATCGCGCCAAACAAATAATGCGGCGGGCAGGCGAGCCAGTGCTCCTCTTCGCGCAGAACAGGCGTCCCGGGCGGGGACGGGCGACCGTGGCCAGGGATGGCACACAGCGACACTTCTGCTTTCACGCGAAAGCAGGAGTCAGAACGCGATTGCTGAGGCTGGGCTCGTCGAAGATGAAACCGGCTTCCAGGGCGCGTCGCAGGGGGCAGGCTGCAGCGACACGGTCGATGCGTCGAAGCTGCTCGTCCGACAACTCCCCCGAGATTTCGGTGCGAACCTCGAAGCGACGCGGGGAAGCCTCATTGTCGTAGTCGACCTCGACCGTGATCTCGCCGAGCTGCCATTCGCGCCGTTGCGCGTACATGGCGATCGTGGTCGCGATGCACGAAGCGAGAGCCGCGGGTAGGAGTTCGTGCGGGGCCGGGCCCAAGTCGCTTCCTCCGAGCGAGACCGGCTCGTCGGTGATCAGGATGTGGCGGCCGTTGACGTCGACCTCGTGGGCGAGACCGTCGGCGATTCGTGTCGCGCTTGCCGTGAACATTTCAACTTGAAGCTACGCCCCGTCGGGCGAATCGACATCCGCCCTGAACCGCGAAGGCGGTGCGGAAAACCACCGAGTTCCGCCCCAATGCGGGGAAATACGGAATCGTCAGGCGGCGAGTTCCGGATGCCGGACGAGTCCCGCACTGCGAAGCTCAAGGGCGTGAGCGAGCGAACGCGCATCACAATTCTCGGCGCGGGCTTCGCCGGACTCGAGACGGCGTTCCTGCTGCGGATGCGATTGCGCGACCGCGCTGATCTGACGCTCGTCTCTGAGCGCGAGCGGTTCACCTTCCGCCCGAACACGATTTACGTGCCATTCGGCGCCGATCCCGATGACCTGGTCGTGGATTTGGCGAAGCCGTTTCACCGGCGTCACGTTGACTTCGTGGAGGGCAGGGTCGCCGGAGTCGACCCGAACGAGCACACGGTCAATCTCGCGGATGGACGCACCGTGGACTACGACAAGCTGGTGATCGCCACTGGCGCTGACATGCGGCCCGACGATGTCCCCGGCCTCGCCGAGCACGCGGCGACGATCTGGACGCCGCAGAGCATGCTCGGGGTCCGCGAGCGCTTCGAGCGTGTCCGCGATGCCGCCAAAGCGGGCCGCCGCAACCGGGTCCTGTTCCTGATCCCGCCGAACAACAAATGCGCAGGACCGCTCTACGAGTTAGTGATGATGTTCGAGACCTGGTTGCGTCGCGCGGGCGTTCGCGAGCAGGTCGCCATCACTTGGTCCACGTTCGAGCAGACCTACATCCAGGCCTTCGGCCCCCGCCTGCACGAAGTTGTCTCGACCGAGTTCGCCGAGCGCGACATCGACGGCCACACCGGCGAGTCGGTCACAGAGATAACGCCCGGCGCAGCGCGATACGCAAACGGCGGCACCCGCGAGTTCGACGAGCTGATTGCGTTCCCCCCGTACGTGTCGGCTGTGACCTACGAAGGGCTTCCGTCGGACGACAGGGGCTTCCTCCAGACCGAGCTGACGACACGGCAGGTTGCCGGACAGCCCCACATCTACGCGCCCGGCGACGCGGGAGACTTCCCCGTCAAGCAAGCCTTTCTCGCGTTCCTGCAAGCGGACACGGTGGCCGAGCACATCGCGGCCTCCGCCGGCGAGCACGAGTTCGAGCAGCCATTCGATCCCGTCTCGATGTGCATCATGGAGATGTTCGACAAGGCCACGTTCGCCCAGGTCCCGCTCGAGCTGACCGGCGACCCGTCCCGCCCCGTCACCGTTCGCCCCGGCGCAGACGCAGACGGCGACTACAAGGTCGGCACCGGTGCCACCTGGCGGCTGGGCAAGAAGATGCTCGGCGCCACCGTCCCGATGCGCTTCCACGCAGGGGAGCCCTTCCACGCCGGTTTGGCGTGGCAGATGATGGAGGTCGGGCTCAAGGGCATGTCGGCCGTGCTCTCCGACTAGGGCTTCCTTCAGAGGTCAAGTTAGTGCTGCCCTTCCAGAGCAGAAGCGTCGCCTACTCTCGCAGCCCGGCGGCTTCGACATCGGTTCAGGCACGTGTCGAGCGGTAGAGCGAGAAGCTAAGCACGGCGACGACCCCGAGTGGCAGGATCCACCACGCTGGGACGCCGGCCCCGGCAATCGCAGCGGTCAGCGCGAGCATGACCAATACAACCGCCGCGATCAGCGGGTCATCCCCGACGACGAAGTCGTATAGGAATGCCGCGAAGGTGCGAAGCCGACTCATCGGGGTGTCGGCTGGGACGTCGCGAACGAGGCGGGAAGTCGGGCATGGCGCCGACGCATCGCCACACTAAGGAGGGCTGAGGTGGCGAGCGTGAACGCGATCAAGGCGAGGATCGCCGCATCGCCGCCGGGCCAATGCGCCCCGGCTCCCTCGGCTCCCCAGAAGGTCCCATACGCGGTGAGCATCACGCCGACGGCGTACTTGAGGGTGTTCTCCGGCACTCGGCTCAACGGCGCCCGCACGGCGACTCCGGCGACGATGACCAACAGGGCTGCGGCGAGCGCGGCGAGTGCAGCGAGCGGGATGTTGTGCTGGTTTGAGCCGAAGGTGACGACGATGAATGCCACCTCCAAGCCCTCGAGCAGCACGCCCTTGAAACTGACCGTGAACCCATAGCCGTCGATGCCACGCGGCTCCCGGCCAATCGCACGATCTGCCGCGAGCTCGGCGGCGAAGATCGCATCCTCGTCGTGCAGCGCCTTGAACCCGCTCGCACGCAGGATCGCCTTGCGCAGCCACTGCAACCCGAAGATCAGCAGCAGGGCGCCGACCAGCAGACGCAGGATGTCGATCGGCAGCGCGGTGAGCGCGGGGCCGAGGACGGCGACAATCGCTGCAAGCGCGACCGAGGCGACACCGGCCCCGACCAGGGCCGAGCGCCAGCCGCGTGTCAGCCCGGCGGCGAGCACGATCGTTACCGCCTCGACCCCCTCCACGGCGGAGGCGAGGAAGACGGCGATGAAGAGGAGGGAATCGCTACTCACAGCGTCAGGCTCCACAACACGTCATTCCGACTACAGGAAGAGGCCATCAGCGCCGTAGCGCGGTTATGGAGCGAGCCTCATCGCTCGGCCAGGACAGTATCCGAGACCGCGTTCGGCAGGGGCAACGACGCGCTTCTCCTTCCCTGTCTGGTCGCCTACTAAGGGGCACTCTTCGATCAAGCGACTATTGGCCGCCCTCGCCGATCGGCGAAACCGTTCAGCTAAGGTGGCTCGGCCCGCTGGGACCTCGCACGTTCCCTCTGCCCGTCGAGCCGCCACCTTGAGGGGGCGAGAATCGAATGTCCTCGTGAACGATGAGTCCGGAGGATCGGAATGAGCCGCGATCGGCCGACCGGCGGCGGCCGCCACGGCCTGCTCAGCCGAGTCCTCGAGCGGCGCCGGCTGGACGTGGATGCGAACGAACCGCAGCCCCAGCCTCAGGACACTTCGACAACGGACGATGATCAGATCGCCGCGCTGGAGCGGCGGGTCAACGACCTGGAGAAGCTCGTGGAGGGTCTCCAGGACGCGATCCACCGCGACTCACTCCGCCGCGGCCACCAGATCCAGGAGCTCGAGGACAAGACGGACCCTGCCGAGATGTCGCGGGCGATCGCCAAGTACTCCCGCAACCACGGCTTGTGACGGCTATCGGCGCCTGCGGTGATTCGAGCTGCCGTTGGAGCGGACGGACCGCCCGCCGTCGAACTCCTGTGAGAGTCCCAGGCTGGCCGCCACTCGCCTCATCTCCGTGCGCTGGTCGGGCAGGACCAGGCTGACAGCGGTCCCATCGCGGCCCGCTCGGGCTGTGCGGCCCACGCGGTGGACGTAGGCGTCCCGATCGCCGGGGATGTCGAAGTTCACGACGTGCGTGATGTCGTCGACGTCGATTCCCCGAGCGGCGACATCGGTCGCGACGAGGACGTCGACGCTCCCTTGGGCGAAACCGGCCAGCGCTTTTTGGCGCTGCGACTGCGAGCGGTTTCCGTGCATGGCGGCCGCCTGCACGTCCTGCTTTTCCAGCCGCCTGGCGAGACGGTCCGCGCCACGCTTCGTCCGCACGAAGACGAGAGTCCGTCTGCGCTCGGAATGGCCCAGCTCTTCCATGAGCGTGGCGACCTTCGCCTCACGGCTCAGGTGCACGAAGCGGTGCTGGACCTTCCCCGTGTCCTCTGCCGGGGGCTCGTACACGTGGCGACGGGGGTCGCGCGTGTATTCCCGCGCCTGCTTGCCGGTGGCGCCCTCGAGGGTGGCGGAGAGAAACAGCGTCTGGCGCTTGCGCGGGGTCATGGCGACGATCCGGTCGACGGTCGGCTTGAAGCCCATGTCGAGCATCCGATCGGCCTCGTCGAGGACCAGGATGCGAATGTCGCGAAGGCTCACGACCCCCCGGCCGAGGAGGTCCTCCAAGCGCCCCGGCGTGGCGACGATGACATGCGCCCGCGCGGCGCGCTTGGCCTGTTTCTGGATTCCGACGCCGCCGTACACGGCCGCAATCCTCAGGTCACGGCTTTGCATCGCGCCTTCCAGTTCCTCGACTATCTGGGCGGCGAGCTCGCGGGTCGGGACCAGCACGAGAGCAGCAGGCGCGCGATCGCTCTGAGCGAGGCGTTGGGCTATGGGCAAGCCGAACGCAAGGGTCTTTCCGGACCCCGTCGGCGATTGGACGAGAACGTCGTTTCCGGCGAGAACATCGCCGATGACAAGCTCTTGGATGGGAAACGGGCGCGTGATTCCGCGCCTCTTCAGCGCGTCCACAAGGGGACGCGAAACGCCTAGGTCGGCGAATGACATGTGGTGCAACTCCTTTTGTGAGTGTTCGGGAATCCAGAAACCCGGACGCACTCGGAGTGCACGGAAAGACGGAACTCCTCGGGAGCCACTGCGGCAGCCCGATGGCAAGCACGGTAGCAGGGGGCCGACCGGCGGCGCGGGGATACCGCCCGCTCCGGTCCTCGCGGTGCATCCGCTCACCAGCGCTAGACTCAATGCACGCGCCGGCTGGGCCTTCACCTCCTCCTCCGCCCTCATTCGACCCCGGCTCGACAGCGAGGAGAGGGAAAGTGAGGCCGGAATGGCTGCGCACCCGGACTCGCCCGAGCAAAGCGACGATCAAACGGTTTCCGCCGAGATCGCTCGTTCGCTGGGAGCCGTTTGGCATCGCTTCTCGGGCAGCAGGCCCAAGACGATGAGCGTCGAGGTCAAGAGCGAGGTGGTGCGGTGTGTGATCGAGGAGAGTTCGGCCGAGGATTCGGCCGATGATTCGGCCGATGACGATGTCGTCGCGCCCGAGGCCGCTGCCGGCGTCGGCTCGCCGCGCTTCGGCTACGACGCAACCGCGGTTGTCGCTCGTGCGACCCACCAGCGCGTGATCGCATTCATTCCGAAGCGGGACGGCAAGACGCAGACGGTCACGCAGACGTACATCCTCGATCGTCCTCGGCAGCGCTTCTAACTAGCTCAGCGACCGTGGATGGCGCAGCGGAGCACGTCTTCGGCGTGCGCGAACCCGCGTTCGAGCGTTTCCGGTGCTTCCCGCCCGCCAGGGTGCGGCCGCGCGGCGCCGGATCGTCGAGGTCTGCCGGGCCGCGGCGCCCTAGCCGTAGAACTCGACGCCGAGCACGACCGCCACCACGAGGCCCGCGATCGCGATGCCGACGCGCAGGGCGTCGCCGGAGATGCGCCGCGCGCCCTGTGCGCCGAGCTGTCCGCCGATGAGCGAGGAGACCATCAGGATCACCGCGAACTCCCAGTTAACCGGCGCGAGGAATGCATACGCGCACGCGGCGAGCAGGTTCGCGAGCCCGGCGAGGACGATCTTCACCGCGTTCAGCCGCTGGACGGTCTCGTTCACGAACAGGGTCAGCAGGGCGATCAGCATGATGCCGACCGCCGATCCGAAGTAGGCCGCGTAGGCGCCCGCGCCCGCCAGCCCGATGACGAAGAGAGGGGAGCGCTCACTGCCGTGCCGGGTCAGCCGGCGCGCGAGCCGAGGCTGCAGAAGGAGGAGCAGGCAGGAGCCGGCCACGAGCACCGGGACGACCAGCTCGAAGGTCGCGTTGGACGTGATCAGCAGCAGGGCCGTTCCGATGGCCGCGCCGACGAGCGTCGGGACGACGAACCACACGATGCGCCGTCGCTGGTGCAGGACCTCCTCGCGATACCCGATCGCCCCGCCGACGGCGCCGGGGATGAGCCCGACCGTGCTCGTGACGTTCGCCGACAGCGCGGGCGTCCCCAGCGCGACCAGGGTGGGGAAGGTGATCAGGGACCCGGCGCCGGCCACAGCGTTCGCGGCGCCCGCGCCGGCGCCGGCGGCTGCGGCCGCGGCGATCTCGGCGACGGTCAAGTTTCGAACGCGGGTTCGCGCACGCCGAAGACGTGCTCCGCTGCGCCATCCACGGTCGCTGAGCTAGTTAGAAGCGCTGCCGAGGACGATCGAGATCGCCTCCTGGCGCCCATCCGTCATCGTCGCGTCGAGGAAGGGTGACATCAGCACCAGTTGCGAGGGCTGCGGCAGGCCCCGGTCGCGCATCACGAACGCCGCGGCGACGGCGAGCCCGCGCCGGCGGAGTCGCCGGCCACGATCGTGCGCCCGGCGCCGCCGTCCGCGACGACCTCGCTCACCAGCTCGGCCATCCGGGGAACGACCTCCGCAGCGGTCGCCGTGGGAGCCCGCGGATAGATCGGCACCACGCTTCGGGCCGGCACCTCGCGCACCAGTTGGCCGATCAGGAACCAGTGCCAGCTCACGATCTCGTTGACGTAGCCGCCGCCATGGATGTAGACGATCGTCGTGTCCGGCCTGGCGCCGATCGGCCTCGCCTCGTAGATCGGCCAGCCGCCGCGACGGGTCAGGTCGATGTCGAGCTTGCGCCGGACCCGTCGCGGGGGCGCCGGGTCAACGGGACGCCTCCGAGCTCGTTCCACGTGCGCGCGCAGCCGCTCCGGCGACGCGTAGGCGTCGCCGCCGAGCCACCGCCGCAACGGCAGGGCCACGTCGTTCACGAGGCGGTTCGGGAGAGCCAGCACGGTTCGGCGGACGAGCCTACGTGTGCGGAGGCGATCCCGCCTCCGGCGACAGTCCCACGGCGGCGACCGCGTCCGCGGGCTCGCGGTAGATGTCGAGGCGCCCGGCGCGGCCGCGGCGAATCGTCACGACGATGGCGATCGGCGTGTCCACGCTCAGGCCACTCCCCCGGCCCCGCGCCGACAGCCTCACGAAGACGACCATCCGGTCCGGGAGCACCCCGACGAGCCGCTCGGGCTCGAGGCGAACGGCGTCGAATGCCTCGTGGACCTCGTCCATCAGCTCGAGCCAGCCCGGATGGCCGTGGAAGGTCCCGACCGTCCCGAGCACCTCGGCGGCCTGGTTCGTCACCGCGTCGTGGTCGAAGACGGCCGCCGGCAGCGACCCGGTGCGATTGAAGTGGTCGAACGCGCACCGCACGACCCGCATGGCCTGAATGAGAACCGGGCGTCCCTTCGGCACGAGGCTCCAGGAGAGCTGTGGCAGCCCTGGGATGCCGGCGAGCGCGACGTAGAAGCGCTGCCATGCCGCGCTGCTGGGGCGGCGCGGGGTGAGGACCAACGCCCGCTCCACTGAGACGCCGCCCTCCATTCGAATTCAGGCGCTCGGCCGCAGGAAGCTCGCCGCCCGGTCGATCACGTCGGGGCGATCGAGCCACGGCCAGTGGCCCGCGTTCTCGATCATCTCGAGCTGCACCTCGCCCCCGAGGGCGTTCGCGTATCGACGGCCGAACTCGACCCCCAGGTACGGGTCGCCGGTGGGCCACAGGACCAGGGCGGGGCACCGCAGCTCACCGAGCCGAGTGCCGGCACGGGCGAGGACCTCAGGCGGCGACGACCTGTACAGCCGCAGAATCGCGTTGCGCGTGCCGCGGTCGAAGTCCCGCCAGATGCGGTCGACGAACCATGCGGGCAGCGGGCCCGGTGCCGTGTTCGACTGACGCGAGATCTGCTTGAAGGCCCACTTCGACGAGGTCGCCATGAACAGCTCGCCCATCACCGGTCGCTGCCAGATGCGCGCGACCCAGTGCCAGCGGTACCCGGGGAGAAACGGCACGGACGCGTAGACGACCAGGCGCTCGATCCGCTCCGGATAGCGCTGCGCGAGAGCCAGGCCGACCACGCCCCAGTCGTGGACGACGAGCGAGAAGCGCTCCATCCCCACCGCGTCGACGAACGCCTCGAGCCACCGGTCGTAGCCCGCGATCGAGTAGTCGAAGCCGGCCGGCTTCTCCGACGATCCGAATCCCGGCAGGTCCGGGGCGATGCCGCCGGTTCGCTCGAGGTGACCCACCCAGTCCCAGGAGGCAGTCGGGACGCCGTGGACGTAGAGGATGTTCGGGCCACCGTCGTCACGGGCCTCCCGATAGTGGGTCCGCAGCCCCCCGACCTCCAGCTCGCGCTCAACGACCTCCGTCATCCCCCGCGTTTCTACCACCGCGTCACTCGACGTCGAGGAACGTGCCGATCAATCCCGCGAGCGTCTCCGGATGGTCGGCCATGAACCCGTGTCCGCAGTGCGGGAAACGGGCCAGCCACGCGCCGGGGATCGCGTTCGCGAGGGCTGCAGCGTTCGCGGCCGGGAACACGACGTCCTCTTCGCCGGTAGCCACCAGCGCCGGACAGGAGATCCGAGCCAAGTCGGAGGCCCCATGCCGCTCCCACTCCTCGAGCGCCTGCCACTGGCGCCCGAGCAGGTCCGGGGAGAGCTCGCGACCTCGCCCCGGCGACTATCTCACCGAACTCGGCGTCCACGGCAGCGGCACGCTCCGGGGGGAAGAGCAGCGAGATGAGGCGGGTCGCCTGCTCGCGGGGTGTCCCGGACACGTCTCGCAGGCGCGCCAGCGTCGCCGGGTCGGCGGGGATGGCGAGCTCTCCCCCGCCGCTCGTGGACAGCAGGACGAGCCTGGAGACCTTGCCGGGGTCGGAGAGTGCCAGCGCGAGCGAGACGAAGCCGCCCATCGACCAGCCGAGCACCGCCGGCCGCGCAAGGCCGAGGGCATCAATCACTCCCG